>NZ_CAUSQT010000103.1:0-2537 GCF_963534045.1 uncultured Veillonella sp. | reverse complement strand
ATTTAATCTTTATAAGCTAAAACTGGTTTCCCTTTTTCATACCAAAATAAGCCTGACGTACTAATCTTTTGTTCTTTTAGGATAGTCTGAACTTGTTCTACAGTATTCAAGTCTATTTGAATGGACAACCCACACATATCATTCAATTCTGGCGGTGTAGCCATCAATTGGTGAGGCACTGAAAGTTCCGTTAATATTCTGTCCGCCTTATCCCCAAAATAATAGGATGTAAAAACGACAAGCAACTTTTTATTGTTCAACGCCTCACCTCCAATAATATTGCTTAATCATTTACAACATAGATACGAGTATTATAGTTTAACAAGGTTTTCCCCAACGATAGCATCTGTAATCGCATACATGTTTGTAATAGAGCCTACCCCCACTTGATCTTTTAGACCATAATAGTCAAGACAAATGCCACATGCAGCAATTTCAACACCAAGATCAGCTAACTTTTTAATATTGTCTAAATGAACAGAATCGTTGGTTACCATTTTAACGCTACTATTGATGAAATAAATTGTAGATGGTTTCACATCGGCTTCAACCATGCACACCCAAAAGGTTTTCATCAAATTACGGCCAAGCTCTTCACTACCTTCACCAAGATAATCTTTCGTCATCAAAATGATGCGGTCACTATAATTCATAGGTTTGCAACCAATTTCCGGTGCAGGTTCTACATTCGGCGTAAGTTTAATAAAAAAATCTATACCATCTTGTCCAATTGCCACATCATAGCCACGAGACTTCCCAAATTTCTCTACATTATCGCGACTCACCTCGTTATCTACAATGGTAGTAATAATCGCGTCTGGATTTGCATCGCTTACCTTCTTCGTTTCAATCACAGGTTTTGGACACAAACTGCCACGCACATCTACAGTTAATTCATTCGTATTACTCATCATTTACCTCAATACTATTATATATTTTGTGAAAGCATCAACGCCCAACTACTCTATATACTATTAAAATCAAAATTGTAATATATCTTATTTAGTGACACGTACCGCTAAGCCACTAAAGCTTTCAACTACACCAACTATAGTGGCACCTTCAACGCCCACATCATGTAAAGCTTTTACCAAATCCGGTCCTTCTGCAGCAGACACAGAGAATAAAAGACCGCCTGATGTTTGTGGATCAAAGAGAATATCCGTCCACACAGAATCTAATATTTTATCTACTTGTACATCTGTAATAGCCTTACGATTGCCATAGGATGCCGCTGGTACAAGGCCCATTCGAGCCGCGTCAATGACGTCATCAAAGAGCGGAATATCATAAATCTTGATATGAATCGTCACATTAGAGGCACTCGCCATTTCTACAGAATGACCCATAAGGCTAAAGCCCGTCACATCAGTACACGCATGAATTGTAAAGTTATGGGCCACCTCAGCAGCCACGCGATTCAACGCACTCATGCTAGCAACCGCCTGCGCCGTACCAGTAGGAAATAAATCAGCTTTCAACGCATTATTCATAATACCTGTGCCGATGCGTTTCGTTAACACCAATACATCCCCTACTCGAGCGCCTTTATTCTTCCAAATCTCGTTAGGATTAACTTGACCGGTAATCGACATGCCAAAAATAGGTTCCTTATTTTCGATGCTGTGACCACCTACAATGGCTGCACCAGATTCAGAAACAATGGACGCAGCCCCATTGAGTACATCCGTCAATACCCCTTGTTCTACTAAGGGAACAGGAAATCCAACGATGTTCATCGCCGTTAGAGGTGTCCCCCCCATCGCATATACATCGCTCAATGCATTAGCCGCTGCAATTTTACCGAATAACGTAGGGTCATTGACAACAGGCGTGAAAAAATCCAATGTTTGTACAAGGGCAAGTTGATCAGAAATTTGATATACCCCTGCATCATCAGCACCAGTCATATCAGCTAGAACATGTTCATTTGTAACAGGTGCAACGGCCTTTAAAACACGTTCTAATATATGAGGACCAATCTTACACGCACAGCCTCCACTCGTAACATAATCAGTGAGTCGCACCATAGTCCTACCTCATTCATTTTCAGGCAAGCGCGATACTATTTTCTTCGCGGCCTTTTCAAATTTAGGGCGAGGCATCAACAACTGATGACCACAACCTTTACAAACGATAAGAAAATCTGTACCTATGCGCTTGACCTCCCACTCATCACTGCCACAGGGATGCGATTTTTTCATTTGTACTATATCGCCCACATAATATCTAATAAACGCCATAGCGCCTCCTTATACTATTTCTATTATATATATCTTATTATACTTAAAATATGTTCTCCAATATAGGTAAAAGTACACTTTGACTAATAAGATCTATCGGCTTAATCAGAATTGTTACCAAAAATAAACAGTTCTACAAACAATAATGATTTTCCATGTAATTCTCATTCTCATTATCACGCAATTTACTTTTTATAAATCCATTACTTAACAAGCTTTTAAAAACCGCTTATTTACTACATTGATAATATTTATCATTTAGAAAATTTTCGAAATAAATTTTACAAAAACACT
>NZ_CAUSQT010000102.1:0-2568 GCF_963534045.1 uncultured Veillonella sp. | reverse complement strand
ACGTAACATACGCTATTTTTCTCTGTATAGCGACCTTTTACATATGGTGTACCAATCGGTACCCAAGGCATGCCAAAGAGAATAATTTGTCCACCGTGAGTATGGCCGGACAAGGTTAATGGCACATTGCGTTCAATGGCTTCATCAAAGAATTCTGGATGGTGGGCCAACAGAATAACAAAGGCATTATTAGGGATACCGGACAAGGCCTTATCAATCATGGCTTCACGGTTTTCTTTGCGACGTTCATTGTCATAGGATACGCCAGCAATATAGACCGGTTGTTTACCACCCATGATTTGGATGTTGTCATTAATCAATACGTTTAATGGTGTTTTTGTTTTAATATCATCAACGATTTTATTGACATCATGATGGAATTCATGATTGCCAAGGATATAATCTACACCATCTGGAATTTGTTTTGCAAATACCTTTAAGCGATCACAGACTTCAGGTAGCCATTGTATCTTGTCGATAAGGTCACCGGTGATGACAACGCGGTTTGGGTGTTCTAATAGTGCTAATCGCAAGATTTCGTCAAAGTCATCTAGGTCGATGCTTGGCCCAATATGGATATCACTGAGTTGTACAATCTTATAATCTGCAAGCCCTGACGGTAGATTGGTATAACCAAAGCTTTCATGGGTTACAACGATTTCTCGTTGCCCCTCATAGGCAGCATAACCAGCACCACCCATGGCAGCCAAAGGTACAAGGGTACCTACGGTTCTAAAGAAAGCACGGCGCCCTGTCCGTTCTTCTACGGGGACCTTATGGGAAATACGGTTCACCAGCGCATAGATCAAGGCCAATACGATAAAAACAGGTATGCACAAGAATATGGCAAATACTACGCCATAGCTTTCCGTTCTAAACAAGTTAAGCCATTCGTACCAAGGCGTGCCGTATAGGTCAACTTGGTATAAGAAATAGTATCGCACCGCACAGAACCAACCAGCGACTACCAAAATATAGGCTAGCCATGCAGGCCATAGTTTTTTCGGTTTCCATAAATAGAGGTACAATCCCCAAAAGCCTAGAAAAGCTATGGCTAGCACCACGAGAAACACAATATTTATAATTAATTGCATATACGCTCCTAACTGTATATCAAGTAATGGCTAATACATTGAGATAAAATCAGTGTTCGTCTCATAAATTTATTCTACAATAGGACATAATTCTGTCAATTTACCATGAGGTCCCGCCCAAGCATAATCGGCGAATTCATCCCGTTTGATAAGCATCCAATCCTTCGGTAATTGCTTTTGTATCGTTTCGATTGATGTATGGTCTCCAGTATACTGCAAATCGCCTCGAAAGACCTTCATAAACCATTTGCGATGAGAAAATACATGAGTTAATTCTTTCACAATAACTGGTTGTAAGGATAGACCAAAGCCCAATGCCCCTACGAGCTCAGTTAAACCAGATTCTGCCGCATCATAGGAATCCGCATTTTCTACAGATGGAAATTCCCACATAGAGCGCAACAGACCTCGATTAGGGCGTTTATGTAGTAAATAATAGTCGCCATAACTAAGGATGCCTACAAAAACAGGCACATCTACAACCTTTGTTTTCTTGATACGCACAGGCAATTGATCGGTTACATTATATTGGTACGCATGACACGTATTAACAATGGGACACTCACCACAACGTGGCGTCTTAGGGATACATACGGCTGAACCAAAATCCATCAAGGCTTGGTTAAAATCGCCTGGTCTATCATGAGGCAACGTATCCTCTACAATAGCAGTTATGGCCTTCTTGCCCTTTGTACCCAAAATATCATCAAATATACCGTACAAACGGGCATAGATACGCAACACATTACCATCAACGGCCACCTCTGGCTCGCCATATGCCATGGATAACACAGCGCCGGCCGTATAGGAACCGACGCCCTTCAAGGATTCCATATCCTTGCGATTATGAGGCACCACGCCACCGTAATTATTCACCACATCTTGCACGCCTAGGCGTAGATTCCGAGCACGGCTATAATAGCCAAGGCCTTGCCAAGCATGGACCACTTCATCTTCGGTGGCCTTTGCCAAATCCTCTAGCGTTGGAAACAAACGCATCCAATTGTCATAATAAGGCTTCATCGCCTCAATGCGGGTCTGTTGGCTCATCACCTCAGATACCCATACCTTATAAGGGTCACCGCAGTCACGCCACGGCAAATCCCGTTTATTCACATCATACCACGCCAACAACTGTGGCACCCACTTGGGGTTATTCATCTCTTTCATAGTTCCTCAATATAGGTATATGTGAAAGCACATCCTATACTTTCACTACACTCTATTCATTAATATATATATCGATACGGGCCAACAGTTCACTTTCCATGACTGTGTCGACCTCTGTTAAACGCATGTTCTCTACATGACTGTTATCTGGGCCAAAACGAATAGGACCTTTCAATAACTTGCCCTCTAATAGCATAGGAAGCCACGTACGGTCCCCTTCCCACATATGCTCATAAGGGACATCGGCCAATGTAAACCAATGCGGTTCCATCTCGTCTGATTCAATGGGGTTTACATCGGTAAC
>NZ_CAUSQT010000101.1:0-2608 GCF_963534045.1 uncultured Veillonella sp. | reverse complement strand
TCTTTTAAATCTTCTAATTGCTCTGCCCGAGCAATGATATCTACTTTCTTCATCCGTTTCATAGTATCACCTCATCTGCGTTTTCATTACATCTATTGTACCATCTGTGAAAGCTAGCTTTCACAAAAAATAATTTATACCAAGGAATGTTGGTCAGAGGTAATAAAACGTCCACTGCTCTTAAATTCAGATTGATTATACGCACCTTCGCCATGTTCACTAATGTCGATACCCAAAGATTCGGCACTAATGCTAACGCGCATATCCATAAATAGACTAACTACCTTGAAGATAATAATTGTGCCTATAATAGCAAGAGCAATGGCTACAACGAGAGAAATCAGTTGAGGAATGAGCAAGTTACCACCATAAAATAGGCCATCTGCACCATCAGGATTTACACTGACTGTAGCAAACAAACCGGTAGCAATAGCACCCCACATACCACCTACACCATGAATACCAAAGGCATCGAGTGAATCATCATAGCCAAACTTGCTCTTTAAAATTGCGACCGCCACATAGCAACAGATGGCGCCGATAAAACCGATTGGAATCGCTGCTACAGGTGTTACAAAACCAGCTGCTGGCGTAATAGCAACAAGGCCAGATACACCACCAGATACAGCACCTAACACGGTCGGTTTACCACGGTGATATCGTTCTACCAACACCCAACCAACGATGCCGATAGCAGCAGACATTTGCGTCGTCAACACTGCATTTGCAGCCAAGGGACCTGCCCCTAGAGCAGAACCAGCATTAAAGCCGAACCAACCGAACCATAACATGGCACCGCCGAGGACGGTCATTGGTAAGTGATGCGGCAACATTGGCATACGCCCATAACCGCGGCGACGACCTAAGAGTAAACAAAGCACGAGACCTGATACGCCAGACAATACATGGATAACAAGACCGCCTGCAAAGTCGAGTGCCCCTAGATTGGCGAGGAATCCACCACCCCATACCCAATGGGCCATAGGATTATAAATGAGTACGGACCAAATCACAGCGAATACTACAAAGGGTGCAAAACGCATACGTCCCGTAATAGAACCGCTCATGATAGCTGGTGTGATAATAGCAAACATGCATTGAAATGCAATAAATGCCATTTCTGGGATATTCGCACCTTCCATGATGCTATTCTCTGTGCCCATAAGACCAATTTTATTGAGGCTACCAATAATACCATGTACATCGTCACCAAAGATCAATGTATAGCCTATGAGCATAAATTCTACGGAAATCACACCAATCAGAAAGAAGCTCTGCATGATAGTGCTAAGCACGTTTTTACTACGAGACATGCCTCCATAAAATAGCGCAAGCCCTGGTGTCATAAAAAACACCATGGCCGTCGCCACGAGTATCCATGCTGTATTACCTGTGTCGATTTCCATCATAATAAACTCCTTTCATAACAAAAGCACCTAGCCTCAGAATAATCTGAAAACTAGGCGCCGTTACCTAACTATTTTGTTGTAGTAATATACATCACTACTAACATCCTATATTAGATTATTATATATGTCAATGAATTCTATAGAATTTCTACAATGCCGCTTACGATAAAATACATAAAACTCTATAACACTATAAATTAAAAGTGCACTCACAAAGGTGAGTGCACTTTATATATTGCAATAATAATATTATGCTTTTACTTCTTTACCGTATTTTACAAGGCTTTCAGCTTCAATTTCAGCTTGTGTACGGTAGTCTTGAGGCATGCTAGATAAGCGAATCCAGCTACGTATAGCCTCTACTAATACGATGAGGATCATGAGGAACATAGCAGCACTGAACGCTACTAGGATCCATTTACCAGCTGGGATATAGCTGTTAAATACGTTTTCAAAGTCGGCAGCGATAGCAACGATAGCCATGAGGATACAAGGAATACCTGTTACCCATGCATAACGTTTGTGACCAAGTCGCATGATAACAGTAGTACCTACAGCCAATGTCATAGTACCTAATAATTGGTTAGATACGCCGAATAGAGGCCAGATAATACCGATGTTACCTTGTAGAACTAGGTAGCCCCACAAAATACAAATTAAAGCTGCACAACCATAAACGCCAGGAGTCCAATGTTGGTCGTTGAATTTAGGATGGAAATGACCTAATAATTCTTGAAGTAAGTAACGACCTACACGAGTACCAGCATCGATCAAAGTCATGATGAACAATGCTTCGAACATGATACAGAAGTGATACCAGTAACCCATCAAGTGAGACATGTTAGGCAATTTAGAGAAGATATGAGCCATACCTACTGCAAGGGATACGGCACCACCAGGACGGTGCATCAAATCTTCCCCAACCATTGCGGACAATGCTGGCAATTCATGAACTTGAAGTCCTAATGCCTTAAAGGATTCAACTGTGGAGTTAATAGCAAAGTAATCATCTGGATGCAATGCAGTGGCTGCGATCAACGCCATCATAGCGATGAAGCCTTCTGTTAACATCGCACCATAACCGATAGGTAAGATTTCTTTTTCATTAGTAAGCATTTTAGGTGTTGTACCTGTTGCGATAACCGTATGGAAACCAGATAACGCACCACATGCGATAGTAATGAAGATGTAAGGGAATA
>NZ_CAUSQT010000100.1:0-2675 GCF_963534045.1 uncultured Veillonella sp. | reverse complement strand
ATATGTTATATAAACAGGTTAAATAGTGAGGTATTTATGAATCAATATATTAAATTCATACGTCATGTGCTATGGGCCTGTTTTTTTGTTACCTTTTTAGGCCTACTCATCCAATATATTGTGGGCTGGAATCAGTATGTGCTCGGTTGGTTATGGGGCATGTTGACTATGATGGTTTATTTAGTACTGTTAGGTCTACATAATAAAGGGCTAGCATATGGCAATCCACACCAGGCTGTAGCTAAAGCGCGACGTCAAATGATGTGGCGATTGGCTCTGATTGGCGCCTTCGTAGTTATAGGATTGCAAATACCTGGTGTACGAGCTGAAAGCTTATTGATTTCAGTTGTACTTATACAACCTGTATTGTATATCGTGTTTTGGCGATTAAGTAAGTAATAAAATTTATTGCATTGGGCGATAGGACTAAATCGCATGAAATAAGGATTAATTACATTCCTATTATGAATTTTAAATGCATAAAATGCATTTTTAATATGTAAATCACGAATTGTTTACTCTGGAAGTGTTGATTATATACCTATAAAGAGGTATGATAATACATAGATATATATTATATGGATATATATAAAATTTATATTGCTACGTGAGAAAGGGGTTGAGTCTGTGGAACTGCATGCGGGTCACCATCAAGTAGTACAGTGGCTAGGTTTATCGTTTAACATCGATACCTTAATTGCTACGTGGATTACGATGGCGATCGTCATCATCATTTCCGTGCTTGCTACGCGAAATCGAGCATTAGTGCCTTCGGGTGTTCAAAATGTAGTGGAGACTATATTGGAAGCATTAGAAGGTCAATTATCGCCAACGCTTGGGAAACACTGGCCGATGGTGAGTTCATTGTTATTCACATTCTTCTTATTTATCTTTGTTGGTAATGAGCTTGGTTTATTGCCAACGCTACATGCTGTTACTTCGCCTACGGCGGATATTAATACGACAGCGGCACTCGCATTGTGCAGTAGCTTTATAGTTTGGGGAATGGGGATTAGAGTTAAAGGCTTATCTTATTTTAATCATTTCTTACAGCCTTATAAGGCTATGCTAGTTCTAAACATATTTGAAGAAATAGCAAAACCTATCACATTAGCTTTCCGTCTATTTGGTAATATTGTAGCTGGCGAAATTTTATTGGAAATCCTTTATAATTTGCCTTGGTTCGTACCTGTACCATGGGTTTGGATTGCTTTTAGTTTATTTATTGGTATTATTCAAGCTTTTATTTTTACAGTTCTAACAGCCAACTATTTAGGTATGGCATTAAGTGAAGAACACTAATTTTAATGGAGGATTTATTATGGAAGTTCAAGGTTTATTCGCATTAGCTGCGGCAATCGCAGTAGGTTGTGGTGCTATCGCGGCAGGTATTGGTGACGGCATGGTAGCTAGTAAAGTTATTGAAGGTATTACACGTCAACCTGAATTGCGCGGTCAATTAATGTCCACAATGTTCGTAGCTATCGGCTTAATCGAAGCTATGCCTATCATCGGCGTAGTAGTTGCTTTCATTTTATTGTTCAGATAATAGCGAGGAGGAACGACCTTGGTAGATTTAACGCTAGGGACAATTCTTGCTCAAATGCTAAACTTTTTTATATTAGTTTGGATTTTGGCCCGTTTTGCATATAAACCATTGGTTTCTATGATGCAAGAGCGTAAAGAACGCATTGCTAAGGACTTAGCAGATGCTCAAGCTGCTCGTAATGAAGCGGAACAATTCAAAGCTGATTATGCTGCGCAAATAGCGAATGCACGTCAAGAGGCTCAACAAATCGTTGAAAAGGCAGTGCAACAAGCAGAAGCGACTACGCGTGAACAATTGGCAGCGGCTCGTGAACAAATTGAACGTGAAAAAGAACGAGCTCGTCAAGATATCGTAAACGAACGTGATCGTGCTATGAATAATTTGCGTAACGAAGTTATTTCCTTATCTGTTGCAATGGCGACTAAGGTTGTGGCAAAAGATATGGACAGCGAAACTAATACAAAATTAATTGAAGACGCTATTGCGAAACTTGATAGTAAAACGATAGGGTTGTGATATTATGAGCACAGAAATTGTAGCAGATAAATACAGTTCAGCTATGTTAGAGCTAGCTCAAGAACAAGGTAATTTAGTAACTACAGAAGAAAATCTTTTATATGTGGCCTCTGTTCTTAATGAACAACCAGAATTGGTAGGGTTTATTAATAATCCTATTGTGGAAGCAGATGCAAAGATTTCTCTACTTGGAAAGGTCTTTGGCACTGCTGTAGAAAAGACAGTACTTCATTTCATGTATGTCATGGTTAAACGTGGCAGATATCGTTATTTGCAAGATACAATTAGAGCTTTCATAACAAAATCTCGCGAAGCACGAGGTATTTTAGAAGCAATTGTAACTGTAGCAGAACCATTAACTGATACATTGCGTGATGATGTACAAGCTAAATTACAAGCGATGACCGGCAAGGATGTCATTGTATCGGTGCGTCAAGACCCTAGAATCATGGGTGGTATTATCATTCAAATCGGTGATAAACGCATTGATGGATCGATTGCACGTCGCTTAGACGAATTGAAAAAAACGTTAGTACGAACTGACTCTATTAGATTGGGGTGAATGGGTATATATGAAAATGAAGCCTGAAGAAATCACTGCTATAATCAA
>NZ_CAUSQT010000099.1:0-2678 GCF_963534045.1 uncultured Veillonella sp. | reverse complement strand
GAAATCACAATGTGACGGAATGGTTCATCACCAGCGGATTCTGTGACGATGTTTTTATCATCATGCAACGCCGTATGAATGATTTTGCGTTCAAATGCATTCATAGGTTCTAAGGAAACTTTTTGATGGTTACGTTTTACCTTAGCTGCAAGGCGTTTTGCAAGATTGATCAACGTTTCTTCACGACGAGCGCGGTAATTTTCCACATCCACCACGATGTGACAATGGCCAGATACCTCTTTGTGAGCCACCAAATTCGTTAAATATTGGATAGCATCAAGGGTTTGACCATGTTTACCAATCAAGATACCAAGGTCTTCACCATGTACTTGGAATGTGATTTTATCAGCGGTAAACATCTTTTCAATCATCACGATAAGGCCCATTTGAGCAAACATCTTTTCAAGGAATTCCTTACCTTTTTCAGCGATGATTTGTTGTGTTTCTTTTGAAAGCTCTTGTTTAGCTTTCACAGATACCGGAGAATCATCAACAGATTCAGCCACGTTGCGTTCATCAGTCGCAACAGGCGCATCCGATACAGCATCAGAAGTCTCAGCGATGACTTCTTTTTCTTCTTCCGTAGCCGCAGCTGCTACCGTTGTATAGAACAAACGAACCACAGCTGGTTTACGGCCAATACCTAAAAAACCATTAGAAGGTTGTTCAATAACCTTTGTTTCTACCAATTCACGGCCATCTATAGAAAGTTCTGCAACCCCTTTAGCGATGGCATCTTCAATCGTTTTAGCAGATACATCGATAAATTCCATAGTGCCTCCTATTTATTAGCTTCTAAGCCTTTGTAAATGAAATGTTGTTGCACCAATTGGAACACATTAGATACAATCCAGTAAATAACAAGACCAGATGGGAAGTTCAAGGAAATGTAACCGATGAACAATGGCATAAAGATTTGCATAATCTTTTGTTGTTGTGCAGCGGCACCACTGGAACCCATGCTAGTTTGTCGGGACATGATCCATGTGGACAAAGCACTCAATACTGGCAAGATGTAGTATGGATCTGCTTCGCCAAGGCTAGGAAGCCATAAGAAATGTTCGAATTCAGGATTGTAAGGATATCCTTGCAATGCGTAGAAAATAGCAATCAAGAACGGCATTTGCACCAATAAAGGCAAGCAGCCAGCCAATGGGTTTACGCCCATTTCTTTGTACATAGCGCCCATCTCAGCTTGCAAACGTTGAGGGTCGTTTTTGTATTTTTCTTGAAGCTCTTTCATGCGAGGTTGTAACTCTTGCATTGCTTTCATAGATTTAATTTGTTTTACTGTCAACGGCGCTAAAATCGCTTTAATAATGACAGTAATGATGATAATAGCCACCCCATAGCTTGGGAATCCGACCATTTCAGTCAAGTTGAAAGCATATGTCACAAGTGTGCGCATAAATTCAACTAAATAGTTAAAAATTTCCATTGTTTCTCCTTCGAGTGCAGGTAGAAATTGGGCTCCTTCGCGCATCCATATATCGTTATGGTATGGTCTAAATTTCATCCATACAGATGCTCAGGTATTTCCAAAACTGTGCTTGCTCAGGCGAATATTGTTTGTGAAAGTTTTCGCTAACGCCTTTTTACTATTGCTTGTGAAAGCCCTAACTAGCGTTAGCTTTCACCAAAACCAATCTACGGAACGGGATCATACCCACCCTTGTGGAATGGATGGCAACGCAAAATGCGTTTTAGCCCAAGCCAGCTACCTTTCAAAGGCCCATATTTTTCAATGGCCTGCAGAGTATATGCGGAACAAGTGGGATAATATCGGCAACATCCCGGTTTGAGAGGGGAAATGGCAATCTGATAGAAGCGAATAACGAGCCATAAAACAAAGGTAACCCCTCGTTTTATAAGATTTAATAAAGTTATACATGTATCTTTCATAGAATTCACCATGATTGGATTGGCGTATGTATCTAAGACAGTTCCACCAAATCCATATACCTCATAATACGCGAATAGGACCAAAGCATAGCGCTGTCCATGCTTGTGGTCCTATATAGGATTATACTAAGAGCTTGCTTTTACGCAATAAGTACAGTATTTCCTTTTCCGCTCGTTCATAGGTTGCGTCCTTCAGAGGGCCACGTCCAACGATAACAATATGATACCCTTCGCGAATTTGATGCTGATTGAGGCGATACACCTCTTTCATAAGGCGACGTGCCCGATTTCGTTCAACCGCACAGCCCACCTTTTTACCCGTTACAAATCCGATACGAGTCTTTTGCTTCGCTACAGGCATACGATATAACACGCACATGCGTCCTACCTCGTACTTACCATGCTTATACACAAGGCGATATTCATTATTGTTTATAATACGTCTCGTTTTATCTAAGCGGTAATCCATTGTATCGTCCGAGTCCTATAGAATAGAAAAACTTGGCAAGAGCGCCAAGTTTTCTGAAAGCTCTTGCTGAGCCATTATATTATGCAGATAAGCGTTTTCTGCCTTTAGCACGTCTTCTTTTCAATACGAGACGGCCACCGATAGTTTTCATGCGTTCACGGAAACCATGGGTACGTTTTCTCCAAAGAGTATTTGGTTGATATGTACGTTTCATTAGTAAAACACCTCCTCGTTATATATTTGTTTTACTTATACCATAACAGGGTAATTATAGAGGGAAAACGCAAATCTGTCAATAAAAAACAGG
>NZ_CAUSQT010000098.1:0-2709 GCF_963534045.1 uncultured Veillonella sp. | reverse complement strand
TCTTTTTACAAATAATAGATAAGTCTGATTTGCAGGCGAAGAACTTGAGCCAAGTGCAAGTGGATAGAAAATTACAATCTCCGCGCGGTACGATTTATGACCGCAATGGAAGACCACTGGCTATGAGTGTGGTTACAAAATCCCTATATGCGGATCCTAAGATGATTAAGCAATCGCCTAGTGAAGTTGCTGAACTTATAGCGCCATATGTGACGATGTCAAAAGAGGACATTGTGAAATCATTACAAGAGGATACTGCGTTCGTATGGATTGACCGTATGATGGAACCAGAAAAGTCGAAAGCGGTAGCCCAATTGATTGAGGATAAAAATTTAGAAGGTCTTAATTTTGTAGAAGAGTCTAAACGATATTATCCTAATGGTAATTTGGCCGCACAAGTGCTCGGCTTTGTCGGTACCGATGATAAAGGCCTTGATGGTCTTGAAATGGTGTTAGATGATGAATTGAAGGGCGGTATCCAAAAGGAACTAGTTGCAACAGATAGAAAAGGGAATGCCATCTTTGGTTCCGTACTATCTAAATTTTTACCAGATAAGGGTAAAAGCGTAACCTTAACCATCGATGCAACAATTCAATTTATTGCAGAACGCGCTCTTGATAAGGCGATGGTTGATACAGGAGCTAAGCATGCCAGCGTTATCGTTATGGATCCAAAGAACGGTGAAATATTAGCGATGGCCAATCGTCCAAGTTACGATCCTAATAACTACAACCAAAGTGGTGAAGAGGCTTTCAAAAATATTGCGGTTACCAATTTATATGAACCAGGTTCTACATTCAAACCTATCATTGCATCTGCAGCTCTTGCAGCAGGCAAATGGAAGTTAGACACTGTGTATAACGATAAAGGGGCCTTCGCTGCCAATGGACATATCATTAGAAACTGGGATGGTGAGGGATATGGTCCTGTTCGTTTGCTAGATATTTTGAAGTACTCTCTTAATACTGGTATGGCTGAAATTGGTACATTAACAGGGGCAGATATTCTCTCGAAATATGTACGTGATTATGGCTTTGGTTCTGAAACAGGTATTGAATTGCCTGGTGAAGGAGCAGGTATTTTGTATAATCCAGAGGATATGAGTAAGCTAGACGTTGCGACTATGTCTATTGGTCAAGGTATTGCGGTTACACCATTACAAATGGTTCGCGCTTTTGGTGCCCTTGCTAATGGCGGTGCTATGATGAAACCGCATATTATCAAGTCCTATAGTAATTCTCAAGGGGATGTGACAAGTACGACAGAAACATCTGTTGTAGGCCAACCAGTTCCTGCGGAAACTGTTAAAACCATCGTAGATATTCTAGAAAAAGAAGTATCTGAAGGTGGCGGTACAAAAGCGATGGTAGAAGGCTATCACTTTGCTGGTAAAACTGGTACGGCGCAAAAACTAGATACAAAACATGGTGGCTATTTAGATGGTCAATATATTGTATCCTTTATTGGCTTTGGCCCTGTAGAGGATCCAAAATTTGTAGTTCTTGTCGTTATTGATGACCCACAAAAGGGTTCTCTTTATGGTAGTCAACTTGCAGCCCCTGTATTTAAGGACATCGTATCTCAATTAGTGCGGTATTACCAAATGTCACCTTCCGTTAAGGATGGCGCTACTGTAGCGGCTGTACCAGCGGCCAAACTTCCAGCAGTAAAACCTAATGGTGATGGCAATGTAGTATTGCCAGACTTTAGAGGCTATACATTTGGAGAGGTACGTGATTGGTTGCATACTGCGGGTTTATACTTTAAACCAGATGGTACTGGCAAGGCGATTTCACAAGAACAATTACCGGGAACCGTAGTATCTCCTGGTACACCTATTGTGGTTCAATTTAGTCATTAGTCGCAGGATAGGTAACTGCAACTATAGACAAAACGTTATATAATAGAATAAGAGAAAACTAAAGGTGCCTCTATAGGCACCTTTTTACATGAATTTATATGAGGTTTATCCTTGAGATAATGAATGGAGATATACATGATAGAATTACGTGGTAAAGCTGTGGCTGATGCACATAAAGAGATTTTACAAGAGAAGATGACCGGTCTAGAGTCCGGTACAATTACAATGGCTGTATTGCTCGTTGGTGATGATCATGGCGCTAACATGTACGCGGATTTCATGGAGAAAACGGCCAAAAATTTTGGATATGGTTTCGTGCGTAAGCAACTACCAAGTACAGCTACGCATCAAGAGGTATACGATGCATTGATGGCTTTGAATAATGATGATGCGGTGCATGGCATATTGCCACTCATGCCGATGCCAAAACAAATTGATACGGAGCAATTAATCGATGCATTGAATCCTAAGAAGGACATCGATGGTCTTACTACCTATAACATCGGTCTTGTTACAGCTGGTAAAGGTGGTTTTGCACCTTGTACTGCGAAGGCATGCCTAGCAATCTTGGATCATTATGGTATTCCTTTAGAAGGTAAACATGTGGTCGTTGTTGGTCGTAGCCAAGTGATTGGCAAACCGGTAGCGTTGATGGTGCTTGAACGTCATGCTACGGTTTCTATTTGCCATTCTCGTACAGCTGATTTAGCAAACCATGTACAACAAGCTGATATCGTGATTGCTGCTGCGGGCCGAGCACATATGATTACAGCCGACATGGTGAAAACTGGTGCTGTTGTTATCGATGTAGGCATTAATGAATTAGACGGAAAAACAGTAGGGGATG
>NZ_CAUSQT010000097.1:0-2844 GCF_963534045.1 uncultured Veillonella sp. | reverse complement strand
TATCATTTTATTACTATATAAGTACATTACAATATACAAAATATAGTTAGTGTGTATTGAGGAAATCTTATGTTTAGAAAATCTTTGTTATTCGGTGGTCTGATTGCTGTGTTGTGTTTGAGTGGTTGTAGCAATGCTAATGAGTTGCCTGGGTATAATGCAAAATCTAAGCATTCTAGTGCTGATTTTTATAAGAATGATTTGATGGATAGTATTCTTAGTGAAAAAATATATAATGCTACTAGTGCTGCGGATATTAGTGATGCAACTAGATTGCTATATCGTGTTGATGAGATGAATGCTGAGCAGCGTAGAAATTTAAACTATTCTATGTGGCGTGCCCAATACAATGCTGTAACCGAAGTCCATATGCATACTGATAAGGGCGGGCTTTCCTATACACTGCCGTTTCCAGCTTTCAAAGGTGGCACACAATCTGCCCCTATTCCGGATGTGAAAGATACTAATGCACTTGTGTATACATTTAACCATCCTTTTATTTATACTAGTTTAGTTGTGGATAATCATCCGTATGAGCAAAGTGCTCAGTATTTGGGCAAACCCTATAATGAATTAAAGCAAGGCTATGTGCGTTCTGCATTGCAGGAAAAATGGTCACATATGAATCAAAATCAGTTTGATATATCCAGTATTGATGGTAGTACTTTCAAAGGGGAAAGGGTTATTAATGGCCGTTGGAGCACCATGAAAACTAAAGGCAATCCTACCTTTGTGGCGAATGATATTTCTTTTGCCTTAAATAATGAGCCTGATACGCAATATGTACTTACCTTGATGGTTAGAGAAGATGGCGAGCGAGGTATTGGTAAACGAGGCATCGAGGATATTATCGCTAATTATATTGTGCCTAATATTACGTCATTAGATAGGTTAAATAAGGATAGTCATTTTGAAAGCTTTAATAACTATAATTATCGGGTATTAAATGATGCGGTTGAGGAAGCATCCGGTAATGAGCATATTAAAATATATAAGGATCCTACAGGTATTTCGCAGATGATAGAAGTATATCCTGTTGAGCATAAGGGGGAAATCTGGGCTAATCTTGTTGACATTGTCACAATCTCTGAAGCACAGTTAAAAGCTAGAAAGAATATGCGTAGTGGTAGCCATACGTATATATGGAATGATGGCGTTCCTGGCGTGTTGGTAACATTTGAATATGAAGATGGTATTAGTGAGTGGCGATTTAGCACGCAAGATGCACATAATCTTTATATACATACAATCTATTATAAATATGATGCGAATCGAAAGAGTTTGCCAGCACTAGCAGGAATCGCCTCTGATGCGAAGATTTCAAACTTGGGTGATACATATAAGGGCGAAGTAGATTTTTTATGATATAATTGATATCAAAGTGAGGCATAAATGGTTTCGCCGCCAGCTCTCGCTTCTCGAAAAAGTATTTGAAGAAATGGTCTGACTCTACTGTCGGGCCTTTTTTCATGTTTAAATGCAGGTGTCAGGTGTGAAGGTGTGAAGGTTTTTCTTGCCATACATTTTCAAGACTATAGCAATTATTGTATTTAATACAAATAAACCTGCAAAGCACACTAAAGCCATGGAATAGCCATATCCGGCTTCGTGAAAGTACGATACAATCATGGGACCAGCGATGCCTGCTAAGCCCCAAGCTGTTAGGATACGGCCGTGAATAGTAGAGAGTTGGCGTATACCATAAAGGTCTGCAAGATATGCTGGCATACAAGAGAAGCCTCCACCGTAACAGGTGATAATGAGGAGTATTAAAATCTGGAATGTTAATGCACTATTGGTTTGGGATAGTAAATAGAAGGCAATGATTTCCATGATAAAGAATAATATATAAGTTTGTGCTCGTCCAAGAAAATCAGAGATAGTGGACCATAGAATGCGACCACCACCATTGAAAATGCCAATAATACCGACTAGAGAGGCCGCAGCTGCTGGTGTCATGCCAATGGTTTCTTGTGCCATTGGGGATGCTAGAGATAGGAGCCCAATACCGCAGGTAATATTAACAAAGAAGACCCACCATAGAGCACTGAATTGCCATGTTTTCATAGCATCATTAGCTAGCATACCGTGATTATGTACGTACATGGTAGATTTATCTTGATTAGAGCGTGTCGGTTCTTTTGGAGTAGGTGCTTTCAAATAAAGGGAAGAAGCACTCATAACTATAAGATAGGTGATACCAAGGATAATGAAATTATTTACTAAGCCCACATGAGCCACAAGGTACTGCATAAGAGGACCTGCAATAAGGGCGGCAAATCCGAATCCCATTATAGCTAATCCGGTAGCAAATCCAGGACGATTTGGAAAGTATTTTACGAGCGTAGAAACTGGTGTTATGTAGCCGATGCCTAGTCCAATACCGCCAATGATACCGTAGAATAGATATAGTAAGGTCAGGCTATGGATGCTAAGTGCATAGGCTGTACCGAATAGACCTGCTACCCAAAATAACATGGCGAGGAGACCGCTTTTTTTAGGACCAATCTTCTCTGCAAAGGATCCAAGAAAACCTGCAGATAGACCAAGCATTAGAATGGCTAGTGAAAATGTCCAGGTTGTTTGTGATAAGGTAAATCCCATATCTACCATGATAGGGCGCGTGAGCACGCTCCATGCATATACGCTACCGATGGATATGTGCAGTCCAATAGCTGCAAGTGCGATAAGCCAACGATTTCTCATAAGAAAACTCCTTTCATATACGTGAGATTATCAAAAATTGATAAAGAAGCATTTGCTATGAGATGGCAATAAAAAAAGACCATCTGAACAAAAGCTTGCCCAGACGGTCGGCTATCACACGATGTGTGCTACTGTGCA
>NZ_CAUSQT010000096.1:0-2909 GCF_963534045.1 uncultured Veillonella sp. | reverse complement strand
GTAAATAGATTAGAGGTTCCTAATAGTCACCTAGGTGACCAATAGGAACCTTTTTTGCTTGACTTTTTTAATTTATATAACCCATATGTTACAATTAATAATATAGTAGTCGTGTTGTAGGAGAGACCTATGTTGTATTTAGTCATTGCCGTCATCATCATTGCACTTATTGCAAAATCTAGATCATCGAATAATCAAACAGATAGTGATGCGGATATAGAGAAACAGAATCGCATATTAGACGAAGTTAATCGTACATACGGAAATATTGAATCGTATGAACCACAATTGGAACCTTCAGATATAGAAGGAATATATTTTAATGAGTTCCGTGAATATGTTGATGCACAAGGGCATGTGTTGACTCCAGCAGAGATTGATGAAATCCGGTATAAAGATGATTATAGAGAGGATATTGAACAGGATTTTCCTTTAAAGTAGCAGTATGTATGTATTATTATGATATGGAGTAAACTTTTATTAAACGCAAGAATTTTATGTTGTTTGTATATACTATAAATGGTTATAAATGAAAACACGGAAAGAAATTGTTTGATTCCTTTCCGTGCTTAGATATGATATAATTTATATCAAAGTGAGGCATAAATGGTTTCGACGCCAGACTTCGCTTCTAATAATTGAAATTGAAGAAACGGTCTGACTTCTTTGTCGGGCCTTTTTTCATGCCACGATTAGAAAGCTAGCTTTTACCTAGAGGTCAATCACTTTGCAGCCATGATAATGGTCGCTACAAGTATGCCAAAGGAAATCATTAATGATAGCACTTTGTATGTACTCATATTGATCACCGCCAATCTCTAGAAGATTAGCAAAGACTGGACCCATTTAGAGGCCTCAAGTTCAATATAACGATGTCAAGTGTAAAAGTAAATAGATTAGAGGTTCCTAATAGTCACCTAGGTGACCAATAGGAACCTTTTTTGTTTTTATAAAATTTATTGAATTGTGTTACAATACAGTTAATATTAGTGTGTTATGGAGAGAAATATATGTTAAAACGTTATATTATCTTGTTCAGCTTAGGATTATGTTTTGCGACACCAGTGCTTTCACAGGCAATTGATACAACACCAATGATACGTGTTACGAATGTGCATAATGGTCGAAATGATGCTGCGTTAGATACTTTTACAGAAACAAAATTCTTCGGACCATATCAATTCCGCGTATTAAAGGATGCTATTGAAACGAAAGGCGAAACAAAAGATATTGATGGTAGGGTGTTTAGAACCTCTGATGGGGTATTTATGCATGTTAAGGCAAGATCTATTGATGGTAATAGTATGTCCTTAGATAATGAGATTAAAAATCTTGTTAAAGAGAGAACGATTCCTGAACCTACTGTTAAGATGGTATTGCCCATTAAGGATAGTGTAATAGAGGTTAATAATGATGGTGTGCGCAGTTTACTAGCTGAATTTATGTATGGCTGGCCATTAAAGAATAGGACGGACATGGTATTAGTTACTGATTATGAAGGAACTAGATACTATTATAAATTGCAGTTCTATAGAGATAGATTGCCAAACGGTGTTCGCATTGAGCAACTGCGAGAAATGATTATGGATGCGCAGTTTAGCTATAAATAATATGAATATATTATGTTCGAGAGAGGGTACATTGTGTTAAAGCATATAGTATTAGCTATGACTATTAGCGTAGCTATTATTACGCCTGCTCAGGCTATAGACATTAATATACCTGGTGCTGATAGGACTGTTCCTGTAGAGGCGTATAAGAATTATAATTATACGAATGAAAGTTTAGAAAAGGCGTTATCAGATAAAGAAGAATATGTAGCTAAGAAATTAAAATCTTACCATTATCGAGATTATGAAATTAGTAAACAAGTTCAATATAGTAAGAATAGTTTACGTGCCGTGCAAGCACATAGTACAATTATTCGTCTACATTCTGATACGGATAGTATGCGATTAGTAATGCCATTTTCAAGCCAGCATGGTATGTATACTCAGAAACAGGATGGACAGACTTTAGAAATCAATAATCAGAAAATTGATTTTTCTATTATGGCAGATACAACACAGCATTTAAATCAATTGAATAAGAAAAATCGTGATTTACATCGTGACATTAAAAAATTCTCTAATCCATCTATAGGATCTGCTTTGTGGTTTAAGGAAAAGCAGCAATCTAAAGACAATAACGAAATATATACGACAGGTATTCAGTTTAAAAAACCTAAGAATAAGTCAAAATCCTATCGGATGGCATTTACTTATAATGGGGGCGGTTCTGAAGGTGCATTGATTGATCATCATGTAGAAAATATGATTGCTAATTATATAGTGCCATCTATTCAGCTTTTACCTGATACAGATTCATATTCTGAAAGCAAAGAGTTATACGGATTTGTTTATAAGACCCCAAAAGGATTAGAACAGAAGATTGGATATGATATAAATAATGATGCAAATCATGTATATAAAACAGCTGGGTATGAACAGAGTGTAGATGTTAGTAGTACTATACGTGGTGATGAAAGCATGGCTGCTCAGTATACTAAAATGTTAGAATTTATAACTATTATTGGTATAAATTTAGGTATTAAAGATCCGCAATATGCTATTGTTTGGAATGATGGTATTCCGTCAGCTTTAATTGATGTATATAATCCAGATGGGGAGTCTTTAATTGTTGTATTTACATATGATGATAACAATAGAATGCTTACAAATTGGATTGCTTATAATTTAAAAGAAAGCAAACTTAGTCATGATGAAATACGTAATATAGCAGAATCTGTTAAGATAAAAGATAAAGTTTCGCTTACTAATCAAAAGATACAACCTTTATCTGAGGAGTTTCTTATGATTTAAAGTTTCTTATTAATAAAATATGTAATGAAAAAAGGTCTATATATTACA
>NZ_CAUSQT010000095.1:0-2987 GCF_963534045.1 uncultured Veillonella sp. | reverse complement strand
TATTGAGCACCTACTTGATAGGATTGTTTAATATCGTTGCCCCAACCAGCTTTAGCAAAGCCATTAACTTTGTCAGTCAAAGGCACATGACCAATAACACCAGCTTGAACGCCTAAATCTGTATCATGAGTGCGGATAGCAGTACCAGCACCATAAAGGTTTACATTAGGATGTACTTTGTAAACATATGCCAATTGGTGATCTTTAATATCGCCATTTTTTGCATTTACTTTGTTGTAAGAGTATTGAAGAGCAGATTTATTGCTTAAATCATGTTCTAAAGATACGCCAAAGCCATCATTGTTAGTGCCACCGCTATTAGATACGCGTTGATTGAACGCATAGTCAGCTTGAATTTTTGTGGAATTATCACTGATTTTAGTTACAGGCACGGATGCAGCGAATGCACTACCAGTAATCACTGTTGCAGCTAAAGATAATAATACTAATTTTTTCATTTGTACCTCCTATACACACATAGATATGTGTCTTAATAAGTTACTTTTATTCTAATATTGTATAAGTATATATATTAAATATTAGCGTTTCATGAATACAGGGATATCAGGGATACCACTTGTAGGAGCAGATGTGTTTGTTGCTGGACGTGCAGCAGTTGTTGTTTTACCGAATTCTGGAACATTCTTAGTACTGGAGTTAAAACCAGTTGCAACAACTGTAACTTGAACACTATCGCCCAAGCTTTCATCAATAACAGAACCGAAGATAATATTTGCATCAGGATCTGCTGCATCAGAAATAATTTCAGCTGCTTCGTTAATTTCGAACAAGCTCAAGTTTGCACTACCGGAAATGTTAAGTAAGATGCCTTTAGCACCATCGATGGAAGTTTCCAACAATGGGCTGTTGATAGCCATCTTAGCAGCGTCTGCAGCGCGATTTTCACCAGTAGCTATACCAATACCCATCAAAGCTTCGCCTTGTTCAGTCATGATGGTTTTAACGTCTGCAAAGTCAAGGTTGATTAAACCAGGGATTTGGATCAAATCGGAAATGCCTTTGATACCTTGGCGAAGAACATCATCAGCTTTACCAAATGCATCAGACAAGGAACATTTTTTATCTACAACTTGTAACAATTTGTCATTAGGAATAACGATAATTGTATCAACTTTTTGAGTCAAGAATTCAATGCCTTTTTCTGCTGCAGCACGACGACGTTTACCTTCAAATGCAAAAGGTTTTGTTACAACGCCTACAGTCAATGCGCCTACTTCTTTAGCGCATTCAGCAACTACAGGAGCAGCACCAGTACCAGTACCACCACCCATACCAGCAGTTACGAATACCATATCAGCACCTTCAAGAGCTTTGATGATATCTTCGCGACTTTCTTGAGCAGCTGCTTCACCGATTTGTGGGTTAGCACCAGCACCAAGACCTTTAGTAACTTTTTCACCGATTTGAATAGTTACATCAGCCTTGGACAATTCAAGTACTTGGCTTTCAGTGTTAACGGATAAGAATTGAACCCCTTTTAGTTCACTTTCAACCATGCGGTTAACAGCGTTATTACCGCCACCACCGACACCGATAACTTTAATATTTGCAAAATCAGACATTGAACTTCCTCCTCTTATCGTTATCTATTTTTGTCAATATAAATGCGAATGCGTCTATTTATATACTGAGTTAATTATAACAATTACATTTATTTTACACTAAAATTTAAAAACTTTCCACTACAACTATAATCGAATCTTGATAATTAGAAACGTTTAGTCATAATATTCTTACGAATGGCAGCTAAATTAATAAATACCCGTAAACCAAATCCAATCAGAGCTACATAATATAAATTAATCCCAATTAAATCGCCAATATATACTAAAACGACAGCCAGTATTACATTGGAGAAAAATCCAATGATAAAATTACTTAAATCAAATACCCGCTCTAATGCGGCACGACTGCCACCGAATACCGCATCTAATGCAGCTAGTACAGCCACAGAAGTATAATTAGCATAGCTTGCTGGAATATGTAATGGTGTAAACCATCCTACAACAACACCTACTATGAGTCCAATGATAGCAAAGATATAAATATTCATTCTTTACCTCCTAACTCATTAGATTGTAAATGCTCTTCTCTATAAGAACCTGTAAATGCCGGAATAGCAATGGATGGTTCTTCTTTTATGGTCACCTTAATCCCCCAATGTTTTAGAGAATCTACAATACCTCCACGCATAGTAAGAGCTGAATTCAATGTTTTAGGATCACCTATAGCCTTAACTGTAAATGGCGCCCCATACACCTTACCATTTACAGTAATTGTAGGCCCTGAACAACGGATTTCAGATGTACCAATCAAACGTTGATCATTTATCGCCAACGCTTCAGCACCACCAGCCCGTAATTCATTGACGATACGTAGAATATCTTCATCGTGAATTACATATAAGTTAGGATTTTCTCCCCCTTGAATTGGTTTAGCGCTATCTTCTATCAAAACGGTTACCCCAGGACCTTTGACATTAGTCAATGCAGCTTTACGAAGTAATATTTCATCTGCACTAGATCCGGAACCACTGGCTTTTAATTGCTCAATTTGCTTTAGCAAGGCATCCTTTTCATGTTCTGCATCCTTTAATTGAGCCACTAAATCACCAGTTCGTTGTAGCCGTATATTTTCTTGAATATTATCCTGTGTCATTTTGTATTGAGTAATAACCATGAATCCCAATACAAAGCTGACAAGACCTATAGCCCATCGTTCATGTTTCACAACATCATCCACCCTTTTTGTGCTTATAACTAATCTTGTTTTGATTTTGATACATTAGCACTTTGTTTTGATGTATCTTTTTTCTCAGATTGGCTAGTGTCTGACTTAGATTTATTAGATTTTGGTTGCACCGTTACCTTATCGGTCTTAATGAAAGGAGATGACGGGTTAACATCTATGTATTGAACATTACCTTGACTCTTAGGTAAATCTTTTAGCATAGACGCTGTTAAATC
>NZ_CAUSQT010000094.1:0-3009 GCF_963534045.1 uncultured Veillonella sp. | reverse complement strand
CATCAGTAATCGCCTTTGCTACACCAGTTGCTTTATCTACAACAGGTGCAGGACCGACCTTAAACAACATAGACACGGTAACTGCGATGATACCGATGAAAGCTGGTGGCATTGGTTCTAAAATTAACCCCACCACGAGGCCTGCGAAGATACTTACATAAATCCAAGAATCTGCGCTAAGGCCTTGAGGCGCACCAATGAGCCATACGAGAATGGCCACAATAAGCGGTGCGAATAATTTCCAATTCAACTTCATTAGAAACACTCCTTACTTAAAGATATAAATTTGCAAAAATGCTCGTCTAGTATATCAGAATTCTATAAAGCGGTACATGATTTTAATCATAAATATTATTAATAGACAACAAACTTTCGGTAATAGCATTTAATAATAAAGAAACCCCTACACATGCTCGCTCCAGCTAGCTTAACGGGCAAGGCCAAGAGCCTTGCCCTACTAAAGTCGCTGTGCTTGTGTAGGGTTTTCTTTACGCTATATACGAACAGACACTACTAAAGTCGTATCCTTGTACAGTGCCGTCTTTTTACGTTCTATAAATAATTGGCACACGGACAAAAGAACCACTGATAAGCTGCAACTTATCAGTGGTTCTCTTATTTGTGCATATACATAGCACGTTTCTCTAGTAAAAGTCTATCATGAACCTATCTAGAGAACAAGTAGAACATAAATATGTTTTATTATGTTAGTCATCTACATTTATTAAACATATATAGGGAACATAAAATGATTGGCGCCCCAATATAAAGGCCTAAATCTGGAATTTCTCCGATGAGTATAGCTGCCACTATAGCTGCTACAACAGGAGATAGATACATAAAGTTTGTTACATCTGATACATGTTCTGCATGCTCCAAGGCATAGCTCCAGAATACGAAGCCCAACGCACTCGAGAAGCAGGCCAGATAGATAATAGCTAACCATGCAATAGGCGGTGCTGCTGCGATGGTGGCAACAGATTGTGATACAAAAGGCAGTGCCATAATCGCACCGGTGAACATAGACCAGGTAGCAACCGTGATGGGATCATGCCCTTTTAGGCTCAATCCGCGATTGACGATGTTATAGATAGCAAAAAGTATCATGCCGAATAATGTCCAAAAGGCCCCCATCGGTACATTAATAGGGCCATTCCAAAGAATAATTATGGCTACGCCTGCAAAGGCGGTGATGGTAAAGAGCCAACCAATGGGCCTCATAAAATCTTTGTAAACGACTAATGCCATGAGTGCTGTTGTCATCGGCGTCAAAGCCATGATAATACTCGATGTAGCCGCAGGAATGGTAAGAAGGCCCTGATTAAACACAACTTGATATACGAAATTTCCCGTCATACCAAGTACGATGTATAACCCCCACTCGCGCCAGCTTGTAGGAATCTGTAAGCCTTTAGCTACTCCAATGATAAGCATGAGGATAGCTCCGCCTACAACGCGAGCCACCGCTAGTGTTAAAGGGTCTACATATTGTAAGGCAATTTTACTAAACGGAAATGCCGTTGCCCAAACAGCTATGGTCGCCAATCCACCTATGACAGTTTTCACTCGGTTTGACATAGGACCAATCTCCTTTCCTTATATATAATCTATTTCATTACTATACATCTAATTTATATGAGTAATGTATTCAATTATAGGCACAAAAGAATAAAATGTCATCACCTATCAACAAATAAACTATGTGAACAATAAATACAACAATCTTAAAACTGAAATGTAATTTCATTATCTATAAATAATTTAATATATAGGATATTACAATAAGTAGACTTATAATATCTTATAAAACATTAATACTATCAGTATATTGAAGTATCATATTTTACTTTCACAATACAAATTACATCTATTCTTACGAAATTTGCATAGTATGTATTGAAAATTAATATCATTTATATATTGTGAGTTTTAGATAAACATTGTACACTAGATATATCAAAATCTATAGTTATATCCATTTATGGAGGTGCAAAATGCAACATACTGCATGGAAAGATTTTAACACAGGTGTGTGGGATAAAGCGATTGACGTACGCGACTTTATCCAAAGAAACTATGTTCCCTATGAAGGGGACGACTCCTTCCTAGTTGGTCCTACAGAACGTACTACAAAATTGTGGGACAAGGTAATGAAACTATACGAAGAAGAACGCGAAAAAGGTGGCATGCTTGATGCCGATACTTCCGTGGCTACACACATCACTGCGCATGCGCCAGGATATATCGACAAAGACCTTGAAACTATCGTTGGTTTACAAACTGATAAACCTCTAAAACGCGCTATGTTCCCTTATGGTGGCCTTCGTACTGCAAAATCTGCCATCGAAGAATATGGCTTCAAAATGGATCCTCAAACAGAGGACTTCTTCAAAAAGCATCGTAAAACTCACAATGACGGCGTATTCGATGTGTACACTCCAGAAATGCGTGCTGCTCGTACAGCGCACATCGTAACTGGTTTGCCAGATGCATATAGCCGTGGCCGTATCATCGGTGACTACCGTCGTATCGCACTATACGGTATCGACTACTTAATCGAAGAGAAAAACCAAGAATTCAGCATCACTATGGGTGATATGCTAGAAGACGTAATCCGTGACCGCGAAGAAATCAAAGAACAAATCCGTTCCTTGAAAGAATTGAAAGAAATGGCTGCGTCCTATGGCTATGACATTTCCGAACCAGCTAAAGACGTTCGCGAGGCTATGCAATGGATTTACTTCGGTTACCTTGGCGCCATCAAGGAACAAAACGGTGCTGCTATGTCCATCGGCCGTAACTCTACATTCCTTGATATCTACGCTGAACGCGACCTTCGCAATGGTACATACACAGAAGAACAAATCCAAGAATTCGTAGACCATTTCATCATGAAATTGCGTATGGTTCGCTTCGCACGTATCCATGAATACAACAACTTGTTCACAGGCGACCCTGTTTGGACTACTGAATCCATCGGTGGTATGGGTACTGACGGCCGTACATTGG
>NZ_CAUSQT010000093.1:0-3042 GCF_963534045.1 uncultured Veillonella sp. | reverse complement strand
CCGCACCGCCTTTTACGTGGTTATCTTCACCGCCGAATACAGGAATTTTTGCAGGATCTGTAATCGCTACAAGATTGCTCATAGCTGATGCTACCACATTGTCTGTTGGCACATAAATGGCATCAACATGTTGAGATACGAGGTTTTGAGCCGCTTGTTGAATATCGTTTACATTGGAAACAGTAACTTCTTCAACCTTGATGCCCTTTGTAGCTGCGTAAGCTTTCATCTTCTCTACTTGAATTTGAGAATTGACTTCGCTAGAGCTATAAATCGTACCGATTGTTTTAGCATTTGGTAATACTTTCAAAATCAAATCAACTTGTTGTTCCACAGGGTTCATATCGGATGTACCGGATACATTACCACCTGGATGTTCATTCGATTTAACAAGTTTAGCAGCTTCGTAATCAGTAATGGCTGTACCCAAGATTGGAATATCATGAGTTGCGTTCGCCATAGATTGAGCAGCTGGTGTAGCAATTGCTAAAATCAAATTTTTACGATCGGATACGAAACGCTGTGCAATACTGTTCAAGTTAGATTGGTCAGCTTGTGCGTTTTGTTGGTCAAAGGTAATTTTGTCAGATAAACCCTTTTCCTTAAGAGCATCAACAAAACCTTTATTGGCCGCATCTAGTGCTGGATGTTCTACGAGTTGTACAACACCAACCTTATATTCTCCATTAGATGTCGTTCCATTTGTGCCACAGCCTGTGAAAGCCATCAATGCTGCCGTCGTGAGCGCGAGGGCAATGCCTTTTTTCAAGTTCATGGGGATTTCCTTCCTATATTCGAAATAATAATACTTCTATTATAAACAACTTTGTGCACTACATCAATGTATCAGACTAAAGTATTTTACATTTGTCCTTATGTAGAGCACAAAATATATAAAAGCTTTATCATTTATCAAGTGAAGCTAACATATCTTCTGTTAATTCATTGGCCGCTAAAATGTATTCTTTTAGTGTGCCCTTATCGAGGGCCACCTTCATAACAGGTACTTCAAAGGGGTCCAAAATGACACACATTAAAATTTCACCTGTTACATAATACCCAACTACGGCTTCCCCTTCATCTTCATCCAAGGTTTCCCGTTTAACGGTCACACAATATGGTTTCATGACCTCCATAGCAGCCTTAGCTACCTCTTCGCGCGTAGCGATATATTCATTTGCCTTTGTTTCAGGAATATCAAAGATATCGACCTTTACGGTCTTAACCTCTGTTGCCTCTCCTTTAGCCGCCTCGATAGCAGCGCCTAATTCCGTTTGTTTCATCCTATACCTCACATAACATAGACTTTCACCAATGGTGAAAGCCCTATAACACTAGATTGTTTCGTCAGCTGCATTCAAAAATGCTACGTAACATCGTTTAGCTTCGTAAATATCGGCCTTAGATGTAACCTCCCATGGTGCATGCATGCTGAGGACTGCAACACCGCAGTCGATTACATTCATACCATATAGAGCCATGATGTACGCAATGGTACCACCACCGCCAAGGTCAACCTTGCCAAGTTCAGCCGTTTGGTATGTTACGTTATTAGATTCCATTACACGGCGGATAAAGCCCATATATTCTGCATTGGCATCGTTGGAACCGGATTTACCGCGAGAACCGGTAAATTTATTAAATACAACGCCCATACCAAGATAGGATGCATTTTTCTTTTCAAACGCAGATGCATATAATGGATCATATCCAGCGCTAACATCAGAGGATAGCATACGAGAATTTTCTAATGTACGGCGCACATTTACTGAATTAGGTTTGCCCATCAATGTTAAGATTTCTGCGACCGCATTTTCAAAGAAACGAGATTGCATGCCTGTAGCACCAATGGAGCCAATTTCTTCTTTATCTACAAGTAAACAGCAAGTTGTACGTTTTACTTTGTCCACTTCGAGCATAGCTACTAAGGATGTATAAGCGCATACACGGTCATCTTGACCATAAGCCAAAACCATGGAGCGGTCAAAGCCCATATCACGCGCTTTACCTGCTGGTACAATTTCAAGTTCAGCAGATAACAAATCGCGTTCTACAAATCCGTATTCTTTTTCAAGAAGGGTATTGATGAATTTAGTAACCCCTTCTTTTTCTTCATCTTTTACAGGACGGCTGCCGATAAGAAGATCTAATGCCTCCCCTTCAATAACCTTTGCTGCATTCTTTTGCATTTGTTCTTGCCCTAAATGAGGCAATAAATCGGTAATGCAGAATACAGGATCAGACTCTTTATCACCAATATTAATGTTGATACGCGTTCCATCCGTTTTTACTACAACGCCATGAATGGCAAGCGGCATAGCCACCCAGTGGTATTTTTTAATACCACCATAGTAGTGTGTATCCCAAAATACTAAATTACTATCTTCATATTGTGGATTTTGTTTTACGTCAATGCGTGGAGAATCGATATGAGCTCCAAGGATATTCATACCTAAATCTAAATCATCAGTACCAATATTAAAAAGTGCAATAGATTTATCCATATGAGTATAGTAAATCTTATCACCCGCTTTAATTGGCGTGTTTGATTTAATCAAATCTTTTAAATTGACATAGCCTGCTTCTTTTGCAGCTGCTACAGATTGAATAACACATTCTCGTTCAGTTTTACCATTATCCAAAAATTGGCGATACGAGTCACCTAATGACATTACGTCTTGTAATGTTTGTTCATCATAATTATGCCAAGCATATTTACGTTCCATAATTTCATTCCTTTCTATATACGCATATACACATTGTATAGTGTATTATGCTTTAGATTTTTCTAATAATTCTTTTTGGCGACGCTCATAATAGAGCCGCTCTTTCTCTCGGTTAATTTCCGATTTTTCTCTATATAATCTACCGATTTCGTCTGTACTATGACTGAGTACCTTTGTCACATAAAACTTGGTAACTCCTGACTTAATCGTATATTTTCCTACCTTTAACTGAATGGCAAATGCTCCGTGTTTCGGACAAACGCCTATAGATAAATGCTTATCTCCTTGTATCCGCTCAGGACGTGTCGTTTCCAAC
>NZ_CAUSQT010000092.1:0-3056 GCF_963534045.1 uncultured Veillonella sp. | reverse complement strand
AAAAATAGACCATTCCAAAAACGATTTCGGGCTCCGCGAAGCGCAGTAGCGTATCGTTTTTTGGGATGGTCTATTTTTATAGAGGTTTATCTTTTATCTCTTTGGGTTTTCTCGGATATTTGCTAGGTGTTTTTCCTGTTTTTTTAATGTACACGATGGCTCGTTTATCGTCCAGTGTCGGTAAGGTCACGGTTTTTACGTTTTCAATGGATGCTTTAAGTATGCTAAGGGCTTTATCTGATTCGCCGATTTCTTCTTCGTAGATGGCGCCTTTTAAAGCAATAATATAGCCGCCTTGTTTAACGTAGGGCACGGTCCATTCTAATAAGATTGGTAATCTTGCAACGGCACGGCTCGTGGCGATATCAAAGCTTTCACGATAGTCCTGATGACTCAAATCCTCAGCGCGTCCATGCAAGGTCTTGCAGTTCGTCAATTGCAATTCGTCGATAACAGACTCAAGGAAAGTGAGTCGTTTCTTGAGGGAATCAAACAAGGTTACGTGTAAGGTTCTATCATAAATGGCCAACGGGATGCCAGGGAATCCTGCACCGGTTCCGACGTCAATAATAGAAGAACCAGATTTGATTATCGACGGATCATAACAGGATAGGGAATCAATCATGTGCTTAACCACGACTTCCTTCATGTCCGTAATGCCCGTCAGGTTGAGATATTTATTTGTTTCAATCATGCGTGCATAGTACACGTAGAAATCCTTTGCTTGCTGTTCTGTGCACGGCAATCCAAATGCTGCCATTTGTGAAAGCATATATTCAACAAACTCAGATTCACTAGCGATAGGCACATCATATTTTTCTTTCATAGGTGCTCCTAACTATATGTATTTAATTTAGGCTAAAATCCATTTATTTGCGCTGTACGGGCTATTTAAGTGATTTTATGATAACTTATATACAAAATATAGTAAAACATCCATACAAGCGAAATATGAGAGTCATATTTGTATCTATTATACCATATTCTCAATATATTCTCATTTATAACATAGATAAACCTATAAAAATAGGGGATACTCGTAAAAGAGTTATATCAATATGATCCTATAAGCAATATTCTCAATTAACTTAATGTTTTTGATAATACAAAATAAGATGTATATCTGAATTTCAATTATTATCAATTACAATATTTCATTGAGAAAACGCTCCATCTTTTCAACCTATTCATTTCTAATTCTATACAATCATCTAAATCTAACCATCAAATATAATTCTTCATATTTTAACACTTACCAAATACTATACTCCAATTTTTATCTCCTATATGAAATTCTCTTCATTTTATCATACAATTTGTCTTTTCTGTGTGTACATCTTATGTACATCTAGAATATACATAATTTTACTTTTACATATATTATAGTTATAAATATTCATATATTTATGCAAAAATTTATTTGTTATCTATATAAAACTAACACTTGTAAAAATATATATCAAGGTATATACTTTTATTAACAAGGAGGTGATGTGTATGACCACAGCAAAGCTATTTGAAAATGGCCGTAGCCAGGCTGTACGATTACCAAAAGAGTATCGGTTTAATGGTGATGAAGTAATCATCAACAAAGTAGGCAATATAGTCTTACTAATGCCAAAAGATGATGAGTGGGCAGGTTTTGTAGCAGGCTTATCATTATTTACAGATGATTTTATGTGTAACGGACGGGAAGAAATCGATCATCAGGAGCGTGAAACTTTATGAAGTATATGTTAGATACGAATATTTGTATTTATGCTATCAAACAAGAGCCAGAAGTTGTACTACAAAAAATTTTAAAACATCACCCATCAGACATATGCATTTCATCAATTACATATGCCGAATTAATGCATGGTGTTGAAAAAAGCCAAGCCAAAGATAAGAATAGGCTAGCACTAACGCTTTTATTATCGCCTATAGAAATTGTCGATTTCGACAGTCATGCTGCTGAAGAATACGGAAAAATAAAAGCTGATTTACAATCACAAGGAAAAATTATTGGTCCTATGGATTTACTCATAGCTAGCCATGCTAAATCGAAAGGTCTAACTATTGTAACTAACAATACAAAAGAATTCAAAAGAGTTAATCATTTAAATGTAGAAGATTGGTCTAAACCATTAAGCTAATACAACCTAAACCAATACAAAAAAGCTAGTTAATCAAACGATTAGCTAGCTTTTTTCTATGTAATCACATATTTATTTGCTTCTATTATATTGTTCTAGTTGAATCAACAGAACAGACACGTCCGCCGGGGATACGCCAGAGATACGACTGGCTTGGCCGATGGAGTGTGGGCGAATTTTGTTGAGTTTTTGTTGCGCTTCAAGGGAGATGCCCTTAATTTCTGTATAATCCCATTCTTTTGGAAGAATTTTTTCTTCCAGTTTGCGAACCTTCTCAACTTGTTCCATTTGCTTTTTGATATAACCTTCGTAGGTAATGGCGATATCCATAGCTTCTTCTACGTCAGGTGTAAAGCGTTTCAACCCGAATACATCGGCTACGGTAGCGTAGGAGAGTTCGTTACGTTTTACCAAATCATAGGCGTGGATGCCTGTTTTGATAGGGGCTGTACCCAAGCTTTCAAGCAAGGCTTGGGTTTCCTTAGATGGATTGACAGGTGTATTACGCAACAATTCCATGCCTTCTTCGATAGCCGCTTTCTTAGCCGTAAATTTAGCCCAGCGGTCATCTTTCACAAGACCGATTTCACGACCTTTTTCAGTAAGGCGCATATCCGCATTGTCTTGACGAAGCAATAGACGATATTCGCTGCGGCTCGTCATCATGCGGTACGGTTCGTTGGTCCCTTTTGTTACTAGATCATCGATGAGAACGCCGATGTATGCTTCGGAGCGTGCAAGGATGAAAGGTTCCTTACCTTCCAGCCACAAGGCTGCGTTGATACCCGCCATAAGGCCTTGAGCAGCTGCTTCTTCGTAGCCAGATGTACCATTCGCTTGACCAGCAGAGTAGAGGCCTTCAATGTGTTTCACTTGAAGAGCTGGCGTCAATTGTGTAGGGTTCAAGCAATCGTATTCAAT
>NZ_CAUSQT010000091.1:0-3111 GCF_963534045.1 uncultured Veillonella sp. | reverse complement strand
CGATAAGCTTAAGTAACCGTTGGAGATTCGAATACTTCGCTTACGATATGTCTTATGACTTAGTTAAGTATACAGTATAATCCCCATAGTGTAAAGGTTTTCATGAAAAAAGAGAGGATAATATCCCCTCTTTTTTAAACCATATTATTTAGGTACTTATTTTGAACCGAGCATCATACGATCGCTTAACGCACCTTCGCCAGCTACTTCAAATTTTTGTAACAAATCAGCAACTGTTAATTTTTTCTTTTCTTCCCCTTTTACATCATAGATGATACGACCAGCGTCCATCATGATAAGACGATTACCAAAGCGCAATGCATCACGCATGTTGTGCGTAATCATAAGGGTTGTTAGATTATGTTCTGAAACAAGTTTATCTGTTAATTGCAATACATTTTCGGCTGTCTTAGGATCAAGTGCTGCTGTATGTTCGTCCAAGAGTAATAAATCAGGACGAAGCATAGTAGCCATAAGCAATGTAATAGATTGACGTTGACCACCAGATAATAGGCCCATCCGTGCAGATAGACGGTCTTCAAGGCCTAGACCTAATAGTGCAAGGCGTTCTTTAAAGAATGCTTGTTCACTATCTTTGAAAGCCCATTTAAGACCTAAGTTTTTGCCACGGCGCATCGCAAGAATCAAGTTTTCTTCGATTTGCATATTGCCTGCTGTACCAACCATAGGATCTTGGAATACACGGCCGATGTATTTAGCACGTTTGTATTCTGGCATTTTTGTTACATCAATATTGTTGATGGTAATACTGCCTTCATCGACAGGAAATACACCAGCGATGGAGTTTAGCAATGTACTTTTACCAGCACCATTACCACCGATTACGGTACAGAAATCGCCTTCTTCTAAACGAAGGTCGATGCCTTGTAGTGCAGTTTTTTCATTAATTGTGCCCTTAAAGAAGGTCTTTACCATATTTTTTACTTCTAACATAGTGTCCTCCTTAACGAGCTAACCATTTGGCTTTCAAAGTAGGCAAAGAAAGCGCGATGGCAACAAGAATAGCAGTGAATAATTTTAAATCGTTTGGTGGCATACCCATGTAGAGTACAGCAGCGATAACGATACGATATACGATGGAACCAAGTACTACAGCAATGAGGCTACGAACAAAGGATTTTGTACCGAATACAACCTCACCGATAATAACGGATGCCAAGCCGATTACGATGGTACCAATACCCATGCCTACGTCGGCAAAGCCTTGGAATTGACCGATAAGCGCACCGGACATACCAACGAAACCGTTGGAAATCAATAGACCAAGAACGATCATATTATCTGTGTTCACGCCTTGGGCGCGAATCATTTGAGGGTTAACGCCTGTTGCACGTAATGCGGTACCAATTTCAGTACCGAAGAACCAGAATAGTAATAAACATACAACAACAGCTACGATAACACCAACAATGGCAGCAGACCACATATTTGGTGTATGAAGCACGCTACCAATAATTGTATAAATTGTATCCATGCGAAGTAAGGATACGTTGGCTTTCCCCATAATATGAAGGTTAATGGAATATAAAGCAATCATCGTTAAGATACCAGCTAACAATGCAGGAATCTTTAATTTTGTATGAATCCAACCTGTTACAGCACCGGCAGCCATGCCACCTACGCCAGCAATCAAGATAGAAAGAATTGGGTTCATACCAGTTGTAATCAAGATGGCGGAAATGGCCGCCCCCATTGGGAATGTCCCTTCAACAGTCAAGTCGGCCACATCAAGAACGCGGAAGGTAATGAATACACCGACCGCCAACAAGGACCACAAAAGGCCTGTTGTTATGGTGCCTACCACTAAATCTAACATCAAAATCTCCTCTTTTATTTCATATCTTTACGAAGTGCATCAGGAATTGTGATACCTAATTTTTTAGCACGTTCTTCGTTGACAGTTAATTTAATATCCTTTTGTGTTTCGATGGCCATATCGCTAACTTTTGCTTCGCCAGAAAGAACTTTAGCTGCCATCAAACCTGTTTGATAACCTAATTTATAGTAATCTACAGAATATGTTGCTACACCACCAGTCATTGTCATGCCTTCGTCAGCTGCAAATACTGGAATTTTAGCAGCATCTGTAATTTGTGCTAAGTTAGCCATAGCAGATGCTAATACATTATCTGTTGGTGTATAAATAGCTTGTACATCTTGGTTTACAAGATTTGTTGCTGCTTGTTGGATATCGTTTACGTTGGAAACGGTAGCTTCTACAACAGTGATACCTTTTGTAGCGGCATACGCTTTCATTTTTTCAACTTGTAATTGGGAATTAATTTCAGAGGATGTGTAAATCGCACCAATGCGTTTAACATTAGGAACTAAAGCGATAATAAGATCTACCTCTTTTTCAACAGGTGTCATATCAGAAGTACCAGTTACGTTGCCACCTGGGTGTTCGTTAGATTGAACGAGTTTAGCTGTCACATAGTCTGTAATAGCTGTACCTAAGATTGGCATATCATGAGATGCATTTGCCATCGTTTGAGCCGCTGGCGTTGCGATTGCTAATACTAAATCCTTTTTATCGGAAACAAAACGTTGTGCAATACTATTCAAATTAGATTGGTCAGCTTGTGCATTTTGTTGGTCGATTTTAATATTTTCGCCATCCTTAAAGCCTTTGGATGCAAGACCATCTACAAAGCCTTTATTAGCAGCATCAAGGGATGGATGTTCTACTAATTGAATAACGCCGATTTTCTTTTGGTCACCAGTAGTAGTATTAGAACCACAACCAGCTACCATTGCCATAACAGTGATGGCACTAAGTGCCACTGCAATACCTTTTTTCCAGTTCATGTGTAACTCCTTACCAGTAAAGTACTAAATCATAGTTGCTTTGTTCATCAAATCCTCTGGTAAGGTGATGCCCAATTTTTGTAATTTATCTTTATTCACAACTAATTTAAATTCTTTTTGCATTTCAATAGGCATATCTTCGACTTTAGCTTCACCAGTTAAAACCTTTGCTGCCATCAAGCCAGTTTGGTAACCAAGTTTGTAGTAGTCTACAGACAAGGACATAACCGCACCGCCTTTTACGTGGTTATCTTCACCGCCGAATACAGGAATTTTTGCAGG
>NZ_CAUSQT010000090.1:0-3191 GCF_963534045.1 uncultured Veillonella sp. | reverse complement strand
ACCAATGCTTCATCAGCAGATTGAGTTGTATCTTTTTCTAATGTACGAACAATGCGTTCATCATATACTGGTAAACCATCTTCATCTGTTTGACCGTTCCAGAAAAGATCAAGAATACTTTCATTAGTATCCCAACCTAATGCACGAACAAGCACAGTAGCTGGTAATTTACGGTTACGGTCGATACGAACGGCTACAACTTCGCTAGCATCTGTTTCTAATTCAATCCAAGCACCGCGATTTGGGATAACTGTGGATTCATACAAACGGTTACCCATGGTATCGATTTCTTTACCATAGTAAACGCCAGGGGAACGTACTAATTGAGATACGATAACACGTTCTGCACCATTGATAATGAAAGTGCCTGTATCCGTCATCAATGGGAAATCACCCATAAATACTTCTTGTTCTTTAATGTCCATATTTTCAGGATCATTATTAACTAAACGGATATTTACACGAAGTGGTGCTGCGTATGTAGCATCACGATTTTTGCACTCATTAATATCATACTTAGGCTCACCTAAGCTAAAACCTTCAAAAGAAAGTACTAAATTACCTGAATTGTCTTTAATCGGAGAAATATCGTTGAAAATATTTTGTAAACCGCTCTCCAAGAACCATTCGTACGATTTACGCTGAATGTCCAACAAATGCGGCATCTTAATAACTTCGTTAATTTTTGCATATGTATAACGAGTCCGTTTGCCTACCTGTTCAGGTTTGAACATATGTGCTTTCCCTCCTTCAAATACACTGGTCCACCATATTTCTATAACGGCATAGAAAAGACATCTTACAGGTCTCAGTTTTCCTGCTTTAATAACGCCAAATAAGCAAGGCCCTTTTTTATTTAAAAAATAACCTTGCTCTGTTCATTATCCAAGCACAACCTTGGAAGAAAACCCTTAATACGTAAGTTATAGCTTCTACATGGAAAAGTAGAAAATGCTACTTTTGCAATTTATAATTCTATCATCATATAAGAAAGCTGTCAACCAAAAGGCTGACAGCTTTCACATTTTCACGTATTATTCACATTATATGACAAAGTTCATTAATAAAAATTAATTTCCTTTGTGTTTCAACAAATCAGCACCGGCAATACCAGGGCGTGTCATTTCTTTAGGAGAAAGAATATGATTGATTTCATCTTCGGTCAATAAACCTTTTTCTAGGATAATATCGCGAATAGCACGACCAGATGTGTAGGCTTCTTTTGCAAGTGCAGAAGCGGTTTCATAACCAAGGTGAGGCAACAATGCAGTTACGATACCAACAGAACGGTTCAACCAGTATTCGCATTGTTCACGGTCTACTTCAAGATCGATAAGCAATTTATCAACGAATGTGTTAACACCATTTTTAAGGTAGCAAAGATTATTGAACAAATTGTAAGCCAATACAGGTTCCATTACGTTCAATTCAAATTGACCATTTTCTACAGCCAAAGAAATGGTAAGATCGTTACCGATAACTTGATAACATACTTGATTCAATACTTCGGCGATAACTGGGTTCACCTTACCAGGCATAATGGAAGAACCAGGTTGACGAGCAGGTAATTTCAATTCCCCGATACCACAACGAGGGCCAGATGCCATCAAACGGAAATCGTTGGCCATTTTAATCAATACAAGAGCCGTAACCTTCAAACCACTAGAGATATCAGCAAAGATATCCGTGTTGTTCGTAGCATCAATCAAGTTATCTGCAGTATAGAATGGCTCGCCTACGACTTCGCTAAGTTCGTATGCTACATCATGAATGTAATTTGGTTCTGCATTAAGGCCTGTACCAACGGCAGTAGCCCCCATATTGATAACATGTGCTCCTTCAACAGCAGATTTAATACGTCTAATACCACGGCGAACACCTGATGCATAAGCACCCATTTCTTGGCCTAATGTAATAGGCACCGCATCTTGTAAATGAGTGCGCCCCATTTTTAAAATTCCGCTATACTCAACAGCCTTTTTCTCAAGTTCATCCACAAGGCGTTGCAACGCTTCAAGCAAAGGTTTAGATTTCAAAATCGCACAAACCTTAATAGCCGTTGGAAATGCATCATTGGTAGATTGCGCCATATTACAATGGTTATTAGGACTTACAATATCATACGATCCTTTTGGATGACCCAAAATTTCACAAGCGCGGTTTGCTAATACTTCATTCATGTTCATATTCACAGAAGTACCTGCACCACCTTGAATTGGGTCGACTGGAAATTGATTTGCGAATTCGCCGGCGATGACTTCATCTGCGGCTTGAACAATGGCTTTACCAATAGATACATTGAGGCGACCTGTTTTCATATTGGCCAAAGCAGAGGCCTTTTTTACCATTGCTAAAGCTTTAATAAAATCTTGGTCTAAATGTTTTCCGGTAATGTGAAAGTTTTCTAACGCACGAATCGTTTGTACACCATAATATAACTCATCAGCTACTTCTAATTCACCTAGGAAATCATGTTCTTTTCTCATTGCTATCCTTCTTTCCACTGAATGTGTATATCATTCAAATTACATTGTATAAAATGGTCTTTCTTTTGAGTTTATTATAACATGTATTTTGTATACACAAAAGTCATTTAAGGTATTCCATAAAAACAATATTCTATATAATTTCTCTCATAGCATATCTGAACATTGCAAAGTATAGTAGAATATAAGCATATACTATTAACATAAAGGAGTGTTTAAAATTAACATAAGTCATCGAACACGAATCATAGCACTGTTTTTAATTACAGTCATAAGCTATGGTTTTTATAATGCCTATATACCGATTACCGATCCAGTAGAATCTAACTATGTATTAAGTGCCATAACCATGTTAACTCACAATTCATGGATTTCACCTATGATTTACGACCATGTATGGTATGATAAACCACCATTAACATATTGGGCACTTATGATCTGCTATAAATTGTTCGGTATATCAGATTTTGTATCACGCATCCCCAATACATTAATTGCAGGGGCCAGTGTATCACTCATGTATCACATGGTATACCGTATCAAACAGTCCGTCCCAGTCGCAGTAACCAGTGCCATCCTCTTGATGAGCACCTTACAATTTTGGTATATATCACATGCGGTTATAACAGATGGCTTTTTATTTTTCTTTAGTCTTGCCATATTTGGTTATGCTTACCTAGCTTTTACAAACAATGATAAGTCGTC
>NZ_CAUSQT010000089.1:0-3272 GCF_963534045.1 uncultured Veillonella sp. | reverse complement strand
TTTTTATTGCTTAAAATCTACTGGAATGGTACAATAAATAATAATTATTGTTTGAAAATGGACCATAGAGTACCGATATGTTTCCAAGTGGAGAAAGGTAGATTATTATGGATATCGCACAAATTTTGCGAAGCGAAGGGTTTAAGGTAACTCCTCAACGAATTGCAATTTATGATGCTTTGCGTGGTCATCACAATCACCCAACAGCAGAGATGATTTATCATAGCTTGCGTCCTACACATCCAAGCATGAGTTTAGCAACTGTATACAAAACAATGGAGATTTTTGAAAAAATTGGCCTTGTTAAGGTATTGGAAGTGGGCGATGAACGCGCACATTATGATTGGGATACAACAGCTCATGCACATATTCGCTGTGTTCGTTGTAACAAGGTAGAAGATATGATGAATATCGATCTTCATGCTATTTCCGATATTGCTGGAAAAGCTAGTGCTTATCAAATTACAGGACAACAAATTACATTCGAAGGCGTATGCCCAGAATGTGCAAAAAAAGAAAGTCACTAACAGACGCCCCCTGCGTATAAGATGCAGGGGGTTTTTGAGTAAAAATAGAGTGGAAAGGAAATTTAATGTTTATTATAGGGTCACATTTATCAATATCAAAAGGGTATTTACATATGGGAAAGGAAGCTACCAAAATTGGGGGCAATACATTCCAATACTTTACGCGCAATCCGCGCGGTGGTAGCATGCGTGCTCTCGATGTGGAGGATATGAATAGCCTTAGTGCGTATATGAAAGAACATAACTTTGGTACCTTGTTAGCCCATGCACCGTATACGTATAATCCGTGTGCAGCTAAGGAAGATTTGCGCGCTTTTGCAAAACAAGCCATGACAGAAGACTTAGAACGCATGGAATATTTACCAGGCCAGATGTATAACTTTCACCCCGGCAGTCATGTAAAGCAAGGTGTTGACCAAGGCATCGAATACATCGTGGAGTGCTTGAATGAAATCTTATTCCCAGGCATGAAAACAACGGTTCTTTTAGAGGTTATGGCTGGTAAGGGCACGGAAATTGGCTCTCGTTTTGAAGAAATTGCTCGTATTATTGACGGTGTAAAATTAAAAGAGTACATGGGTGTTTGTGTAGATACTTGCCATATTCACGAAGGTGGTTATGACATCGTTAATAATTTAGATGGTGTCATCGACGAGTTCGATCGTATTGTTGGTCTCGACCGTTTGAAAGCGATTCACTTGAACGATTCTAAGAATCCTATGGGGGCTCATAAAGACCGTCATGAAAAAATTGGGGAAGGTCATATCGGTATCGATGCAATTGCTCGTATTGTGACACATCCTAAATTGACGAGCTTGCCGTTCTACTTGGAAACGCCAAATGAATTAGATGGCTATGCAAAAGAAATTGCTATGTTGCGCTCTATCGTAGATAATCAATAATCAAGCAAAATAAATTGAGTTATATAATAATTGGTATAAACTAAATATATAAGGTATAGGAAGAACTGGAAAGGGGGATGAAATGCGTTTTTTACATACTGCGGATTGGCATTTAGGTCGTATTTTTTATGGTCAGTATTTAACAGATGACCAAGCTTATGTGTTGGAGCATCAGTTCTTTACTATTTTGAAAGAAGAAAAAATCGATGGCATCTTGCTGGCAGGGGATGTATTTGATAGGGCGGTACCACCCATTGAAGCTATTGAATTATGGGACTCTATCATTACTCGTCTCGCTATGGATTATAAGGTTCCTCTATTTGTAGTGAGTGGAAACCACGATGGAGCGGAACGCCTTGAAGTGGGACGGTCTATGCTAAGTGAATCGGGCATTCATATTTGGGGATCCCCTCATCATGCATTACAACCCTTTGAATTTGAAGGCGCTGATGGTAGGGTGGCCATTTGTCCTATGCCGTTTAGCGAACCTCGTCGTATAGGTGACGCTTTGGGATTGAACTCCAGTGAATCAAAACCAGTTGATACGGATACGGCTGAGGATACTTTATTTTCCTATGTAGATGATAAAGCTCAAGAAGCGGTCGCACTTAATTTATATAATTATGACCAAATGTATCAGGCTTGGAGTGATTATCTATATAAACAAGTGCCAAAACGGATGCGTAGTATTGCCATCAGTCACGCCTTTGTGATGGGTGGCGAGGTAGGTGGTTCGGAACGAACATTGTCTGTAGGTGGTAGTGAACAGGTGAGCCCTCACGTTTTTAAAAACTTTCACTATACAGCTCTTGGACATTTACATGGACCGCAACGGATGGGGGCAGACCATATTCGCTATAGCGGATCGCCATTGAAGTATTCCTTTGATGAACATGAGCAGAAGAAATCTTTTACTATTATTGATATGGATACAAACGGGAAGGTAGATATTAGTACAATCCCTGTAGAGGCGAAGCGGGATGTAGTCATCTTGGAAGGTTATTTTGAGGACCTTTTAAATAATACAGCCCTCCAAACGAAACATAAGGATGATTACGTGCAGGCACGCCTTCTAGATACGATGCCTATCATGGATGGCATGGCTAAGTTGCGTCAGGTTTATCACCGATGTATGACCATTGAATTAGCAGGGCGCATAGCAACACCTGCGGTAGATATGGGGGATGCCGTATTTAAAGAGTTAAACGAGCGTGAATTATTTAATCAGTTTGCTGAAACCGTGTGGAAGAACCCCTTAACAGAGCGTGAGCAACAATATATCAACTCTGTATGGGATCGAATTTTAAAGGAGGACTAGATGAAGCCTATATCTTTAACTATAGAAGCCTTTGGTCCGTATCGAGATTCGGTTACCTTGGACTTTAGCGAATTAGAGAATCATTCTATGTTCCTTATCTCTGGTCCAACGGGGGCAGGTAAAACATCTATATTAGACGCCATGGTATATGCCTTGTATGGCGAGCCAAGTGGAGAAGTGCGGAAAACCGATGCTATCCGCAGCGATTTTGCGGAACCTGAGCGCATGACACGCGTAGACTTTTCCTTTGCCATCGGAGATGCTCAATATCGTATTGAAAGACTACCAAAACAGATGGTAGCCAAAAAACGCGGTACAGGTATGCGCGAACAGAACGCTAGTGCCACTGTCTATGAAATGAAAGCTGGTGAGTGGAAGGTTATCGCTACCTCTGCGGCTGCCATTCGCGATACGATTCAACGAATCATAGGTTTTCGTAAGGATCAATTTTTACAAGTGGTTCTATTGCCACAAGGGGAATTCAGAAAACTCCTTGTCGCCTCTACAAATGAACGGGAGGAATTA
>NZ_CAUSQT010000088.1:0-3331 GCF_963534045.1 uncultured Veillonella sp. | reverse complement strand
AACAATCCTGATCGTATTGAAATGATGAAATATTGCAAATTCTGCGGTAAACATACATTACACCGTGAAACAAAATAATTCTTATCATTCATTACCTGTTGATTTGAGGATGTGAACAAATGGCAAAGTCTAACTCAGCAGTACAACAACGTGGCGGATTTGGTAAATTCTTCCGCGGCGTAAAGGCTGAACTGAAAAAAGTAGTCTGGCCAACAAGAAAAGAGCTCATCAATTACACAATTGTAGTATTTTTGGTAACTATATTTATCGCTTTACTCATTTATGTATTTGATGCGATTTTTGCTCAACTTATTAATATGTTGTTGCGGATTGTTGGATAGGGGGCCATTACATGGAAGCAGATAAGAAGTGGTATGTAATTCATACCTATTCAGGCTACGAAAATAAAGTTAAAACCACTTTAGAACTTAAGGTTCAATCTATGGGCTTACAAGATGTTATTAGTCGAATTCTAGTACCTCTTGAAGATGAAATAGATGAAAAAGATGGGGTTAAAAAAGTAGTAAAACGTAAAATATTTCCTGGGTACGTATTGGTTGAAATGGAAGTTAACGACCGTTCTTGGTATGTTGTGCGCAACACACCAGGTGTAACAGGTTTCGTTGGCTCTGCCACTAAACCAGTTCCACTTTCTGATTCCGAAGTAGAACATATACTTAAGTCTCAGGGCTTGGATAAGAAACCAACAATCAACGTCGATGTAGAGGTTGGTGAAACGGTACGCATTACATCCGGTGCCTTTGAAGATAGACTAGGTGTTATTACCGAAATTAACCCTGAAAAAGGAACATTGAAACTTAATGTAGAAATGTTCAATCGAGATACAGAGGTAGAGGTAGAGTTTTCTCAAGTTGAAAAAGCTCTTTAATATATAAATATAACTCTAAAAGAGCAATCGATTTTGGTTGCAGTGGGAGGATGTTTATCCGTTACCACCACAGTAGAATCATAGGAGGTTTAATTACCCATGGCTAAGAAATTAGTTAAACAAGTAAAACTACAAATTGAAGCCGCTAAAGCTACTCCAGCACCACCAGTTGGTCCTGCATTAGGTCAAGCAGGCGTTAACATCGTTGCTTTCACAAAAGAATTCAACGAACGTACTGCTAAACAAGCTGGCTTGATTATTCCAGTAGTTATTAACGTATATGAAGATCGTAGCTTCGACTTCATCACTAAGACTCCACCAGCTGCAGTATTGTTGAAAAAAGCTGCAGGTATCCCAAAAGGATCTGGTGTACCTAACCGTGATAAAGTAGCTAAAGTAGGTCGCGATAAAGTTCGTGAAATTGCTGAATTGAAAATGCCTGACTTGAATGCTAATACCGTAGAACAAGGTATGCGCATGGTAGAAGGTACTGCTCGCAGCATGGGCATTGAAATCGTTGACTAATAAGCGTACGACTTGCGCATAAGCGCAAATCGGTGGGAGGGAATTCCCGTTTGACCACATAAGGAGGATATTATAATGGCAAAAGTAGGTAAGAAATACGCTGAAGCAGTAAAACTTATTGAAGCTGGTAAGTTCTACGAACCAGTTGAAGCAATTGAGTTAGTTAAGAAAACTGCAACTGCAAATTTCGATGAAACAGTTGAAATCGCTTTCAACTTGAATGTCGACCCTAAATACGCTGATCAACAAGTTCGTGGTGCAGTAGTATTGCCTCATGGTACTGGCAAAACTAAACGCGTTCTTGTGTTCGCTAAAGGCGACAACATTAAAGCAGCTGAAGAAGCTGGCGCAGATTTCGTAGGTTCTGAAGAGTTAGTAGCTAAAATCCAAGGTGGTTGGAGCGACTTCGACGTAGTAGTTGCTACACCAGACATGATGGGTCAAGTTGGCCGTCTTGGTAAAATCTTGGGTCCTAAAGGCTTGATGCCAAACCCTAAAGTTGGTACAGTAACTCCAGACGTTGCTCGTGCAGTAAACGAAATTAAAGCTGGTAAAATCGAATACCGTACTGATAAAGCAGGTATCATTTCTTGCTCCATCGGTAAAGCTTCTTTCGATGATGAAAAATTACTTGACAATTACCGTACAATCGTTGATACTATTATCAAGGCTAAACCTGTAGCAGCTAAAGGTCAATACATTAAATCTGTAACCTTGTCCGCTACAATGGGCCCTGGTGTGCCTTTGAACGTGTTCAAATTGAGCAACGTAACCAAAGAGCAATAATCACATATGTCTCTTAGCTGTAGACGGCTGGTATGTATAATGGATGTAAATCCGCCCGCTGAGGCTGACACTAGAACAACCTAGGACTAGTTACGACCTCATCGCGTGCGATGAGGTCGTTTTTACGCTAAGATAGTACATAGAGCACCACAAAATCTATAAGGAGGTAATCTAATGGCTGTCACTGAATCAAAAAAAGCAATCGTTGCTCAAATGAAAGAAACTCTTTCTGAAGCAAAAGGTGCTGTATTGATTGGTTACTCTGGTTTGACTGTTGCGCAAGCAACTGATCTTCGTCGCAAAATGTTGGCTGAAGGTGTTGAATACAAAGTAATCAAAAATACTTTGACTCGCATTGCTGCAAACGAATTGAATCTTGAAGGTTTCTCTGAGCATTTAGAAGGTCCAACTGCATTGGCTACTTCTAAAGAAGATGCTGTTGCACCTGCTCGTGTAATCGAACAATTCATCAAAGCTACAGAACAAGAAGTTGTTACTGTAAAAGCTGGTATCGTTGAAGGCGAAGTTATGGACGCTGCAGGCGTTAAAGCAATCGCAAGCCTTCCAAACCGCGAAGGTATGCTTTCCATGTTGCTTTCCGTATTGCAAGCACCTGTTCGCAACGTTGCATACGCTGTCAAAGCTGTTGCAGACGCTCAACCAGCAGAAGCTGCAGAATAATAATTTCTGTGAATTATTCATTGGTCGCTTAAGACCGATACAATAAACTATTTTATGGAGGAAAACTAAAATGGCATTGAACATTGAAAACATCGTTGCTGAATTAAAAGAAGCAACTATTCTTGAACTTAATGATCTTGTAAAAGCAATTGAAGAAGAATTTGGCGTAACTGCAGCAGCTCCTGTAGCTGTAGCAGCTGCTGGTGGTGCTGAAGGCGGCGCTGCTAAAGATTCCTTCGACGTAATCTTGAAAGATGCTGGCGCATCCAAAATCAACGTAATCAAAGTTGTTCGTGAAGCAACTGGTCTTGGCTTGAAAGAAGCTAAAGCTATCGTTGACGGCGCTCCTGCACCTGTAAAAGAAGGCGTAGCTACTGAAGCAGCTGAAGCTTTGAAAGCTCAATTGGAAGAAGCTGGCGCAACTGTAGAATTGAAATAATTCTAGCCATA
>NZ_CAUSQT010000087.1:0-3448 GCF_963534045.1 uncultured Veillonella sp. | reverse complement strand
ATAAAGGATGATTCACATGTACATTTTTGACGGCGCTATGGGTACAATGCTCCAAGCAGCAGGCCTAGAAGAGGGCTATTGCCCAGAATTATTTAACGTGGAACGACCAGAGGTAGTAAAAAATATCCACGCACAATATTTACAACATGGTAGTGATGTAATCACTACTAATACATTTGGCGCATGCGGCCTTAAGTTAGAAGACTATGATTTACAAGATCGTGTAAAAGAAATCAATATAGCAGCTGTAAAGGTTGCAAAAGAAGCAATTGCAGAGTTCAAGCCATCTGCTCGTGTAGCCGGTTCTATGGGACCTACAGGACGCTTTTTACAACCATTAGGTAATATGAGCTTTGATTCCATTTACGATACATATAGGGAACAAGCAGAAGCCTTGATTGAAGGTGGCGTTGATTTCATCATCATTGAAACGATTATCGACGTACAAGAAATGCGTGCCGCTCTATTAGCATCGTTAGATGCTCGTGAAGCAGCAGGCAAAACAAAGGAAGATGTACAAATTATCTGCCAATTTTCTTTCAGTGAAGACGGTCGTACCATTACAGGCACACCACCAGAGGTTGCTACTACAATCGTAGAGGCAATGGGGGCCGATATCATCGGTATTAACTGTTCTCTTGGACCTGAACAAATCACACCGCTTATCGAAAAAATCGCCAGCATTACTAATTTACCAATCATCTGCCAGCCAAACGCAGGTATGCCACAGCTCATTAACAAGCAAACGGTATTTCCGCTTTCAGCAGAAGACATGGGCCCATTGATGATTCCAATCGTCGATGCAGGTGCCAGTTATGTAGGTGGCTGCTGCGGCACAACACCAGCGCATATCCAATCGATTTCTGACGCTGTGAAAGCACATACACCTAAGGAACGTGCTCATATTGAGCCTAAAACGGTGATTACAAGCCGTACAAAATTGCTTGAATTAGGTCATAATGTTAAACCGTTGATTATCGGTGAACGCATTAACCCAACAGGTCGTAAAGTTCTTGCACAAGAGCTACGCGACGGTTCTTTCATCCGCGTAAAGCGCGACGCCTTAGACCAAGTAGAGGCTGGCGCAGATATCCTCGATGTTAATATGGGTGTAGCCGGTATGGATCAAACACCTTTGATGGAAAAAGCTATCTTTGAGTTATCCATGCTTGTAGAAACGCCATTGTCCATCGATACATTAGATCCTAAAGCGATGGAAGTAGCCCTTAAAAACTATCCAGGCCGTGCGCTTATCAACTCTGTAAACGGCGAAGAGGAGTCCATCACACACGTTATGCCATTGGCTAAGCGCTATGGCGCCGCATTACTTTGCTTGCCAATCTGCAGTGGCGATTTGCCTGAAAAGGCTGAGGATCGCGTTGCTTTGGCTGAAAGCATCGTAAATCGCGCATACGGCTATGGTTTACAACCACACGACCTCTTGCTTGACCCATTGGTATTAACACTTGCTAGCGGTGAAGATAGTGCACGACAAACGCTTAGCACATTGCGTTTATATAAAGAAAAATTCGGCTTCCCAACTGTTATGGGCTTATCCAATATATCCTTCGGCATGCCACAACGGCCATATCTAAATGGCCAATTCCTAACAATGGCACTCGCATCCGGTTTGACTACACCAATTATGAATCCGCTCAACTACGCTGCTAAAAAAGCATTCGTATCGAGCACCACATTACTTGGTTGGGACCCAGGTTCTGCTGAATTCATCAAAGAATATGGTTACGAAGACGAAACAACAGCACCAGGCAATGCGGCGCCAAAGGGTCCAGATAAAGCATCTTTTGATAGCAACGATCCATTAGCTAACATCCGCGCTTGTGTAGAACAAGGTGAAAAAGAAGCCATTGTTGATCTTGTAAAAAAAGCATTAGCTGACGGCATGGACCCATTGGACATCACGAAAAAAGGGCTTTCAGAAGCTATGAACGTAGTAGGGGACAAATTCGGTTCCGGTAAATTGTTCTTACCACAAGTTATGCTCGCTGCCGAAACAATGCAGGCTGCTTTCAATACAATCAAAGAAATCATTCCTGCCAGCGATAGTCTAGATAAAGGAACCGTTGTTGTAGCCACTGTTAAGGGCGATATTCACGATTTAGGCAAGAATATCGTAGCTGCTTTGCTCGAAAACAACGGTTATAAGATCGTTGACCTCGGCAAGGATGTTGAGCCTGAGACTATTGTACAGGCTATTAAGGACAACAAGGCGGCCCTCGTAGGCATTTGTTCCTTGATGACCACTACAATGCCTCAAATCGATAATACCATCGCTGCTATTCGCGCAGCAGGCCTTAAAACGAAGGTCATGGTTGGTGGCGCCGTAGTATCCCAAGATTACGCTGACCAAGCGGGCGCAGATATTTACGCCAAGGACGGCATCGCCGCGGTAAACCACGCGAACGATTTCTTTGAAACTTTGAAATAATGGCTAATCTAGGCATATAATATAGGTAATACGCATGGTGAAAGCCCCAAATAACGCTCACATAATGCATATGAGGCTTTCACCATATATAAAATAGATAAGAGGTATATGATGACATTACGAGAGAAACACCAAAACGGCCAGTTCACCATCACCGTTGAATTGGACCCACCTAAAAGCAGTTCTGCCCAAAAGGTTTTTGAACAAGCAGCGCGCCTAAAAGGCAAGGTTGACGCCATAAACATTGCGGACAGCCCTATGTCTAAAATGCGCATGAGCCCTATTTCCTTGTCCTATTTATTACAACATAATGAAGGCATCGAAACGATTTTCCACCTCACATGCCGCGACCGCAACATCATCGGTTTACAATCCGAATTGCTCGGTGCTGCAGCGCTTGGTGTTAATAATATTTTGACACTTACAGGCGACAAACCGGACCATGGTGACCACCCATTTGCACAATCCGTATTTGAAGTGGACTGCATGGGCTTACTTAACATTGCTAAGACATTAAATGCAGGCAAAGACCTTGCTGGTAACGACCTTGATGAACCAACGAATTTCTATATCGGCGCTACAGGCAATCCTGGTGCTCCTGATTTAGAAATCGAGCGCCAAAAACTAGCTGCTAAAATCAAAAATGGTGCACATTTCGTGCAAACACAACCAATCTATGATTTAGAACAAGCTAAACGCTACATCGACAAAATGTCCGAATTCAACGTACCTATTATGCTTGGTTTGATTCCTCTTAAAAGCTTTAAAATGGCAACATACCTTCACGAAAAAGTGCCTGGAATCAACCTTACCCAAGACATCCTTGACCGCGTAGAAAAAGGCGGCAAAGAAGCGGGTACAGAAATCGCTATCGAAACACTAGAACAAATCAAAAAAATCGCTGCAGGCGTACATATCATGCCGCTTAATGATATAGATACGACTTTGCATATTATTGATCACGTGTAATCTTTAAATACAATAGTAAACGGAATGTCC
>NZ_CAUSQT010000086.1:0-3632 GCF_963534045.1 uncultured Veillonella sp. | reverse complement strand
TATGTTAATGAACGTAATCAAGCTTCTACCAAAGGTTCTACTACAACAGGTGAAAAAAATATACTTTCACAGCCAATTGATCCCCCATTACAAGCTGATACGTCTGCAAAGATTACCCTCACCTTTGACATCAATAATTACGAGTCAATGACGGGAACGGTGGATAATAAAGAGATTAAATATCGCGCATTTGAATATATCCCATATGTATCAAATCCTATCGATATTGATCAGCAGTACATAAACATTTACATACCTGAAGAGTATTTCAATAATGGCACTGTAAATGGTTATAATACACAAACAGCTCCAATCTTTATGCCAAATAATGTTGGCGGTTATATGCCAAGCCAACCTATGGCACCAAAGGTAGAAAATAATAAGCCAAATAGTGCTCTCTATGCATTGTCTAGAGGTTATGTTGTTGCGTCCCCTGCTACACGTGGCCGTACAAACAAAGCATCCGATGGTAACTTCATCGGCAAAGCACCTGCAGTCATTGTAGACTTACAAGCGGCTACAGCTTATTTACACGCTAATGATGCGACTATGCCAGGTAACGCAAAACGTATTATTACGAATGGTACTAGCGCAGGCGGTGCCGTTTCCTTATTACAAGGTGCAACAGGTAATACATCTGATTACCAACCATATCTACAGGCTCTCGGCGCTGCTACAGCATCCACTGATGTATATGCATCTTCTGCTTATGCACCAATGACAAACCTAGATGCAGCAGATATGGCTTACGAATGGAGCTATAACGGTATCACATCATTTAATAAAGTAACTATGGGACAAGGTGAATTGCCTCAAGCGAATGTAGGCGGTGCACCAGCGCCAATACAACGTAGTGTACAACGTGTGAACTTAACGAATGATGATGTAGCATACTCAGATTTACTTAAGAGCCACTTCCCTGACTATGTAAACAACTTACAATTACGCGATAGAACCGGCGTTATTTTAAAACTCGATAAGAAAGGTAATGGCACATTCAAGCAATATGTAAAATCTTTCATTATCGATGCCGCTAATAAAGCTAAATCTAATGGTACTGATGTATCTCGCTATTCCTTCTTAGTCTTAGATAAGAATACAGGCATGGTGAAAGATATTGATTGGGACGCTTATAATAGCTTTACTAGTCGTTCTAAGGAACCAGGTGCATTTGACTCTAGAGCTAATGATTCTGGTGAAAACAGCCTATTCGGTACAAGCACTAGCGATACTAATCACTTCACGATTACAGCGGCACTACATGATACAACGCCTAATAATGATGTATATGTAGAAAACGCTAAAATCGTTACTATGATGAACCCTATGAACTATCTTGGTTCTCCTAGTGCAACAAACGCTAAATATTATCGAATTCGCTACGGTACAGCAGATAGCAATACATCTGTTGCCATCCCATTAATCGTAGGCACTCGTGCACAAAATCTCGGATATAGTGTAGACATGGCTACACCATTTGGTGTGGATCACGCTGGCGATTACGATTTACAAGATTTATTCAACTGGATGGATTCTATTGTAAAAAACGGTAGATAATCTATCTCGATTATAAACTTATTCCATAACATAACAAGGCTGTAATAGCATCTATGCCTGATGCTATTACAGCCTTGTTTGTATTTTTATCTTATATCGACAATAAAGGCGTCCCCATCGAGCAGGACGCCTTTATTACTAGTATTATATTTAAATGTTATATTAATCTTCTGGGAATAAAGCAGTGGACAAGTAACGTTCACCTGTATCTGGAAGAATAACTACGATATTCTTGCCTTTGTTTTCAGGACGTTTTGCCAACTCTGCAGCGGCCCACAATGCAGCACCGGAGGAAATACCTACCAAGATACCTTGTGTATGACCAAAGTCTTGTGCTGTTTTGAAAGCATCTTCGTTAGCAACTTGAATAACTTCATCATAAATTTTAGTATCCAATGTTTCAGGAATAAAACCTGCACCTAAACCTTGGATTTTATGAGGACCTGGTTTACCGTTAGATAATACAGCAGAGTCTTTAGGTTCTACAGCTACAACCTTAACATCAGGATTTTGTTCTTTCAAGAAACGACCTGTACCAGTTAATGTACCACCTGTACCAACACCAGCTACGAAGATATCTACAGCACCATCTGTGTCACCCCAGATTTCAGGGCCTGTAGTTTTATAGTGAATTGTAGGATTAGCTTGGTTTACGAATTGGCCTGCTTCTACAGCACCAGCAGTAGCTGTTACGATTTCTTTTGCCTTTGCAATCGCGCCTTTCATACCAAGTGCACCATCAGTTAAGACGAGTTGTGCACCATAGCCAAGCATTAATTTACGGCGTTCGATAGACATTGTTTCAGGCATTACGATAACAACCTTATAACCAAGCGCAGCGCCTACAGCGGATAAACCAATACCTGTATTACCAGATGTAGCTTCTACGATAGTACCGCCTGGTTGTAATTCACCAGATGCAACAGCAGCTTGAATGATAGCAGCAGCGATACGATCCTTTACGGAACCACCTGGGTTAAAGTATTCAAGTTTAGCTAAAATATTAGCATCAGCACCTACGCTTTCACCAAAACGAGTAGCTGCCAACAATGGTGTTTTACCAATTAATTCAACAAAAGATTTTGCAATTTTAGACATAATCAACACTCCTTATATTCGGATATTATGGATACTATAAATGGTATGTAATATATAATTATGTGCCTCTTAAATAGAGCCATCCCAATTATCATATTTTGTATCTAGTTTTGCGTATGTACCATCGATAACGTCTTGTAAGGTCACACTTTCTAGATAATCGTGAATGTAATTTTGTAACCCCGCCCAGAATCCAACGGTGCGTTCATTAATGACATCATCCGTAGATACACCTTCATCTAGAGATGAAATAATAGCCATTGATTCCTCTGTAGCCATCAAAATTTCAATGATTGTATATTCACTAGGTTTTTTAGATAAACGGTAGCCGCCGTATTTACCACGAATGCTATCAACTAAACTGGCCGCTCCTAATCGAGCCACAATACCTTCTAAATATTTCTCAGATATGCCTTGTCGTTCTGCAACAGAACGTAATGACACTGGTTTTCCCTGACCTTGCTCAGCTAGATCGATGAGAACCATCAATGCATATCTTCCTTTTGTAGAAATTCTCATGTATATTGCCTTCCTTTTTAAAAGCTAGCGTCCCTTGAACAAACAGTTTACATACCTCCTATGCGAATGTATAAAACCTTGTACATCGCTAGGAATTAATTTCATTATAGAATACTAACTGTAAAAATGCAAGAGTTTATTTCCTACTTTGTCAAAAGGTTTTACGAATAACAGTATTTACCTATACTAAATGAATACACTGCGACAAAAAGACCAGCCCAAAGGCTGGTCTTTTTGCGTATAGTTTGTAGTTTGTTATATGAGGTTTACATTGGTGAATTGGAGAGTGTTTCACCATGTAATGGGGCTTACCGGTATCGTTGGAGATACGATCCGTGCCCAAATGTTGTCATTTGAAGAGGTTGTTGGTCTATCTAGTAGTCTTAGATTTTACCTACTAAGTCAAGACCTGGTGTTAATGTATCTTTACCTGGTTTCCAACGTGCAGGGCACACTTG
>NZ_CAUSQT010000085.1:0-3634 GCF_963534045.1 uncultured Veillonella sp. | reverse complement strand
TCCCCATTGGCTCTAGGGCAATAACTCAATGGCCTTGCGTAATTCACGCAATTCTTTATGTGTGTAGACTTTGGTTGTAATATCTCCATGCTTATGGCCAAGAATGGCGCGAGTAGCAGTAGGTGATGCACCATACTTATCTAGTAGAGTAGCTAATGTATGACGACAATCATGAGTTGAATGGGAACATTTGATTGAAGTCATTACTGATTTAAACTGCTTACTAAATTGTGCATAAGAAATAGGTAGTATCCTATCTGATGAATTGTGATACAAGATTGTAACTATTGGCAATATTCGACTATGAATAGGAATTAGACGATTACGGCCAGCCTCAGTTTTAGATTGACGTACTATAAGACATTTAGTGCGGAGGTTAATATCATTTTTACAAAGTGATAATAATTCACCGCAACGCATACCTGTATATAAGAGTATTAGAACGCCATAAGTATCGGGAGTATCCAGACTCCACAATCGATTAATCTGTTGGCGAGTGAATGGCTTATGAGGATACACGCTAACATCATGGCCGAGATTAAGAAAAGGGGTGTAATCCTTAATATCGATGTCATTAACAATTGCATATTTAGATAGCAATGAAAGTAATGTGCGTACCTTCTTGGCTGATGAGTAGGATAGGCCGTTATCTCGCATGCTATCAATCACGCATTGCATATCAGAGTATTTGATTAGGTTAATAGGAATAGTAGCAATTGATTGAATATGATCATAGGCAATGCGATATGATTCAATGGCTGATTTACTCACGATTCCAACACGAGTAGGCAGCCATTTTTCATAAATACTTTTAAGCGTTTCAACGCACGCACTTCCGCGGTGCATACGGAGATACGCATTTCTTGGGTAGTGCTTAATAGTGCTATTCATTGTTATATCCTTTCATTAATTAGGAGGTATATATGAATAATTATATCCATGTCCTTGATGCAGACGGACGTCGAATTACGTCAATCGTAGATAATATGATAGTACCTATCGGTGAAGAGGCTTTGCTTAAGCAAGCTAAAGAACAATATCCGGAGGCAGCTCAATATATATATGGCGGAGATGACATGCTAGATGCCTTTCTCGATGGAAAAATTTATAAGGATGGTATGTTCGAAGACGCGCCAGTAGTTGAATACATTCCGACGAAGGAAGAAAAAATAAACGCCATAAAAGGCGAATATGAACCACGTTTTAAAACGCTAGAAGAGGCTCAACGCCGATTGCTGCTCATGGGAAAACCTACTAATGCAATTAGTGCCCAATATATCAAGTTGAATAGCGAAATGGTAGCACGAATCAAGGAGGTGCAATAATATGCCTAAATATATCGGTGATAGTAAAGTTCCGGTAATGGAATTCTGTGAGTACTGTTGGGAAGTTCTTAATGATGATGGAACGTGTCCAACTGAAGGATGCGTACATAATGATTTACTAAATTCAAACAAGGATGATACAGATGCTACCAGTCTTACACAACTTTAATGCAGTCAAAGGGGAGATAATTTCTCTTAACATTGGGTATAACAATGTTGTGGCGAGTGAAAATCTATTCGCCTGTGTTCGTAAATATCGGACGGACGAAGATTATAAAGCAAAGTTTGATATTAGCGTATCTACTGACAATCTAGAAAACGATGAAGCATCTAAAATCACTCTTTCCCTTGATACAAACACTTTAGAAGCTGGTAAATATCAATGGGATTTATTCATTTGGAATGGCAACCGCCCTATTAAATGCCTTGTTAAAGGGCAAGTTGACATAATTGAAGGTATCAGCAATAGGGGGAAATGATATGAACGAAGAAAACGTATATTTGAAACCTTCTTCTGTTGATAGCATCCACATCAAAGACGGTGATGAAAATATTAAAGTCAAAGACAATATGCAAATTGTTAAGTTGCAAGGCCCAAAGGGAGACCCTGGACCGCAAGGTCCTCCAGGACCACAGGGCGACCCTGGCCCTAAAGGTGATTCTGGTAAAGAAGGGAAGCCGTTTACTTATGCTATGTTCACATCAGAGCAATTAGAGAATTTAAAAGGAGCTAAAGGCGAACAAGGCTTGCAAGGACCACCTGGCATTAAAGGTGAACCTGGAACTCCTGGGGAGCGTGGAGCAGACGGCGAAAGAGGACTACAAGGACCACCAGGGCCGAAAGGTGAACCTTTTAAATTTTCCGATTTTACGCAAGACCAACTTAACGCACTTAAAGGGCCGAAGGGCGATAATGGTGAGCCATTTAAATATAGTGATTTTACTCCCGAACAACTTGCAGCACTTAAAGGCCCTAAAGGGGACCCAGGACCGCAAGGTCCACCAGGGCCTCCAGGTACTGGCGGTACGGGTGGTCCTGGTGGTAGTGTGGATTTATCTAAATACGCACTCAAAACAGAGCTAAATAACTATTTATCTAGAACAGACGCCAATAACCATTATGCTCAAAAAGGCTGGGCGGCTCAAACGTTTGCTTATAAAGGTGATTTAGGTAGTTTTATTAGAAAAACGGAAATTGGACAATACGCCTTAACGCCTGGCGATGCGGCTAGCCGTTATGTTAATAACATTCAAGCACGATCCTTTGCTAAGTATTCCGATTTAAATAACTATGTTCCTAAAGAACAATACAATAAAGATATTGAAGCTTTAAAGAAACGTATAGCTGATTTAGAACACTTATAGGAGTTAAATAATGAATAATTAGCTAACACAGGGAGAAGAAAGGCAAGAATTAACTGATTTCATGGGAATAGAAAGGAGTTGCTGAATGTGGACATGGCAATTTGAACTAAATGATATTTTAACTACGCTCACAATAGTAGGTGTAGTTGCTGGGGCAGGGTATAGATTGTTGGTTATTCCTTTACTTGAAAAATTAGACCTTCAAAGAATGCAAGATAATCTGATGCTCCAAGAAAAAATGGGCGCGCTTACCGATACGTTGAAGGACTTGAAAGAAGAAATCAAACTTTCACGTGAGCAACGAACCAAAGCATACACAGAGCACGTAAAATTAACATCTCGTGTTGATGGTATCGAGGCTCGTGTTGATGATATTAAGGAGGAACTACATGAACATACCACCAAATCTCATCAGTACAGTTAAAAAATCATATCGATCCGTTAGTGGGGCCAATTTCCACCCTACAGGAATATTTGCTACCAGGGCGCTAGTATTTGTCATGCTAGTGCCTATTTTACTAGTTGTTAGCGAATACATTATGGTGTTCATTCGCGGCTATGCTGACGATATGACGATAAAAATTATTAATACAGGGATAACTATTATCGACCATATATTTATCCCTAGCGTATTAACAGCCCTTGTAGGGTTCTTGGCGCTATGGATAGATAAGGATGGTAACGGTGTTCCCGATCAATTAGAAAAGGAGGATAAACGATGAAAGTATTTATTAACCCAGGACACGACATTAACTTAGATAGTGGTGCGGTGAATCCGGTGTATGGTACACGCGAATGTGATGTGGCACGTGATGCGGGCAAGATGTTAGCACGCTACTTAGAAACAGCAGGGTGCGAAGTTCGTACTCTTCAAGATGACGATTTAGGACTAGTATGCGCTGAATCCGATTCTTGGGGAGCTGATATATTCGTATCCTTGCATT
>NZ_CAUSQT010000084.1:0-3644 GCF_963534045.1 uncultured Veillonella sp. | reverse complement strand
AAACTAAAAGTTATGACAACTCATTCAAAATACATATGACTCAATAGGCGTATTTAGCTATATGATAAGCCCTTTTAATTGACTAAGCACATCGTACTTTTTATAATAGATATATTATAATACTATAGTTTCGGAGTGGGATTATTATTTCCTAGTTACATACAGGAATTATATTTCCTATGATTGTAGTTTGCAGATAGAAGCATATCTTATCAGATATATAAGGAGACAATACGATGAAGTTTAATACAAAATGTGTTCACGGCAGTGGTAAGCCAGATAGTACAGGGGCCATTTCTCCAGCAATTTATATGTCCAGTACATTTACACATCCTGGTTTAGGTGAAACAACAGGATTCCAATATACACGTGAGTCTAACCCAACTCGTGATCGTCTTGAAACATTGATTGCAGGCCTAGAAGAAGGTACTGATGCAATCGCTTTTTCTTCTGGTATGGCTGCTGTTGATGCGGTATTCCATTTATTCTCCCCAGGAGACCATGTTATTTTAGGTGATGATTTATATGGTGGCTCCATTCGATTATTTACTAATATCTACGAAAAGAATGGTGTCGAATTTACGTATGTAGGCACATCTGATCTTGATGCAGTACAAGCCGCTTTTAAACCAAATACTAAGGCCGTATATATTGAAACACCTACAAATCCAATGATGGAAATTACCGATGTACGTGCATTGAGTAAAATGGCGCACGACCGCAATGCACTCGTTATTGTAGATAATACATTCTTAAGCCCGTATTTCCAAAAACCATTAAATCTTGGTGCAGATATTGTTGTTCATAGTGGGACTAAATTTATCGGTGGGCATCATGATGTGATATCCGGTTTTACTATTGTGAAAGATGATGAGTTGGCAGCTCAATTGCGCCTTATTTATAAGACTGTAGGTGCGTGTTTATCTGCCTTTGATAGCTGGCTTGTTATTCGTGGCGTCAAAACGTTGGCACTACGTATGGAACAGCATCAAAAGAATGCCATCGCTCTTGCAGAATGGTTGAAGAATGAACCAAAGGTTACAAAGGTATTGTTCCCAGGCCTTCCTGAACATCCAGGTTATGAAATAAACAAATCCCAAACAACTGGTTTTGGCGGTATGTTATCCTTTGAAGTAGACAGTGAAGAGACGGCTAAACAAGTATTAGAAGGTATTCAATTGATTCAATTTGCTGAAAGTTTAGGTGGCACTGAATCTTTGTTGACGTATCCTGTTACACAAACACATCCAGATTTAAAACCCGAAGATGCGGAACGTAAAGGGATTACACGTCGTTTATTGCGCTTGTCCGTTGGCATTGAAGATACCGATGATTTGATTGCTGATTTAGCGCAAGCTTTCAATAAATAAAAGGAGGCTATTATGGGCCGATATAATTTTGATAAAATCGTAGATCGTAAGCATACGAAGTCTCTAAAATATGATTTTGCTGTACAACGTGGTAAACCTGCTGATGTATTGCCATTTTGGGTAGCGGATATGGACTTTGAAATTCCTAGTGAACTAAAGCAAGTCTTATTAGATCGCGTTAATCATGGTATTTTCGGATATACGGAATCTGATGATGAATATTTCAATGTACTAAAACAATGGTTCGCTAGCCGTTTTAATTGGAATATCGATAAAAAATGGCTTGTAAAAACACCTGGCGTGGTGTTTGCTCTTGCCATGGCTGTGCGTGCTTTCACCAAGAAAGGGGAAGGGGTACTCATTAATCAACCAGTATATTATCCTTTCAGCATGGTTATCGATGATAATGATCGTAATTTGATTAATGTGCCTTTGATTCAAGGTGAAGATAGATACACAATCGATTTTGAAGGTGTGGAACGGGCTATTATTGAGCATAATGTAACATTATTCTTGCTCTGTAATCCTCATAACCCTGTGGGCCGTGTGTGGACCGAAGAAGAATTAAAACGTCTTGGCGATATTTGTATTAAACATAATGTCATTATTATTAGCGACGAAATTCATGCGGATTTCGTATGGGATGGTCACAAGCATACTGTTTTTGCCAATCTTGGTGAAAGCTATGCTGAGCATTGCATCGTTTGTACAGCACCTAGTAAGTCCTTTAATATTGCGGGCTTACAAGTGTCTAACATTTTCATTCCTAATGATTCCTTGCGTCGTCGATTTATCAAAGAAATTGACCGTGCAGGATATAGCCAATTGAATACGATGGGACTCGTAGGTTGCCAAGGCGCTTATGAAGTCGGTGGACCATGGCTTGATGAATTAAAGGAATATATTCAAGGTAATATTCAATATACCCTTGATTATTTTAAAGAACATTTACCAAAGTTGCACATGTATCGACCTGAAGGTACGTATCTCATGTGGTTTGATTGCTCTGATTTGCCATTGACGCCAGCAGAGCGTGAACAATGGCTACTTAATGATGCAAAGCTATGGTTAGATAGTGGGTCTATGTTTGGTAAAGATGGCGAAAAGTTTGAACGCATCAATGTTGCCTGTCCTCGTGCAACATTGACAGAAGGTTTAGAGGCATTGCGTCGCGCTTATATTGCTAAAGGGTTTTAGGAGGTTTCACGATGCCGATTAAAGTTATTAAGAATTTACCGGCTATAACAAAGTTAGCACAAGAGAATATCTTTGTAATGGATACAGAACGAGCGGAAACACAACAAATTCGGCCGCTCCAAATTTTACTTGTCAATTTGATGCCTACAAAAGAGGTTACAGAAACACAAATCCTTCGCGCTCTTAGTAATAGCCCATTGCAAGTAAATTTAACTTTATTGCATACAGCATCTCGAAAATCTAAGAATGTAGATGAAGAATATTTGGATACCTTTTATCGTACCTTTGACGAAGTTAAAGATGAGTTTTTCGATGGCTTGATTATTACCGGTGCCCCTGTAGAGCTAATGCCTTTTGAAGAGGTAGACTACTGGGATGAGCTCGTAGAAATTATGAATTGGAGTGAAGAACACGTATACTCCACGTTCTATATTTGTTGGGGCGCACAAGCTGGTTTGTACCATCATTTTGGTATTAACAAACAAATTATGGATACTAAATTGTTCGGCGTTTATGAGCATGATATCTACAACGATCAACCGGTTCTCTTGCGAGGATTTGATGAAAAGTTCTGGATGCCACACTCCCGCCATACAACAGTTTCATTAGAGCAAATTAAAGCACATAGGGAATTAGAATTGTTAGCTGGTTCTGAACCAACTGGGGCTGCTATCGTACGTAGTTTGGATAATAAACATATCTTTGTTTTTGGTCACTCCGAGTACGATTGGGATACACTCAATCGTGAATATGTACGAGACCTTGCTAAAGGTGAAGACATTGCGGTGCCAGAAAACTATTTCCCAGATGATGATCCAAAACAAAAACCAATCGTAAGATGGAGATCTGTTAGTACATTGCTATTTACGAATTGGTTGAACTATTACGTATACCAAGAAACACCATATATTATTGAACAAATTCAGAAAATGAAGTTTGAACGAGATAAAAATTTTGGTGCTTATATTTAAATACAGAGTATGTTGTCAGAACCTACCAGTTCTCAAAGCCGACACGCTACTGCGCTAAAGCGGAGCCCGAAGTCGTTTTGAGAACTGGTAGGTTCTTCTCATCTCG
>NZ_CAUSQT010000083.1:0-3796 GCF_963534045.1 uncultured Veillonella sp. | reverse complement strand
GTCTAAGAAAAAAGTAAAGAAACGTAAACGATAATAAAAATATTAATACCTATTGTGAGGTGACTATGGCAAAGAAAGATGCTCCATCATTAATTGCAGATAACCGTAAGGCGCGTCATGATTTTAATATTCATGAAACCTATGAAGCGGGCATCGCATTGACGGGAACAGAGATTAAATCAATTCGCCAAGGTAAATTAAATCTTAAGGATAGCTTTATCCGCATTGATAAGGGCGAAATGCTTCTCTACGGTGTTCATATCAGTCCTTATGAACAGGGCAATCGCTTTAATCATGAGCCTGAGCGAACACGTAAATTATTGATGCATAAATCGGAAATAAAAAAATTATTCCAACAAGTGAAAGAAAAGGGATTCTCCTTGATTCCGTTGAACTTTCATTTTAGCCGTGGCTATGTGAAGGTAACGGTTGGTCTTGTAACAGGCAAAAAATTGTACGATAAACGCCAAGATATGGCAGAACGGGATGCAAAACGGGACATTGCTAAGCGTTTGAAAGAACAACAAAAATACTGATGTATAATAGGAGGATGTTTAGTGGAAGTTAATCAATATTTTTATAGTTTGGCAAAAATATCAGCTCAAAAAGCAGCTGAAAACGGAGTGCATGTAGATCCTAAATTTATATATACTCAATGGTACATTGAAACAGGTGGGTTTACATCACAACTACAAGCAACCCATCATAATCTAGGTGGTGTTACAGCATCAGATGGCAGCTGGAGACATTTTACGGATTTTATTGATTTTGCCAATTATTTTGGCAATTACTTGACATACTATAGAGAAGATGGCATGACAAATGCTACATCTCTGTATTCGTATATCAATGCCTTGTACAATGGCGGATACTTTACAGCAGATTTTAATTCTTATTATGGCTCTGTATTACAAGTGTTTAATACAATCAATTTCTAAATATGGTTAAGGGACTGTTTTACAGTCCCTTATTTTTATGCATATTGTTAACTTAGTACAAAATAAAAGTTGATAAAAATCACACATTTTCTTATAATGTAAACAAAGTGTGATTTATATAGTTGACAATGTAAGTACATGAAGAGGTGAATACTATGAGTCAAATTCGTCAAATCACAGAAATCGGTATTTTAACTGCTATGATTACAATCTTGGGCGCTATCAAAATTCCTAATCTTGTGCCGGGCATTGAGTTCCAGTTATCGGCACCATTAGCGGTGGCAATTTGTGCGGCTTTTGGGTTTAAAAAGTATATCATCAGTGGTTGTTTATCCAGTCTTATTGGGTTGGCATTGGGAACACAAAATTTTCTAAGTGTTGCTATTGCTATGCAGTTTAGATTAGTTGTGGGTTTCTTATTGTGGATTTGCAAAAATCATATGCTTGGTGTAATCCTAAGCGGTCCTATTGCTTCAACGGTAGCTCGACTAACTCTATCCGTCTATGTTGGTAAAGGAGCTTTAGCTATGGTTATGCTAGCAGTACCTGGTATGATTTTTACTGCTGTTGTAGCGCCAATTATGACTGCTGTATTTAAAAAGGTTATATCCGCTGCTACGCATAGTGCACCTCGAAAGGTCGTGTGATGATGGGGTTATACAGTATTCGCATGCGTGGTGCAGAAGGTGGTCCGCATGAAGAAGGGGGCCGCCATATATCAGGTGCTGAACGCATTGTAGAAGAAAGTGATTTAGAATCCGTAGCATCCGCCTTGATTCATCGGGCGTTGCATCACAGTAAAGGTAAATCCGACTTTATTAATATTCGTATAGATGCGATTCACGATGAAGATATTATGTATGTTGATTGTATTGCTATTGAAGAACATAAGAGTGAATCAGTACAAGAATCACATGAATTAGCTAAAGGCTTACTACAATCTGTAGTGAATTATAAGGCCGTAGAACAGGCTTTCACGGAACTTGGACAATTACCAGGTAATATGCGTGGCGCTATTTTGCTAGATGCTAATACAGGTGTGCGGTTAGACCAAGACAATATGCGCGGTGTTCGCGTAAGTCATATGGATGCATGTGGCACTGAAATAAGACCTATGAATGTACATATGCGTGAAGCTCTCGTACTGGCCACTAAGGTACAATCTTGTCCAGGGATTGTGGGCGAACTTTGTTGGTCCGACGATCCAGATTATACAGTGGGGTATGTAGCATGTAATGGCATATATCATCGCATTCCGAATATGAAAGAAATGGGAAATCCTATCGGGGGCCGTGTATTTTTTGTAGATACAAATAGGCCTATTCGTGAAATTGTCGATTATTTAGAGAATACAACAGTATTGGTACGGTGGTAGCGTGGATTATTATCAAGACTTTCAACAAAAACTAGAGGCTAAGGAGCAAGAACAGAATAAGAGAACAATTAAGCCTTATGATCCCTTAGATGCAGTACGTGTAAAACGCAATGATAGCGAGTATATCATGATGGCATCTAATAATTATTTGGGGCTTACTCATGATGCTCGAGTACAACAAGCGGCTATGCAAGCAATTCAACGATATGGCACCGGTTCTGGTGGTGCTAGACTTACATCAGGATCGTTTCCATTGTTTAAGGAATTAGAAATCGCTATAGCCAATTTTAAAGAAACAGAGCAGTCTCTCGTATTTAATACGGGTTATATGGCTAATGTTGGTACGATTACGGCTTTAATGAACAAGCATAGCGTCATCATTAGTGATGAATTAAACCATGCTAGTATCATCGATGGGTGTCGCCTCAGTGGAGCTCATATTGAGCGGTATAAGCATAAAGATGTAGAACATGCGGAATATATTCTTAAGAATTATAAATCGGCGTATAAAATGATTATAACCGATGGTGTATTTAGTATGGATGGAGATATTGCACCATTAGATAGGCTGTATGAGTTAAGTAAGGAATATAATGCTCTCCTTATGGTAGATGATGCGCATGCGACCGGTGTCATCGGAAATGGGCGAGGTACGGCTCATCATTTTGGCCTTACCAATGTAGATGTACAGCTTGGTACCTTGAGCAAGGCCTTAGGTTCTGTTGGTGGCTACGTGGCGGGGCGTAAGGAATTGATAGAATACCTGATTAACTATAGTCGTAGCTTTATATTTTCTACAGCTTTGTCCCCGGCGGATATCGGTGCGGCTTTAGAGGCCCTACGAATTGTACGAGATGAACCATCTGTGGTCGATACATTACGTGATAATACTGTGTATATGGCACATAAATTACAGGCTATGGGCATTGATTGTGATGATGAAACACCGATATTCCCGATTGTGGTAGGCGAGAATGATCGAGCCTTAACATTGGCCCGTGAGTTAGAAGAACGAGGCATTATTATTACGGCCATTCGACCTCCTACGGTTCCTGTTGGTGAAAGCCGCCTCCGCATGACGGTGACTGCGGCTCATAGCAAAGAACAACTTGATTATGTAGCACAAACGCTACATGAATTACTAGTTGACATGAATATACATTAGGGGTATGATAGATAAACCAACAAACCCATGGGGATGTAAAGGTTTCGACAGGGGCGAGTGTGGTATAGATAGCGAGTCGGCGTTCCATTGGGCCGTTAAACGGTGGGAAAACATTTAAACGCAGAAGAAAATTTTGCATTAGCTGCATAAGCTACGTCCCTCATACTTGTGCCTACCAAGTGTGAATGGACGTCAAACCGTAGGCTGGCTTAATTTAGTCGTTCATATGAATTAGGCGAGACAACATGAACTGGAGTACTGTAGTTTGTCTGTGAGCGATAGGTACTTGAGACTTAAATCATAGACTGTGCTCGGAGA
>NZ_CAUSQT010000082.1:0-3824 GCF_963534045.1 uncultured Veillonella sp. | reverse complement strand
CCTCAATTCACATCTTGCTGTCCTGCTTGGGTAAAATTTGCTGAAACATTCTACCCAGAATTTTTATCAAACTTATCTACTGCAAAGAGTCCAATTGCGATGCAAGCGCCTACGCAAAAAACATATTTTGCTGAAAAAATGGGCATCGATGCAAAACAAATGGTAGCTGTAGCAGTAACACCTTGTTCTGCTAAAAAGTTTGAAATTCGTCGCGATGAAATGAATTCCTCTGCAGAATACTGGGATGCGCCAGAAATGCGCGATACAGATTACTGTATTACTACACGCGAACTTGCTAAATGGTTGCGTGCAGAAGAAGTTAACTTTGATGAATTGGAAGACTCCAAATTTGATCCATTGATGGGTGAAGCATCCGGTGGCGGCATCATCTTCGGTAACACTGGTGGTGTTATGGAAGCAGCTATGCGTACTGCTTATAAACTCGTAACAGGTGAAGATGCTCCTAGCACATTGATTCCATTCGAAGCTATTCGCGGTATGGATGGTGCTCGTGAAGCTGATGTAGTGATTGGTGATAAAACATTACATGTAGCAGCTGTTCATGGCACTGGCAATTTGCGTAAATTCATTGAACGCATGCGTGCAGAAAACATCCATTATGATTTCATCGAAGTTATGGCTTGCCGCGGCGGCTGTATCGGTGGTGGTGGTCAACCACGCGTTAAATTACCTATGGCTGACAAAGCTCGTGAAGCTCGTATCGCATCCTTGTATACGCGTGATGCGGAAGTAAAAGTGAAAGCTTCTTGTGATAACCCAGATATTCAAAAATTGTATGCTGAGTTCTTTGATGGCAAACCTATGAGCCACAAAGCACATCATATGTTGCATACTACATTTGTAAACCGCTCTGAAGATTTAGGTCCTAATGGTGCATGTACACCTGCTACATGTCCTACATCTGTGCCTAACTTGAAAAAAGCAGCAGAAGCTGCAAAAGCGGCTGCAGAAGCAAATAATTAATTATTTATAAATTTGAATAAAAATCTTGAAAATCCGCATAAAATAGCATATACTAATGATTGTGAGAGACAATAATATAATGGTCCTTAGAGAGAGGTATATGTTAATGACATGGGGCGGACAGAGAGAAGGTTCTGGTCGTAGACCTCGTATGTATAAGCGCGAATGTCGCTCGTTCCGTTTGACAGACGAGGAATATCAAATCCTGAAACCATTAGTAGAGGCTATTAGAACGCGTACAGATGCATCTAATAAGCAACACTTAGAGTACTTGAATAACTAAATATTGACATGGCGTATGTATATAAAATATCTTTTTTGTACTCTTCCAATAATAGCAACTCTTATACATGCCATGTGAATAAGCGAAAGTTAGACCCTTTTGGGGTCTAACTTTTTTTGCAAATAAATACATAAGGTATAGGCATTTTAACTATACCTAGTTATAATATGAGTATACAAGTTGTGAATATAGGAGGTGTTAGCTTGTTACAAGATTTACTATCAGAGGATAATGTATCCTTTCATTATCCTGCTGAGACATGGGAAGATGTGATTCGTCACGGTGGTCAGCTCATGGTCGATGCTGGTTTTACAGAGCCTACATACACAGAGGCTATGATTGACGTAGTTCGTGACATGGGGCCGTACATCGTATTGGCACCGGGTCTTGCTATGCCTCATGCGCGCCCAGAGATGGGGGCTAAGCAAGTAGGTACAGCTTTGGTAACGTTAGAAAAACCGATCGATTTTGGTAGCCCAGAAAATGATCCTGTATCAGTAGCGGTATTTTTATGTGCGCCGAATAAGGAAGAACATATTCAATTGCTTACAGATATTGCTACGCTCTTTGAAGATGAAGAATTTCTTGATGCAGCGGTAAATTTTGAAAGTATTGAAGATGTAGAAGCTTTTTTATCGGAACATCTTGATGAAGCGTAATTTTGGAGGTAAACTATGATTTCCATTTTAACTGTATGTGGTAATGGCATCGGTTCTAGTTTGATGTTAAAAATGAAAATCGAAGAAATTTGTGCTGAAAATAATATCGAAGCACAAGTAGAATCAATCGATTTTAATGCGGCTCAAGGTCGCAAGGCTGATTTAATTGTTACTGTAAAAGAATTAGCAGAACAATTTGAAGACAAGGATGTAGCTATTGTACGTAGTTACATTAATAAAAAGAAAATTAAAGAAGATATTTTGGAACGATTACAAGAAATCGCTAAGTAATTCATAGGGGAGATAATTCTATGGAAATGATATTAGAATTCTTACGAGATGTATTGAGTCAGCCAGCGTTGTTGATTGGTATTATGTCCTGCGTTGGTTTAATTGCTTTGAAACGACCATTTCATAAGATTATGACTGGTACGTTAAAGCCAATTCTTGGTTATTTAATGCTTGCTGCTGGTGCTGGTGTTATCGTTAGCAATCTTGATCCACTTGGAAAAATGATTGAACACGGATTCCATATTACCGGTGTTGTACCAAACAATGAAGCTATCGTAGCAGTAGCACAAAAGGTACTTGGTGTTGAAACGATGTCTATCCTTGTTGTAGGCTTATTGATGAACTTATTAATTGCTCGTTTCACCAAATTTAAGTATGTATTCCTTACCGGTCACCACAGTTTATTTATGGCTTGTTTAATGTCTGCTGTACTTGGTACTGTAGGTTTATCCGGTATTGAATTGATCCTTGTAGGTGGCTTCTTAATGGGCGCTTGGTCGGCCATTTCTCCAGCTATCGGTCAAAGCTATACTTCTAAAGTTACCGATGGCGATGAAATCGCATTGGGCCACTTTGGTAGTTTAGGTTATTATTTATCTGCATGGGTAGCAAAATATGTAGGCAAGGCAGAGGAGAGTACAGAAGATATTGAAATTCCTGAAAAATGGGGCTTCTTGCGTGACTCCACGTTATCTACTGCATTGACCATGATCGTATTCTATTTAATCGCAGCTATTGCAGCTGGCTCTGAATTCGTAGCAACCTTATCCGGTTCTATGAGCCCATACCTATTTGCAGTTATGAGCGCTATGAACTTTGCTGTAGGTGTAGCTATCGTATATTCTGGTGTTCGTATGATCTTGGGTGATTTGATTCCAGCGTTCCAAGGTATCGCTACAAAAATCATTCCTAATGCAATTCCAGCAGTAGACTGTGCTGTATTCTTTACTTATGCGCCAACAGCCGTTGTATTAGGCTTTATTAGCTCCTTTATCGGTGGTATCATCGGTATGCTTATTCTAGGTGCTGTAGGTGGCGTACTTATCATTCCTGGTCTTGTACCTCACTTCTTCTGCGGTGCAACAGCAGGTATCTATGGTAATGCTACCGGCGGTCGTCGCGGTGCTGCAGTAGGTGCATTCCTTAACGGTTTGGCTATTACATTCTTGCCTGCACTAGCATTGCCAGTTTTAGGTCAATTAGGTTTCCAAAACACAACATTCGGCGATGCGGACTTTGCCGTAATGGGTCTTGTACTTGGTAATGCCTTTGAATGGATTGGCATGGCTGGTATTTATGGCGTCGTTGTTATTGCAGCCCTTGTTCTTATTATTCCTAACTTCATTAAAACAAAAGGGAAAGTTATTAATTACGTAGAAGAAGAGTAATGAAAACAGCTGAGCAACATAGTAATGTCGTAATTCGATATATATTCTTAACCATTGGCGCTATAAGTTTTTGCCTTGGTACAGCAGGTATCGTATTACCAATATTGCCAACAGTCCCCTTTTATATGCTTACCTTATTTTGTTTAGCTCGTGGATCTGAACGCTTTCATAGAATGTTTTTGGAGTCCCAATTATATAAAAAGACAGTTGGTGCGTATG
>NZ_CAUSQT010000081.1:0-3883 GCF_963534045.1 uncultured Veillonella sp. | reverse complement strand
GTCAATTTGCTCTTTCAATTCGATTAATGTACTTACATTCTTACCATCGATTTGAGCAATCGTATCACCTTCTACAATACCAGCTCGAGCCACAGGACCGGTAGGATCCAATTGCACAATAAGAAGGCCTTCTCCTTCATAGCTTACATTATTGCGAGCCGCTGTTTGCCGATCTACAGCCCATACGCCTAAATATGGGCGAATGACCTTACCGTTTTTAATGATAGAATCAATAATAGGTTTTGCAGAATTAATAGGAATGGCAAAGCCCATTCCTTCTACACCCTCTTTAGAAATTTTAGAGCTATTAATGCCAATTAACTCACCATCAGCATTTAGCAATGCACCACCAGAGTTTCCTGGATTAATGGCAGCATCAGTTTGAATCAATGGGAAACGTTGTCCTTGATCATCAATGGTACGAGCTAAAGCACTAATTACACCAGATGTAACAGAACCTTTAAATTCAAGACCTAATGGGTTGCCAATGGCAATTGCTGGTTCACCTACCTGTAAAGAATCGGAGTCACCTATAGCAACAGGTTGAATATTTTTAGGTGGATCTATCTTTACGACAGCTAAATCAGATTGTTCATCAGTGCCCATAACAGTACCTTTGACGGTAGTACCATCAGACAGCGAAACTGTAACCTCACCATTGCTAGCACCGGATACAACGTGGTTATTCGTTACAATATGACCTTCATTATCTATTAAAACACCTGAACCAACGCCTTCACCTGCGTAAATGGTACGATTAAAAATATCCTTTTGGAATACTTGTGTTGTAATACCCACTATGGCGGGGCCCGATTTTTTAGCCGCTTGTACAACATAGGTATTACGAGCTTCAGTCAACGGTTTTGTTTGCTTAGTTTGATTTGTTACAACACTCTGTTGCATACCTGCTGGTGTACCAAAGAAATAATAACCTCCTCCTACACCTACGCATAGTGCAATAGCACATGCTACAATCTGTTTTTTATATTGTTTTATATTCATATACTGTCTCCTATTTTTAATTGCATACAATTAATGCACACTCATTATAGGTCTTATTCCTTAGATTTGCAATACAACAATTTCTACCATTTCTAAATAATATGTAAAAAGACAGGAAAACAAAAGAGGTATTCATTAGCGTTAACTAATGAATACCTCTTTTGCATATAGTTTGAGAGTATAAGGACTGTGAGAGAGAGTTATATATGAAGACGGAAAAGTTGAGAGAGAACTTATTAAGAGAGAGAAGTTAAGTGTATCTTTTCCGTATATCTTCATACTAATCCTTACAGTTATAGTATACACAAAATCTCTAAAAAATAAAGTATAGTATATAAAAAATATATAAAACTTCGATTATTTCTCTATAAGATAAACTCTAAAAACATATATAACATCAACAGCTCACCAATCTATGAGCTAAAAGTGAATTTAGCTATGCTTTTTATACAAACTTGTAACCTACACCCCAAACTGTAATGATATGTTTACTATCAGATGGATTTTCTTCGATTTCTTCACGTAAACGATTAATATGAACAGCTACTGTTGCATAATCACCATACGAATCTAATCCCCATACGCGGGAATATAATTCTTCTTTGGAAAATACGATATCGCGGTTACGCATAAGAAATTCTAATAATTGGAATTCTTTTTTCTTAAGATGAACTTCTTTGTCATTTACCCAAACTTTCATCATCTTAGGATCAAGGCGAATATCACCGGATTGAATAGCATTTGTATCAACAACATCTTTTTCAGTAAGTCGTTTATATTGTGCTAACATAGCCTTAATTTTTGCAATCAATACAGATGGAGAGAATGGTTTTTCGATGTAATCATCAGCACCTACGCCAAGGCCACGAATTTTATCAATATCATCGAGGCGTGCAGTTACCATCACGATTGGTACTCGCACTTTATCACGAATGGCGCGACACACTTCAAAGCCGTCCATTTCTGGCAACATAACGTCCAAAATAATTAAATCTACTGGCGTATTCAAAGCAGCTTCAATACCATCAGTACCATTATTCATAACAGTTACGTCATAACCAGCAACCATCAAATAATCACGCTCAATATTAGCAATATCAATATCGTCTTCAATTATTAGAATATGTTCACTCATGATTTTCTCCTTTTTTCGGGAACTCTAAAATAATTCTAAGTCCATGTGGTCTAATATTTTCTATCACTACACGACCTTCGAAAATTTCCATAATACGTCTAATAATCGAAAGACCAAGTCCACTCCCCTCCTGTGGATTAGTGCGGGACGAATCAACTCGATAAAACGGACGCATAAGTCGGTCAAGTGACTCTGGCGGAACCCCAGGGCCATCATCACTTACCACACAGTACACATGACTTTCATCTTCGGTGACATCAATAACACTATGTCCTATATCTGCCATCTTATATTTTGCACTATTATTTAAAATATTTTGCAAAACCCGCTGTAATAACTGCGGATTCGCCATAATAGTAGCATCCTTAACTGTAACACGTTGGCTCAGTTCAAGACCTCTAGACTTATAATGTTCTATATGATCTTCTACAAAACCTTGTACGTATTTCCCTAATTCTATTTCCTCTGATGGTCTAGATTCCTTTTTATAGTTCAATGTTGTAATAAGGAACAATTCCTCCAACATAGAATCTAGATCATTAGCGCGCTTCAAAATGATTCCCATGTAGCGTTTTTGTTGCTCTTCGGTTGGCGCGATACCATCCCGAACGCCTTCTGCATAGGCCTTAATTGCAGTTAATGGAGTACGGATATCATGAGAGATACCTGCAAGCAATTCTTTTTGTTGCTCCTGCTCCATTTCGATTTGGTAATTAGCAGCTCGTAATGATTCCGTCATATTGCGGACATGAATCATAATGAACTTCGTCACAAATCGGTTGATTGCAAAAAATGTAACTATAAACAAAAGTAATGCAACAATGCTAATGTAGAACGAAACGGTCTCCATCAAGCTATCACTACCATGCACAGCTCGTTTAATAGCTATGTGATATAGATATGCATGACGTCCTTCATTCTTACGCATTTCGTACACAAAGGTATGATTTGACTGATAGACAATCCCTTGTAACTCAGGATTTACATCAATCAAGCCAACGATAGCAGATTCATTATAAATCTGTTGTGTACCGTAAGAATACAGAACCTTTCCCTGATCGAGAATTTCTACATACACCTCATTAGGGTCTAACAAACTATAGCTTGGTTTAACAAGAGAATCCATTAAACCATTGTCTATACCATAAAAGGTAATAGTCTCAGCCACACGGCTAACACTTTTAAACTGTTGTTCTTGCTCGATACGCAAATAGTATCCGGCATTCGCTAAAATGCGTAGTCCTGAAAAATATAACAAAAATAGAATAATTGCAATTAATATAGGAACTACAAATAGAACAACATTGGATATCCAAATTCTAATTTGTAAATTCACAGGATTACCTCAATATCATAATTAGTAGATACTCCTTATAGTGTACGCTATTTTACTCATGATTAGCAAGAGAAAATATAAAATTCGTATAAACATAAAAACAGCCCTACCTAAAAGGTAGAGCTGTTAATATTAAGATTAACGACGGTTAGCTTCGAAGAAGTTAATTGCAACTTCTGGGAACATAGCGTATGTTAATACGTCTTCTTCAGTGATGCCAGTGTAACCTTTGGAGTTCAAATCTTCAGTGTAACCTGCCAATTCAGGTTCGATAAGATCTGCAGGACGGCAAGTGATAGGTTCTTCATCGTCAATGATAGTGTGACGAATTTCGTCAGAAATTTTACCAGGCAATGCACCATATTTACCGCGTACAAGGTCTTTAACTTCGTTAGGAACCATTTTATAAC
>NZ_CAUSQT010000080.1:0-3968 GCF_963534045.1 uncultured Veillonella sp. | reverse complement strand
GTAATCTTGGCGTTATGGATTACTACAATATGAACAATATTATTGCAGACACTAAGATGCGTGAGAATTTAGCAGATGGTGAATAGGAGTAGCTATGGACTCTATTTTGTCTACAGTACTATCGGCCTTTACGCATAATCCTATATTTGTTCTAGCTATAATTGCTTATATCGTGTTCTCCTTTTTGAAAAGCTCAAAGACTGAAGATGCTGATGAGTATGAAACCTCAGGTGCTGAAAAGACTTGGGAGGATATGGAGCGTGAATACGGTATTTCTATTGAACGTAAAATAGAAGAGCCTCCGGTTAATGCTACATCTAATGATGCTGTCTATCAGTCGTCTAATACTCAGATTTCTTATAATCAATCTGCAGAACAACCTAAAAAAGAGCAACCTAAACAACGAGAAGAACATAAAGTATCTACTAGTAAAACGGTTGCAGTTTCTACATTAACTGAGCGCCTAGCAGAATTTAAGCGCCAAAAAGCAATGGAAGAAGTAAAGATTCCTCTTGTTGATGTAGAGACTCATACGAAGCCTGTAACGAAGAAGGCTCGCAAGTCGCGTCATGATATTAAAGAAGGTATGAAATGGGCTTTTATATTAGAAAAGCCGAAGGCATTGCGTCATAGGGCTCGATAAGTATATCTGTTCCTGATAAAGGCAGGGTTCCCAATGGTCACCGGGGTGACTATTGGGAACCCTTTTTCTATTGCTAAGACTATAACTAGCCTTTCATAATAAGTGTAATAGGTGTGTGAATATAGTTCGCCTAAATTATGAAAGGAGCGATTATATGTATCGCAGCGTACGAAATATTCCAAAACAATTATTAGAGAATCTATATGTTAAAGAGAAATGGACCTTACGAGACATTGCCGATTATATTGGGTGTAGTGTAGATACAATTGTAAGGCGTATGCAGATGTATAAGATTGCGCGACGTGAAAGGCGTAAAGATATCAATCGCGCAACCTTGGTAAATTTATATGAAGTGAGTCATACGAGTATTGAAGCTTTGGCCCGTCGTTTTAATGTATCCACTGCGACCATATCTAATCGATTACATGAGTATGGATTGCTGTGTGCTCATGACCATTCTATACATAGTGTAGAACCAGATCGTATTAAAAAGGCCTATGAAAGTGGTAATAGTACAACTCGTATTGCCCATATGATGGGGCTTTCACGCTGGAAGGTATTACATATCTTACATCATATGGGTGTCAATATACGCGGTGGGAGGCGTAAGGTGATGCCTATCGATGAAATGAGCTATTTGTATAGCTATCATGGGTTGAGTACAAAGGATATAGGTATTGCTTATCAGTTACAAGCCAATACAGTCGCCTTATATTTGCGAGAATCTGGTGTTGCGTTGCGTGGAAAACGGTTAGAGGTAGATACGAATGAGATTAGTAGATTGCGGATGGAAGGATTATCTATTGCAGCTATCGCACGACAACTCGAATGTTCCCCGTCTGTTATAAGAAACCGATTAAAGCAGCAACAATCTTAGTAAAGACGTAGTATTGTATGGTGTCGTATGGTAAATCTGTATAAACCTCAACCCATTCGGTATAGAAATTTGTAGTTAATTACTATATACTTAGATTTATATGATGATGGGAGGTTTATTATGTTCGAATATTTAACATTATTATTACCATTTTTACTGCTAGGGTTCATCGCCGCCGGCCTATCTAGAATATCTGGTGTAGCGTTATCCATGATTATTGTACCAACCTTGTTGATTTGGGGTGCTACACCACTAGATGTGGTTGCGTTTATGCTCCTCTTTGTAGTGTATAATAATTTCACATCTGAAACACAAGATGTACGCCTTGATTACAAGGATCTTGTATTATTTCCTAAATGGCGCTTGTTAATTCCTTTAGTTTTGACGGTAGTTGGTATCTTCATTAATCCAGCTATTGGTATTGCTGTCTTTATGGCTTGCTTTGTATTGGAATTGCTAGCAACCGTATTCAAACGCATTCCTGAACGGGAACGTCCTGCTGTTCATCGCGTCATTGTTCTTTCTGTCCTCAGTGCTATTGTAACCGCTATTGGCGCCTATGTGGGACCTACTATTAGTGGGGACTATTATTTTGGCTTAGTTGGCTTGGCTATTTTGGCCATTACTGCCTTTGCTTGGTATGCAGGCCGTAATCGAAATGCATTTAAAGGCATTTGGGAATTTATCTGGGTTGATTTCGGCATTTTGCTTGGTTTATTCGGTATTGAAAGTTCCAACTATCCATCTGGGTTGACTCGAGACTATAAGAGTTCTATGGATCGTATGCTACCAATGATTACTGTAGTAGGCGGTTATGCGGGATTGATGGTCATCTTTGGCGTATATGGTATGTTCTCATTGCCATCCTTTATTACAGCCATTGGTGCGGCTATTGGTATACGCATGTTTGGTTTGTATGAATTCCCTAAACGGGGCACCTTCTCTTACTTAGCAATTGGATTTGCTATTGCTGCCGTTGTATGTTTATATCTCGTATCTCCTGTACCAACAGGATTTGATACGGTTAATACCATCATGACGCAACCTATGGTTCAGTAATAGGTGAGTTTTGTCATAGTATCAATAACCTAAACTTGTTAATGTGAAAGTAGATAGTTAACATAAACAATAAGGAGATGTGTATCGTGAAAGATAATACTACTGTTGAAGCGAACTCTAATGAAGTTGTAGAAACGAGACCATTTCCGCCATTCTTGCCGAAGAATGCAACGGTTATGATGATGGGAACATTTCCTCCAACATCTGAAAAGCGAGCCATGGAATTTCATTATCCGAATTTTCAAAATGATATGTGGCGTGTTTTCGGTTTGGTGTTCTTTGATGATAAAGAACATTTTAGAAAAGGGGAAGAAAAAGCATTTGATGCGGAAAAGATTAAAGCTTTTTTATCTCAAATTGGTATAGCTTCTTGTCCAACGGTATTGAAAGCTATTCGTGAGCATGGTAATGCATCTGATGCGTTTTTAAAGGTAGTTGAGCCCGTTCCTCTTGCTGACGTATTAGCACAAATACCAGATTGTACTCATATTGGTACAACAGGTGGCAAGGCTACAGAAATCTTACTTAGTTTATTACCTGAAAAGGTAAAACTACCTAAAACAGGAGAAACGATTCCTTTTGTTTATAAAGGCCGAGAACTTTCTTTGACGCGTTTGCCATCTACCTCTAGAGCCTATCCGTTGAGTCTTGTGAAGAAGGCGGAGGCTTATAAAGCATTTTTTAAAGCTTGTGGATTAGAAACAAAATAATTGAATAATAGTAGGATACCTTTGATGGTCTATTCTAATTGGTAAATTAGAGTAGAACCTATCAAAGGTATTTTTATTATTAAAAATTTACGTAAATAGGTGATATGGTAACTCGCTTATTGTATATAAAACTATGGCATCAGTCATAATTAAAAGTGATAACAAAAATAACTTTTTAATTCTTGTTTTTTATAATGAGAGGTCTATAATTAACCAATGTCATTATATGGTTGACAAATATTTTAGAAATAGGAGTTGATACTATGGATAAGGCTAAGGAGGCCTTATGGACAAGATCATTTGTCCTCGATACTTTGATTAATTTCTTAGTATTTTTGATTTATTATTTATTAATTGTTATTATTGCCGTAGTGGCAAAAGATAACCTTCACGCCACAGCTAGTCAAGCAGGCTTAGCTGTTGGTATATATATTATCGGTACCGTCGTGGCACGATTGTTAGCGGGACGCTTTATTAGTGTCTTAGGTTGCAGAAAGATGCTGTACTTAGGTTTGTTTATTTATTTGGCTTCAACGGCCATGTACTTCTACACACCTAACTTGTTAATGCTCGATAGCGTTCGATTCTTAAATGGTTTTGCTTACGGTATTACATCAACTGCAACAAGTACGATTATTGCTGCTATTATACCTCAATCTCGTCGTGGCGAAGGGATTAA
>NZ_CAUSQT010000079.1:0-4073 GCF_963534045.1 uncultured Veillonella sp. | reverse complement strand
GATTTTACCTAGAAAACTACCTTTTAATATGGATAGTTATATCGTCCGAAACGAGTAGAATATGATTCATCAGATAACAAACACGTATTGATTTACTAATTTTGGAGGATATAATGACTCGTATTAAATTCATGGAAAACGTAGGTAAAGTTGCAACAGTTACAGCCGTAGCAATGTATGTATCTTATTTCCCACAAATTATGAATAACCTAGCTCATCCAGGCACAGGCGATTGGATTCAACCACTTGTAGCAGCTATTAACTGTACATTATGGGTGGCCTATGGTTTATTTAAAGAACATAGAGATATTCCAGTTGCATTGGCCAATGCACCAGGTATCTTCTTCGGTTTAGCAGCAGCTATTACAGCTCTTATGTAATTTCGCATATAAGAGATCAACATTGAACACTCGCATCGTAGACTATAATAAATAGATAATTTTAATGATGCTGTTGACCGTCGTTAACCATATATATCATAATAAATGCATCCCTTATATTAATAGGGGATGCATTTTTGATATAAATAATGGAGAGATGTATTTGTGATTAATAGTACTGATTTCGTAAGTGTATATAGACAAATTTTTAATGCAGTAATACGACCTAACTTATGGTTACCATACTTTCAAGCAAGAGGGACGATAAAGGAAGCTATAAAAGCACTTATATTTTATATAGTATTAATGCTATTAATTATGAGCTTAGGGAGTATAAGCGTTAATTTATTAAAACCTGAATCTACAACAACATTAGTTGAACTTTTAATTAATCCTACTCTTGCAATGCATATAGTAGGTTCATTTGTAACTTTTGTCATTATGTCTGTTGTGTTCGTGCCTATCTTTTTATTGATAGCAAGAGGGGCCGACGCAGCATTAACATTAAAACGAGTTTTTATGGTGTATTTATATGCTTATTCTGAAATATTTTTAGTTAAGAGTATAGAGTTATTTATTTTTTCCCTTATGTCTATTTTGGTACTGACAAATATTGTTAATATGGTTTTTGCAGGCGCAGTAATTTTGGGGACAACCTTAACCTGTGGACTTTTACAGATAGTGCTGTTTTTAAAAACGTTTAAAATAGTTCTTGATATTCCATATTTGACAATAGTAGTAGCCGGTGGAATCGGTGGAGGTATTTCTATGTTTGTACTATCTCTATTAGAGAAAATTGGGTTTTAAAAATCAAAAACTATAATTAGTGTTTGATTTATTAGGGAGAATTTTGTAGTTATGGATTACTTTTACTATACCTATAAACATAATCATATCGATTTTAGTAGCCATATATATAAGGTAAGTACTTATCATTATAACTGGCATGGAGAAACTGAGATTCTTATTCTCTTAAAAGGGCGTATTGAGATGAGTTGTAATAGTGAGGTTTTTACAATGGAGCCTCTCGACTCTATCATTATTTCCCCTCAAGTGGGGCATGCGACGTTGGCATTAGAGCAGGATACGACGGCATTGGTTATTCATGTAGGTAAGGATTTCTTTCAACAGTTTGATCCGAACTTTGGGATGTATCAATTTGTAGTACGTTCAGATAAAACAAATCGCCACAATCGATTTTTTACATCTTTACGCCATCATGCAGCTATGATGATGTTATTGATGGCTGATGGTGAAAGCCCAGATAATCGGTTGTGGTTAGAGCATCATTATTTGTCATTAGCTAGTAATCTATATAGTGAGATTGATGCAGTTAAGTTGATGCATGGTAAGCCTGTTGATATGACGGTGGCTACCTTCGATAAGATGATTGCCTATATAGATAAAAATTATCAGCAAAAGATTGAATTAGAAGATATTGCCCAAATCGGTGGTTATAATGTGAACTATACATCTCAGTTTTTTAAACGCCAATTAGGTGTTTCTTTTCTAGAATATGTGTTGCGCTTGAGATTGCGTGAGGCCACTGTTCGTTTGGCTAACTCTACAGATAGTGTGGCTCATATTGCTAGTGATTGTGGATTTGCAGATATTAAAGCCTTTAATGTGTCCTTTAAAAAGCATTTTCATACGACACCTTCAGAATACCGTAAGCAAGCGAAAGAGCTGGGGCGTAAGACTAAGCTGCATGACTGGAAGGAAATGATTTCTACTCAAGAACAAGATATTATAAGAATACTAGAATCTTTCGTTCCTTATCGCGATGATTTGCAATATAAGGTTGAGTTAGATAAAGCCAATCAAAAGTTACAAACGGTAAAGAAACAACTTAAATCTGTTGTGGAGGAATTATAATATACAATCATTAGGTATAGGTGATTTTGTATATGCCGAAATTCTACTAATTTATATGGTAAAAGAGCACTGCTTTTCGATAGCAGTGCTCTTTTTTGTACGTTCATATAGGCGAAATTGTATATTTATGATAGTACAAAAAAGGATGATTAGGGGGATTTTGTATGAGTTTAATAGACTTTTACCAATGAAAATGAACTTGTAAATTGGATAGTTATATCCTGAAAAAAGAGTACAATGAAATCATCGAAAGGAGCTAAGGTTCCGATACAAAATAAATGCTAAGTTTTAAATAATGAAGTCCTGTTGGAGGTTTACGATGAGTACGAAAGAACAACAAGTACAAGAGATGACGAATGTCATTGCCAAGTTCATTGCTTATATGGCAAAGAAATTACCTGATGATGTGGAAGCTAAAATTAAAGAATTGGCAGCCGATGAAAAGAATCCATTAGCTAAAACAATTTATGAAACGATGCATAAAAATATGGACCTTGCGTATGAATTGAATCGTCCTTCTTGCCAAGATACAGGGGTATTGCAATTCTGGGTGAAAGTAGGTTCTAACTATCCATTAATCGGTGAATTGGAAGAAATTTTGCGTAATGCTACATACCAAGCTACACAAGATGCACCACTTCGTCATAACTGTGTTGAAACATTCGATGAATTTAATACAGGTAAAAATATTGGCCGTACAGCACCATATATCATGTGGGATATCGTACCTGATCGTGATGATGTAGAAATTTTCCCATATATGGCCGGTGGCGGTTGCTCCTTGCCAGGATCTGGTAAAACATTGATGCCAGGCGAAGGTTATGAAGGGGTAGCTAAATTCGTATTGGACTTGATGACAAGTTATGGTTTGAATGCATGTCCTCCATTATTGGTTGGTGTAGGTATTGCTACATCTATCGATACAGCAGCGGTTATGTCCAAAAAGGCTTTGATGCGTCCTGTATCCTCTAAGGCTGAAAATGAAAAAGCAGCATATATGGAACAATTACTAGAAGATGGTATTAATGCATTACATCTTGGACCTCAAGGTATGGGCGGTGATAAATCCCTTATGGGTGTAAACATCGAACATGGCTCTCGTCATCCATCTGTAATTTCTGTAGCTGTTAACGTTGGCTGCTGGAACCATCGTCGCGGACATATGGTATTTGATAAAGACGGTAAGTACGAAATTCTATCTCACAAAGGAGTGACATTCTAATGGCTAAACATATTTTGACAACACCAATCCAAGCATCTGATCTTGAAGGCATTAAAGCAGGGGATATTATTTACTTAAATGGTCACATCACAACATGCCGTGATGTAGCTCATCGTCGTCTTGTTGAATATGGTCGTGAATTACCAGTAGATGTTCGTAACGGTGCCATCTTGCATGCTGGTCCAATCGTGCGTGATCATGGGGATGATAAATTCGAAATGATTTCCGTAGGTCCTACTACATCTATGCGGATGGAAAAATTCGAATATGAATTTGTAAAACAAACAGGTGTACGCCTCATCGTTGGTAAAGGTGGAATGGGCCCTGAAACAACTCGTGCATGTAAAGATTTTGGTGCTCTTCACTGCGTATTCCCAGCAGGTAATGCCGTACTTGCTGCTACAGAAGTAGAAGAAATCGAGTCTGCTAACTGGCGTGAACTCGGCATGCCTGAAACCTTGTGGACTTGCCGTGTAAAAGAATTCGGTCCACTCATCGTATCCATCGATGCAGAAGGCAATAACTACTTTGAAAATAAAAAAGTAGAATACAATGCGAAAAAAGAAGAAGTGTTAGAAGAAATCTATAAACACGTA
>NZ_CAUSQT010000078.1:0-4111 GCF_963534045.1 uncultured Veillonella sp. | reverse complement strand
ACATTGTAAGCAATGTAGCGAGGGCAATCAATACGGCTGTGAGTACTAACGCGGATGTAGTACTGCGGGTTTGAACGTGTTGCATAGCGTCCTCCTTATAAAGAAAATAGGCATGTGAATAATTACATCACATGCCTTTACTATATACTTTTACTGTAACACCTGCAAATAAAAGGAATTAAATATTTAAAATACAGTTAAGCGTACTCCTCAAAACGCTCCTCTACATTGTAGAGAACCTCGCAGTCACAACCGCCACCTTCATTAACAATCCATTCTAATACGCTTTCCACATCTACCTTTTGTGTTTCCAAAAATTCTCTTGTGAAAGTCAGACTATGATCGCAACTGTCATTTGCCTCTAATTTCTCGTCTACATAGTCAAAGAGATTCCAAAATAACTCTTCATCCATAGGCAGACTATCTTTAAAAGATTGCTTTTGCTCATTAGCATAAGCCTTTAGTAATTCCTTTTTACGCGCTTTATCCATGATAATGCTTTTCCTTTACATATTATGTTTTATATCTTTAATATCTGCCCCATAACTTATGTCTCATATAATTCTGGTCGTTCTAAAACTGTGCCATATTTTAGCTTCGGCAACTTAACTAACTGAGGATACAACTGCTTAACCTCTTTACAGGATCTTAATGTAAGATGTTCTAGATTATGGAGTTCTAAAATTGGAGAATAGTCTGTATCCATCACTTTAGCGGTCAAGAAGCTAAAGAATCGCAGCTGTTTTATATGACGTAGAAATCCCAATGATTGAACCTTAAGAATTTTAGGCGATGCGAAATCACCTTCTAAGGCGAGACTTTCGAGATTCTTCAGATTCGCTAATGGTGCATAATCATCAATTTGTTGAAAGTTCTCAAGCGACAGAGCCACTAAATTTTCTAATTTTGATATAGGCTCTAAACTCGATACGCTTCTACCAGATCCAATGTGTAAATATTCTAGTTCTTGTAAGTTCTCTAATTTTGAAATATCTGGATAGACGCCCCATTTTATATGTAATTTTTTGAGTCTCCGTTGGGCACACACCGCATCAAATAGGTCCTGTGACATTCTTGTACAAAACATAAGCTCTGTAAAAGCATCTGGATTATTTACTAGAAAATCACACCACTCCATCCAAATTCGCTTCTTATCTTTAGCAGAATAAGACTCTTCTAACTGTGTGCAGTTGATTATTAACTTGTCTTCACCATCATATTCTGAGACCTCTACCACAGATTTAGGCCGTGCATCATCCTTATGATAGTAGTCAAATCCATATTTAATTTGCTTTTCTGTTAACACTGCCATGTTACAATTCCTCATCTTCGCCAGTCGCATAATTGGTTTAGCTATAACTAAATCCATAGCCAACAAATTGTAATGACCTTAGCAAATCGATACAAGTACGTTCCCATTTGCTTCGAGCACTTGTTTATAGAAGCGTTTCATTTGTTCGAAATCATGAAGAAGTTCGTCTTTAATTTCTTCCTCTTCCTCATCGTAGTCCCAGATATTTGGATATAATTCGGCATCTTTGCAGGCTGCCATATCAAAGGATTCAAGAGCTTCTTCCATATCAAACTGCTCTAGAGCCACCACGATATCCGCTAACTTATCGTGTTCAGTATACGCCAAATAATCCGATAGTTCTTCAACAGCTGTTATGCCAAGCACAGCTTGACTAAGAGGGTTATTATCATCCTTATGGTCAGTACCTACGCCAGTTAGCATAAAGTGAAGTACATCCCACATCTTATCGATATCGAGCAATAATTCATCATCGTCATTCCACTCTTCAACGCTTTCAAGAATTTCCTCTTCTTCTGAGCCCATGGCTTTAAGCTCTTTTAAATTCGCATCGCTTAAACAGCTATAATTAGCAATTAGTCCCATAATTAAATCCTTTCATAAATTCTTCTAACCATTAGAAAAATAAATTTTCCGATTCTGTAACGCTTCCATCATCTTCATGGAAATAGCAGGTATATACCGGTTCACGATGCGCCGCATCATAAAATTTCTGTAAAATAGGAGTCAATTTTATCTCCATGGACATGTTAAAAGCATTCGCAATGGGTTCCCAAAGTTCCATTGGTGAATAGGACATAATATCTAGCTGCTTATTCTGAGCATAGGTATCTAATGTTACCAGATCAGAATACTTGCGAGAATCACAATAATCATGCCAACAAATACTAAAAATAATTAAATGAAATAAATCGTCCATACTTTCAGCTAAACGACCAGCAGCACCCTCACTACTCCAATAACCTATGGAGCCGTCCTCCAACAGATGATATTCACCGCCAGCACCATCTACAGCAAATGCCATCCCCGGCACGGAGAACGTGCAACGACCTTCAGCCGTATCCCTTTCCTCCAGCGCATCTAGCAAGCGAAAATCAAATAGCGTATCAAAATCTTCAGCTAACTTGGCATCATTTCGCAATATATCTAAATAACCCATCTTACACGCTCCTATTAGCAGAAATTATTCCTAGCAATTTAGCCTCTCCTTCATCAGATGTATCTAATAGCGGAATAGCTAACAAAAGTACTTGCAAGGAGTAATAATAAAAGCTAAAAAATAAATCATCAGGAAATACATCCTCTTCCTCATATCTAAGAACATCTTCGTCTTCATCATATTCTTCAGACCAAAGGTATTCTTCGTTGAGCATATCCTCAAAGTTCGGCAATGGCTCTGCATGCTCTAGCATAAGACCATCTCGAATGCACTCAGCAATCACAGTAAACAACTCAACCAATTGTTCTGCTAAATACTGAGCTACCTCATTATGAGCGCGCTCTTCCTGGGCTTTCTTAAAAATACGAAGCAAGAAAATCATGGCGAATGGTGTAGCATGCCACAACGTTGATTGGTGCTCAATATTGAGTTCTAACGCCTCACCAGCCGTATCAACCACTTCCAAGCTTTCCATATTCCACAATACATCAAGCTCAGCAGGAAAATCTGTAGCACGCCCGTAGGTTGTGGTTAACCGGTGCCAAGGTATATCACTGACTTTCACCGTTTCTATATATTGTTTCGTCACAGTATCCATTATAGTTATACCTTTATCAATATACTTTCGTGTTCCTATCCGTATATAACCTCTTTCACCAGTTCATAGGTGTCTATGAGACGTAGTTTTCCAACCCTAGGCTCATCTGTAATCTCCTCATAGATGTCCTCAAGCGTTCCCGCTGGTGCTAGTTTCCATAGTTTACACGGATATAGTTCAACAGTCCCAATAATTTCCAAATTATCCAGTAACAAACCTAAGTCCTTATGATTGAACCAACAATCTGTATCGATACCGAAATTTGTATTATCTTTCCGGCAGGCAATTTTACTATTTAAAAATTGCTCCATTGTTGGCCTTTCTTCTTGTAAAAGCCGCGTACAAGCTAAATGATATTCGATTTTCCGCGGTGATTGATCCACGTCAGAGACAAATATAGCACCATACTCGTTTTCAAACTTAACAGCTAATACGTCTCCCACATTAAAATGAGGTTCTCTCTTTGTTTTAGATTTACGAACCTTAAGCGGCTTTGGATTTTCACTTTGTAGCTGTACTGCTAACTTATCCAATACCTTTCGACGCTGTTTAAGGGCCTTACTATCGATTTCTAACCAAAACTCATGAGGACCCTGAGCGATGATGTCTAAGGCTTTCTCTTTGACGGCATCCGGTAGATGGCCTATCTTCCACAACGAATAAGCCACAGCAGTCCAATAAATCTCTGTATAAAACTCGTCAGTGCAAAAATTTTGTTCCTCACTTAAGATTTCAGAAATGATTGTATCAATACTGACGCCATCCTTATATCGCTCAACAATGGCATTATAAATATCATGGCCGTCATCACTATCTATGATTTTCACACCGTCAATTGCCATAAACATCTCCTTTAAGACAACAGCTCTTATTCCATCTCGCCATGAGTCGCTATAAATTCATCCTTAATCTGTTGCAGTTCTTGTTTAGCAACCATGTATTGTTTTATGTCAATTTGTCCCTTTTCTTTTTGTTCAGTTAAGGCTTTTTCTTTGTTTATGATTGTAATCCAATCTAACTGTACACTAAAGTCAGTATTCAC
>NZ_CAUSQT010000077.1:0-4404 GCF_963534045.1 uncultured Veillonella sp. | reverse complement strand
TATAATTCAGTTATAGTTCTTCAAAGTGTCGCTCGTCATTTAGTATCTTGTCGTTTTATCACGCGACTCACCGCAAGGTTTGCCCCCAATAGTCCTCCCCTATTGATATGAGGATGGCGATGTGAGGTACCTTCTTTGATAGATGTTATACGAGATCGTTGAAATTTTTCAAACACTGTATCCAGTTCTCGCAAGAGAACCTTCTTTTGCGATGCTTTTAATTCATACAAGTTCCCTTTGAACTTAATATGTGTATCCTTCACAGCGGTGCTAATATCATAAATGCGTTCTTGCTGTTCATTATTAACATTCACGAGTTCATCTAAGGTCAGCTCATAGTAACGAGCCAATGCGCACAGTGTATCGAGGTCTGGCTCTCTATAGCCAGTCTCGTAATTGGACAATGCTGCATTACTAATACCTACAGCTTTGGCGACTTCGATTTGGCTCTTTCCCATGCGTACGCGAGCCCGTTTTAAGTTCTTGTAAAATTGCATGTTCATCACCTACATCGATTACGTCAAAAGAATATTACAGTATTTCACTGATAATTTTGAAAGCTTCTTCTGCAACAGCCAATGTTTTTTCAATTTCAGCCGATTTATGACAGATAGATACAAAGTTACTTTCAAAAGAGCTTGGTGCATAGTAAATACCATGGCTCAAGTTATGATGGAAGAATATCTCGAAATGGTCCGCATTGCATGCACTAGCGTCATCAAAATTGCGAACCGGTTTATCTGTAAAGAACAAGGTAAACATAGAGCCTACACGTTGCACCACCGCAGGCACATTGTATTTCTTAGCCAATTCTTCAAGGCCATTACACAATGCTTTTGTGCTATCTTCCACTTGTTTAAAGATGGTTGGATCTCGTTGCAACATAGATAATGTAGCAAGACCTGCCGTTACAGCCACAGGATTACCACTCAAAGTACCGGCTTGGTAAATAGGGCCGGATGGTGCTACTTCGCTCATGATTTTGCTAGAACCGCCAAATACAGCGAGAGGCATACCACCGCCAACGATTTTACCAAGGCATGTCAAATCGGGTTTAATATTGTATAGTTTTTGTGCACCACCGCTGCTAGCCCGGAATCCACACATAACTTCGTCAAAGATTAATAGTGCACCATGCGCCTTTGTTACATCGCGCAAGGTTTCAAGGAATCCTTCTACTGGTGGCACACAGCCCATATTGCCTGCAACAGGTTCTACGATAATACAAGCAATGGTATCACCTATTTCATCGAATAATTGTTTAACCGCATCAATATCATTGTAAGGCAATGTGATGGTATTTTCTGCGACGCTCTTTGGTACGCCTGGGCTATCTGGTACGCCAAATGTAGCGAGACCAGAGCCGGCTTTCACTAATAGGGAATCACTATGACCATGGTAACAGCCAACAAATTTAACGATACGATCACGGCCCGTATACCCACGAGCTACGCGCAATGCGCTCATAGTCGCCTCTGTACCAGAGTTAACAAGACGGACCATTTCCATAGATGGCATGAAGGCTTGGATTTTCTTAGCCAATTCCGTTTCTAACAGTGTAGGCGCACCATAGCTTGTACCACGAGGAATAGCCTCTTGTAGACTAGCTACGACCTCAGGGTTCGCATGGCCCAAAATCATAGGGCCCCAGCTCAACACATAGTCGATGTATTCGTTGTTATCGATATCATAGATGCGGCTGCCACTAGCGGAGCTAATAAATGGAGGGTTTGAGCCTACGCTGCGATAGGAGCGAACAGGACTATTAACGCCACCTGGCATATATCGTTTCGCTTCATCAAACGCTTTTTCTGATTTACCTAGTTGTAACATAGTCACTCCTTATTGTTTAAGCCAACGTGCCACTTCAAGGGCATGGTATGTAATGATAATCTTAGCACCAGCCCGTTTCATGGAGAGCATCGTTTCCATAACAAGGCGTTGTTCATCGATAAGACCAGCAGCTGCAGCCGTTTTAACCATCGCATATTCGCCAGATACATTATAGACAGCCAATGGTAATTCATAACGGTCACGGGCTTCGCGAACGATATCTAAATAGCATAATGCCGGTTTAATCATGATAATATCCGTACCTTCAGCGATATCGAGTTCAATTTCACGCATTGCTTCTAAGCGATTAGCCGGATCCATTTGATACGATTTACGGTCCCCAAATTGTGGAGCCGAATTAACGGCGCCACGGAATGGACCATAGTAGGCAGATGCATATTTGGCAGCGTAGCTCATGATAGATACATTGGTGAAACCAGCTTCATCAAGAGCTTCACGAATAGCACCTACACGGCCATCCATCATATCTGATGGCGCCACCATATGAGCACCTGCTTGCGCTTGGCTAACCGCAACCTTGCACAATAGAGGCAATGTTTCATCATTTAAAATTTCGTGATGATCAATCATGCCGCAGTGACCAGTAGATGTATATTGGCATAAGCATACGTCTGCAATGACCAAGAGATTTGGCACCGCTTCACGGATGGCTTTAATCGCTTGTTGTACCGGTTGCTCCATATCCCATGCGGAAGAACCTTGTTCATCCTTATAGGTAGGAATGCCAAAGATTTCTACACCGCGAATACCGAGGTCATAAGCCTCTTGCGCCACCTTTACCGCTTCGTCTACGGATAAATGGTATTGTCCTGGCAATGTGTCGATTTCTTTTTTTATTCCTTCACCAGGAACGATGAATAATGGATAAATCAAATCAGTTGTATCTAATGTTGTTTCTCGTACTAAATCACGCATTTCTGGAGAAGTGCGCAAACGGCGAGGACGATATGTTAAATCGTACATAGTAAATTTCCTTCTTCCGTTTAATAATGACAGTATATTAGTTAGCGCAGTCTTTCACGATTGTGTCTACAAGACCTTCTGTCGTATATACAGGACTAATGATATCTACCTTTAAACCTGCACTCATAGCCGTAGCGGCCGTAATAGGTCCGATACATGCAATCTTTGTATGTTCTAATAGTGAAAGTGCATCCTCACCCAATAACTCTAATGTATTGGTAACTGTAGAGGAGCTAGTAAATGTAATATAGTCGACATGACCATGTTGCAATGCATCTACCAATGCCTCTTGTTGAGATGTATCTTGTTGCGTTTCATACAAGCGCAAGATATCTACGTCGATATCTAAGTGACGCAATTCACGAGGAATCACTTCACGAGCCTTCTTAGGTTGAATTAATAGCACTGTATGTCTAGGTTGAACATGCTGTTTCAATGCATCAACAACGGATTCAGCCTTATAATCTACAGGGATAATATCCGGTGTAATGCCATAATTCGTCAACGCTTTAGCTGTGGCACTACCGATAGCACATACCTTAGCATAACCTAAGGAACGCGCATCCTTGCCTTCCCCGTACAATGCTTCAAAGAAGTAGCGTACCCCTTCAGCGGATGTGAATACGACACAAGAATAGCGATCTACGCCATGTAATAAACGTTTATCTTCATCAAATAATTCTACAGGTTCTGTTTTAATAGCAGCAGCTTGGATTACATTGGCTCCTTGGTTCATGAGCATATCGCGGAATTTGCTAGCTTGAGAGCGAGCACGAGTAACCACAATCGTTTTGCCGAATAATGGCTTGTTATCGAACCATTGCAATTGTTCACGCAAGTTTACAACATCGCCTACAACGATGATGGCTGGTGCTTTTAGTTGTGCCTTTTCCACGTCTTCTACAACATGTTCTAGTGTGGAAACAAGCACCTCTTGAACAGGTTTAGTACCCCAACGAACGAGCGCCACTGGTGTATTAGCAGGACGGCCATGAGCCATCAATTTTTCTGCAATCGTAGGTAAATTACCTACGCCCATAACAAAGCAAAGTGTATCCACTGCTGTGGCAAGACCTTCCCAATGGATGCCAGACACCGCTTTTGTTGGGTCTTCATGACCAGTAACAACAGCAAAGGATGTAGCCATAGCGCGTTGTGTTACAGGAATACCAGCATAGGCAGGCGCTGCGATAGGCGATGTAACACCAGGTACAAATTCAAAAGGAACACCGGCCTCACGAAGTGCCATAGCTTCTTCCCCACCGCGACCAAATACGAGTGGATCACCACCCTTTAAACGGGCTACGATTTTGCCTTCTTTTCCCTTTGCTACCAATAGTTCGTTGATTTCCCATTGGTGCATGGTGTGGTCTTTGCATTGTTTCCCTGCATAAATCAATTCTGCATCAGGACGAGCCCATTCTAATAGATGAGCATCTGCTAAATAGTCATATACAATAACGTCTGCGCGTTCTATACATTCCTTACCTTTTACAGTGATTAATTTAGAATCTCCAGGGCCTGCGCCAATCAAATATACTAAACCTGTCATTTTATGATTCCCTCCTTAACAAGGGCTTCCACAAT
>NZ_CAUSQT010000076.1:0-4421 GCF_963534045.1 uncultured Veillonella sp. | reverse complement strand
TCCAACAACGAGCGGCTTATTTTATACGTCTTCTCGACGAAAAATACATCAATTTCATTCATCCTAATATACCTTAAGAATAGCAAAAGAGGCTGTCAATAATGACAGCCTCTTATTACATTTTGTATATCCCCCTCTAAAAAATAGAACAGGCCTGTTCTATTTTTTAGTACCCCTATATACCCTTTCTAAGAATTAGTACAGGCCTGTTCTAATTCTAGAAGCACATATATAGGCATTCTGAGATTACTACAGGCATGTACTAATTTTGGAATCACATGTATAGGACATTCTGAGATTAGAACATGAAGTTCACGTCTGTACGCCAGTAATCACCTAAATGATTACCATCCATATCTTTATTAGCAAAACCATAGTATGCACCAATAGATACGTTTTTATATGGAACATAGTTTACATTAGCCACAAAGCCTTTGTAACCATTACGTACACGAGCTACATTTTTTGTATCTACGTAGTGTTGATTATAGAAGCTATATGCTGGTGCAAAGGCGCTACTGAAGACAGGAGCGTTTGCTTCTTCATAATAGTATTGACCGCGTACGCTATAGGTACGAGCTTTACTAATATTGTAGTTACCATAACCTACACTAGCCATCCAAGCTTGGGAATTGGATATGCCTGGTGCTGTTAACCATTCTCCAAATACGTTCCAACGGTTAAAGTTCATATTCGCGTTAAGTCCCCAAATATTTTTGTATGGGGAATCGATAAAGGATTTAACTTGTTTACCTGTAGCCGCATCAATATCTTGGCCTTGGTATAATTTACCATTATGGAATCGGCCATACATACCGCCAAGGGTAACATGTTTATTAAGTTTACCCTTTACTTCAAGCATAGCAGCTGTAATGGTATTTTCCTTATCTTGGTACGTACCTGCGCCACCCCACCAATAACCATAGCTTGCGGATACGTCCAACTTACCATGTTTGTACATGAGGCGTGCCCCATCAATAAGGTCATCATACATAAGGCCTAGTGCAGGTGTATATAATTGACGACCTACGCGCAATGTTGTGTCCTTTCCGAAATGATGGTCTACATAGGCAAGGTTTACCTTAGCAACATTAGCATTGCTATTGCCGAGCTCACCAGCACCTTGTACACGAACAACAGCATCGGTTTTATCATTAACCTTAGCATTAAAGATCACACGCGCCCGATAATCAAAGGAAGAATGCTTTCCATAAGCATACGCGTCATCTTTCAATTGGCTGCCGCGATAACGTAAACGGTAATTACCTGTTACCTTCACATTGCCCACTTGATCTTCTAATTTTGCTACACGTACACCCAATGTATTAAGCTCATTGCTAAATTCATCAGCCAAGCGATTGATCATAGCTTGTTGTTCCGCATTCGCACGGTCTTGATTTGCCATGGCTTTCGCTACCATTTGAGCCATTTCGTACCGCGTAATATCTTTGTTGCCTTTGAAAGTCCCATCTGGATAGCCATTGATAATTCCAGCAGATGCCAATTGTTCTACCGATTGATAGGCCCAACTAGAAGGCTCTACATCGCTAAATGGATTCGCTGCATAGGCACTAACAGAACCCAATATAAAACAAGAAACTAAACTTGCTACTAATTTTCTATTCATAGAGATAACCCACTCTCGTCTATACACAATCAAACTATATGAATCTATATTCCCTACATAGCATCATAATACTATGTAAATACGATACAACATATTAGAGACGCCGCTTATTCATGTGGTGTTGTATACGTAATATCCTGTGCGGCGTAGCTTTCACCATGAGCCAATACGTGAACGATTGTTTCCAATGTAGCTCGTACGGTTTCAACAGCCATGCTAGGTTGATTTGGTTTATCTACCACTTGAGATGGCAAGTATGGAATGTGCATAAAACCAGCCTTGATATTGCCCTTTTGTGCTGCATAGTGACATACGCCGTACATCAAGTGATTACATACAAATGTACCAGCCGTGTTAGAAACCTTGGCAGGAATGCTTGCTTGATGCAATGCATTGACGATATTTTTAATAGGCAATGTAGCAAAGTATGCGCTAGGACCATCAGCTACGATTGGTTCATCCTCTGGTTGATTGCCGGCATTGTCTGGAATACGGAAATCGTCGCAGTTAATAGCAACACGTTCTACCGTGATATCTGTACGACCGCCAGCTTGACCAACGCAGAGAATGAAATCTGGTTCGCATTTTTCAGCGGCTGCTTTCACAGTATCAACAGATGTATAACGTACAGTTGGTACCATTTGAGTGACCACCTTATAATCGCCATCTGTATAACCATCCATCGTTTTTACCGCTTCCCATGCAGGGTTAATAGGTTCACCACCGAATGGATCAAATCCAGTAATTAAAATAGTTTTCATCATAACACCTCATAAGGATATTTCAAAAGATTGTTCAACCACAGAACAAGGTCTTAAATAAAGTAGTACATCAATAAAATATTCAATACAAGCATAGCCAATGCAATTGGAATTTGCGCTTTAATAACGCCGTATTGATCGCGCATTTCAAGGAGTGCCACCGGTACGATGTTAAAGTTCGCGGCCATAGGTGTCATCAATGTACCACAATAACCTGCAAGCATAGCGATAGCACCAACAGCTGCTGGGTTAGCACCATGAGCTACAACGAGCATTGGAATACCAATAGCACTGGTAATCATAGCAAAAGCAGCAAAAGCATTCCCCATGATCATGGTAAAGATAACCATGCCGAGACAGTATGCTACTACAACGAGGAATACATTATCGGCAGGTACTATACTAGCCACAGCACCAGAGATAATTTTACCAACGCCAGCCAAATTAAATAGATAGCCAAGAGCTGCTAATAATTGGGATAAAATAGCGGTCCAACCGATAGCATCGATGAGGCGGCGACCTTCGTGGAAGCCTTGGTTAAGTTTACCTTTAGTAATGTAAAGAGCGGCACACATAGCGATAATGGCTGCGATACCGAGGCCTACAAGGGCACCTAATTTAGTAAAGAAGCCAATGATGAATGTGATAATACCAACGAGCAAGGCTGGTACGAAAATAACATTACCAATACGAACCGCTTCACCCTTTTTGAATTCAATAGCAGATTCAAAATAGTGACCCTTGCCTAATTGTTTTACCAATACAATTCCGGCCATAACAATAACGAGCCAACCGTTGATTTCTTTAGAAAGGTAAGAACCAAAGATAAAGGATACACTGTACAAGAGCCAGAATAAGCCTGTACCGATGCGATATTTATGTTCCTTATCAAGGAATGATTGAATAGCAAAGATAAATAAGATAATCCCTACGAGAAGGTATACATAATCTAAGGGCTGCATTTTATAGATAAGTTCTAACATATTATTCAGCCTCCTTCTTTAATTCTTCTGGTGTAACGAGGATATTAAATTCATTTGGTACCAATTTACCAGCCTTCATATCCGCTTCGTCACGAGCAACAGAGGCTTGAATTGTTTTATCAAAGATAATAAAACGAATGAAGTTAACAATATATGCACAGATGGCTGTTGGCAATCCGTAAAGCACCATATCTGTTAATTCAACGGAATACCCCAATTGTTCCATAACGCCCTTGATGAGTAGTAACCCACCGGCAGCAAGGAATAGGTTTTGACCAAAGAAGTTACCGCTGTTATCTGCAGAAGCAGCAATGCCACGCACCTTATCGAGAGTACGTTGTGATACAGGACGACCTTGTGCTACAGCTGCTTCACTCATAGGAGCGATCAATGGGCGTACCATGGCAACCATACCTGACATATTAATACCAAAGGCTACTGTCACTTGACGTACAAATAGGTAAATCATAAAGATACGACCTGCTGTAGCAGCATTGATTTTGCTGATCAAAATTTCAGCCCGTTCACGTAAACCGTGACGTTCCATAAGACCAATAACAGGTAAAATTAGAATAAATAATGACATATAACGATTCTTAACAAAGGCTTCCCCTATAGCACCAACGATATCGTTGATACTGAGACCACCTGCAAGGCCCGTTACAAACCCTGCGGCTACGACAACTAACAAGGCATTAAAGCGCAGCATCAGACCGATGACCATCACTAAAATACCAGATAAGACTAACATAGTCTCACATCCTTTCAAAAACCATCTACCATTCAAAACTGAACGCATAGATATAACATATATGTATATATTATATATCCAAATGTAAAAATTCTGCATTATCTTGTACAAAAAAATACACCTCATGAGGAATTTCCTCACGAGGTGTATAGATTATAAAGCCCTTCCACGTTTTTAACGCAATTAGATCAAGTCTTTTTTAAACAATACTGTTGTATGTTGTTTTCCTCTAAAATGTACTTGATCATAAGCTTTAAATCCGAAGGATTCATACATCTTAGGCAACCATGGATGTTCCT
>NZ_CAUSQT010000075.1:0-4591 GCF_963534045.1 uncultured Veillonella sp. | reverse complement strand
GCACCTATTTTCCTCTTTTACGCTCGGTAGAACCGACACTCAGTTTATTCACTTTATCAATTATAAATATACTATATTTATAACTCTCCAACAATACACTAGGGGGTATATGTATTTCTGCTATACATATAACCAAAAGAGGCTGTCACCAAGTGACAGCCTCTATAAGACGAGAGAATATTCAATTAATCGATACTTTGTTGAAAGCGTTGCGCACGATATGCCATCCAACCTTTGCGTATCATATAAATGCAAATGCCAATAGTTACCGCAATAGCACTACCTAGCATGGCATCAACGCCACATGCATATACTGCATATGCACAATATAATACGCCTGCGCAAGCGACAAAATAGAATCGTTCAATGCGACGTTTTTCTAATCCAGACATATGCATCATAGTCGGTACGGCAATAATGCAGAGAATATAAGGCAATACATTCGTTACAACCGCAAGGTTTACCAATGTTTCAAATTGATCGCGTAGAGAATCATTAGCTGTAAACATTGTAATAATGGTTTCGATAGCTAATAAGATGAATACGCCACGCACAGGTGCATCCTTGCTGTTTACACGAGCAAATACCTTAGGGAAATAACCTGCTTCTGCTGCATTTTTAAATACGCGAGACAATGTAAATTGCCAGCAAAGTAAAGCACCACAGCAAGAGATAATCATGAGCGCCATGATAACATTTGCAATCGTGTCATTGAACATGTACGCAAATGTGAGACCAAATGGTGCATTAGAATTTAGTAATTCTGTGTTAGGCACGATACCGGCCATAACGTTTGTGGACAAGATGTAAATCACCGCCACTGCTAATGTACCTGCAAATGTTGCAATTGGCACGTTTTTCTTTGGATTTTCTACAGCATCTGCATTTGCTGCTGCCGATTCAAACCCTAGGAAGCCCCACAATGTTAAAGCAATAGATTGTTTAATTGCTTCAAAGAACGGCAAGTCGTTTGGATTCCATGCCGCCAAATACGTATCTGGGCTAAACCAGAACCAGCCAATTGTACCAATCAGTAATACTGGCACAATACAGCCCCAAATAGTAATATTGCTGAGCCGACCTGTAAAACGATTGCCTCTAAAGTTCAAAATCGCTGCAAACCATAACAAGACGATTGTTACTTGACTTGTTTGCGTTGCATTTAGATCAACACCAAAGAATTCTGAGCCATAGCCAACTGCGGAAACTGCAATCGCTATATTAGCAATGATGAGAGATATGCTGTAAGCATAGCTCGCCATAAAATGTCCAGTCTTACCGAAGCGGTGTTCTGCATAACCGCCCATGCCTCCTTTAATTTGGGAGAACATACCCGCTTGAGCAAAAATATACGCTAGTAAAAGCGCACCCACAGCTGTCACGAGCCAAGATAACACTGAAATAGTACCAACTTGAGCCAAATTAGTTGGTAACATAATGATCCCAGCTCCTAGCATATTGGCTGCTACCATTGTGGTTAGCTGGAATACAGACATTTTTTTAGCGGTGGTTTTCATGTATCAATCCCCTTTCGTAAGGTGAATTTTTTCTCGTCCATAATTCACTTAAATATATTAAAACCGCTAAGTACGTTCAGTTCCTGCTGTAATGGGCGGGAATGTGAAAGTACCGTTTTTATTTGTTTTTCGAATTAATAATAACACCATAGGTGGTAAATGAAAAGTACTTTATTAGTGGACACCGCATATTACACGAATTGAATAAAAATATAGTAATTATATATTATTTTTGATTAGAAACGGTATGATGAATGTAAGAGTATCATTTTATTTCAGTTTAATCAATTAAATATATGAAAAATCACTATCTATTCAAGTTATAGTGTCGTAGTACAAGACCATTATCCACTGCACGTCCACTCAATATAGACAAAAAAATACGTGAAATTTGTAGATTTCGGGTCTATAAAAACGTAGATATATGGCCATTAAAGGCATATACAAAAATTGGCCCCACCCAAGGGTGGAGCCAAGTGTATAAAATATGAAACCATCTACGATGCTAAGGGTAGAATCCTTACTCTTGTACAGAGTTTACGATGGCTTTCCAGCTATCAATTTGTGCTTCTTCGTTAGCAATGATTTGTTTACCATTGTTGCGTTGTCTTTCTACGCATTCTGGGGCCGTACCAGAATAGTTGTTACGACCTGCTACGCAAGCCTCAATAGAAATAGCATCTAGAATATCCGCATCAAAATATGGAGAAATCACTTTGAAATCCTCAACGGATAAGTCAAGCAAAACACAACCTTTTTCGATGCAATGATGTACGGCATTGCCTACGATTTCGTGCGCTTCACGGAATGGTACGCCCTTTTTCGCAAGATAATCTGCCATATCTGTGGCGTTGGAGAAATCATCGTCGAGGACAGCTTTCATATGTACCCCATTCACCTTCATACCGCGAATCATCGCTGCATTGATAGACAAGGCAAAGTGTACCGTATCAATAGCATCAAAAATACCCTCTTTATCCTCTTGCATATCCTTATTGTATGTAAGTGGCAAGCCTTTTAATGTAGTCAAAAGACCTAATAAATGGCCATAGGTACGACCTGTTTTACCACGTACGAGTTCGCATACGTCAGGATTTTTCTTTTGTGGCATGATGCTTGACCCTGTGCAATGCGCATCATCAAGTTCAATAAAATTAAATTCATTAGAGGACCACAAAATGAGTTCTTCACTGAGGCGACTCAAATGCATCATCACGAGGGATGCAAAGGATAAGAATTCCACGACATAGTCACGGTCGGATACGGCATCCATGCTGTTTTCGTAAATACGAGAGAATCCTAATAATTCTTGCGTATAGGTTTGATCAATACCATAGGTAGAGCCCGCTAAAGCACCTGCCCCCAACGGCATGATGTCCGCATGTTTAAATACCATTAATAGACGATCAAAATCGCGTTCTAACATGGAGAAATATGCCATCATATGATGCCCAAAGAGTACAGGTTGTGCCCGTTGTAAATGGGTATAGCCAGGCATGATAACATCACTGTATTTTTCAGCTGTTTCGATGAGCGCTTTTTGCATATCTACGATGAGCTCACCCATTTCGATAACAGCTTTACGCACATACATGTGCAAATCGACAGCACATTGGTCATTACGGCTACGGCCCGTATGTAGACGACCACCTGCTTCACCGATATCGTCAGTTAAACGCTTTTCAATATTCATATGAATATCTTCAAGAGCAACAGAGAATGGGAACTCGCCTTTATCGATTTGACCCTTGATTTTAGTCAAGCCTGCTACGATAGCATCACAGTCCTCTTGAGAAATAATATTTTGTTTTGCAAGCATAGTTGCATGGGCTTTACTGCCCGCAATATCTTCGGCGTACATTCTAGCGTCAAAAGCGATAGAGGATGTAAAATCCTCTACCGCTTTATCAGTGCCTTTTGTGAAACGCCCGCCCCACAATTTAGCCATTATTTACCTGCCTTTTCTTTCATTAAAGCATTAATTTTGAGAGGTAATCCGAACAAGTTGATGAAACCTGCTGCATCAGCTTGGTTGTATACATCGTCTTCTTCGAATGTTACGAAATCTTCACTGTACAAGGAATATGGTGAAGTTGCACCAGCGGAGATAATATTGCCTTTGTACAATTTAAGTTTTACATCACCAGTTACAGTTTTTTGAGTTTCATCAACGAATGCTTGTAACGCGTTCATCAATGGTGCGAACCACATGCCATCGTATACGAGTTCAGCGTATTTGTTGGCAATGAGTTCTTTGTAGTGGTATGTAGCTCTATCGAGGCAAAGGTATTCAAGTTCTCTGTGAGCATACATGATGATGGATCCACCTGGGTTTTCATAAACGCCACGAGATTTCATACCAACCAATCTATTTTCAACGATATCTACAACGCCTACACCATAGTGTGCACCGATTTCATTGAGTTTTTCCAACAATTGTAATGGAGTACCTTCTTGACCATCAACGGCTACAGGTACGCCTTCTTTGAAAGTTACAGTTACATAACCAGCTTCATCAGGAGCTTGTTCAGGTGTATGTGTTACTAAATATACATCATCTTTAGGAGCATTTGCTGGATTTTCAAGATCGCCACCTTCATGGGACAAATGCCATACGTTTTGGTCCATGGAGTATGGATGTGATTTAGTTGCTACAACTGGAATGTCGTGTTTAGCAGCATATTCCATGCAATCTGTTCTAGATTTCAAATCCCATTCTCTCCAAGGAGCGATGATTTTCATGTTAGGTGCTAATGCTTTAATAGCCAATTCAAAACGAACTTGGTCATTACCTTTACCAGTCGCACCGTGAGCGATGGCATCAGCACCTTCTTTTTTAGCGATATCTACAAGAATTTTGCCAATCAAAGGTCTAGCAAAGGATGTACCTAATAGATATTTACCTTCGTAAACAGCACCTGCTTTTACAGTTGGCCATACATAATCTTTTACGAAATCTTCTTTAGCATCAACGATGTACGCTTTAGATGCACCAGATTTGATTGCTTTTTTCTCAACTGCATCATAATCCTCAGGTTGGCCTAAGTCTACGCATACAGCGATAACTTCAGCGC
>NZ_CAUSQT010000074.1:0-4601 GCF_963534045.1 uncultured Veillonella sp. | reverse complement strand
ATGTTCAATCATATGATTGATTACCTATCATTGTTCAGTTTTCAAAGATCTGTACATTAGAAGTTTTAACGTTCTAACGACTTTTTAAAGTATATCAGTCATCTCATAAAACGTCAACCACTTTTTTAAGAAGTTTTGTTTTATTTTTGACTACTTGTGTTTCCACAATATACTTACCATCATAACCAAATTCTCTAAAATTAGAGATAGAAAACTCACAAACTTTCGTTTGTGAGTTTTATTTGGTGGCTCATCCGCGACTCGAACGCGGGACACCCTGATTAAAAGTCAGGTGCTCTACCAACTGAGCTAATGAACCATGTTGGCAGGGGTGGCTGGGATCGAACCAGCGCATAACGGAGTCAAAGTCCGTTGCCTTACCACTTGGCGACACCCCTACAATGATTACGATGTGTAGGTTATGGGGTGAGTAGTGGGGATCGAACCCACGCGTAACGGAGCCACAATCCGCCGTGTTAACCGCTTCACCATACCCACCACCTTGTAGGTATCGAAGACACTGTCTTCGTAACAAAGAGAATTATATCTGTTTTAGAAGTTTGTGTCAATAACTTTTTCTAATTTCATTCAACTTTCAGTTTTGAAATTAACAAGCTATATACTTCTAATATAAAACTCTTTCACATCCTAATAAAAAGGAAGTACCACCGTTAAAATGTTTCTTAACGAATGGTGCTTCCCTATTATACATATAAATTATTTATTTGGCAAATAGTTTTTTACAAAATTTGGTAATGCAAACGCAGCCTTTTGAATATCCTTGTTATAGTACTTAGTTTCAAAGTTTTGTTCACGATTTGGTTCCCATGTTAATGGGTCGTATTTTTTAGATCCAACCGTAAAGCAATGCATCCCGGCCGGATAGATTGGAATGTATGCAGTGTACAAACGAGCGATTGGGAAATGATTATTTACATAACCAAACACCTTCTCAACGAGCGGTTGATGAAGCATAGGAGATTCGGTTTGTTGTACAAATAGACCATCTGCTTTTAGAGCTTTCAACGTATTCTTATAAAACTCTTCCGTAAATAATCCTTCACCAGGACCAATTGGATCAGAGCAATCCACAATAATAACGTCATAGTAATCTTCAGCCTCTGCCATAAAGCCGATACCGTCACCAATCTTTACTGTTAACTTATGATTGTTTTCAATCATAGCCTTAGAAATAGTAGGTAAGTATTGTTTTGCCAATTCTACAACTTTACCATCAATCTCAACCATAGTAACTTCTTTAACGCAATCATGGCGTACGCATTCTCTAGCTACACCGCCATCACCGCCACCGATAATCAGTACCCGTTCTGGATTTGGATGCAAAAACAATGGTACATGAGCAATCATTTCATGGTAGATAAACTCCTCCCGTTCAGACGTTTGGAATACACCATCTAATGCAAGCATCATGCCATATTCTTTAGACTTAAATACTTCAATTTTTTGAAATTCAGATTCACCAGAATAAAGTACCTCTTCTGCTTCAGCACTGAGACGTAAATGAGGCGTTTGCTCTTCTGTAATCCATTGACTCATAATAACCTCCTATATAGGTAGAGCGATAGCTTTCACCATCGCTCTCATAATACTAATATTATTTCTTAGTTATATAACAGAATCCACCGCCAAGGATGGTATCTTGCAACCAATGAACTAGTGAGAAATCGCGGATTTCCCCTTCATCAAAAATACCGCAACGAATATCATCACCATCCATGAACATCCTATAAATAGGCACCCAATGCCATGTATAGAGCGCAGGTTCTTTACCTTTATGGCGATTTAAGAACGCTACAGGAACATCCTGTGATAATGCATCGTGAATAAACTGCGCCGCCGCCTCTGCTTCTACGCGGGATGCAGAAAAAGGAGATACATTAAGCATGTGTACCTCATAAGGCAAATTCTTATCATCAAACAAACGACTAAGGCCGCGTTCCATCCATTGCGTTTTATAAACGCCACCACCAAATCTTGGTTTTACATAGTTCCACACGACATTCATACGTTCTAATGCTAATGTATGATTCGCCGTAGTAGACACATCTAATAGGCCATCTCGAAATTCAGAATAACTCAATACCTGTGTAGCCGATGTAGGGCCACAACCAGACAAACGTTGCCATTCATCATCAAACCATTCTTGATCATAGCCGTGTGATATAGTCCCATTTACATCGATATCAAGCCACTCCGGATGTTTAACAGATACATCATTCATGAGATTAACCTTCGATTACTTCCACTGTTTCCATGATATCGCCTTGATGGATACCATCAACTACATCCATGCCTTCGATTACTTTACCAAACACAGTATGTACACCATCTAAATGAGGTTGTGGTTCGTATACGATAAAGAATTGGCTACCGCCTGTATTAGGACCACGGTGAGCCATAGACAACGCACCGCGTTCGTGTTTATGAGGATTGCCAATCAATTCGTCTTTAATTGTGTAACCAGGACCGCCTGTACCATTGCCATTAGGGCAACCACCTTGCGCTACGAATCCAGGAATTACACGATGGAATGTCAATCCATTATAGAAACCTTTATTAATAAGGTCGATAAAGTTTTGTACTGTGCCAGGTGCTTCTTTATCAAATAATTCGATTACAATGTCTCCACCTTTTGCCATATGGATTTTTGCTTGTTTCATTGTTCAGGTACCTCCAAAATTGTACGCAACACATGTGCTGCTAATATAAAACCTGCCACTGGTGGCACAAAACTACATGTTCCCGGGCTCGTTGCTTCGCCGCGAAACTGTGGTTTTGTCGGTTTTTCTGTAGAAAATAAAACTAATTGTTTTTTTATACCCCGTTTCTTGAGTTCCCGGCGCATAACGCGTGCCAACGGGCATGTATGAGACTTATTGATATCTGCAATCATAAGTTTCTCTGGGTAAAAGCGATTACCGCCGCCCATACAGGAAATAACAGGGATGCTTTCACGTTGGCAAACCTCGATAATATTGAGTTTTGCCGTCACCATATCAATGGCATCGATCACATAATCAACGTTCAAGCTTTGAATAAATCCAGGATATTTCTCCTCAGTATACATAATGTCGTGAGTTTCTATCACTACATCAGGATTGATGGAAAGAGCTCGCGCCTTTGCGACCTCAACCTTACGTTCTCCAATGGTATCGTGTGTCGTAATCATTTGACGATTTAAATTGCTAGGTGCAATGGAATCACCATCAATAATAACGATGCGCCCTACACCAGCACGTACTAGCGCCTCGAGAGCCCCACCGCCGACACCACCAACACCAAAGAGCGCGATAGATGTATCCTTTAATGTTTGGATTTTATCAGGACCAACCAACCATTCTAAACGAGTTAACATATATTCCATTAATATTTACCCGCCGGAATGATTTCTGTCCAATATCCATCAGGATCAGCGATAAAATAAATACCCATGTCGGCATTTTCATAGGCTACAACACCCATCTCTTTATGTTTTTTTAGAGCTGCTTCGTAGTCATCTACATAAAATGCCAAGTGGAATTCATTATCCCCTAAATTATAAGGGCGATCCCAATCGCGCAACCATGTAAGTTCTAATTCATGTGCCGTATATGGACTTTTTAAATATACAAGGGTAAAAGCACCGCTTGGGTCTTCCAAACGACGAGCCTCTTCAAGCAGTAAGGCCTCTTTATAGAAGGCTAAACTCTTATCAAGATCCTTAACATTTATATTATTATGAGCAAATGAAAACTTCATAGGACCTCCTTTTATAAATACAGTATGTTTTTGTAGGAATTATCCTCTTTTAATAGTATCACATTTTGTAAATTTATAGCTAGTTAATCACAAATTTTGCCGTACTGCCATCATCACCACGTGTAACCTCTAAATGAGCAGGTATCCGCGTCTTTAACTCAGGTACATGGGAGATCATGCCGATAAGGCGCCCCGATGATTGTAGTTGTACCAATGTTTCCATAGCGAGCTCCAATGTATCAGGGTCAAGTGTACCAAACCCTTCATCAATGAACATCGTATCCATATGAATGCCACCGGCATAACTTTGAATCACGTCGGCAAGACCTAAGGCAAGTGCCATAGAGGCCAAGAATGTTTCTCCCCCTGACAAGGTATTCGCAGGTCTAGATTGTCCTGTGAAAGCGTCCATTACGGCCAAATCGAGGCCTTGCTTACCACGGCCGCCACCGGTATAGTCTGAACGCTCCAAAGAGTAACGGCTACGGCTCATCTTTTGAAGACGTAAATTGGCAGCATAAACAACCTCATCTAAAATGGCCCCCAATACATAGCGCTCAAAGGTGACATTTTTAAAACCTTGTTCCCCCCCATTAGCGAGATCATTCAATCGACTTAAGAAGGCTACCTTCTCTCGGGCCTCACCCATAGCCGATTCAATTTCCTCTAGTGAAGCAAGTGTAGTTTCTATATGCTGTGTTTCTTTATCCCAAGCCGCTAAATGGCCCACCAATGTATCACGACGTTCTACCGCTGCATCATATACTTCATCCGAAACAGTATCGCTAGGTTTAACCACAGTCTCCGTAGTCTTTAGTGCCGCATCATATACAGCTTGTGCT
>NZ_CAUSQT010000073.1:0-4757 GCF_963534045.1 uncultured Veillonella sp. | reverse complement strand
TTTGGCATGGATGATAATAATGAACCATTAGTATATATTGGTCAGGCTGGAATTCGTAAAAATGATGATGGTGTATTACAGCGTTTAAAAGAACATGATACAGATAGCAGTAAGGACTTTTGGACAGAGGCTGTAGTGCTAACAACATCGAATGATAGCTTTGGTCCTACGGATTTAAATTTCTTAGAGAATCATTACTATCGATTGATTAAAGAAATCAATCGATATAAGGTCTTTAATGAAAATGAACCAACTCTTGGAAATGTAACTGAAGAAAAAATTAGTGAGTTATTAGCGTATATAGAGTTCTCAAAATTACCAATAGGATTATTAGGTAAGAAAGTGTTAACACCAATTGATGAGTTGGCTGACTCAGGTCGTAGCGAAGATGAGATTATTTATACTATGACTCAAAAAGTTGGAAGTGAAGTGGTTACTGGTTATGCTAAAGAAACTAATGAAGGATTTTTACTTCTAAAAGGAAGTAAAGTTTCTCATAAGACTGCTCAAACTATATCTGAATCACTTAAGTTACGTCGAAAAACAGTAAAAAAAGATAATGATAATTGTATAATGGAAGATATTTTATTTAACAGTCCATCAACAGCAGCTATGTTTTTAATTGGCCAAACTGCTAATGGATTAATTCTTTGGAAAAATAAGGAAGGCGTGAATTTAAAAGAAATACGTAATAGAAACAATAATATTTAAATTTACACTGCATTTTTAAAAATTACAAAAAATATTTGCTTTTGAATGAATTACACTGTATACTTTAATTAAAAGATATGCAGTGTAATTTTTTTAAATGCAAAAATAAAAGTAAAATGAAAGAAGTATTAAGGAAAGAGGTGAAATAATGTATATTCGAAATGTATTTCATAGTAATACTGGTATATCACAGTATCGCATTGAAGAAAGTAATAGTCCGGATGCGAAAGTATATACCTTATATGGGCAGAATGAATTATATGAGGATTTATATGGTGTACCTGGCGCTATGAGTGATCGGAAACAGATAAAAGTAGATGGAATGGGGCCTGGAGCTATTGCCAAAGAAGGCGACTTATTATTTAGTACAATTTCTGGTGAAGCCACAATAGTAAGTGCGGAACATGATGGCTATGTATTTACACAAAATTATGCTCGTATGGAGCCTATGAGCAGGTTAGTAGATAGAAGGTATATGGCTTATTTGATCAATGAAAATCAATCGATTAAACGTCAGTTTAAACAAAATCTACAAGGCAGTCAGGTGATACGATATAGTTTAAAGCTATTGAAAGAAATTGTACTACCGGAATTACCACCAATAGAGCTTCAACGGGTGATAGGGGATATATACTTTAAGCAATTATTATTACGTTCGTTAAGACAACGGGTAGCTGAAAATACGTATCGTTTATCAATTGCTATGTTACAGGGAGTAGAGTAAATGACAGAGCTAGAATTTGAACGTCAGTTAATTGAACAATTATCATCAGGGATTATTAGCAGTGCAACTAAGCAAGTAGGAGATACTACAGATTCTTACGGTAATATGAAGGTATATAAAAGTAAATTATGGAAGTATGAGCCAACAATTAAAACAACAGAAGACTTATGGGAAAACTTTCGATCTATTTTATATCAATTGAATCAGAATCAATTGTCTCAACCTTTAAGTGATACAGAGTTTAAACAGGTTCAAAAGGTTATTAATGAACTGTATACACCATATCAAGCAGGTCAATTTTTGTATGGTATTAATGGTGTGTCTCAAGTAGAAGTGGACCTTGATGATGGACGTCATGTATTCTTGACGGTATTTGATCAAAAACAGATTGGTGCTGGTAATACCGTATATCAAGTAGTTAGTCAAATTAAACGAGAACCACAAATTGCAGGTCGCCCAGAACGTCGTTTTGATACAACGTTACTTATTAATGGATTACCTATCATTCAAATTGAGGAAAAATCTGTTAAGCATTCTGTTGATGAAGCATTAAATCAAATGCATCAATATATTCAAGAGAAACAGTACAGTGATATTTTCTCAACTGTTCAAATTCTAGTTGCTATGACACCAAATCGCATTAAATATATGGCGAATACAACGGCTGAATTATTTAATAAGGACTTTGCATTTGAATGGCAAAACCCCAATGATAATAAGGTGGTTCGCAACTGGACTACCTTTGCGGATATGTTCCTTAGCATACCAATGGCTCATCAAATGTCTACATTGTTTACTATTCTTGATGGAACTAAGAATAAACAAATGCTTAAGGTCATGCGCCCGTATCAGGTATATGCTACAAAAGCAGTTTTAAATGAATTAAAACGGGCTGACTTTGATTTACCTATCAATAAATTAGGTTATGTATGGCATACTACTGGATCTGGTAAGACTATTACTAGTTTCAAAACTGCATGGCTAGCTAGTCGCATGCCTAATGTAGATAAGGTTATCTTTGTCGTAGACCGTATTGCTTTAACAAAACAAACTGAAGATAATTATAAAGCGTATGACCCTGAAGGCTCTATTGATGATGGGGGCAAAGAGAATAACAATGTAAGTGGTACGTTAAATACAGATGCCTTAGAGCGTAAATTGAACAAAAGTGGTTACGGAATTATTGTTACATCTGTACAAAAACTAAATACTCTTATTAAACGTAAAAATTTTGTAGTGCCTAAGAAAAAATTTGTGTTTATCGTCGATGAGGCACATCGTTCGACTGGTGGTGAAAGCTTCGAAGAATTACAAAAGGTCTTTAAAGGCGCCGCATGGGTTGGGTATACTGGAACACCAATGTTTGACGAGGTTGTTGGTAAAAAAGGCACTAAGACGCATGAAGTATTTGGTAAGTTGCTTCATGCCTATACAATTCGTGAAGCCATTGCAGATAAAAATGTATTAGGGTTCAAGGTGGATTTTGAAACGACTATCGCTGAAGAGCAAATGAAGCAAGAGTACTTACCTAAATTTTATAAGGCACAATATCCTGATTGGAATGAAGCTGATATTGAACGTAAAATTGCTAATCTTACTGATAATGACATGGATGATATGATTGAACCTAGTTTCTATGATAACAATCCTAATCATGTGCGATTAGTTGTAGAAGATATCTTCAAAAACTGGCGCAACCGTTCTAATGATGGCGCTTATAATGCTATGCTTACTACACATGTAGGTGGTAATCGTCCAAGTACGCCAATGGCCTTGATGTATTTTGAGGAATTTGAGCGTGTTAATCAAGAACGAGAAGAACAAGGATTGTCTACGCTGAAAGTTGGTGTGACGTTCAGTATGAGTACTAATAATAGTGATAACCAATTAACGACTAATGATGGCTTATTACGAGCTATGAATCATTATAATAAGATGTTTGGTACCAGCTTTGGTCTAGATGATGTGTCTGGGTATACACAAGATTTGACAACACGATTAAATCGTACTGCGGAAGATGGTCAATATTTAGATATTGTTATTGTTGTAGATCAACTATTAACTGGTTTTGATGCACCTAAAATGAATACGTTATATGTAGATCGTACATTGAAGGATGCGTTGTTGATTCAGGCTTACTCCAGAACAAACCGTATCGCTGATAATCAGGGTAAACCATGGGGACGTATTGTTAATTATAGATGGCCAGCTAAGAACGAAGAACTTATGAATCGGGCTTTGAGTATTTATGCTAATAAAGCTTCCGCTGACGTACAAGAAACTTTGGTAGATACTAAAGAATTAGTAGATGCTGGTGTGTTAGCAAAAACTTTCAAAGAACAATTTAATGAGGTCAAACATGTAGTAGACCAATTAGCAGATATTACAGATACTTTTACAGAAGTACCGGCGAGTGAAGCTAAGCAAGAAGAAATGTTTAATCTCATGAGGACCTATAGTTCTGGGATGTCTAAATTAAAACAATATGACCCAGAAACGGTTAATGGTGAGGATGTTGGTTTTGACTATGATAATCCAGATGAACTTGTTACACTACTTGGTATGACTCCTGAGCAAGAGGAAATACTAACGACATCTTTGTATAATGATTTAAAAGAACGCATTGCAGAAATACATGATGTACCTGTAGCACAAATTGAGTTACGTATGATTCATGTAAAAGATGTTAGTGTTAATTATGATTATCTAACTGAATTGGTAGAAGCATTAATGAATGCAGTGCATGAGGAGCGTATGGATGTAGCTGCTGACTATAGAGATAAGATTAGTGATTTTGCTATGGCATTGGAAGACCGTCAATATGCAAAACAAATTAATAATGCTGCTGATGCAATTTATAGCGGTAATTATCCTCCTGAAGGGCATGAAGTAACGTATCCAGTTCAATTAAAATCTAGTTTGGATATTATACATGATGCTAATACCATGATTGTGAAGGATAATATTTTTGATTTCCGGTTAAAATGGGGCATCATTGATGTTATTAGTAATGATGAAATTTTAGAACTATTTGGACGCCATACAGCAGGTAAACAAGATCTTGATAGTACGGGCAGAATTAGCCAACTAAAGAAAGATGCACGTAAAGAATACCAAGTTAAGGCACAAGATAAAGAAGTGGCTGCACTTAATAAGATTACATATGGCAATGAATTAGTTGCTGCATTATATAAATTTGCGGATTCTTATGTTAATGAAAGGTAGGTTGTTATGGTAAAAGGAAAGAGGGGTTGCGATGAGTAAGGAAAAACGGAGCGTGCCTAAGTTACGTTTTCCTGGATTTACGGAAGATTGGGAACAG
>NZ_CAUSQT010000072.1:0-4786 GCF_963534045.1 uncultured Veillonella sp. | reverse complement strand
TTGGTCAAAAAGAATCTACCGTAGCTCGTGTAGTACAAAAATTAGAAGAAACAGGCGCATTGGATTATACAATCGTCGTTTCTGCGAGTGCTTCCACAGGCGCTCCACTTCAATACATTGCTCCATATGCAGGTGTTGCAATGGGCGAATACTTTATGTACAAGGGAAAACATGTACTCTGCGTATATGATGATTTAACAAAACAAGCGGCTGCATATCGCGCTATGTCTCTATTATTACGTCGTCCACCAGGGCGTGAAGCGTATCCAGGGGACGTATTCTACTTACACAGCCGTCTATTGGAACGTGCTGCTAAACTTTCACCAGAACTTGGTGGCGGCTCTATTACAGCGTTGCCAATCATTGAAACGCAAGCTGGTGACGTATCTGCTTATATCCCAACAAACGTAATTTCCATTACTGATGGTCAAATTTTCTTGGGCACAGATATGTTCTACTCCGGTATCCGTCCTGCTGTTGACGTAGGTTTGTCCGTATCTCGTGTAGGTGGTAGTGCGCAAACTAAAGCGATGAAACAAGTAGCTGGTCAATTGCGTTTGGACCTTGCACAATATCGTGAATTAGCAGCATTTGCTCAGTTCGGTTCTGATCTTGATGCAGCCACAAAAGCACAATTAGATCGTGGTGAACGATTGACTGAAATGTTGAAACAAGGTCAATATGAGCCAATGAGTGTAGCTGAAATGGTTATTAACCTATATGCTGGTACTAAGGGATACTTAGCTAGCATTCAAGTAGCTGATGTGTTGGCATTTGAAGCGGAATTATTACGTTTTATTCGTGCAAATTATCCTGAAATTATCAGCAATATTGAAAGCACAAATAAACTTGATGAAGCAACAGAAAACTTGTTAAAACAAGCTATTCCAGAATGTGTAGAAGCCTTTGGTGCTACACATACATTAGTTTCCCGTAAGGAGGCGTAATGTATGGCTAGTGCACAAGATTTGCGAAAGCGTATAAAGAGTGTTACTAATACGCAACAAATAACAAAAGCGATGAAGATGGTAGCTTCTGCTCGTCTTCGTAGGGCTCAAGCAAAAGCTGATGCAACGCGGCCATACGCAGAAAAAATAGGGCAAATCTTGCGTCATATCTCCACTAGTGATTTACGAGATTATGTAAGTCCTCTACTTGAAAGTAGACCTGTAAAACGGACTTGTTATATCGTTATCGGTGCTGACAAGGGCCTTGCAGGCGCCTATTCGTCTAACGTATTAAAATTGGCAATAGAACAAATCGGTCAAAAAACACCTGATGAATATTGCCTCATTACAGCTGGGCGAAAACCAAAGGATAGTTTAAAATCTCGTCACTATCATATTGATCAATCGTACAGTGGTTTTTCCGATAAACCGAGTTACGAACATGCGCGACATATTATGGATCATGCACTTTCATTATATGAACGTCATGAAGTTGACGAAGTTATCATGATTTATACGCGCTTTGTAAATTCTATGACGCAAATTGCACAGGCAGAGTGCATTCTACCGTTAGAGCAACCAGATGATGAAGTAAAGGGCGAAGAGTATGAATTTATGCCGGACCCTGCAGCAGTTCTGGATGCATTATTACCAAAATATTTAGAAATTACCGTATATAATGGATTATTACAAGCGGCGGCAAGTGAATTAGGTGCTCGTATGACAGCTATGACATCTGCTACTGATAATGCTGGGGATCTCATCAGTTCCTTAGGGCTTGAATATAATAAATTACGTCAATCCAGTATTACGAATGAAATTTCTGAAATTGTTGGCGGTGCCAATGCCTTGCAATAGATAAGGAGAGACCTCTTAATGAGTAATAATATTGGGAAAGTGGTGCAGGTCATCGGCCCAGTTGTAGACGTGCGTTTTGAAGCTGGTCATTTACCAGCTATCTATAACGCCATTCACATCTACCATGACCATAAAGCGCACGATAGACAAAAAATTGTAGTAGAAGTTATGCAACACTTAGGGGACGATATGGTTCGCTGCGTTGCTATGAGTTCTACTGATGGTATGACCCGTGGTATGGAAGCAGAAGACACTGGTGCTGCAATCTCCGTACCAGTTGGTGAAGGTGTATTGGGTCGTATCTTTAATGTGCTAGGGGAAACCGTAGACCATGATCCAGCTCCTGTAGTAGCTGATGAAATGTGGCCTATCCATCGTCCAGCACCTAAATTTGATGATCTTTCACCAGATACGCAAATCCTTGAAACGGGTATCAAAGTCGTAGACTTGATTGCACCATACGTAAAAGGTGGTAAAATCGGTTTGTTCGGCGGTGCCGGCGTAGGGAAAACTGTATTGATTATGGAATTGATTCATAATGTTGCCACAGAACATGGTGGCTATTCCGTATTCTCTGGCGTAGGTGAACGTACCCGTGAAGGTAATGACCTTTGGAACGAAATGAAGGAATCCGGCGTTATTAATAAAACAGCCTTGGTATATGGCCAAATGAATGAGCCACCAGGGGCTCGTATGCGCGTTGGTTTGACAGGTCTTACAATGGCTGAATATTTCCGTGATGTGAAGAAACAAGACGTGCTCTTGTTTATCGATAACATCTTCCGTTTTATTCAAGCTGGTTCCGAAGTATCTGCCCTTTTAGGTCGTATGCCATCTGCTGTAGGTTATCAACCTACATTGGCAAATGACGTAGGTGCCTTACAAGAACGTATTACATCTACAAAAGAAGGTTCCATTACATCTGTACAAGCCGTATACGTACCTGCCGATGACTTGACTGACCCTGCACCAGCAGCTACATTTGCTCACTTGGATGCAACAACAGTATTGTCTCGTTCCATCGCGGAACTTGGTATTTATCCTGCCGTAGATCCACTTGATTCTACAAGCCGTATTTTGGACCCTCATGTACTTGGGGATGAACATTATAACGTGGCTCGTGGCGTTCAAGAAGTGTTGCAAAAATATCGCGACTTACAAGATATTATCGCAATTCTAGGTATGGAAGAATTATCTGATGAAGATAAGTTAACTGTATCTCGAGCTCGTAAAATTCAACGTTTCTTGAGTCAACCATTCTTCGTAGCAGAAGTATTTACCGGTTCTCCTGGTAAATATGTACCATTACAAGAAACATTGCGTGGCTTTAAAGAAATCCTTGATGGTAAACATGATGATTTACCAGAAGGCGCATTCTACATGGTTGGTACCATTGATGAAGCCGTTGCAAAAGCAAAGGAAATGCAAGAGAAGGGGGAATAATCCATGGCGGAACCTATGACCCTAACGATAATAACACCTGATGCGATTGTATATGATGGTAAGGCTGACTTTTTCGTAGGGCATGCTATCGATGGCGAATTTGGTGTATTGCCTAATCATGCACCTATGATTATTGCCCTAGATATAGCCCCTTTACGTGTTGATAATCCTGATGGACAACAGCATACATTTGCTGTTTTCGGGGGCTTTGTTGAAATTGAACACAACAAGGTGAGCATTGTAACACCTAATTGTGAAAGCCCAGAAACCATCGATATCGATCGCGCGAAACGAGCAAAAGAACGCGCTGAAGGCCGTTTGTCTAACCCTACACCTGATATAGATGTAGAGCGTGCTGAACTCGCCTTAGCACGGGCATTACTTCGTTTAAAGGTAACACAACGCATATAGTAGTTATACATTGATATAGCCTTGGTAAATAAGGAGTACTCTTGGAGTACTCCTTATTTGCTTGTATACGCAAAAAGGGTGTCACCCATGTGGGCGACACCCTTTTGCTGTTGCATTGTTTTGAATTATAATACACTAACACCTTTTAGAGAGTAAGCTGTATTTTTTGGTTGTTCTACTTGAAATTCATAGTCTGGAACAACTGGCATTTCTGCATTAATACCAGGAGCTTGATAACGATCTCGATCCGTTGGAACACGTTTATATGGTAATTGTTCAAGTAAGTCTTTTATGACTTTATTCCATATGGATTTATGTGTTGGCATAGTCAAGGTATCATCGATTTGGTTAAAACCACTACGGATGGTATGAACGATACCTTCATTAGTATCGTAGAAATAAATCATAGCAGATACTTTAGCTTGAATGTGAATGTCGTCGCTATCATCATGATAGTATTGGCTGAGATAGGACGTTGGTAATTGTACATATATGTCTTGCATTGGCACCGGCATAATGACAATTTCGGAATGTTGTGATGCTGCCACTTCGGCTAAATCAACAGCTGTGATTTGTGCTAATGGTGTGTTGGTGCTTACTACGGTTGTATCGTAGTATGGATAGCGCAAGACATTTGCCACTGAATCGGATAAATATTTACCAAAGGCAGCCGTATTTTCATTGCGCAATGTTGTTGGCACTACAAGTGTTACCTTGCGAGATGGGAAATTATCTAAATGGCCATCGTAGTTAGCCTTTCCCACTGTAGATGGTGTATTTGACGTGGTCGAAGTAATTTGAATCGGCGACGTTTTGATAGTGCCAGGATCAGGGATGATCTTTACTGGTGCAATAGGAATAGAACGGGCTTTTGTAGTTTGAGCATCTACATTTGCTGCATTAGCGATTGTGAAAGTTGAAACAAATGCTAAGGCGAGACAAAAACTGATACGCATGGTTGCTTCTCTAAAGTTCATATTCGACTCTCCTTGATATAAATATAATCAAAACTATATCTTACAGTATACCATAGTTGCAATAAAAAAGAAGCAAGCGTCAGCTTGCTTCTTACTGTGGTGGACGATGACAGGATCGAACTGCCGACATCCTGCTTGTAAGGCAGGCGC
>NZ_CAUSQT010000071.1:0-4913 GCF_963534045.1 uncultured Veillonella sp. | reverse complement strand
TATGAATTAAGGCGCTTACAGCATCTCTAGAATATCCAGAGATATCTTGATCCTCATAATACAGACCATATGTAATTGTGCCATCTGTAGGAATTAAGCTACAACCACTAGTAAATAGACAAGAACCGATTAATACTGTACATAATAATTGTTTTAAGTTCATCATTATATCTTTCAAATAAAATTCGAGAAAATTTCGTTCAAAATCATCTAATTATAGCATAATTCGACATTTCTATGTGATACAATAATAGCATAGTGTTAGTAAAAGGATTATATATGTCACAGTCTAAAGAAGAGAAAAAACATTTTTATTTGCGTCATAATGATGCATTAATGAACAGTACAAAATTATCTATGAAAGCCAAACAAAGTATTCTACTTTCAAAGGCTGAAAATACGGTAAATGCTTATGAGTCAGATTGGGATGATTTTGTCGATTGGTGCAACTACCAAAAGGTATCCTATTTCCCAGCAACACCAGAAACTATTGTCAATTATATTAACGACCTGGCAGATTATGCAAAGGCTAATACAATTGCTCGCCGTATTAGTGCTATATCAGAAAATTATAATGCTTCTGGCTCTAGAGAAAATCCATGTATGTCCCCTCTTGTAAAACAAGCCTTAAGAGGAATACGACGTTTAAAGGGAACATTTCAACAAGGTAAAACACCTATTTTACTAGATGATATAGAGGATATTTTGGAATGTATAGACTCTATCGATATTCCCAAAATTCAAAAGCTTAGAGATAAGGCTATTTTACTTATTGGATTTATGGGCGCCTTTCGTCGTAGTGAAATTGCAGCGTTAACAGTGGAAAATTTAAAGTTTTCTCCACAAGGTTTGGAGATCTTTATTGCGTCCTCAAAGGCCGACCAAGAAGGTCAAGGTGCTATTGTAGCGATTCCAAGCTTACAAGGTTCACCTCTTGATGCAGTACGAGCTTTAAAAAAATGGCTTACCGCTAGCGGTATTACATCAGGACCTGTTTTTAGAGGTTTTACTAAATCAATGTCTTTACGAAAGACTGCTATTTCTGATAAGTCTATTGCAGAAATTGTAAAGAAGTATACCTCTCTTATTGGACTTGATCCAGCTATGTATGGCGCTCATAGTTTGCGACATGGCTTTGCTACAACTGCAGCGGCTTATGGTGTTGAAGAACGTAATATAATGCGTCAGACACGCCATCATAGTGTAAATATGGTACGCCGTTATATTAATGAAGCGAATAAATTTGTCGATAATCCAATATCTACAATTTTTGAAAAACGGTTTAAATAAAACTTTATAACGAAAAATGGCTAGTATGGATTACTTTTTATTAAAGATAATCTATACTAGCCATTTTCATATATATTTAATTTTGAGCCATATAGTCCATAGCTCGTGTTGGACTATCAGTTTTATATACAGGAACTTTAATTTTAGTTCCTGGTGTCAATGTTCCAGAATCAGAAATATTATTTATTTCTTTTACTGTATGAACTACTTCACGAACATCCATATTAGATCCAGTAGAACGAGATGCAATATCCCATAAGGTATCTCCGGACTTTACTGTTACCTCTTGTACACTTTGCGATTCCATTGCTGGAGTTGTTTGTTGATAGCCTATTACCATTGCAAAGCATATACCAAGCATAATCATAATGTGTTTCATAATACATTACCTCTTTTATATATCGAACATAAAATTCAGAACATTTGTTTGTTTACAATAAAATAATAGCACACAAACGGATGTTCGGTCAAGTAATTCAAGAACAAATGTTTGCAAAAGTATGAAAATCCTTATATAATAAGCATATAAAGAAAATAATTATAGTATACACTTTTACATATCCTATTTTTGGTACATATATGGAGGTTCCTGTGAGACGCCCAGCTACAGATATTAATACAAAACAACGTCGTATATTAGAGTTTATTCGAGATTCTTTACATAATGAATATCGTTGCCCTACTGTTCGTGAAATTTGTGCTTATGTAGGTCTTAGTTCTACGTCTACTGTTCAATCACATCTAAATACATTGGAAAAATTTGGGTATATTAAACGTGATCCTAATAAGAACCGGGCTATTACGATTTTAGATGATAATAAACCTAATATTTCTGTTTCCAAGGATAATAATGAAACGACTAGTTCTGATAATTTTGAATTCCTTGGTGCTGGATTAAAACAAGTGCCTCTTATCGGTACTGTACAAGCAGGTACACCAATTACAGCGGTTGAAAACTTAGAGGCTACATTGACATTACCAGTTCAACTTACAGGCGATTCCGATTGCTTTATGCTTCGTGTTCAAGGTGAATCGATGATGAATATCGGTATGTATGAAGGCGATATGTTAATTGTACGCCATCAAAATACAGCTAATAATGGTGATATTGTTGTGGCTCGCATTGATGATGAAGCAACTGTAAAACGTTTTTATAAAGAAAATGGTCATATTCGTTTACAACCTGAAAATGATAACTTTGATTCTATTATTGTGGACGATTGTCATATCGAAGGTCTTGTGATTGGGTTAGTACGAGATAGAATATAAGATATTGGTAACGTATGTAATAAGTCCCCATTTACTGGAGAACCAGTAAATGGGGACTTATTGTATATTGCCGTTTTTGTTTATGATGAAATTTTATCTCTACGTATACTAGCGAATATAGCGCCTGATATGTTATGCCATACACTAAAAATAGCACCCACAAGAGTTGCTAGTGGATTTAAAGCAAAATTAGTTGCTGCTAACGTAACGGCTAACCCACTATTTTGCATACCTACTTCTATTGCTAATGCAGTGGTTTTATCGTATCTTAATTTAAGCATTTTTCCTGCACATAAGCCTAATAGTAATCCTAAGATATTATGTATACCAACAACAACAAGTGTTAGTAAGCCAGAAACTAATAGTTTGTCCCTATTAACTGCAATAATGGCCGCTATTAATAATATAATAGCAATTATTGAAAATATAGGACTTATGCTGGTTAATGTATTAATATTTGATTTACAAACATATTGAATGACACCACCTAATAAAATTGGTACAATAATGACTTTCACCATTGTAATCATCATAGGTAGCAATGCAACATCTACCCAAGCACCGCCAATATATAAAATTAATAATGGTGTTACAATGGGAGCTATTAATGTCGATGTAATTGTCATTCCTACTGATAGAGGTACATCACCTTTAGCGATATAGGTAATAACATTACTAGCTGTTCCTCCAGGACAACAGCCAACTAATATAACCCCAATTGCAATATCTGGAGGTAAGGTAAATGCATGGCAAATTCCCCATGCTAACAAAGGCATAATTGTATATTGTGCAAGAACACCGATACAAATATCTTTTGGATGTCTAAAAATATTACATAGATTTTCAAACTTAATAGTGAGACCCATCCCAAACATAGCGATGCCAAGTAAAAATGGTGTATAAGCTATAGCCCATGTAAAATATTCCGGCACCATATAAGCCATACATGAAAAGCCAATAATTAGGACCATTAAGTATTTGGAAATAAAATGAGTTATTGTTTGTAAAGAGTGCATAACTTCTCCTCTCTAATTTGCATCGAAAGAGAAGTTATCGATAAGGCGTGTAGAGCCAATATATACAGCCATAGCGACTAATACTGGAGCTATAATCTCTTGAACTGGTTGCATTGTAATAGCATCAACAACTGAGATATAATCTATTTTTGCTAATGGCTCTGTATTAACTATGTTTGTCATAACATTAATGATACTATCAGCAGAGGCTCCACGATTAATACATTGTTTTCCTTCTTGAATAGCTTTATATAATATTGTAGCAGCTTTTCGTTCTTCACTAGATAAATATGTATTACGAGAAGATTTTGCTAATCCATCGGATTCACGAACAATTGGTACTCCAATTATATTGACCGGGAAATTTAAATCAAACACCATTTTACGAATAATGGCTAATTGTTGTGCATCCTTTTCACCAAAGTAAGCATTGGTAGGTTGGATTATATTAAAGAATTTTGCGACAACAGTACAAACCCCTTGAAAGTGAATGGGTCTACGAACGCCACACAATGTATCAGATAATTCAATAATATTTACAAAAGCCTTTTTATCATGATACATTTCATTTGGACTAGGCATAAATATTAAATCAACGTCATGTGATTCACATAATGTTTTATCTCTATTTAAATCACGTGGATAGGAACTTAGGTCTTCATTTTCTCCGAACTGAATTGGATTAACAAAAATAGATACCACAACTTTGTCATTATTTTTTCTCGCTTCATCAATTAATGCAGCATGACCATCATGTAAATATCCCATTGTAGGAACAAATCCAATTGAATACCCTTGTTTTTTCCAAGTGTTTATAGTATTTCGTACTGCTTCTATTGTAGTTAAAATTTCCATAAGAATTCCTCCGTTTTTGTAAATGTGAAGATAGTCCTATACAGTCTACTGTAATTCGATCAATGACAATTATTGTTGATCAACTAATAAACCATGTTTTTCATAGTTTTTTATATGACTTATCTTGTTCTTTTCATCTACAAATACAACGAGAGGCTTATGGCTCTCAACTTCAGTTTCATTATATGCCGCATAACACATGATAATAATTTTATCATGTACTTGTACATGGCGTGCAGCAGCACCATTCAAACATATAACGCCACTACCGGATTCTCCAGCAATCGTATATGTATTAAATCGTGCTCCATTATTAACGTTTACAATTTGAACTTGTTCATATTCTCGTATGCCAGATGCATTCAAAAGATCTGTATCAATAGTAATGCTCCCTACATAATCAAGTTCTGCTTGTGTCACAGTAGCTCTGTGAATTTTACTTTTTAACATTGTTAGTTCCATGTTAAACTCCTTGTGTTTTAA
>NZ_CAUSQT010000070.1:0-5004 GCF_963534045.1 uncultured Veillonella sp. | reverse complement strand
GTACCTTAATTTTATTTTGTATTCTTTTTACCACAGATACATAGAGTTCTGTCTCTGTAATGATAATACCGCAGTATTGTGTCATAATGATTCCTTTCTATTATGCTGACTTAACTTGTTGTGCTTCTTCAATCGCTTTGCATTGAGCGGATACAGCACAATAGCCTTCACATTTTTTACCATTCCAAGTTTCACGTTGGCTACATTTCTTCGGCACTACACCTGTTTCTATGGCTTGTTGTAACCGTTTTGCTTTAGTTTCCATATATCGTTTCAACCAATGATTGCTGATTGGGTTGATAGGAATAAGATATAACGGCTTTGTAATACCTCGTTCAGAAGCAATACGTAACCCTGTATCACGACATAACGCCTGAATCACCATAGACGATACGGTGTAATTTTCTTCTTCTAACAGTAGTCTGTAATAGTTCAATTGTAAGGCCCAATCTAACACATGACGTACTCCATCTGTGAATAATTCTTTTCGTGTTTTAGGTTGGCCTTTTTTTACTCCCGTCTTATATACTTCACCAGTTTCAACATCTTGTTTATAATACCCTAATGCTTTCATAAGCTTATATGAGCTTGTTATTTTTAGATCACCTAGCGTAGTATCCGTATTAGATAACACTTGCCCATATAAATCAAATTGCCCTGTTGTGGTGTTATTTTTTAAGCGTTCTTCTGAAAGCATGTTACCGCTAGTATGACGTTCTGTAATTGTATGCACAGCAGAACCATGTAAGGCGTATAGTTGCTTTTGTGGATCTACGGCATATTCTGTAATCTTTTTGAGATATAATTCGCGAGTACCACTTAATAATTCGGTAACAGACGGTTTGGTTAAATTACGTTCTAATGATGTAGCTACCGCTCGTAATGTAGGTAAAAACATACACCTCGTACCTTGTGGGCACCGCAATAAGCATTCATACATATTAATTTCATCCCCATTTGGGCAAATAAATCGTTTGGCTGGCATAATCATATCCTCCTTATAATTGCCCACATTCACTCATACTATGAAATTCACCATGTCCGATGATGATGTGGTCTAGTACTGGAATATCAAATAATCTACCTGCTTCAGCAACTCGCTTAGTGCAACGAATATCTAATTCACTTGGATGGGAATCGCCAGAAGGGTGGTTATGAACAATGACAATCCCACAAGCTTTTAAACGAACAGCCGAAGAAAAAATGCATTTAATATCTAGAGAGGCCGTCGTTACATCTCCAATAGAGATATCTTCAGATTTAATTAGATTATTTCTGGCATTAAGATATAGCACTCGTACGTGTTCGGTTTCAAAGTACTGCATATCTGACATAGCTTTATAGATATCAATAGGTCTACCTACATTAATAGGGGCTTTACGAGGCCTGTTTTGCACATTCTTAATGATAGATTTAATGGCACGTAGCTTGGCAATGCCACGATTTCCCATACCTGGTGCATCATACCACTCAGATTCTTCTGCATGGAATAATGCATCATATGGATCTCCATAACGTTCCACTAACTCTTGGACGGATGCTTTTGGCAAAATTTCTGTTAACATAGCTTCAACTGTAGTATTCATAATAGATTCTCCTTGTATAGAAATAAATTATTTAGATTCATAACTGGAAATTTGACACCAATTATTAGTATTTAGCGATTTAATATGACGATTGATTTTAGAGCGAATCGCTTTAATACCGTCGAAGATATCAATATGTAGTGAAGGAAATGTCACCACTAAAAATCGCTGTAAAGTAGTTAGGTTAAGAAAATAGTTAATATCATAGGTTTCATCAATGTATAATTCAATCTTGAATCGAATAGGTAAGTATACATGTGATGTATCTGTATTAATATAGGTCAGTTCAGAGCGTTCTTCTGATACGTAATATAATTTAGTATCAGGTGACAAATACACTTTACAATATTCCATATCAATAGGGTGTGTATCGCCTTCGCTTTCTGTATGAATACGTAAAATATATTCCTTTGTTTGATTATGCTGATAGAGATCATAATCAAGAATGCTATGTTTTCGGCTGTCCGAAAGCATGTTGGCTAACATACCCATACGAATAAGAGGCACATCTAAACGTTCAATCTGTTGTCTAAAAGCCCATTGTAATGATTTCAGTAATGGCTGTAATACTGACTGGTGCTTACTGATAAACAGGAATGTGTTTTGGTAATATTTGTTCATACAAATCCTCCAAATAAAAAATACCCCTAGGTGCATTGACACCTAGGGGTTAACCTTAAGGAATAGCTATATATGCTACTATAGTTATAATATATAATTAAAATTACCAAGTATTACTACTTGAGTATATACATTTTTATTATAGAGCCATTTTATATTGAAATTTTAAAAGTTATTATCATTTATCATATTATATTTATTAAATTATTTCTTTACTTGTATAAATATCTTACAACAATACATAATATCTTTATATTATGCAGGAATTATATATAGAGAAAAAGAATTTATTAATATAAATAGAGCGGAAAAATTGTATTTTAAATTTCTAGAGGTTCTAAAATATTGTTTTTTATAATCGTGCAATCATATCAATACATTATTGCTTAGTTTTAAGAAAAGAGGGTACGACTATGACTAAAAGCACGTTACCAGAAAAAAGAAATCCTAAAATTTGGAAACCTTTACATCGCTTATATCAACAGCAATTATTTATTAGCGCTTTACCAGAATTATTACAGAAGAAAATCCTTTCTAATTCTATTTTTGTATTAAATATCTCAACTCAGTTTTTTTGTAGAAAGGCTAATCATCAAGCTTATATTGAAATTGGACACAATAAATATGGTTTTGCTTGCCCTAACTGCATTGCTGATAAATCAATTATACCTAATACTTTAAATCTCAATAAACTTAAATCCTTAATAAAGTATTTAAGAGATCATCACAGTCTTCAAGTAGTAACATTTGTTGGACATGGAGAGCCACTCGAAAAAACAGGTGCCAGAGATCAAACAATAGAATTAATAAAATATGTAAATGGTTTAAAGTTAACACCAATGGTCTATACTGGCGGGCATTCACTAGATACGCAATTAATTGAAGATCTGAAGAAAAATAATGTAAGTATATTATTAAGTCTATATGGATTACCTTTTTTACACCCATCAATTTTTTCATCTTCACCTAGTTTAGAAAAATATTCAAATGCATTGCACGATTTATATGGGAAAAAACTCTTTAATTCTCAATATAATCTTGCAAAACAAGTATATGAATTATTCACGCTAAAACAAACTACAGAATTCACTACTAATTTGGCGATAAGTTCTGTGGGCACACCAGGCCATTTTGAAGATGCCGCACAACATAATTTATTAAAAACAGTTACTGATGCAGCTAAAGATAATGGTTTTGCTGTATACGTATGGGAAGAATATACAAAAGGTATGTCGCCTACATTTAGACAAGAATTAGAAAAAAAGTCAAGAGAGTTTAGTGGTTGGCATGAATTAGGTTCACTATATGTATGGAACCATTGTCAATTTGGCACCAGTGGAGCTATTACAGTCTTAGCAAATGGTGATTTTACGCATTGTCCACACACAACTAATTCAATAGGTATAAATTTAGATCAGTTAGTCGACTCTGATAATACAATAAATCTTACATATATAACTGAATTGGTCAATCATGCACACAGCTCTGATAACTTATCTTGTATTATCAGAAATACAAAGTTAGGAGAGCGTTTGCCTGCAACAGTTCCCATCCAAAATATAATCGATTCTGAAAGTATTGATTCTTTTATAAAAACACAGTTACAAAAAAATATGTCATTATTTAATTTATGTATGGAAAACAAAATTAACTTAGAAAATTTAAAAACTAACTTATTAAAAACTTATGCTTGGGATTTGTCATTATCTAGATACACTAATAATACTTATACCTTATCACCTACATTAAGATATTTATACGATATTAATAATCAATGGAGCACCATCAATAAAAAAGTTCATCATGCACACAAAGTTGAATCAAAGTTACTACAAACTAAAATTGCTTCAAAAAAAGAATTATTTAATAATACTATTATATTTTTTGGCGCATCTGAAAAAGAGCTAAAATTTATTGAAACATTAAATGATAAAGAAAAAGTATACATCATTATAGATATCGAGCCCAAAAATATTGCTCAAAAAGTACTTTATTTAAAAAAGCAAGGTTGGAATATATCTATCTTAGATTGTATGTTTGAAAACGCTTATCAAGCATTAAAAAATACTAGGAATATAAAAAAGACTAATTCAGTAACACTTTGTTGTTTTGGTTTTACTATCGGAAACTATAATCAAAATAAAATATGGAGAATTTTTACTAGTATAGCATCAATGTATAAAACCACTAATGTACTCTTTAGTCTTCAACTAACAAAAACATCATCCTATCTCAAAGAGAATCTTAATATTTATAACAATAAAATTTTTTTAGATTTTATATCCAAACCATTTGAAATAATGACACAAATGAAATTAAATGAATCTCAAATAGAATTTCAAAATAATATCGATGGTTATTTTTCAGGCTTTATCTATAAATACAAAATAACTACTCCAACTAATATAAGATTAGAAAACGAAAAGTCATTTTTACTTGACCAGTCAAAAACGATTGAAATATATCGTTCTATAAAACCAACCTTAGATGAGTATAATCACTTCTTAGCAGACATAAATAAAAAAATGGAAGTTATACATAACCAAAACGAAGTTTCTATTTTGAATGTACTTCTATAATCTAGGAGATGATAATATGAATCCAGAAAATAAAAACTCATTTCTCTTAAACAGTGCTCTATTTTTTTCAACAATGGGAAGCACTGCAACAACACTTGGTTTTATAACATATATATTTAATACCACCCACAGTCCCTTTAATACAGGGGCAGTTACGATAGCCACATTATTAGTTGGAATGTTATTAGGCCCATTTTTAGGGATACTTGTAAAAGAAA
>NZ_CAUSQT010000069.1:0-5061 GCF_963534045.1 uncultured Veillonella sp. | reverse complement strand
CTTTGGATGTCCGATTGGTTCCCTGAAAAAGGGGCTAAGCTAACCGCATCAATCGTGTTTCACAACTGGAAAGAACCCGGAGACGAGATAGAGATGAAATGCGGGCAGTTTGAAATTGATGAAATTACTTGTAAAAACCCACCGCACGAGGTCACTATAGGGGCTGTTAGTGTTCCAGATGAATCTAAGTTAAGAGGGGAATTAAAGAGTAAGTCCTGGGAGAAGACGACTCTAAAAGCTGTTGCGGAGGAGCTCGCAAAAGGTGCGGGGCTTGAATTGTTTTATGATACTCCAGAGACGATTAATTTGGACCGTGTTGAGCAGTCGGATCAATCTGATTTAGAATTCCTAATGAAAGTCTGCAAGGATAATGGGCTGGCATTAAAGGTTTCAGATAAGCAAGTGATTATTTTTGATGAAACAAAATTTGAAACAGAAAAAGTAGTTGCAACGCTAATCAAGGGGCCAATGCCTACAGACCTTACAGAAGAACAAATTAAGGAACTAGGGGAAATCATCCCTTATCAGGGCAGTTACTCATTGAAGTCCTCGCTGAAGGATATATATTGGGGCTGTCATGTAAAACATAAGAGCACCAAGCAAAAAAGCAATATTGAATATACGTTCAAAGACCCAAATAAAACGCAAGGCAAAATATTACAGGTTAACCAGGGCTGTGAGACTCAGGCAGAAGCGGAACGTTTGGCCAAGAAAAAGCTACGAGAAAAGAACAAGAATGAGATTACTGGTTCTGTTGCTATGCTTGGCCATATCGTGTTGGCCGCATCAGCCACAATCAATTTAAAAGGATTCGGTAAATTCGACGGTAAGTATATCATTAGTAAATGCTCCCATAAGGTAGGGGGCGGATATACACAAAGCCTAGATATAAGGAGGTGCTTAGATGGATATTAGTGTGGCGTTAAAAAATTTAATTCGTGATGGCATCGTATCTAGTACAGACCCCTCAACTATGACGGCGAGGGTAACATTTCCGGACCGTGACGATTTAGTCTCGTATCCACTCGAAGTACTTTCGCACGGATCACAAGATAATAAACATTACTGGATGCCAGGTGTTGGCGAACAGGTATTGTGTTTATTTCTACCTCAAGATAATAATTTGTCCCAGGGCTACATCTTAGGCACTACGTATAATGCCAAGGATAAGCCCTATTTTAATGGGCAGAATATCCACGGCATCAAATTTGCGGACGGCTCGACTGTCTCCTATGATGCGGACGGAGGTGGTCTTGTTATTAATTGTACCGGTAGTTTAACTATTAATGCTCCATCAGGGGATGTAGTGGTTAACGGAATTAGTTTAGTGTCTCACACGCACGGTGGTGTTGTTCCTGGAGGCGGAAGCACAGGCACGCCGAATGGATAGGAGGTGAGTAACATATCTTTATTTAGTAAATTAGGTAGTACTGCTGCCAACTATAAGAAGAATCTTAATTCGCAAGGATTAAAGAATTTACAAAATACACAATTAGGCGATGTGGCTTACTCTCGCCTATCTAATTTAGCTGATAAGTTTGGCCTGGGAGGATACCTACCGCAACGCCAATTAGGGAGCTTTGGAAAAATTGTGTTTGTGGCATCCTCCCATACGGTGCGTACGTTCGATGCATTAGCACGAAATATCAACGCACGAACAGCGTCTCATGAAATTATAGGGCAAAAGCCGATACTTGAATTCTTGGGGCCTGATGCGGATGATATTTCTTTTACGATGAACTTTAATAAGCTATTGGGCGTTGACCCTCTAAAAGAAATTGAAGAAGTGGCCAAGATGTGCCGAGAAGGACAAGCCGAACAGTTGATCATTAATGGTAAGCCCTTTAGTGAACATAAATTACTGATTACCAGCATAAGCGCAGCTATGAATACGATTGATAATCGAGGTAATGTATTGTCCGCATCCATTAATGTGACGCTGAAGGAGGCCCCTGATATTCCTAAAGTTGTAATCACACCTAAACAAGGAGGCGATACGAATGCAAATTGATGTAAGCGCTCGCCTCGATGGCATTGATTTTGCGCCGAAGGATGTTCTTACTGAAATCATTCAAAATGTGCGAACTATTATTTCTACAACGCAATTTTCTGTACCGCTTGATAGGCGATTTGGTATTGATGGTACTGTTATTGATCTACCCTTACCGGTAGCAATGGCCAGAATATCAGCAGAGGTGATTCGGGCCATTACTGAATATGAGCCGCGATGCAGAGTTGTGTCAGTAGATTTTGAAAGCACTGTTGCAACTGATGCCGAAGAAGGGCATTTAATACCTAAAGTATCAATCGCTATAAAAGACGAATGGCTAGAAAGTGCAGGTGGCTATGAATCCGTATAGAACCGTCCAAGGGGATATGTGGGACGGTATCGCATTTAAAGTGTATGGCAGTGAAGCTTATATGAATGTGCTGCTTGAAGCCAATCAAGAGTACGCTCAATATGTGATATTGCCTGCTAATCTTATTTTGAAATGCCCTGATGTAGATATAAGGGCGACTATTAATTTACCACCGTGGAGGCGATAATAATGAACTTACCTGAAATCAACTTTGTCACGGCGGATAAAGAAGCCGTTGAAAAGGAAATATTCGCCCTCTACTCTTCTATTACTGGGCGAAAGTTAGCACCAGCGGACCCTATCCGCTTATTCCTATTAACGATTACCAATATTGTGATTTTATTGCTTAACCGCATCAATGATGCAGGCAAGCAAAATCTTCTGGCATATGCTAGGGGAAATAACTTAGACCATATCGGTATTGCATTAGGGGTGGAACGCTTACAAGCTACGGGCGCAGTCACTACTATGAAGTTAACCGCATCAATGGCAAGACCTGAAGGGATAGCCATTCCAAAAGGTACACGCTTTACTTCAGGCGATAACGTGTTTTTTGCAACTACAGAGCCTTACTATCTATCTGCTACACAAACCACGATACAAGTAAAAGCGGTATGCATAGAAGCTTCAGCTAAAGGGAACGGCTACCCAGTAGGGTCGATTACCATTCTTGTGGATCCAATCCCATATATCGCTAGTGTAACCAATATTACAATCTCAGAAGGTGGTGCTGACACTGAATCAGACGATGCTTTTCGCGAACGTATTAGAGAAGCACCTGAAAGCTTTTCTTGTGCAGGGGCCGAAGGGGCCTATGAGTTTTTTACAAAAAAAGCATCAGCCCTTATTAGCTCCGTGAAAGTGGTATCACCTAAACCAGGGGATGTAGTTGTATATCCTGGTCTAGTATCGGGGGAAATTGCTGGAGAAGAAATTCTTAAATTAGTGGAAGCCACTCTCACTGATAAGAAGGTGCGGCCACTTACTGATAATGTGTCTGTAAAAGCGCCAATTGCTAAGAATTATAGTATCGATATTCAGTACTATATTGATTCAGATAATTCGTATTACGCTGACACGATTAAAAGTCGTGTGGATGCGGCTGTTACGGATTACATAACATGGCAATCCGGAAAAGTAGGGCGCGACATCATTCCTTCTGAATTGATTCGGCGTGTAATGGAAGCAGGGGCTAAGCGTGTTAGTGTAACATCGCCTATATTTACCGTCGTGAAAGACGGTAAGAAAGAAGAGGGCTACCAAGTGGAATTGGCGCAATGTACAGGTAAGACTATCACATATGGAGGTGTAGAGCATGAATGATCTCTACAAATTCAAATTAAAGGATACTCTGCCAAGCTCGATTGCTAATGATACTACTGTTCAAGCCTTAGCTGAAGTGGTTACATTGAAACTTATGGCGTTGATGCCGTTCGTGGATAGGCTAACTATCCTGTCTCATCTTAATGAGTTAAGCACGCCAATACTTGACGAGTTAGCCTGGCATTTACACGTTGACTTCTACGATGATGCTGTAGCGAGAGAACAAAAGATTAAATTAATTTTGAGTTCTATCGCTTGGCATCGAAGAAAGGGCACCGTTGGATTAGTAGAAGAAGCTATCGGCGAATTGTATTCAGAATGTGAGGTTGTGGAAAACTGGGCTTATGATGGCGGTAAGCCTTATCATTTTAAGCTACAGATGTCCGGTTATATGATGACACCTAATATTCGAGAGCGCGTGTTGCGTATATTAGAATTTGTCAAGAATAAGCGGTCCTGGCTAGATGGTATCGAATATGTGCATGCTATTAATTCAGGCGGCGTGTATGCTGGAGGTATTGCAACGGCTGCGGGCAGTGCTGTTGCTGAACCTAGCCTTACAATCTCGACAGGTCCACAAACGCAACAAATCTATACCGGCGGTATTGTTACCGTTCACCAATACATTCATATATAGGAGGTTTACATGGCAAAATATCCTGCAGTCATTACAACAATGGCGGGAACAAATACTATTGCGGAAGCTAATGCAAGTAAGCAAGCTTTGATTTTTACAAAAATTGTTATCGGTGCAGGCGACATGCCCGCATCAATTCCACGCGCTACGGCGTTGACTGATAAGCGATTAGAATTAGCGATTACTAAAAGCGTTAAGACAGGCGATGGCCAATTCATGGTACAAGGCCTACTCTCGAATAAAAACCTTGAAGCCGGGTTTTATGCACGAGAAATAGGGCTCATGGCAAAAGCTGGTGAGAATGGGCAGGAGGTGCTATTCTCTTACACAAATGGTGGCAACTATGTTGACTACATCCCTGATAAGAATACGCCGATGGATAGCTACACATTTACAATTACTACCGTGATTGGCAACGCTGAAAAGGTGCAAGCGATTATTTCCGATAATGGAGTAGCATCTGTCCACGATTTGGAAGCGCATAATACGGATCCGGGGGCACACGGTGGGTTGCTTCAGAATTTAAAAACTCAATTATCCACTCATAATACTGATGTTTCGGCCCATCCAGCGATTACGAATATGATTGCAAAAATCCTTGGTGCGACTAACTGGCAAGAAAATCCAGTTGCTACTTTGAAAGATATAAAAACCAAGCTCGGCGAAGGCGGAATAGTGGCGCAACGCTTTGGAGAAAGCGGTTTCGTGAAGTACGCCAATGGATTCACTATCCAATGGGGA
>NZ_CAUSQT010000068.1:0-5180 GCF_963534045.1 uncultured Veillonella sp. | reverse complement strand
ACTTACGTCATTTAATTCTAATAGCATTCAGTTCCCTCCTATCCTTGTTTTTCTTGTTGTTTACGCTTATACGCTTCAAAACGTTCTGTTAATACTTGTGTTTCAGGAATGTATGGAGCTTTTTTAAAGCCTAATTTACGACTAATCTTATCTACCATAGATTCGGTTAAAATACCATCTGGACGAACAGCCATCAAAATGACTAACAATGCACCATAAATGATATCGCGATAGTCGGATAAGAAACGCAATACTTCTGGCAACAATGTAAGAATGAAGGAACCGAGTACGGAACCCCACACTACATTAGAACCACCAAATACAGGGAACAATAAGATTTGTACTACTTTATGATAACTGAAATCTGTAGGATTGATAAAGTTTGTAATATGAGCATACAAACCACCACCGATACCGGCGATAAATGCACCGATGATGAAAGCCATCATTTTATAGTACACTACATTAATCCCCATCAACTCAGCAGCATGATCATCTGCCTTAATAGCGGCAAAGGCACGACCGACACGGCTATTGTTGATACGTACACAGAAAGCAATAATAAAAATCAAAACGATTAGTAAAATAATGATAGCCATAATGTTGCCCCATGCAACAGCATCAATTCCCATAAGGCCATCAATATCGATTTCGTAAGCAAAATTTGTCAATTCTTGAGGAATAGATGGAATGCCGGATAGACCAAGAGCACCATTTGTCACATCTAAGTTCAAGAAGATAACACGTACTACTTCACCAAAACCAAGTGTGGCGATGGCAAGGTATAGACCTTTCAATCGAGTTGTTGGCAAACCGATGATAACGGCAACTAAAGCGGCTACAAAGCCACCCACTAAAATACCAACTACGATAGGTAAATCAGCTTTCAAAGAAAGCAATGCACCAACATATGCACCAACGCTCATAAAGCCAGCTGCCCCAAGAGATAACTGTCCACTGGCAAGTGTGAAATAAATGGAGATACCTAGGATGGCATTAATGATGAAAAACATCACAATTTGTAGATAATAAGGGTTAAAAATATCCATTATGGTCTGCCCCCCTTATCTTTAGAACCAAATAAACCTTGTGGTCTCCAGAATAATAAGACGATGATTAAACCAAAGGCTACCGCATCACGGAATGTAGATGCACCATAAGCAACGGAAAAAATTTCCGCAATGCCCAAGATAAAGCCACCTACCATGGCGCCAGTAATATTGCCAAGACCACCTAGGATAAGTACAGCCAAGCCTTTAAAACCTATGATAACACCCATAGTAGGCTCAATAGCATTGAAGGAAAGGCCAACAAGTACACCGGCAGCTGCACCTAAAGCGGAAGCAATCATAACGGTAACAGAAATAATCATCGTTGGATTGATGCCTAAGAGAGCTGCTGTTTCCGTGCTCATGGATACGGCACGAATGGCTTTACCAATCTTAGTCTTTTTAATAACCACATTTAAAATAATCATTAAGAGAACAGAAACACCTAAACCGATAATTTGCACCATGGAGATTTTAAATACCCCAAAGTCGATAAGGCCACCAATATAATCTGGTGGGAAGGATCTCGTTTGAGGGCCCCATAATAATAATGCCAAACTTTCAAGGAAGATGGAAACACCAATGGTGCTGATAAGTGGTGCTAAGTGAGACACCTTTTTCTTACGTAGTGGGCGTAACGCCACAAATTCTAATAAGTAACCTAGTACGGCACCTACAGCCATCGCTACGATAAGGGCTACAAATATGTTTACGTCAAAAACAGTTACCATAAAAAGACCAACGAAGGCACCTATCATAAAGATGCCTCCGTGTGCCATGTTGATGATATTTAAAACGCCAAACACAAGTGTTAAGCCAATAGCGAGTACAGCATATAAGCTACCGAGGGTTAACCCGTTAACTAATTGTTGTAAAAACACTATACTACCTCAACTTTTATTTTTTTAATGCGTCAAATTGACCGTTTCTAATTTGCAATACTTGAACTTCCATGGAAGGGTCGCGGTGGTCATTGAATTTGAATTGACCTGTTACACCAACGAAGTCGGCAATATTTTTCAATGCTTCGCGGAATTTTTCACGATCTGTGGTGGAGCCAGATTTTTTCAATGCTGCTTCATACAAGTAAACTGCATCGTAAGCTTGCGCTGCGAATTGATCTGGTTCTTTACCGTATTTATCTTTATAAGCTTTACGGAAATCTTTTACCTTTTGGTCATCTTTGTTAGGGAACCAAGGTGTACCTACGATAACGCCATCAGCTGCAGCACCTGCGATTTTAATAAATTCAGGACTGTTGAAGCCATTGGAACCAACTACAGGTTGTTTCATACCCATTTCACGCATTTTTTTCATAATCAATGCGCCTTCTTGGTATAGAGAAGCAACAACGATTACATCAGGATTAGCTTGTTGAATCTTAGTTAATTGTGCAGAGAAGTCTGTATCTTTATCTGCGAATGTTTCAGTATCAACGATTTGTACACCTTCAGCTTCCAATGCTTTACGAGCTGTATTATTTACAGATACCATTTGGTCATTGTTGTTGGAGTACATAATAGCTGCAGTTTTAAAGTTCAAAGTTTTATGTGCTTCTTTAATTGCAGTATCTACTGCCAAGGATTCTGGTACAGCATTACGGAAAATGTAATCGCCGATATCAGTAATACCTTCAGCTGTTGTAGATGTGCCAAGAGCTACGACTTTGCTCTTATTTGCTACAGGGCCAGCAGCCATCATTTCACCAGATAACATAGGGCCGATAACGCCTACCACTTTATCTTTAGAAATAACTTTGTTCATAGCATTAATTGCTTCGTTTTTATCACCTTTAGTATCTTCAACGAGCAAATTAATTTTTACATTGTTAGCGTCTGCATTGATTTCGCTAACAGCCAATTCTGCACCAGCTTTGATAGATTCGCCATACGCAGCAGCACCGCCTGTTGTCGTTGTTAACAATGCGATTTTAGCTTCATTATTATTTGCATTACCTGCATCTTTATTGCTACCACAACCAGCAGCAACAGCCATTACACCAGCAAGACCGAAAATGGCTGCTTTTTTTAACATGGATTTATTCATGTTACACCCTTCCTTTAATTACAATAACAGCAAATATAATAGTATAAATTATATATACTTCTATATTATGAAATATTTTTTATGTTTGTCAATTAAATCATGTATATCTTCTATAGAATTCAGATATACACCTTATAATTTTTATTTATTATGCTAATAATTCTGAAAAATGTTCCCATTTCTCATACAACTGTTGTAAGTTGCTTTCCGTATCTGAAAGCTGCTTAGATATGTTTTCCATTTCCGCTAAATCTTGTTGGACTACAGGATTTGCTAATTGTACTTCATACATTTTCATGGTCGCCTCTAATCTAGCAATTTCTTCTTCCACTTCAGCTAATTGCTTTTCAACCATGTATGTATTTGTTTTTTTCTTAGGTTCATCAAATGGAGATGGAGAAATGGTTTTAGCTTCAGATTTCACATCTTCCTTAGGCTCTTCTTCTACTACTTCTGTAAGAGCAGCTATATCCTGTTGCTCTTTTAATTTCTCTTTATAGTAAGAATAATTACCTAAGTATTCAGTAAAACCTTTATTCTCTAATACCAATGTTCTTGTAGATACTTGATCTAAGAAATACCGGTCATGGGAAATAATAAAACAAGTGCCACCGAATTGTTGTAATGCCCGTTCGACAATTTCACGGGTAGGTACGTCTAAATGGTTAGTAGGTTCATCGAGAATGAGGAAATTATCACCTTGTAAGAATAATTTTAACAGAGCTAAACGCGCCCGTTCACCACCGGATAAATCACCTACCAGTTTAAATACATCATCCCCTTTAAATAGAAATGAGCCTAGTACATTACGAGCTTTTTCTTCGGTAAAATTATAATTATTGATAATCTCATCTACTACTTGCCACCGATCGTGTAATTCTTCATGTTCTTGTGAAAAATAGCCCACTTGTACACGATTGCCAATATCGATATGACCTTCCGTAGGGAATAATTCCCCTACAATAGCTTTCACCATGGTAGATTTACCAGCCCCATTAGGACCTATTAAGGCAACAGATTCGCCGCGTCGAACAACCATAGATACATCATCAATGATTGGGACATCTGTTTTGTAGCCAATAGACACATGATCGAGTACAAGTACCTTATCAGCGCTCATTGCTGCCGGTGGGAATTTAAAGTCTAATGAATGTGAAGTTTCGGGAGCCTCTAATCGTTCCAATCGATTTAATTGAGATTGGCGACCTCTTGCCATCTTAGACTTAATACCAGCGCGATACTTATCAATATACTCTTCTGTTTTCTTAATATATTCTTGCTGCTTTTCATAAGCAATCGTATCTGCTTTTAAACGTTCTTCTCGTTGTGCTAAATATCGGCTATAATTACCGCGATAGGTGGTAGCCTTGTGATGATCTAGTTCTACCACACCAGTAACGATGCGGTCCATGAAATACCGGTCATGGCTGACGATCAGAATGCCACCTCGATAGGATGATAGATACCCTTCTAACCACTCCAACATTTCCATATCCAAATGGTTTGTCGGTTCATCGAGGAATAAAAAATAAGGGCTTCGTACTAAGGCCTTTGCCAAATTAATGCGCGTTTTTTGCCCCCCTGAAAATGCATTAGCCGGTTTATATAAATCTTCATCTGTAAAGCCTAGACCATATACTATGCGTTTTGTTTTTTGTTCATAGTCGTAGCCTCCTAGCCATTCCAAACGATTTTGCAGATAATCTAATCGTTGTAAATCACTTTCACTGGCTTCATGAGTCTCTAGATATGCCGTTAACTCTTGTAATTTATTTTCTAATGCATGAACATCTTCCCATGCTGTTTCTATTTCTTCCGCCAAGCTGGCATCGCCTAAGTTAACATCTTGTTGCAAATAGCCAATACTCGCAACGGGAGACATAACGACTTGACCTTCATCTAATTCCTCAATACCGAGGATACATTTCAATAGTGTTGATTTACCAGCCCCATTAGGGCCAACCAAGGCAATTCTATCGCCTTCTTTTATTTCAAAGGACACATTGGAAAACACTTGGCGCACCCCAAATGATTTTCCTAGGCCGATCATTCGAATGCGTTCCATTCAATACCTCCTTTATCATT
>NZ_CAUSQT010000067.1:0-5240 GCF_963534045.1 uncultured Veillonella sp. | reverse complement strand
AATGTAATCAATCAGACACCTGATAATTCATCAGTGTAATGTATAGGTTTTATATTATCTAGCTTGAATGCGAGGAAGTCTCGCAAAGGAGGATTTTTAAATGAGCATGTTCTGTTATCAATGCGAACAATCTGCAGCACCAGGCGGCTGTACTGTACAAGGTGTATGTGGTAAAACTGCACCAGTTGCTAACTTACAAGACGAATTAACTGCTGCTTTAGTTGGTTTAGCACGCGCTTTAGACGTAAAAGGCCAAACTAAAGAAGGCGTTGACTATTTAATGCGTGGTTTGTTCATGTGTGTAACAAACGTAAACTTCTCTGAAGACCGCGTTCAAGAATTCATCGACGAAGTAAACGCTTATCATGCAAAAATCGATAGCGCAGCTCAAAACTTCGATTGGGAACAATTGTGGAAAGGTGAAGAAGATATCGTATCTCTTCGTTCCACATTATTGTTAGGTATGCGTGGTATGGCTGCTTATGCATGGCATGCTGCACGTCTTGGTTTCCATGATCCTGAAGTTGATGCTTGGTTCATCAAAGGCATGGTAGAATTCGCTAAAGACCACAGTGCTGAAGAATGGTTGAACTTGTTGATGGAATTCGGTCAAATCAACTTGAAATGCATGGCTATTCTTGATAAAGCTAACACTGAAACATATGGTACTCCAGTACCAACTACAGTACCTTTGACTGTAGAACCAGGTCCTTTCATCGTTGTAACTGGTCATGACCTTCACGACTTGAATCAATTGTTGGAACAAACTGATGGTAAAGGTGTAAACATCTATACTCATGGTGAAATGTTACCTTGCCACGCTTACCCTGAATTGAAAAAACATCCTCAATTGAAAGGTAACTTCGGTACTGCATGGCAAAACCAACAAAAAGAATTCGTTGACGTTCCTGGCGCATTCTTGTTCACTACAAACTGCATTATGCCACCAAAAGAAAACTACAGAGCTAATATCTTCACTACAGATATGGTAGGTTTCGACGGCTGTGCACACGTAGAAGAAAAAGCTGATGGCACTAAAGACTTCTCCGCTGTTATTGAACGCGCCATCGAATTGGGCGGCTACAAAGAAGCTCAAGAATTCACTGGCATCAACGGTGGTCACGAAGTAACTACTGGTTTCGGTCACGGTACAGTATTGGGTATTGCTGATAAAGTAATCGACGCTGTAAAAGCTGGCGCAATCAAACACTTCTTCTTAGTTGGTGGTTGTGACGGTGCTAAAGTAGGCCGTAACTACTACACAGAATTCGTAAAACAAACTCCAGATGATACTGTAGTATTGACATTGGCTTGCGGTAAATTCCGCTTCAACGACCTTAACATCGGTGAAATCGGTGGTATCCCTCGTATCCTTGATATGGGTCAATGTAACGATGCTTACTCCGCTATTCAAGTAGCAGTAGCTTTGGCTGGTGCATTTGAATGTGACGTAAACGACTTGCCATTAACATTGGTATTGTCCTGGTACGAACAAAAAGCAGTATGTATCTTGTTAACATTGTTGGCATTGGGTATCCGCAACATCTACATCGGACCTTCCTTGCCTAAATTCTTCTCCAGCAATGTATTGAACATTTTGGTAGAAAAATTCCAATTACATCCAATTACAACTCCAGAAGCTGATATGAAAGCTATCTTGGGCTAATCGGATTAAAAACTGATAACAGCGGCCTTAATCCCCTCTCTCTTATATGATTCGGGCTGTTGCTATATAAATTAGGCTATGCCATCTTCGGATGGTATAGCCTTTTTTGTCGTCAAAATAAATACGACATATGGGGTTGTACTATGGGGATTTGCTATTATTTTTTTGGCTGAGTTATATTAATAGTTAATTAATGGAATAGAGGTATGTTTGCCAACAGTGGACAAACATACCTCTATTGTGCATATAGACAAGCCTCGATATTGATTGCTATACTATAGATAAGAATTAGATTATATCTTTATTTATATATGCATAGAGGCTCATTATGAACAGTATTTTTGATATTATCGGCCCTGTTATGATTGGCCCATCTAGTTCGCATACCGCTGGTGCAGCACGGCTTGGCAAGATGGCTCGTTGTATATTTGGGAATACGCCGAAGAAGGTTGAAATGACCTTGTATGGGTCGTTTGCAAAAACATATAAGGGGCATGGTACAGATCGTGCCTTATTAGGTGGTTTATTAGGCTTTAAAGAGGATGATAAACGCATCCGCAATGCAAAGGAACTCGCTGATGAAGCAGGTTTAGACTATACTTTCATCGAATCACCACTCGATATAGGCCATCCGAATGTAGTTAAGTTTGATCTATACGGCGACCATAATCGTCATATGGCCGTTGTAGGTCGTTCGATTGGTGGTGGTCAAATCATGATTACCGAGGTTGATGGCAATGATATGTCCATTACGGGCGATGAATTTACCCTTGTTGTATTCCATGAGGATAGACCTGGTGCAATTTCTCTAATTAGTCAGGCCTTGAGTGAATCGGATATCAACATTGCGTCCATGCGCGTGTTTAGAAAGGGTAAATATAAGGACGCGGTTATGGTAATTACTACAGATTCCGTTGTAAACCCTATTACAGTACAATTTATGCGTGAATGCCCAGGCATCCAAGATGTGATGACCTTTGAGGCCCTATAGGAGGATATGATGAGTTACGAATATGAAACGATAGCTGATATTATCCGCCTTAGCGAAGAGAATAACATATCTTTTGGTGATGTGGTAATGCGCAGTGAACTAGAACAGTATGATCGTAGTGAAAAGGAAATCGTTAAAGAAATTAAGCATCGATTAAGTATTTTTGAGGCCTCCATTCACGATGGTATGCGTCATTTACAGCGGACTCAATCCAATATGTCTGGTGGAGATGCGGCTCGTTTAATGAAACGAAAACCATTATTCATGAGTGAAACTGCTTATAAGGCGATGTCTTATGCTATTGCGGTCAACGAAGCTAATGCGAAAATGTTCAGAATTGTGGCTTGCCCAACGGCGGGTTCTTGTGGCGTTATGCCTGGCGCCATTCAAGCCGTGGCTGAGCAATACAAACTAGATAGAGATGTCTTGGTGAAAGGATTCCTTGCCGCATCAGGCGTAGGGAATGTGGTTGCTAATCGCGCTTGTGTAGCCGGTGCGGTCGGTGGCTGTCAAGCTGAGATTGGTACAGCTGCATGTATGGCGGCAGCTGCCATTGTAGAAATGATGGGCGGTACTGCTCGTCAGGTCGGGCATGCCGTGTCATTGTGTATGAAAAATTTACTAGGCCTTGCGTGTGATCCTGTGGCAGGTCTTGTTGAGGTGCCCTGTGTGAAACGGAATGGCGTGTATGCCGTTCATGCCATTACAGCGGCTGAACTTGCTTTAGCTGGTATTGAAAGCCAAATTCCTACCGATGAGGTAATTGAGGCCATGAATAATATTGGCCGCGCTATGCCTGCAGCCCTTCGCGAAACAAGTGATGGTGGCTTAGCAGTCACTCAAACAGGTCTTGCCATAGCGGAGAAAGTTTGTTCACTATAATTACATATATACAAAAGGTTCACTATTATGAGCATAATCTGCAATGTGCTTATAGTATGTGAGCCTTTTTTCATAACCCTATTTGTAGTACAATAAAAAGATAAATAGAAGGGAGGGTAGATGTATGGAACAAGCTATACGTTTGCTGACAATTTTAGAAGAAGCGGGCTTTGAGGCTTTCATTATTGGCGGCGCTGTGCGAGATATGCTCATGCATGTAAAGCCACACGATTATGATATCGTTACATCTGCCCGACCTGAACAGGTCATCTCTGTTTTAGGTGATGCGAATATTGAAACCACAGGCATCATAGGTAAGTCCTTCGGTGTGGTAGTGGCCATTGTAGATGGAAAACATTATGAAGTGGCTACGTATCGCAAGGAACGATATGGGGCAGATAGCCATCGCCCTGAAGAAGTCATCTATGCAGATACGCTCGAAGAAGATGTAAAACGTCGCGATTTTACCGTTAATGGTATGGCGATGAATCGCTATAAAGAGGTTATCGACCTAGTCGGTGGGCGCCGAGATATTAAGCATAAGGTTTTGCGCACCATCGGGAATCCAACGGAACGGTTCCAAGAGGATGCACTGCGATTATTTAGAGCTTGCCGATTCGTTGCAAAACTCGATTTTCTTCCGGATAAATCCCTATTAGAGGCCATGCCAAAAGCATTCCACCGTGTATCGGGGCTTTCACTAGAACGAGTGCGCAATGAATTAGACCGGTTATTATTGGAACCAGCAGTTGCAAAAGGGCTAGATGTACTCGTCCAATCGCGCTTGGCAGAATGTTCGTGCCGCGTCGTTGAAAATGGGGCAATTAAAGAGGTTCCTATATTGCCAGAGCTATATCATTTGGTGGGATTGCCTCAAGAAAAGGCGTTTCACGAATTTGATGGATGGTATCATACATTGGCTGTCGTTTCAGAAACGGAACCTGATTTAACCCTTCGTTGGGGCGCCCTATTACATGATGTGGCAAAGGGAATGCCTACCATTAGGCAAGTTATCAATGGACGCTACACCGACCGAGGCCATGATAATCTAGGCGCAGAGATGGCCTATGACCTATTGATTCGTCTCGGCTATAATAAGAAATTTGCTAGTCGCGTTTCGTGGATTGTTAAAAATCACATGCGCTTTCATTTCTTCGTGCAAAATGAAGAGGCAGATGAGAAAAAATGGATGCGCAAGGAAATTCGAAGTGGCGAGTTTAGAGATAGTCAAAGTATGCGGGAAGCATGGTTGCAATTGGCGAAGGTTTGTGCGGCCGACGTCCTTGGTTGTGGTAAGCCATATTCCGTTACTGATGGTACATTGGCGTTCGGGGAATGTATGGCTGATTTAAGCCTAGAAATGCCTGTACATACAAAAGATTTGAACTATGACAACCGCGTTCTAGAAGCCTGTGGCGATAATGTGGCGAAAGGGTTACAATATTTGATGCAACAGGTGCAAAATGGTGTCGTTAACAATACACCGGATGATTTATATGAAGCGCTTATCCATAAGTTGCAGAGGTCATCGAAGTAATATATTGAGTGGGAGACCATAATGAATATTTCAGGGAATGATAATAAGCGAATTGAATATACGGTACGCGTATTACTGTGTATTGCTGTCGTATTAGTGGGGCGCTTATTCTTTTTACAAATAATAGATAAGTCTGATTTGCAGGCGAAGAACTTGAGCCAAGT
>NZ_CAUSQT010000066.1:0-5381 GCF_963534045.1 uncultured Veillonella sp. | reverse complement strand
GCCGTACATTGGTTTCCAAAATGTCCTTCCGTTACCTACATACATTGACTAACCTGGGTCCTGCTCCAGAACCAAATCTCACTGTATTATGGTCCCCTCGCATGCCAATCGGCTTCCGCCGTTTCTGTGCGAAATTATCCATCGAAACTTCTTCCATCCAATACGAAAACGACGAATTGATGCGTCCAAACTCTGGTGATGACTACGCTATCGCATGTTGCGTATCCCCAATGCGTATTGGTAAAGAAATGCAATTCTTCGGCGCTCGTTCTAACCTAGCCAAATGCTTGCTTTACGCGATTAACGGTGGCGTTGACGAAAAACTTAAGAAACAAATCGGTCCTAAATACCGCCCTATTACATCCGAATACTTAGACTTTGACGAAGTATGGGAAAAATTCGACGACATGATGGAATGGTTGGCAGGCGTATATGTAAACGCATTGAACATCATTCACTACATGCACGATAAATACGCTTATGAAAAACTAGAAATGGCATTGCATGACCGCAAGGTAACTCGTTGGTTCGCAACTGGTATCGCTGGTTTATCCGTAGTAGCTGACTCCTTGTCCGCTATTAAATACGCTAAGGTAAAACCTATTCGTGACGAAAACGGCATCGCTGTTGATTTCGAAATCGAAGGTGAATTCCCTAAATATGGTAACGATGACGATCGTGTAGATAGCTTGGCTTCCATGGTTGTTTCCACATTCATGAACAAGGTGCGTAAACATCCTACATACCGTCAATCCGTTCCTACTATGAGCTTGTTAACAATTACTTCTAACGTAGTATATGGTACTGCAACAGGTTCCACACCAGACGGCCGTAAGGCTGGTCAAGCTTTCGCTCCTGGTGCTAACCCTATGCATGGTCGTGACTCTCACGGTGCTGTAGCTTCGTTGTCTTCCGTTGCAAAAATGCCATGGCGCGATTGCTCTGACGGTATTTCCAATACCTTCTCCATCGTTCCGGACGCATTAGGTAAATCTGGTGAAACATTTGTATCCGTAGGCGATTTTGATATTGAGTTAGACCCTTCTCAATTGCCTAACAGCAATACAAACTTCGCTTGCAGCGAACCAAATGTTACTATAGAGGAAGATAAATAATCTTCCGCCGTATTGTATGCTTTCACCGGCATCAGTACTCGTATTTTGGTTGAAAGGAGGAATACCCATGAGCAACCAACAACAAGTGGATAACTTGGTAGAATTATTGGATGGCTACTCCCAAAAGGGCGGTCACCATTTGAACGTTAACGTGTTCACTCGTGAAACATTGTTAGACGCTCAAAAACATCCTGAGTTGTACCCTCAATTGACTGTTCGTGTATCTGGTTACGCAGTACACTTCAACAAATTGACGAAACAACAACAAGATGAAGTTATTTCCCGTACATTCCATCAACAAATCTAATCGAGGTTTTCTATGACAGGACGTATTCATTCACTAGAAACGATGGGTACGGTTGATGGTCCAGGCATGCGCATGGTGGTATTCCTACAAGGATGCCCCATGCGTTGTGCCTACTGCCATAATCCAGATACGTGGAATGAAGAAAGCCAAGAAGCTAAGTTCATGACCGTCGAAGATATTTGGCAGCAATACGAACGTAACCGTCAGTTCTATACGAACGGTGGCATTACTGTCACAGGTGGGGAAGCATTGATGCAAATTGACTTTGTCATCGAGCTTTTCACATATTTTAGTGAAAGAAACGTCCATACCTGTTTAGATACAAGTGGAATTTGTTTTGATCCCCACCAAGAGGTGGCATACCGTAAGTTACTGAGCGTAACGAGTCTCGTCATTTTGGATATTAAGGACATCGACCCTACTGTCCACAAATGGCTAACCGCACAGCCTTTAGAACCAATCCTTCAATTCGCAAAACTGACAGCTGATGTAAATGTGCCGATTTGGGTGCGTCATGTGGTAGTACCAACCATCACGGATAACGCAGATCGTCACTATAGGCTAGGCTTTTTCTTAGGCTCACTACGCAACTTACAGGCCGTCGACTGTTTACCATATCACGTTATGGGCGTTGCCAAATACAAGGAATTAGGTATCACCTACCGCCTTGATGGCATCCCTGCCGCTACAAAGGACTTAGCCGCCAAAGCGAGCAAAACTGTTGTAGAAGGCATCAAAGCATATCGTAGACATTGGTGGAGTCCCATCAAAACACAAACTAATCATAATCAAGTTTGAGGATAACTACCTCCCTTGATATATATATAATATATATATTAAAAACTTGATCTATGATACTAGCCCTAAACGAAAATACCCCCTGACCACACAACCGGTCAGGGGGTATTTGTGTATCTATTAGGAAACGACGTTAATCGGTTCACCTTTCAAAAAGGCTTGTACATTATCGCGAATGATACCTACCAAGCGTTGGCGTGTTTCAAGGCCTTTCCAACCCATGTGAGGCGTGATAATCACATTATCAAGTGTATACAATGGGCTATCCTCAGCTGGAGGTTCTACCTCTTGTACATCAAGGCCAGCGCCGTGAATACGTTTAGCCGCTAAGGCTTCACAAAGGTCTGCCTCATTAATAAGTGGACCACGGCCTGTATTGACGATAACTGCATTAGGTTTCATCTTAGCGATGGTTTCTTTATTAATCATATGCTTAGTTTTGTCATTCAATGGGCAATGCAATGTAATATAATCACTATTTTCTAGCAATTCATCAAGGCTTACATAGCGAATCCCATCGCCATCAGCCTTTGGTGTACGCGTATGAATCAAGATGTTCATATCTAAGGCCTTTGCTACCTTCACAACAGCCATGCCGATATGACCGGCACCGATGACACCTAATGTTTTACCATTAACTTCGGTGTGAGGAACTTGTAAATGTTTAGTAAAATTGCTACGGTCGCCTCTAGCAAGCATACCGATTTGTTGTTGCATGGTAGATGCAAAATTTAGAAGCATCATAATCACTGTATGTGCTACACGTTCCGTACTGTAGGCCGGAATATTGCACACCGTAATACCCTTAGCACGCGCTGCATCAAGGTCGATGTTGTTATATCCAGTACCAGCTTCTACGATGAGTTTCACAGATTCAGGAAATTGTGAAAGCAACTCTGCCCCTACAGGTATTTCTTTTGTTACCACTACAGTAGCGCCTTGAATGCGTTCGATAAGCTCAGCATTTGTACTATCGTCATACACTTGTACATCATTTGATAAAACGGAAAAATCTAGCAAGTGATCGTAATTCATCTTACCAGCATTAACTACTACAACTCGTTCGTTCATCATATCCTCCTAACAATTTCTATTAAGGGTAAATGTATTATATATTAATTATACTACAAGCTACTACATATTATATGCTAATTCATCATAGTCTATGCAGATTAAGACTAATTACTCCCTGAATATAAAATCAAATGAAATTTCAGCATAAACTTTCACAAAAACTATTGTTTAATTCCCTAAAAGTTATACAATAAAAGTAATGTATTTTAGGAGTGAAATGATCATGAGACCAACATATTTAACGATTGATACAAGCTTGGTTCGCGAGAACCTACGAAAAATAAAAGACAGCCTCCCTGAATGGAGTACATCCACAGCGGTTATCAAGGCCAATGGCTATGGTCACGGTAGTGTTATGATGGGGCGTATTGCTGTCGAAGAAGGTTATGAATCCTTAGCCGTCGCTATTCCAGAAGAGTCTGTACCACTTCGCAATGCTGGCATTATGGTGCCTATTTACCTATTAGGCCTAACGAGACCACAATCCTTTGAACTTGTAGCGGATACGAATTCCATTCCCGCTGTTTGCGAATCTACCGATTTAGAGGCCCTCAACAAAGTAGCGGACAATCACGATATGATTATCCGCGTTGCCGTAGCCGTCGATACAGGCATGCATCGCATAGGTATTAAACCAGAAGATGCGGTAGAGTTCATTAAGCGCGTTGAATCCTATCCAAATCTTGCAGTAGACGGATTCTTTTCACACATGAGCAATGCTGATGCGGCGGATCAAAGCCATGCTCATGGACAGGCTCAAAAATTCCATAAAATGGTGGATGAAATTCGCGCCTTTAGACCTGATGCGGACTATCGCTTCTCCCTCGCCAACAGCGCCGGTCTATTATCCGTAAAGGATAGTCTATTCACAGATGCACGACCAGGTATCATCCAATACGGCATCATGCCATCTCTCGATGTGCCGAACCGATTAGGCCTCAAACCAGTTCTCTCCTTCCACAGTGAAGTCGTTCATGTGCAGCATCTCGAAGCAGGCGAAGGCATTGGTTATGGTTCTACCTATGTCACACCAGAACCGATGACAATCGCTACCATTCCTGTAGGCTACGCCGACGGGTATCCACGCAGCCTATCTAATCGTGGTACCGTTCTCATCCAAGGTACCCGTTGCCCTGTTGTAGGACGCATTTGTATGGACCAATTCATGGTAGCAATACCTGATACGATTACGGTCAAACCAGGCGACAAGGTAGTACTATTGGGTTCTCAAGGTCATGAAAGCATCTCGGCTCTTGAAATTGCAGCCCTTGCCTCCACCATTCCTTATGAAATCTTCTGTGGCTTCTCTGATCGCGTGCCACGACAATACATATAAAATAAAGAGGATGACACCAGTGATTTCAATGTCATCCACAAAAGCAAAAGCACCACCGAAATTCGGTGGTGCTTTTATTCTCCTATACCATACACATATGGATTGTGTGTGTTGTGTGTGTGTTGTGTGTGTATTGTGTGTTGTGAGAGAGATATGTTATATACATCATGTATATACTTATGAATTGGGAGGGAACCCTTCATAAGGAGGCCCTAAGGCGACAGACGGCATAGGAGAGAGTCAATGTTTGTCTGATCCACCAAAGGGCCCGCATCGGGGTGCACTGGGAGATTCTATACACCCCACGCGCCGATGGGATGACGCGATGCATGTGTATTGGTATAGTAGATTATTTATGAGCTTTATCTGCTTTTTCAGCCTTTACAGCTGGTGCAGATTGAGCTTTTTTATTGGATTTTACGACCTTAGTTGTTTTATGGTCTTTTTTATCCGCTTTTACAACCTTTGTTGTTTTTGAATCTTTTTTATCTGCTTTTGCAACTACAGGAGTTGTATCAGCATCCATAGACGCAGCTGCAGGGTTTGCTGCCGCAGGAACTACAACAGGTTGTGCATTTTCGTTTACTACAGGTTTTGCAGCTTCAGCTGTTGCAGGTTTAGTAGCCTCAGCTGTTGCAGGTTTAACAGCTTCAGGTGCTACAGGTTTAACAGTTTCAGTCACTACAGGTTTAGTATTTTCATTTGCTACAGGTTTAATAGCTGCAGACACATCAATTTTTGGTGCTGTTGC
>NZ_CAUSQT010000065.1:0-5415 GCF_963534045.1 uncultured Veillonella sp. | reverse complement strand
ATTGAACATTACCTTGACTCTTAGGTAAATCTTTTAGCATAGACGCTGTTAAATCAGCTTTGCTTTTCAAATCTTCGCCATCACCTAGTCGAATCTGTATACCTGAGACGGTATACGCCATCATATTATTAGGATCACCGATATTGATTTCTGCAATTTGCTTAAATGTATCATCATCTAAGGCGCGCAAATAATCAAGAGCCTGTACAATCGGCTTATCGGTAACCACATCACCTAGCAGTATATTACCACCCTTAACACCGGAAATCATAGGCACCGTAGTATCTTCAATTACACTATCAGACGCAATCACTTGCCCATTCTTATCCAAGGTTAGATACCCAAATTGAGCTGGTATCACAGCAATAGCCTTACGCTCGACTACCCGGACCACCATTGTTAATGGCAATTCGTAACTAATTTGCGCATCTTCAATACGGAGATCCTTTGATAATCGGTGTCGCAAGTTCTCTCTATTGATACGAAGTACATTCACTGGTTCCCCAATATCACCAGCAACCTCTACATCCTGTACAGTGACCTTATCAGATCCAATAACTTTAATAGATCCAAGTGGAATCGGTAGATTAAATAAGCCTAACAACACGATGGCTACAACACCACCTATTTTTAGAAACTTCTTTCTAACCTCCGCTTTCTCTTGTTTACGTTTACGAGCTAATTCACGCTCACTATTATGTATTGAATCTCCATCATCCTTGTGGATTGGCTCAGTCTCAGGATGAAGAAAGTCGGGTCTATGATGCTCCGCATCTATCTGATTTGAGTTGGGTGGATGTTGCTTAAAATCATCCATAACTACTCTCCTTACATACTACAGCATTTAAAACTTCCCATAACCTGCTGTTAATAAGATTTTTTCACATAATTCAGGAAAATCTATGCCCACCTCTTTAGCAGCCTTTGGCACCAAAGAAGTAGCTGTCATACCTGGAATCGTATTGTATTCCAATACATACATATTGTCTTTATCATCAGTCATGACATCAACGCGAATAGCCCCACTCGCTTGTACTTCACGATACACAAGCTCGCCAATAGCTTGCATATCTTTTGTCATATCTGCACTAATTGGAGCCGGTACTAAATAATCAGTAGCGCCTGCCGTATATTTACTAGCGTAATCATATTCACCAGAATGAGGTCTGATTTCAATGATAGCCAATGCCTTACCGTCCAATACAGAAACAGTAAATTCACGACCATTTAAATATTGTTCCACCACAAGAATTGGGTCATATGTAAGCGCCTCTGTAACAGCCTTAGCCAATTGATCTTCTTCTTTTACAATGGTAACGCCAATACTAGAGCCTTGCGTTGCTGGTTTCAATACTACAGGCAAGGAGAATTTTGCTTCAATATCTTTAATAATATCTTCTTTCGACTGTAAATTACCATTGTAAGAAATAGATTCTGCCGTAGGAATATGAGCACCTTTAAACACATCTTTACTTACTTTTTTATTCATCCCTACAGAATGTGCCATAATGCCAGATCCTGTATATGGGATTTCAGCCATCTCTAATGCACCTTGCAAAGCGCCATCTTCACCATAACGTCCATGAATCGCATTAAATACAACATCGCCCTTTAGGTTTTCAATATCTTGTAATACAGTGCGAGGATTTAGTTCTAATGTGGAAACGTGATACCCCTTGCTAATTAAAGCCTCTGCGATGGCTGCGCCAGTTCTACGAGATACTTCAGCCTCAGCAGATGGACCACCCATTAATACGATGATATGTTTATCTTTCATTGTAAACCTTCTTCCAATAATGCTAATAACTTTGGACCATATTGATTAATAGATCCTGCCCCCATAGTAATAACCAAATCATTTGGTCGTACCACCTTCGCAAGAACGGCTGGCAAATCATTTACATCTTCCACATAATTTACATGTTGATGCGTTACTTCACTAATAATATTTGGAATTGTATGACCATCAATACCGCTAATAGGATCTTCTCCAGAACTATATATATCTGTCATATAGATTTCATCTGCACTTGTGAAAGCAGTAGCAAATTCGTCTTTCAACAAGGATGTACGAGAATAGCGATGCGGTTGGAACACGCAGATAACACGATGCTTTTCTAATTCCTTAGCCGCTTTTAAAGTCGCTTTAATTTCTGTTGGATGATGAGCATAATCATCGACTACCCATACACCTGCTACATGCCCCTTTGTTTCAAAACGACGTTTAGCACCGATGAATTTACCTAAAGCTTTCACAATAGTTGGCACTGGAACATGACAGCATTCATGAGTCACAATAAAAGATGCTAAAGAATTTAACACATTATGATTACCTGGTACACGCAAGGATACACGACCTAACGTTTCACCTTTACGAACTACATCATAGACAAGAGAACTGTCTTCATAATGAATATTTTTTGCCACATAATCATTAGTCTCTTCCAAACCATATGTGATAAATTGACGTTCCACTTTGCCCATTACATAACGAATATTATCATTGTCACCACAAACGACTGCTTTACCATCGACAGGTAATGTTTCAACGAATTGACAGAATGCATTCAATAGATTTTCCATCGTCTTATAATGATCCATATGATCATCTTCGATATTTGTAATAACAATCGTCTTAGGTCTTAATTTTAAGAAAGAACCATCACTTTCATCAGCTTCTACGACAGAGTATTCACCTTTACCTAAACAACTACTCCCCTTTAGATAATCAACTTCGCCACCGATAATAACAGTTGGCTCCATTTGTCCTTCTACAAGAATTTGACCAATCATCGAAGTAGTAGATGTTTTACCATGAGCACCGGCTACAGCAATACCATTTGTAACATCTAATACGGCTTTTACAATGTCAGAGCGATGTAAAATAGTGATGCCTTGTTCCTTTGCTGCTACGATTTCCGGATTATCCTCACGAATGGCTGTGGAACGAACTACAGCATCTACACCTTGTACATAGTCAGCATTATGACCGATATGAACGGTAGCGCCCATTTGTCTAAAACGTTCAATTACATCAGATTCTTTTACATCAGAACCAGATACTTCATATCCTTTTTGAATTAAAATATTCGCAATAGCGCGCATACCAGATCCACCTATACCGATGAGATGAATCTTATGGATACCTTCTAACATAATTACTCTCCTTAACTATTTCGCAATAGATAACGCTAACTCAGCAATATCATGAGCTGCATTTGGTTTTCCTAAACGTAAAGCACTAGCCCCCATTTGAGCCAATAATTCACGATTTGCCATAAACATTTCGATTTCACTAATTAAATCATGGCTCGTCAAAACCTTATCTACAATCATATGCGCAGCTCCTTCTTGTACGAAAATGCGCGCATTATACGTTTGATGATCTTCTGCAGCATAAGGATATGGCACTAATATAGATGGAATACCACGTACAGCTAATTCGGCAAGACCGATAGCACCAGATCTAAATACGGCCAAATCCGTAGCAGCTAGTGCCTTAGGCATATCATGTAAATATGGCAAAATCAACGATGATTCACCCAAACCAGTGCCATCGTCAATTCCTAATTGCTCTAATACAGTATTATATTCCCCATTCCCTGTAATGTGTATCAACTTAATACCCGGTTTACCTTGGAAATGTTTATGTACATCTACCATGGCCGTATTAATAGTACGGGCACCACGAGAACCACCAGCAATAAGAACTGTAAATATATCATCAGACAGTCCAAAAAATTGTCGACCTTCTGCACGAGAATCTACGAGTACATCAGGACGCACTGGATTACCTGTATATACGACGCGTTTCGCCTTGCTAAATGATTTTGCGGCTTCATTATAACCAACCGCGACTATATCAACAAAACGGCTCAAGATTTTATTCGTAATACCAGCAATAACATTTTGCTCTTGAATTAATGTAGGGATATTACGCAATGCTGCAGCCATTAAAATAGGACCACATACATAGCCACCTGTACCAATCACAACATCTGGTTTAAAATCCGAAATAATCGAATTGGCCTTTACAAGAGAAAGCGCTGTTTTCCCCATTGTTACCAACGTACCTAATGAAAGTTTACGCTGCAAACCTTGTACAGGTAATGTAACAAAATCAATGTTCTCCTTCGGCACCAGATTAGCTTCTAAACCATGTTCTGTTCCCACATAGAGGACCTTAGCATCAGGTTGCTGTTTCATAATTTCCTTATATATCGTAATGGCTGGGTATATATGACCACCTGTGCCACCGCCAGAAATGATGATTCGTTTCACGCCCTTAGCCCCTTTCCTCTAATTCTTTAACACAGTTTTTAAAATCGTCGCCTCGTTCTTCAAAGCAACTATACCAGTCAAAGCTAGAACATGCTGGTGAAAGCAATACAATATCTCCAGCTTTTGCTAATTGATAGCCTAATGCAACAGCTTCTTTCATAGACTGTGCACGATGAATATTTTGAACGCCCATTTTCACAGCAACGGATTCAAATCGATCTGCTGCTTCCCCCATAAAAATGACCTCTTTAGTATGTGCTTTTACAACATTCATGAAGTCTTCTAACGGCGTCATCTTATCATGACCACCAGCCAATAAAATAACAGGTTTATCAAAGGCATCTAAAGCTTTCACTACAGAGTCTGTATTAGTAGCCTTAGAGTCATTATAGAATGTTACATCATGGAATGTTGTGACCCGTTCCAATCTGTGTTCTACACCATGAAATTCTTCAATAGTATGTTTAATATGCTCTACCTCTACACCTAAAGCGTATGTTAAAGCAATTACAGCCAATATATTTTCAATGTTATGAGAACCCTTAATATGGATATGTTCTGTATCAATAACAGGAATAGCCTTGCCATCTGATACAGCATAGCATGTATTGCCTTTAAAATACGCACCACTATCAATCTTATGATGTTGGCTAATGCTAAGAATTGTACTGTGAGCATCTTGTTTCATAGCCGCCACAATAGGGTCATCATCATTGAGGACAACAAAATTACCAGCAGTTTGATTCATAAAAATACGAGCTTTAGCCGCTGCATAGTTTTCCATCGTCTTATGACGCGCCAAATGATCGGGCGTGACATTTAATACAATAGCCCCTAATGGACAAAAGGACTTAATTGTTTCTAATTGATAGCTAGATAGTTCAGCTACTAAATAACCACCTTCTGGCATATGATACGCAGCTTCACTTAGGGAATCACCAATATTTCCGCCCACCTTGACAGGAAGGCCAGTGGATTCCATAACTTGCGTTAATAGAGTTGTTGTGGTGGTCTTACCATTTGTGCCAGTAACACCTAAAATAGGAGATTTGCAAACATCATAAGCAAGCTCTACTTCGCTTACTACATCAATCTTACGATGCAAAGCCTCTTGTACGATTGGAATGGATAAGG
>NZ_CAUSQT010000064.1:0-5547 GCF_963534045.1 uncultured Veillonella sp. | reverse complement strand
CCTACGACCGATCGGTTAACAGCCGATTGCTCTACCAACTGAGCTATCGAGGAATAATATAGTGATTATTATAAAGGAACATATCGATAATAGCAAGGGGAAATGTTATAAAAAGTTAAAAATTTTTAGCATATGCTATAACTAAAACACATAATAGACAGAGTTTGAGGAATGATAAAATAATTTGATGAGATAGTCATAAAAATCGATAATTATATATGTTGGTGATAAACCCAGTTATTAAGCGTGTTTTTGTGTATATGAACTCCTTGATAAATAGGGGAGTTAGTAAATTAATTGTATTGAAGATAATCGTTATACATACTCATAATTAAAATCTTTTTATATAAAAATGATAGATAATCTCATTAAAGGAAGCAATATATTTTATGGTTAGAACACATATTGATTGGAAACGAACCATATACAATAATATGATGTGATATTTATTACAGTTATATAGCCTTTTATTAGAGTTAAGCTACTATTTTTAATATTATCAAAGTGCATAAAAAAGGTATAATTAATCATTGAAAATAATTATCAAATCGATAAATTTCATTGAGAAAACTGTATAGGTAAAGCGTTGAAAGGCCTTCGGTAGTGTGCTAGTATGGAGTCATAGAGTTAATCTTAGCTTAACACTTTGAGAATAAATGTATCTCATTGTATTAGAGTTAATATCTAATTATTTTCCTGAGGAGGGATTATCTTGCGCGAGATTCAAGTATCTGAAATCACAAAAACAGTCCGTCAAATGTGTATGGACGCAGCTTACCACTTGCCAAAAGACATCTATGAAGGCTTGAAAAAAGGCCGTGAAACAGAAGAGTCTCCAGTTGGTTGCATCGTTCTCGATCAAATCATCAAAAATGCAGAAATTGCTGATGCTGAAGATCGTCCATACTGCCAAGATACTGGTATGACATTGGTATTCGTAGAAGTAGGTCAAGATGTTCATTTCGTTGGTGGCGATCTTAAAGAAGCTATCAATGAAGGTGTTGCTCAAGGTTATGTAGAAGGTTACCTTCGTAAATCCGTTGTAGCAGAACCATTGTTCAACCGTAAAAACACTCAAAACAACACACCTGCAATCATCTACATCGATATCGTTCCTGGCGATAAAGTAGAAATCAACGTAGAACTTAAAGGTTTCGGTTCTGAAAATAAATCTGACGTAGCTATGTTGGTACCTGCAGATGGCGTTGAAGGCGTTAAAAATGCAGTTCTTGAAATCGTAAAACATGCTGGCCCTAACCCATGCCCTCCAATCGTACTTGGCGTTGGTATTGGTGGTACTATGGACCAAGCAGCTGTTATGTCCAAAAAAGCTTTGCTTCGCGATATTAGCACTCCTCACAAAGATCCTGAGTATGCAAAATTGGAAGAAGAAATTTTGGAAATGGTTAACAAAACTGGTATCGGTCCACAATTGGGCGGCACAACAACTTGTATCGGTGTAAACATCGAATGGGGTGCAACTCATATCGCCGGCCTTCCTGTTGCTGTTACTATTATGTGTCATGCTGCTCGTCATAAACACGTAGTACTTTAATCGGTAGGAGGTAATTACAATGGCTGAAACAATTCGCATTAATACTGAAGAATATAATGAAGAGTTTTCCCGTAAATTAAAAGTTGGTGATAGCGTTCTTATCACTGGCAAAATTTACTCCGCTCGTGACGCTGCTCATAAAGTTATGACAGAAGCTTTAGCACGTGGCGAAAAATTACCAATCGATTGGACTAACAAATTCGTTTACTACTTAGGACCTACACCTGCAAAACCTGGTGACCCAATTGGTTCCGCTGGTCCTACAACTTCTGGTCGTATGGATGCTTACACACCAACAATGCTTGATCAAGGTATCAAAGGCATGATCGGTAAAGGTTCCCGTAAACCAGCAGTAGTTGAATCCATGAAGAAAAATGGTTGCACATACTTCGCAGCAGTTGGTGGCGCTGCAGCATTGATTGCAAAATCCATCAAAAAATACGAAGTACTTGCTTATGGTGAACTTGGTCCAGAAGCTTTGGCTGAATTGACAGTTGAAGATTTCCCTTGCATCGTAGTTGGCGATACTGAAGGTAACAACTTCTACGAACAAGGCCAAAAACCTTACAGAAAAATCTAATATCACCACTGAGTGATTGAAAGAGGCTTGCTTTAGCAAGCCTCTTTTTTGTATTTCAAACTAGTAACATATACAATAGATTAATTTATCATAAGAATTTCACGCATATGTCCTATAGTTTGGTCTATAAAAGACATATAATTTATGATAATATATTTATAGATTTGAATATTAAAAAGGGGCGATATCATGCATTCTATTGAAACAATTAGACAAGAAGTACATACTGCTATGGAAGAACTCTTAACAGTAGCAAAGGTACACGAAGGACAGCTATTTGTAGTGGGATGTTCTACAAGTGAGATTTGTGGTAAAAAGATTGGCACTGATTCTCATGAGGATGTAGCAGCTGTTGTATTTGATGAGATTTATAAAGCCGTTAGCGAACGAGGTTTATATCTTGCTGTACAATGTTGTGAACATTTGAATAGAGCCCTTGTAATGGAACGTGAGGCTATGACTTGGGAAGAGGAATGTAATGTTGTTCCTCAATTGCATGCTGGTGGCGCTATGGCTATGACGGCGTATAACCGCTTTAAGGATCCTGTAATTGTTGAATTTATACAAGCAGATGCGGGAATCGATATAGGAGATACTTTCATTGGTATGCATATGAAACATGTAACGGTTCCTGTACGATTAAGCTTAAAAGAAATTGGGGACGCTCATGTGACAGCTTGTCGTGTTCGCCCTAAAAGTATCGGCGGTATCCGTGCGGTATATAATGACGCATTATTATAAGAGGAGAATGTAATGTCAACGTTTATCCCATATGTCGTATTGGCCGTTGTCGTACTTGGTTTCTTTGGAGTATGCTATGCGGTATTTAATAAAAGTGAAAGTAACAGTGACGCGCATTCTGTAATATCAAAGCCTTCAAAAACATCACGTCCAGGGCGTTTGTATGAACAAGAGAAGGTACATATAACACCTCGGGAAACACATGATGGTGTTGATGTATACGAGGCTCATGTTGATGAACGAACATCTGTTAGTAAGGGTGCTATTCAATTACATAATCCTGTAGAACAACATGATTTTGAGAATTCTGTTACCGCAGAACCTATTGTTACAGAACCTGTTGTTGCAGAACCTATTGATGCAGTGACTGATACAGAAAAAACGATGGAAATTCCTGCTGTTGAATCTTCTACAGAGGATACTATTGCATTAGGCGAGTCTCCTGATGTAATGGACGAAACACGATGCTTTGATGCTGATGCAACGCAGATGTTTGGCAGTGAAAATAGTGAAATTGTAAATCCACAAGGTCCATCTGCATTAGAAGAAACACGCATGTTTAATGCCGATGAAATTAATGAACATTTATCCAACAAAGAAGAGGATGAGCCAGAACCAATTGGTCCATGGGCACAGGCTGCACAAGAGGATAAACGTGTAGCCCTTGCAATTGAACCATTTGCTCATGCTTTCGGTGTCGTTCATGGTGATGCTATGCAATTCGTTGCAGATATTACGCGGGATGCATTAGCCGTTTTGGGCATTACGAAATTAAGCGAAGTCAAATTACTATTGCAAAATATCGTAATTCAAGAAGCATTATTGGCTATGCAAAAAGCCTATGCAGGATCTCCAACGACTTGGATGAAAACAGCTGCGCTAGAAGCCTTTTTCGATGTGGTTCAATCGCCTAAGTCAAGTACACCGTACTTGGTAGCTTTTGATGCATTGCGCGTTTTGCCCCATCTTACATTAGGACACTTTCAAGTGATGGCGTTAACATTATTATTACAATACTCTCGTAATTCTAATAACTATGGACGTATTCATTTCCAACATTATGTGGAAAAATATATCGAACCATTTATTTCGGATTTGCCTCATGACTCATCGTTTTATCGTCAGCTAGATTATTTACGTTGTACTCAGCAAGAACGTGAGTCCGTAACATTGACGCAATTATTGAGTAATTCCTATCCGTTTGTATTTAACTATCGTGGCTTTACAAAGGAAGAGTTATTCCGTGCTACTGATGGCCGCGGCGTAGATCCACGATTTGTGGTGCGCAGCCTAAACTCTAATCTTTATAAATTGGCTGTCGTCGATGAATCCTTGGCACAACGCTTCTTTAGAGAGGCTCGCATCTCTGATCCAATGGTGCAACGTGATCTCATAGCTTTGATGAAGAGTAAACCTACTGCATTTAGAGGGGAAGAGGCTCGTCAAATCATGGACGATATTAGTCCGGTTCTTTCTGATTTGGCTCGCGTCTATGATGAAAGTCCTATGTGTTCTATTTCTCTTACATTGCTTGGTCTCTATTTAGGTCGAGCTCATGTGAAAGCAACCATTGGGGAAGAATTTGATTTATCTCATTGGTTCTAATTCTATACATATATACAATAAACCGCCTAAGGCTATGCCTAGGCGGTTTTGTGTTGCGTGCACGCTGTATTTAATTGTTAAATCCAAATTCTACAATTTGTTGAGGGTCTAATAATGTCACATGGCGGCCATTGATTTCAATGATACCCTCGTCGCGCAATCTTCCAAGCTCACGGCTTAACGCAGTACGTGAAACGTTGAGGGCTTCCGCCATTTGTTCGCGATTATGAGGTAACACCAGTTTTTCACTGTGTTGCATCGTGTATATATCTGTAAGATATGCGTAAATTTTTTCACGCATGCCCTTTAATGTTAAATAATGAACTTTTTTGGTAAGAAGCAATGCTTTTTCCGATAAATCCTCTAATAGATTAGAAAGGATTTTGGTTTGGCATTGATGGCAATCCGGTAATGTTTCGATAAATGTTTCGAGTGGTATAAACATAATTTTTGTTGGCTTTAATGCTTTTATGGTGGCTGGCCAAAGTGGATGCTTACTAAATAGCAAGGCTTCCCCAAAAATAGAGGATGCCTCTAAATTGGCCATGATAACTCGTTGGCCTAGCACATTTTCACGCGTAAGAAGAGCACTGCCTTCCAAGATAACGCCAATTCCTTCCATAGGATCTCCTGAAATAGCGATAAAGTCGTTCTTTTTGTAATTCTTTATAATTACTTTTGCATTATGTAAGTAGCTCGTTAATTCTGGTATACCCAATGTATTGAATAGGGGGCAAGCTGTTAAGACTGGTAAGTATTGTTTGATAATGTCATCGGATAGAACTTGTTTAATCATGTGTGCCTCCTAATATAGTATATAGCTATTTTAACTCGAATTATACATCGTATGGTGTGATGCTTTTTATAGGTAATTTGTAATGAGTATTGTAAAATAATTATATATGCTCTTGTGAGCAGCCTGTTCCAAAAGAAGAGTCAGGAAATTTTTGAAAAAGTTTTTTTATTGTTGCTCAAGCTACAGAAATTGTATCACCTTTACGTTATACTTTCAATGTAATCAATCAGACACCTGATAATTCATCAGTGTAATGTATAGGTTTTATAT
>NZ_CAUSQT010000063.1:0-5754 GCF_963534045.1 uncultured Veillonella sp. | reverse complement strand
GAATTTTGATCTGTATTTATTACACAGGTTGATAACGTGTTGGTCTGTCAGTTCTTCAAGCCGTTTATGGGTAATGAGCATGGTGGCCATGTACATGTGGTTTCGGCTTGTAGATCCATGGTAGACCTTATCTAAATAGAAATAGATCAGTTCTCGCATGGCTATGGAAAAATCTTTAAAGGTGCATTTGATGTATTGTTGAGCTTCGCTATATTTTATGTACGGACGTCGTCTAATTTGTGTTTTTATATCATTAATATGATTGCGATGCATTTCATATTCGCAGGACACACAATATTTTGTTTGCCTACTCATCAATGTATAACAGCGCTCACATCGATGATAGCCATGTTCTAGCAAATATATTTCCTTTTTACGGCTACTAATGAGCACCTTACGAAATGGTTCTTTTAGTTTCTCTTCTGCTAAGCTTTCAACCATAGCATCAATAGATTTTACATCATCATCGGACAAGGCGATTTTCGACATATCAATATACCCATCGATGTCGGGCATGTCTATTTTCAGAATCTCTGTGTTAGCCGTTTCTTTCACATAGCTCTGCCGATGCATGATGAGGCCCATTTCGGTGATGATATCACTTTTGTAATAGTCATTAATGGCCTTAAGGATGCGTTTTTGGTTCATCTTAACCTCTTGCATCCACTGCGAATTGTCTGCGCTGAGCACAATTTTTGGAGGTTTGATGTCGATGATGCGCGTATGACCAGCATAAATCGGCCCCACCACATCACGCCAATGATGAACGAGGGTATTCAGTTTAAATTGTTCCAGTAAACCTAACTCATGTAGGCCACCAGCTAAGCACATATCAAGGCTTTCCATAATGGATGTGCCCCTCCTGACATTGAATAAATTGAACACCTTGCAGGTTTTCAAAATCGTGTATATCCGTCGTGGTAATAACGGTTTGAATGCGTTTATGAATGAACTGCAATAAATTGTTCCGTCTCGCCTCGTCGAGCTCGCTCAACACATCGTCCAAGAGCAATACTGGATATTCGCCGACCTCGGATTTAATAAATTCTAATTCGCTCAGTTTGAGTGAAAGCACGGCCGTCCGCTGCTGTCCCTGAGATCCAAATTTCTTTAAATCGATAGCATCGGAAAAGAATCTCAAATCATCGCGATGAGGGCCGACGCTGGTCGTCATACGTTGACGATCTTGCGGCAATGCCTCTTGCAGTAAATCGTAAAAGGCCTCCTTCGTATACACGATATGACCTTCCTCCCCATACGGTTGTTCGTAGCCGATGGTGAGATTCTCGAGGCCTCCCGTCAATTTACGATTCATCAAATCGATGAGCAAATTGATTTTCTTTAGACTTTCCATCCGTTTTTTGACGATGAAAGCCGCCATATCCGCTAGTTGTACATCCCATTCAGCAAGAGGAATATTCTGTTTACCGCGATATTCCTTCAGTAATGTATTGCGTTGCTGCAATAACCGATTATATTGCAACAATTGATGATAATAAGTAGCGCTCGTTTGAGATATTTCCATATCTAGAAATCTACGCCGCCCCGAAGGACTGCCCTTAATAAGCTGTAAATCTTCTGGGCAGAAGATGACCGTATTTAAGGTACCAATCAATTCCTTCTGGGAAATCTTAGTATCATTTAAGCGGATATCCTTAGGACCTTGATGAAATAGCTTAATATTAACCTTTTGCGGCGTCTCCTTTTTCTCAAAGTTCACCACAATGCCCGCTTCATCAGCATTAAATAAAAGCATATCCGACGTATCGTTTGTACGGTGGCTTTTACCAATGGTACCGACGTAAATGGCCTCTAAAATATTGGTTTTACCAGCCCCATTGGTTCCGTACAAGACGATGATTTCAGGCTGCAAATCTATGGTTAAATCCTTATAGTTGCGAAACTGGAACAATTGCAGTGAGTTAATTCTCACCGATTATGCCTCCTCTTTGGTAACGATGAATTCCACATCGAGGCCTTCTACACCAATAACATCGCCAACGCGACATTTTTTGCGTTTTTCTGTAACGATAGTGCCATTTAATGTAAGCACTTGATCATCGATAAGGCCTTTTACTTGGCCCCCTGTTTCGATGACGCCTTCCAATTTAAGCAATTGATCGATTTGAATGTACTCCGTATGAATTGGTACAGGTTGTTGTTTCATAACGTCCTCCTATGGTGGACAAATTACAGGATATACCAAATATATAATCATGACTAAAACGCATTGTTATATACTTGGTATTATGAATTTTTATGCATATAAATATACAATAATTTATATATAGTACATACTGAATTCTCAATATAAAAACTAATCGTAGAATTAGCTTTCACAAAAATGAGAATATATTATCGTATGTGACGATTAAGAATTCGTACGAACAGGTGTTACTACATAGGTATAGTTCGGATTATTATCTTGGCGAATGACAACAGGACCATTTTGTTTTAAATACATATGGATGTTGTCGCCTGTGCTGTGACGCAAAATATCGGAAATGTAACGACCATTGAAGGAAATCGTGAACGGCGTACCCTTAAATTCCACAGGAATTTCTTCCTTCGCCATACCAATTTCAGCATTTTGGCTGGACAACGTCACTTGTTCTTCTGACCAGTCATAGCGAATAACGTTGTAACTCATATCCTTTGCCAACAAGGATACACGATCAACAGCGCCGGCAAAGTCCTTGCGGTCTACAACGGCACTGGAGTCGAATTGAGCAGGAATTACCTTTTCGTATTCTGGGTACGTGCCTTCAATCAATCGGGAAATAATGTAGATTGATTCGAACATGAACACGATTTGTGTGCGGTTCCAAATGATTTTAATAATAGAAGGATTATCTGTTGGTAATAAACGAGATACTTCTGCCAAAGCCTTTGTTGGAATGATGACACGCATAGGGGAAGTAGCAGGTTCATCGATGGTTACCTTTTTAACAGCCATGCGATGTGTATCAGTAGCAACCATAGTTACTTCTTTGTCGTTTGCATCTTTGATTTCTAGCAAAGCACCGGCAAATACAGGGCGATCATCGTCGCTTGCAGCCGCATAGTTTGTAAGGTCGATAAGTTCTTTCATCGCTTGGCTATCAATATTGACATAGTCTTGGTCGTGAATTTGTTCAACCAAGGAGAAATCGTCTGGATGCAAGGTTACTAAATTAAATTCAGAGGAACCGGATGTGATTTTTAGCGTATTGCCATCCTCTGGTTTGCTCAATTGAATCGTTTCGCCTGGTAATTTGCGGATTAATTCTTGGAAATAACGAGAAGCAACCACTAATGTACCTGGTTCTAAGATTTCTGCGTCGATTGTTAATTTGATGCCCAATTCAAAATCGTTACCTTGTAGTTCCACTTGATTATTTTTGGTGGTCATATAAATGGAACCTGGTAGATTTGAACTTGTCTTATTTTGTGATACTTTTTGTAGAACGTTAATGGCTTTTTGGAGATTGGCCTTAGGGAATTTGATGTTCATAACGTAAATATTCTCCTTGTTTGTAATATTCGTTGTGCGATTTTCGTTGGTCCTCTATAGATAATCAACGATAGATCGGTTTTCTGATATGTTTTTGATTTGTTTGTTAGTTTAGTAGTATTTGTAGTAGGCGCTGTGAATGTGTGTACATGTGAAAGTTTACTAGATTTCATGCGTTTCCACAGTTGTGGATAAGTGTGTGCATACCTTGTTTTAGGTTATCCACATAGTCACAGAAAATATTGATTTCTGCAATATCCACAGATTTACACACAACATATCCACAGAGTTATCCACACCCGTTTTAGTTGAGTGATGACAGTTTTGATTTTATGTCTAGGATAATCTGTTTTGTTTCCGGATTCTTGTCGATTTCCTTGCTGATCTTATCGTACGCATGCAAAATCGTTGTGTGATCTCTGGAAAAAGCTGCTGCGATTTGTGGGTAGCTTTCATTAATTACATCGCGGCACAAATACATGGCAATTTGTCGTGGAAATGCGAATTGGGCCTTCCTTTTTTTGCCTAACAAATCTTGTTTCTTAATGTTGAAATAGGTGCTGATAAAGTCTTGAATGGACTCTATGTCGATGAGGGTTACTCGTTCCGTCGTGATGATGTCGGATAATGTTTTCTTCGTGTATTCCAAATCGATGCTGCTCGTCCGTTGTTCTAGCGATGCGGTACCGATGAGTTTATTGAAAGCCCCTTGTAGTACGCGGATATTTTCATCGAATTGTAACGCCACGTAGTTGATGGCATCGTTGTCGATAACGAGATTACGATTCTTATTGTTTTCCTTTTCAACGAGGGCTTTCAAAATGGCAATGCGCGTTTCCAAATCTGGATTTTCCATGGTTGCCACATAACCAGCTTGGAATCTAGAACGCAAGCGCTCTTCGAATTGATCCATGTCGTTTGGCATGGTATCGCTGGTGAGGACGATTTGCTTGTTATTGTCTAATAATTCATTGAAGGTGTTGAAAAACTCTGTTTTCGTGCCCTCTTTATTTTCCAAGAACTGAATATCGTCAATGAGCAATACGTCGATGTTGCGGAACGTATTGCGGAACAACTCGCCTTGCCGCTTACGAATGGATTCAATGAATAAATTCATGAACTTTTCGCTCGTTGTGCACATCACCTTGAGATTAGGATATCTTTCAACGATGGCATTGCCGATGGCGTGCATCAAATGCGTTTTACCGAGGCCAGATGGGCCATAGATAAAGAGCGGATTATAATCGCCGCCTGGATGTTCCGACACATTTTGGGCTGCCCCAAAAGGAATGCGGTTTGCATTGCCTGTAATGTAATTATCAAATCGATACCCACTGTTGAGCTGGGATGATGATAAATCGATAGGAATATCCGTAGACTGCAACGTCTGCGCCGTTTGTGGCTGCTCTACAGGAAACATCGGTTCATCTGGAATTAACTCGTGCACCTCTTGGCGCTTAATATATACAGGATCTGCGTACACCGGTGTGTAAAACTCCTCTTGATATGGAACCTCCTGCTTTGCAGGTTTTTTTGCTGTGGCAATGGTGCTTTCCGTGTCACTTACTGATGGATTTTCTGTTGTATTCGTAGTAGCGCTCTCTGCAGTATTCCCTGTGAAAGTATCTGCTACTTGCGGTGTTGCTGGGGTCTCTTCCTTAAGGGGAAATAAATCCAGTAACACCATATTTAATTGTTTGCCCGTCACTTGTTGGATGGCATCTGTTAATAACTTACTTACCGTTTGCTGAGATTCGATGACACTTTTTATAAAACTCTGCATAACCCCAATGTGTATAGAATTATTATCTATACTCATCGGTATGAGAGAAGTACTCAAACTTGAATAAATCGCAGGCGGCAGTGTTTGTTTTGCTACTTGTAATATACGTTCCCATATATCATTAATATCAGCTGCTTGCATTTTGTTCCTCTTGTGTATAACTTTTACTAAAAATGTGCATAACTTTCGTTATTATGTGTATAACTTATTCTAAAACTGTGGAAAAACCACAAATACATGTGAATAAGTTGTGCATAACTTATAAATAAGAGAAAATAAAATTCCCTTCCAACCTTATAAATACTGAGTTTATACTATTCACAGGTCAAAAGAGAAAAAATGTGGATAACTTTTCTGAACTATCCAAAAAAAACTTATAAAAATATATAATTTTACCAATTTCAATTATGATTGTACCAAAAATGAGGGAGATTGTCATTCAATCTGTGGATAACTTTTATGGAATTTGTTTATTTTA
>NZ_CAUSQT010000062.1:0-5808 GCF_963534045.1 uncultured Veillonella sp. | reverse complement strand
ATTTTTTTCTTATAGCACTTAGAAAGATGTTAAGAATGTTAGTGTACCTAAAATAACGCCTGCAAGGTTTGGTACGATTAAAATATAATCACGTTTAGGTGATTTTGTCCAACCATATAATACCCAGATCAAACAGGATACTGCTGCAAATAATGGTTGCCATGGTTGACTAGGTTGACCATGAAGATTAGCAATTATTTGTGGGATATAGGCTAAAAATACAAATACACCAATAAATGCACCAATAGAACCAACTAACATGTTAAATCTTTCTTTTGTCATAGATGACCTCCATATTCACCATTACATTATTATATCTTACACAATATACTATATCATATTTTTTTCGATGTAGTCAATTGTGTAAAATTAATCATGCAAATTAGTTTAATTCATATTGCTTTTGATTACACTTATATGTAATCTATATTAAAATCATATAGGCTAAAATCATAAAAAACGAGGCCGAATCTTACGATTCGACCTCGTGTGTGCTTGTATAGTAGAGTAACCTATTCCCTATTATTTACCAGGGAAGAATGGCCATACCATTGGGATAATAATTAAGCTTACTACGAAGCAAACTAAAATCAATGGAACGCCGGCTTTTACATAATCAGTAAATTTGTATTGACCAGGGCCAAGTACTAATGTATTTGGAGGTGTACCTACAGGTGTACCGAATGCACAAGATGCAGCAACGCCGATAGCCATCAATACAGCATGAGGGTCAGCGCCCATACCTTGAGCAATGGAGATACCGATAGGAGCCAACAATGCACAAGATGCTGTGTTAGACATAAATTGAGTCATAACACAAGACAATGCGAATAATACTGCTGTTGCAAAGTAAGGGCTAGGATCGGAACCCATAATACCGATTACTGCATTAGCAATCATTTTGCCCGCACCAGATTGATCAAGTGCAGTGGCAACTGGCATCATACCAGCAAATAAGAAGATTGTTACCCAGTCAATGGATGTATAAGCTTGTTTTTCGTTCAAGCAACCAGTCAATACGCAAAGCATTGCGCCAATAACTGCAACCATGCTCAATGGTAAGTTAATACCATAATCTTTTAGGAAGTCACCTAAAATCATAGCGATGATTACACCTAAAAGAATAAGACCAGAGTATAATTGTTTCTTAGGATCGTTAGAAATATCTTCAGCAGCTACTTCTTGTTCAACGTCGCCAGCATCTTGAATTTCATGCTTAGGTAATAAATGTTTACCAATAAGCATCATGAATGCGATAGTTGCGACAGTTAAAGGAATACCGATCCAGGCAAATTCGAAGAAACCAAATGGTTGTTCACCAAATTTAGTCAATGTACCGCTTACAATAATGTTTGGTGGTGTACCAACCATTGTAATGATACCACCGATACCTGCAGCAAATGCTAAAGGCATCAATTGGCGAGATGCAGGAATCTTAGCAACAGCACAGATACCAACAACTACAGGAAGTAACGCAGCTGTAGTACCAGTGTTAGATAAGAATGCGGACATAGTTGCTGTAACAACCATGATGGCAAGCATCAAACCGTTTTCACTAGTGCCTGCATGGGAAACTACGGTTTCACCAATCTTTTGAGCTAAACCTGTGTAGAATAACGCAGCACCAACAACGAACATGCCGGCGAACAACACAACTGTACTATCAGATAAACCAGAGAATACAACCTTAGGAGTAATAATACCCATAAGGCCAAGGGCAATTGCACCGCCTAAAGAAGTGATAGCTAAAGGAATAATTTCCGTAACGAATAAAACAGCCATGACTGCAAGGACGATTAAGGTTTGTTCTGCAGCACCCATACATCATCATCTCCCTTCAGAGAAATGCACTGATTGTAGTTATATGAGGTATAAAACATAGCCTACGATACTAATAGCACAAGCCATTAAAAATGTAACCCCATATCCCTCTATAGTTTTGGGATAACCAAAAAGTAATGCTTCTCCTAGAAATCCTCGGCGATTAAACCAAGAATATTTAGTTCTTCTTTGGAACCATTGTGATTTGCGTTCAACACCAATAATCAGTGCAGTAACTAAAAAAACAATAAATGCCCATACGAAACAAATCAGTATTTTTAATTCAATTGATAACAAGATGACCACCTCTACTATATTAAAAGCACTAGAAGGTTATTTAGTGAAATTCTTGCTCATCACATAATGACCGATCTGACAAAGCATTTATTGCTAATATACCCCTTTTCTGTATGTTTACATACAATACAAGGGATTTTTTATTCACCAATAGGTGTACCCTAAAAGGCACACCTTGGTGAATAATTATTAAACTATTAGTGGTTGGACAACATAGCAAGCATTGTACCTGCTGCTACTGCTGTACCGATAACGCCAGCTACATTTGGACCCATGGCATGCATGAGCAAGAAGTTACCTGGGTTAGCTTTCGCACCTACAACTTGAGATACGCGAGCCGCCATTGGAACCGCGGATACACCAGCAGAACCAATAAGTGGATTTGTTTTACCACCATCAACTAAGTTCATTAATTTACCAAATAATACGCCACCAGCTGTACCACCGATGAATGCAACCAAACCTAAGCAAATGATAAGGAGTGTTTGCATGCTTAAGAAGTGTTCCGCACTCATTGTTAAACCAGTACCAGTCGCTAAGAAGATTGTAACAGTATTGATCAACGCATTTTGAGATGTATCGGACAAACGATCAGTTACGCCAGATTCACGGAATAAGTTACCTAACATCAACATACCTAAAAGGGATGTAATGGAAGGAAGCAATAAGGAAATGAAGATTGTTGCAACGATTGGGAATACGATTTTTTCAAAACGTGTAACATCACGCAATTGTTCCATTACAATTTCACGTTCTTTTTGCGTAGTGAATAATTTCATTACAGGTGGTTGAATCAACGGTACCAAGGACATATAGGAATATGCGGCAACCGCGATAGCACCTAATAAATGAGGAGCTAGTTTAGTAGCCAAGTAGATAGATGTAGGACCGTCTGCACCACCGATAATACCGATAGCTGCAGCTTCTTGAGCTGTGAAGCCGAGCATCATAGCGCCACCTAACGCAACGAATACGCCGATTTGTGCAGCAGCACCTAACAACAATGTTTTAGGATTAGCAATGAGTGGACCAAAGTCAGTCATTGCACCTACACCAAGGAAAATTAAAGGTGGGAAGATTTCTTGGGAGATACCTGCGCTAATAAGTGCCATAACGCCTTCTTCGAAGCCATTACGAGGAATATTAGCAAGTACACAACCAAACGCAATCGGACCCAACAATAATGGTTCAAACTCTTTAGCAAATGCTAAGTACAATAGGATCAAACCTACAAGAATCATAATAGCATTGCCTGTTGTAAATGCGAGGAACCCGCTATCATTTATAACAGATTGTATCGCAACAGCAAAAGCCTCCATATGCGTTCCCCTTTCACAAATATAAAGTTGTTATATGACGCGGCGCAGCCGCGCCATAAGACAACACTTGGTATTAGCCAAGAACAACCATGTCGTCGCCAGTGGATACAGTTTGGTTAGCAGCTACGCGAACTTCTGCAACTACAGCATCATGAGGAGCTGCGATTTCGTTTTGCATTTTCATAGCTTCAAGGATCAACAAAGTTTCGCCTTTTTTAACTGCTTGACCAGCGGATACTGCTACAGATAGGATTTTACCAGGCATTGGAGCTTTTACAGTTTCAGCACCTGCTGGAACTGGAGCTGCTGCTGCAGCTGGAGCTGGAGCTGGTGCAGGAGCTGCTTTAGGAGCTGCTGCTGGTGCTGCTTTAGGAGCTGCTGCAGGAGCTGCAGCTTTTACTTCATTAACTTCTACATCATATGCTGTGCCATTTACTGTAACGTTGAATTTTTTCATCTTAAATTCCTCCAAATGTGTATATCTACACAATAATTAAATTTCATTTACACATATAGTTCTGATAATCCTATCGATTACCTAAAAGCGTTAATCTTATCGATTACCGCGTAAGCGACCTTCCATTTTCCAATTGTAGCTTACGATTGGACGGATATGCGCGATTTGATCAGCGGAATAACCCATTGCCGCTAATGCGCCAACGATAACTGCTACTACATCTTGAGATGGAGCTTTACCGTTAGCTTTTGTAGCATTGCTCATGACAAATGCCTCCTAAAAAAATATTAATTTCTACCGCTTAAACGACCTTCCAAGCGCCATTTAGCACTGGTTGCTGTAGGTCGAATAGATGCAATTTGTTCAGATGAGTACCCCATCGCCACAATGGCACCCACGATAGCTGCTACTACTTCATCCTCATTTTGAGCAGATGCACTTGGTGTAGCCACTGGAGTAGCCGCAGGAGCTGCAACAGGAGCACTTGCCGGTGCTTCTTTTTTCTTTTTCGTAGGGTCAATCAAATGAACGATTGTCATCAAAATGCCTAAAAGAATCAACACAACAAATACAACTGTCATATTAATGGCCATGATTAACCAAGGATTGGTAGTAACTGCTTGTCCTTCCATAATCATTCCCCTTTCTAAAAAATAAATAAAGAAAGGTATCTCCCAAATTCGATGATATGATTACCGAATCGAATTATAATGGAATATTACCATGTTTCTTTGGAGCACGGTTTTCACGTTTACTTGCAAGCATAGCCAACGCGTTGATAACAGCTGGACGAGTTTGTTTTGGTTCGATTACAACATCAACGAAGCCACGTTCTGCAGCTTTGTAAGGAGTTGCGAATTCTTCTACGTATTTAGCTGTTTTAGCGTCTTTATCTTCATCTTTTTTGAAGATAATGTTAGCTGCACCAGCAGGACCCATTACAGCGATTTCGGATGTAGGCCAAGCGTATACTTGATCAGCGCCCAAATCTTGGGAACACATAGCGAGGTAAGAACCACCATATGCTTTACGAGTGATAACAGTAATTTTTGGTACTGTTGCTTCAGAGTAAGCATACAACATTTTAGCACCATGACGAATGATACCGCCCCATTCTTGATTTGTGCCAGGCAAGAAACCAGGAACGTCAACGAAGTTAACGATTGGAATATTGAAAGCATCACAGAAACGGATAAAACGGGAAGATTTGTCAGATGCGTTGATGTCCAAGCAACCAGCCATAACTTTAGGTTGGTTAGCAATGATACCAACAGATTGACCATCAAAACGTGCGAAGCATGTAATGATGTTTGTAGCATAGAATGGTTGTACTTCATAGTATTCGCCATTATCTACAGTAGCTGCGATAACATCTTTCATGTCGTAAGGCATGTTGCTGTTATCAGGTAACAAGCTGTTTAAGCCTTCATCTTCACGAGTTGGGTCATCACCTGTATCTACCAATGGAGCATCTTCCATGTTGTTAGAAGGTAAGAAACCTAACAAGTAGCGGATTTGAGCGATGCAATCATCTTCATTTTCAGCTGCAAAGTGAGCAACACCAGACACAGAGTTGTGAGCCATTGCGCCACCAAGATCTTCAGCTGTTACTTCTTCACCAGTTACAGATTTAATAACTGCAGGACCAGTGATGAACATTTGAGATGTGTTTTTAACCATGTAGATGAAGTCAGTCAATGCTGGAGAATATACAGCACCGCCTGCACATGGACCCATGATTACGGAAATTTGTGGAATAACGCCAGATGCATTTGTATTTTCAAAGAAAATTTTACCGTAACCAGCAAGAGCATCTACAGCTTCTTGAATACGAGCCCCGCCGGAATCATTGATACCAACGATAGGAGCACCCATTTTCATTGCTAAACGTTGTACTTTAACGATTTTAGCAGC
>NZ_CAUSQT010000061.1:0-5887 GCF_963534045.1 uncultured Veillonella sp. | reverse complement strand
ATATTATGTTGTGAAATATATCTACGTATATTATCGGATGTCATAGCAGATAGTTCATCTTGCCAATGATACCCCCAATTATATTGCTTTCTTAAAATTTCATCACTAATGCCTGGATGCGTCATAATTTCATGGGCCCCAGATAGAGAGCTAACTTGTTTTAAAATCGATAATAATTCTGTTTCTCCTAAAGCACCACCATTAATCATACCCCAGAAGTATTGTGTAAAGTAAATCCCCTTGTCGCGAATGCTAGGCAATGCTTGAGCAGCCACGGTGCTCAAACCACATTTCCCCATAATACGAACAGGATTATGCACGCCATTTAAAAATGTTATTTTTTCATTTGGCACACGTATAGCTTTAATTTTATATCGCATAGCTTGCTCTAAAACTATAGGTAGAATACTAGGTAATACATGCATATGTTGGTGTCCATCAATATGAGTTACGTTTACACCAGATTCCATAATTTTAGAAACTTGCTTTGTAATCTCTGTTCTCACTTCATCATAATTAATAGAGCCACTATATATGCGCTTCATAAACTCTACATAATTATCAACAAAAACACCTTCTTTTGTTACAAGACTAGGAATTTCACTAGGATCACTTACAGGGGCGATTCCTCCCACCAAAGCTATGTGAATACCTATACCCAACTTTGGATATTCCTTTGCCATATCTACTGCTTCATTAAAAGCAGCACCACTTGCCAATATAGATGTGCTTGTAATAGCACCTTTAGTATGCCCTACAATGATACCTTCATTTATAGCTGAATGAAGGCCAAAATCGTCAGCATTTATAATTAATTTTGACATATGCGTGCCTCTTTATTCGTAAAAACGGGAAAACAATGTTCACTCAGAAAAGATATATGTTATTTTAACAAATACAGGTATATAAAATCAATACAAAATAGCAATACTTGTATACTGGAAACGGACTTTTTATATCGTTTTCACATAATTTATATACCCTTCTATCATAGATAATCATATTTTATACTACTATAGAAAATTATATACCCTGTCATCAAAAATGATCGATGACAGGGTATCGTTATAATATATTAAATTTGTTCTCTTACTTTATACATACATAGGGCGGCCGCAATTGATACGTTTAAAGATTCTATATCACCATACATGGGAATCGTAATAGCCTGATCACACATTTCAATAATTTCTCTAGACACTCCATTTCCTTCATTACCGAGTATAATCATGGTTCGTTTAGGATATGAAATGGTATGATAAGGTTTTGCATTTTCTAGTGAGGTAACATAGGTTTCTATCGTATTATCCTTTATGAAATCATAAAATTCAGATAATGTGACATCTTCAAAAATCGGAATATTACAAAGCGCACTCATCGTACTACGTACGCATTTTTCGTTATAAGGATCTACGGTTCCTTTTAACAAGAATATACCTTTTGCACCAGCAGCCACAGCTGTACGAATTATGGTACCTAAGTTTCCCGGATCCTGTACACCATCTAGTGCGACATATAATCCATCCTCTACTATCAATGAATGCAAATCATTAACACATTTTTTCGCTATACCTAGTATACCCTGTCCATTTACAGAGTGCTCAATTTTATCAAATATTGGATCTTGTACTACATAGACGGAAGAAACAGTCAAACCTTTTTCCACTAGTGGTTCCAATTCACTTCGCTTTGATTCTCTAATTAAAATAGAGCGCAAACAATCTTTTTTTCCTATATCCGTTACAGCACGAATTCCTTCCACCATATATTCACCAAATTTTTGTCGATATTTTCGCTGTTGTAAACTGATAATATGTTTTATAGTCTTATTGTCTTTCGATTGAATATAATCTATTTTTGGTGATTCCATAACTCGTAAAAATCCCCCTTATGTTGCATAAGCTCATCAAATGTTCCATCTTCCACAATCTTACCATAAGAAAGAACTAGAATTCTATTTGCTTTTTGTACAGTTGATAAACGATGCGCTACATTTATAATTGTTTTTTCACCACGTATAGTTTCAATACTTTCTTGAATTTGTGATTCCGTATGACTATCGATATTTGCCGTTGCTTCATCAAGCAATAAAATCGGTCTATTTAAAATCAACGTTCTTGCAAAGGCTAATAATTGCTTTTGACCATCTGATAATAGTGATCCCAAATATCCTACTGATGTTTGATATCCATCTGGCAAAGATTCAATCATATCGTGTAATTTAACCTTTTTAGTAGCGTCTATAATAGTGTCCATAGAGATAGAGGAATCATATAAATTAAGATTATCTTGAATCGTACCTTTAAATAAGTATGCATTTTGAAATACATAGCCCATAATATTTCTAATCATTGAAGAATCATATTGGCTAATATCATGACCATTAATATAAATGTTGCCTTTTGTAGGTCGCAATATTCCCATCAATAATGAAAGTAATGTTGATTTTCCACTACCAGATAGTCCTACAATACCAAGATACTCTCCTTTTTTTACTGTAAAAGAAATGTTATTCAAAGCATATACATCACTGTTATCATAGGAGTAATACACATCTTTTAATTCGATGGTATCAATGGTCTTAAATTCATTGGGAACAGTTGTTATCAACTCGCGCTTTGGTTCATCTAAAATAGGAATCAATCGTTCTGCACCGGCCAATGCACTTTGCAAGGAATTATATTTATCAGCAATTTCTTTCATAGGTTGAAAGAATCGATCCATATATTGTATAAATGCAAATACCGTACCTGCATCTGCTACGGATTCTAATAGATTTGTCATTGTAAAAATAACAATGAGTGCCACAAAGAACAAACCATCTACGAGAGGTCGAAAAATAGAAAATGTTGTAACCTCAAATATACCAGCTTTTAAAAACTCACGATTGACAGAATCGTACCGTTGTTCAATACTTCTTTCACCTAAATAAGTTTTTACAATTAATATGTAATTCAACAATTCTTTGATGCTCGAATTAGATGCTGCTACAGAAGAACGAACTTGTCTAAAAGCTTTTCTGGAAAATTTTTGATACACCCAGATAATACAACCCATGATAGGAATCAACAAGGTCATAACAATTGCTAATGGCACATTAATAGCATACATAAAAACTAATATGCCCAAAATCATCAATGCACTGCTTATGAGTTTTAGCAATACATCTGTATATAATGTACGCAATGATTCTACGTCATTGGTAATACGGGTTACCCAATTACCTATAGGCAAAGACTGAAAATCTTCAGCGGATTTATGAAGAATTTTTTCAAATACAGTACTGCGTATATGAAAAATAATCTTCTGCCCAAATGTAGATAATAAATAGTTTTGTAGGAGGATAAAGACAATGCTGCCAACTATAGTTAATGCATATAGTCCAGCATAATGCTGAATAGTATTCAAATCTTTCATAGCAAAGCCTAAATCGATAGCTTGTTTAGAAAGATATGGACGTATAAGCGAGCATAATAGATTACTAATAAGGGCTATACTAGCCAAAATGAGTAGCCATAAATAAGGCCTAATATATTTTGTTAAATATGTAAATAGGCGCCAATCATTATACTTTAGTTTCATTATTGGGCCTCCTTATTTTGAGCTGTATACATCTGATAATATAAACCGTTTTTACACATTAACTCATCATGTGTTCCAACTTCGCAAATTCTACCTTCATCAAATACAATGATACGATCCGCATGCTTGATTACCTCTAATCGTTGGGATATACATAAAATAGTTTTATCCTTTGTAGATTGCAATATTTGTAACATTTTATCTACAGTTATGGCATCTAAAGCAGAGAAGCAATTATCTAATAATAAGTAAGGTGCATTTTTGTAAAATCCACGTGCAATATTTATACGCTGTTTTTGACCACCTGATAAATCGCGCCCTTCCTCTGCTAATACGCTTAATGGATTCTCCAAATCCTTTCCTAAGTCACGATATAATTGAGCTTTTTTGGCTGCTTCAGCAACGGTAGTATGATTTTTATTTTCATAACCGAAGCTAATATTGTCAGCAATTGTTGAACTTAGTAGATATGACTGCGTTGGTACATAAGAAATCGAATTTCTAACAGTACCAATGGGCAGTGTCGTAATATCTTGATTATTAATATAAATAGTTTTTGATGGTGCTTTTTGAAGTCCTAATAACAATTTGAAGAGTGTACTTTTACCAGAGCCAGGCTTACCGACTATACCTACAAACTCTCCTTTTTTGAAGGTAATATTAATTTGACGTAATGCAGGTGATTTAGATTCATCATAGGTAAAATTTAAATATTTTATATCAATATCGCCTAAACCAAGTTGTTTACCATCAGTGTCATTACATTCTGCAGGAAGACTCATAAAATCAATAATTCGATCAAGGGAGGCCATCCCCTTTTGAACTATGGCTACTAATGAACCCAAAGAAATCAATGGGCCTATAATAAGCATAATAAAAGCATTGATTGTAACGAACTCACCGACAGTCATAAGGCCTTCTACGGCTAACGTACCACATATATACATACTAATACTGATGCATATAAATGGCGCAATCATAGTTAAAGGCGATAAAATAGCATCAAGAATAGCTACACTCATATTATCGGAATAATTTTTCTTGTTAATACGATTAAACAATCCTCCTATAATCGATTCTTTATTAAAAGCGCGAATAACATCCATGCCTTGGAATAGTTCTTGCCCAAATTCTGTCATGTCACTATATGTAGTTTGAGCCTGACGTTGTTTCTTTCGTAAACGCCGGCCTAGTGTAAAAATTGAACCTAAAATAAAAATAACCGGTGTCATAATTTTTAAGGCTAAAATAAAATCTATTTTTTGAATTAATATGATAGAGCCCAATATAGAATATAAAATAATATCAACGACGATCATAACACCTAAACCTAGGGCAACGCGTAATGATGTAACATCATTTGTCATCAAAGCCATTACCTTACCAGGTCCATTAACATCATAATATGTAGTAGGGATTTCTAAAGCACGAGCACATAATTTTTGGCGGAATAAATACTCCATGCGTCGGATAGATCCTAATAATGTTCTACGTGATATAACTTTCAATATAGTAATAATGATTAATAAACCAATAAAATACAATATATAATGGGTTAAGCCCTCTTTATTATGACTCAATGTATCGATGGCACTACCAATTAATTGTGGTACAATTAAAAAAGCTACATCGATTGCGATTAGCATAGTTAAACCGATGAGATAATATATACCTTCACGGCGAAAAAATTCCTTGAAAATTGCATATGGATTCATCGAATACCTCCTGTTTTCTTTCTATCGTACCATTTACTACATAATTCTTCTACCTAAAACATAAAACCTAACTATATCCAAAATTAATAGCAAACTATATCGAAAAAATTAGTTTACTAAAATGGATAGAAATGGTATACTAACCATAGAAACATTGTTTAATCTATTTAGTATATAAACTCTTAGGAGGAATGAAACATGGAAAAACGTACTGGTGTTGTAACATTTGCAGGTAACCCTATCACATTGGTAGGCCCAGAAATTAAAGTAGGTCAACAAGCACCTTATTTCACTGTATTATCTAACGATTTACAACCTAAAACTTTGAAAGATTATGAAGGTAAAGTAAAAGTAATCTCCGTAGTACCTTCTCTTGATACTGGCGTATGTGATGCACAAACTCGTTGGTTCAACCAAGATGCAACAGGTTTATCTGATGATGTTGTAGTATTGACAATTTCTATGGACCTTCCATTTGCTCAAAAACGTTGGTGCGGTGCTGCAGGCGTAGATAAAGTAGAAACATTGTCCGACCACAAAGATGCTTCTTTCGGTACAAACTATGGTTTCTTAATCGAAGAATTACGTCT
>NZ_CAUSQT010000060.1:0-6105 GCF_963534045.1 uncultured Veillonella sp. | reverse complement strand
TATTAGTATAGCGTAAATAACGTTGTTTATCTACATAAATAACCATAAATTATGGAAATAAAAAATCGGTATACATTTTCTTGAGAGAGAAATGTATACCGAAGGTGTTTGGTAGTTTTATAGTTTATAAAAACGATGGTTTATCGTAGTGTGTACCTGGTTCACCTACACCAATGCTAGCGCGACTGAATGGTGTTTCGTCTTCAACGTGTAGGATGTCATAAACGGCCTTTACCACAGCTTCGCGTGTAACTTGTGCGTCGTTGAATGGAGCGCCTTCTGCGATTAATTCATAATTTGTGTTCTCCATATTGTTATAGAGCCAAGGTAAACGCAAAATAGTGTAATTCAAGTTAGATTCTCGTAAAACGTTGCGCGCTTGACGTTCGCCTTGTACATAGCTAATTGGTAAATTATCGAAGGTCCATTTTTCCAAAACTTTTGGAAATTCGCCAGATAGTCCGGCCATGGATAAGCCGATGATACGACGAATATTTTGGTGAGATAGTGCTTTCACAATCGCTGCCATATCACTGCCAGTTTCCATAGCACTGAGGAATACGACTTCTGTATTTTTAACGGCTTCCTCTAATTTTTTAGGATTTTGAAAGGATCCTTCGATAATAGTTACCCGTTCGTGTTCTAAAATTTCCGGATGGATACGTGTGCTCAATTGACGTCCATATAATGTGATGTGCATATCTGTATATGTTAAAAGTGTTGCTGTCAATCGTTGTGCGATTTGGCCTGCAGCGCCTAAGATTGTGATATATTTGTACATGTAGACCTCCTGTGTGGGCGTAATTAATATATGCATTATATCATAACTATGTGACGAGGAAGTGAGAAAGCTATGTATAGAAAGAATCCAATTATAATGTTGTAAAATTTGCTGTTGAATTTACATGATAATTTAACTACAATAGTGATAAGGTATTTGCAAGATGAGTGTTATATCACTAAAGTATTTTGGAGGTGATAGTATGCCGAATATAAAACCTATTTCAGATTTACGTAATTATTCTGAAGTATTGCGTGATGTTGCTATAGATAGTCCAGTATTCTTAACTAAAAATGGTAGAGGCCGATATGCAATTATGGATATTCAAGATTATGAACGTGTAATGGCTACAATAAAACTTATGGGCGCTTTAGAGGTAGGTCGTCAATCTGGTGAAGAACAAGGTTGGATTTCATCAGAGCAACTAAAAAGTGAATTGGGGATTTAATTATGGATAATCAAATTAGCTATGCACCAAAAGCACGAGAAGATTTGCTTAAAATAAAATCCTTTATAGAAGAAGAAACCGGTGATATTGAGTTAGCTAAGAAAACTATTTCGGATATAGTGACTACAAATGATTTCTTAAGCGCTTTTCCAGAAATGGGACAGCGATTATTGATAAATATGGGGAGTAAAATTGAATATAGATATTTGCTTTGTCATAATTATTTAAGCTTTTACCGTTATTTAGATCGTACTATCTATATTGATAGAATATTAAATAGTAGACGTGATTATCTTAAAATACTATTAGATGAAGTACATTAGTTCTTAAAAGCACTATCGTTAATAGATGGTGCTATGAAATGATTTTAATAGTAACATGAAGATGCGTGGACACTCTTTATAATTTGAATACATTGTGATTTAATGATATAAAAGTTAGATTCTATTTAATCTTAATCTATAATTGAAAGAGAGAAGGCATTCATTACAAAATTATTTGGAGGGAACTAACATGAAATTTCTAGATCAATTGGGAGATGCGGTAAAGGATGTAAAAGAATTAGCTAAATCCAAGGCTAGTGTTGTGAAAGAATTAACTGCTGATGCAGCACAAGAAGTGAAGGTATTGGCTAAAGAAAAGGCGGCAGATGTAAAGGCTAAATCCGCTGATGCGGCGCAGGAAGTAAAGGTCTTGGTTAAGGAAAAAGCGGCAGATGTAAAGGCTAAATCTGCTGATGCAGCACATGATGTAAATGAACTAGTAAAAGCTAAGTCTGCAGATGTGGCAAAAGACCTAGAAGATACCCTTAAGGAGAAGGCTGAAGAGCTAAAACAAAAGGCTAGAGACGTGAAAGATATAACGGCGGACGCGGCTAAGGATATTACGGATACTGTGAAAGAAAAATCTGCAGGGGCAGCAAAAGACATTAGAGCGAAGGTCGCTGAAAAAACAGAAACTAAAGGAATGGCTGAAGAACCAAGTGAAGAAGTAGCAACAGAGACTGAAGAAAAGACTGAATAGGAATTTAGATTGAATCAACTAAGCGGCGGCATTGTTTATTCGGTGTCGCTTTATTTTTTGTAAGAGAGATATTATTGCATAGATAAGGATTATAAACTTTCACAATACCCATATAAATGATAAAATAAACAGTATATATTCTATTGAAGAAAAGAGGGTATTATGGAACGGATAAAGAATCTCGTGTACACCCATGATCAGGGTGGACAGTTTAGATGGGTAACGGTGAGCACCTTGATGCTCGCGTTGGGTACGATTTTGCACTTGGTGAGTCCAAGTTTTGCAGGGGTTACGCCAAACTGGATGATTTCTGCGTATTGCGTAGCAATCTTGTTGACGAAACCTAGTGTATCGCAAGCATTGGGCATAGGTTTAGTGGCGGCCTTGATTGAGGTGTTAACCTCCAAATCTGGTTTCCCTTATGGTAACTTGTTATCTGAACCAGCAGGGGCATTGGTAATAACATTTATTTCTCGCACCATGACATCTATGAACATCGGTAAAATTGGCTCCTTTGAAATCACGCCGATTGTAGGTTCATTCTTTACGACTGTCGTATCTGGTGGTATTTTCGTTACGTTGTTATGGCAAATTGCAAACTTGCCTAATAATGTATATCTCTACGCTATGTGGCCTCTCGTGTTAGTAGTAGCGGCTGTAAATGCAGCGATTACACCAGTATTGTACATTCCAGCTCAAAAGATGTTCGCTAAACGCGGTATGTTGCCTAGCGGTAGCGAAGCTTCTACTGACCATAGCGGACTCGTGATTGCGCCAGAACGGGATGCAAAGATTTCTATTGAGCACATGAATTATTATCATCCTAAGGCGACTGAGCCTACGTTAAAGAACATCAACCTCGATGTGCATGATGGCGATTTCCTCGTTGTAACAGGGCCTGCTGGTTGTGGTAAAAGTACGCTTTGCATGGCCATGGTAGGGGCGGTGCCTAAATTCTACGGTGGTCGCCTAGAAGGTATGGTGTTCGTAGATGGTAAGGCTACAACGCAATTGTCGATTCCTGAGTTAGCAAACCATGTCGGCGTTGTTCTTGCCGATTACGATACACAACTTGTAACGATGACGGTTCGCGAAGAAGTAGCCTTCGCTATGGAAAACCGTGGTTACGATCGAGCAACCATCGATGCTCGTTGTGCAGAGGTGTTTAAACAAGTTGGCATTGAAGGCCTTGAAGATCGTAAAATTACGAGCTTGTCCGGCGGTCAACGTCAACGTTTGGCGATTGCTTCCGTGTTGGCAACCAATCCATCTGTTCTCGTTCTCGATGAACCAACGAGTTCTCTTGACCCAGATGGGACAGCTGAACTATATCGCCTCGTTGGTGATTTAAACCGCAATCATGGTATCACTGTTGTGGTTATCGACCATGATTTGCATGCTGTATTGCCATATGCTAACCGCATGGCGCTTATGGTGAATGGTGAAATCGTATGCGATAGTGATGTGGCTACCACATTGGAATACATGTATAACAATGATATTTATGTAGAAGCGTTGCCATCCGTATTTACAACGTATATGGAATTGGAAAAGGCCGGTTACCATAGCGATGAACCTTGGCTTAGCATCGAATCGGCTATTAAGGGTCTTCATCACATCGAAATGGCCAAGGCCATCGACCGTTCTCGTTATGAACATACGAATGTAAATGGTGAAAGTCAAGCTCAACATGGTAATCCTATAGGTGAAAGTACAGGAGGTGGCGCACATGCTTAAGGTAGAAAACTTACGATTTGGCTATGTGCCTACCGTAGATATTTTTAGAAATGTAAACTTTATCATTCATGAAGGCGAATTTATTGCTGTTGGTGGTAAAAATGGTTGTGGTAAAACGACGATTACCCGTCTCTTAGTAGGTCTCGAAAAGGCTGCTGAAGGGCACATCCGTTATAACGGCAAGGATATTACATCTATGCCACCATCTAAACGAGGCCAATTTATTGGGTACGTATTCCAACAACCAGATCGTCAAATGTTTAGACCTACTGTGGCTACAGAGGTGGCGTTTGGTCCTGAATCCTTAGGTCGTTCTAAAGACGAGGTTACACACATTGTAGATGAAGTATTGGAGCGCTGTGGTATCAGTCATTTGCGCAACGAGTATCCACCTACATTGCGTCGTGGTGAAAAGCAACGCGTTGCTATTGCATCGGCATTGGCAATGCAGTCTAAAATTCTTATCCTCGATGAACCTACAAGTGGTCAAGATGGTAAGGAAACAAAAGAATTGTTAGCCTTATTACGTCAGTTGAACAGCGAAGGCCTTACAATCTTATTGATTACTCATGATATGGAAATCATGGCTTCTGAATGTTCCCGTGCCATCATCATGGGACATCGTACTGTATCTTTTGACGGCACACCAGAAGAATTATTTTCAAAATCTACCGATGAACTACATGATCTTGGTCTCACAAAACCGCCAAGTGTGGAGCTTTCACAAGCAGTACCAGGCTTAGGTTACTGCAAATCGATGGATGAATTACGGACGCGCCTTATCGCGCAATTGGCAGAATAGGAGGGGACCATGGAACGATTAGTACCATTAACAAAAATTTTGATGACCCTCGCTGTATCCGTATGGGCCATCTTCTTGCGGGATTGGATGTCATTGATGGCATTGGTTGTCGTAGAATTAGTAGCACTCTTGTTGACCGGTTTATTATGGAAACAATACAAGGCTGTATTTGCTTTAATCGTATTCGCCGTATTCTTAGGCGTTGTTCAATACTTAGGTAGCGGAGACGTTGTATCTGCTGTTGTATCCGGCCTTCGCATGTTAGCCATGACGCTCGTGTTTATTGCACTCTTGGCAACGACGAAGTTACAAGATCTAACAGCGGCCCTCGTAACACAATGCAAAATTCCTTATGAATATGCATTTATGTTTACCGCAGCCCTTCGCTTTGTACCTGATTTCATTGGTGAAAGCAAGGCTGTACAAGAGGCTCAATCTTGCCGAGGCCTTTCCTTAGACGGCAATATCTTTAAACGCATGAAATCCTATGGCTCCGTTATCCAACCGTTGCTTTTAAAATCCTTGGGCCGTTCTGAAACAATGGCATTATCCTTGGAACTTAGAGGCTTTGGAGGCAAGACACATAGCTTTGCAGCATCTGTAGGTCTTAAACTATTAGACTATATAGTGATTGTTGCGTTGATTGTGGTTACGCTTATTCTATTTGGAGTACTATAGAGATATAATGGACTATCCTCTATTGCTAGTCAGTGTTATATATTTATGATATACTGCAGATAGGTAGTGAAGCGTACAAAATTACCTACAATATAACAAAAAAGGACGAGTTGTAGCTCGTCCTTTTTCTTGCGTATTTTTTGTCTTATTCTGTAACCAATAGTTATAGGTAGTTACAACTAAGGTTATTTTTATAAACTGTTTTAGAGGAATATATGAGTGAATTAATAATTCGATCAATTGCAGAAGATGATGTGTGTGCTTGTTTATCTATTTACAACTACGAGGTCGAACATGGCGTAGCTACCTTAGATCTTGAGCCGCGCATATTGGAAGAGTGGCGTGAATGGTATAATGCGCACAGCGATGAGCATCATCCTATTATTGTAGGAACCATTGATAGCGTAGTGGTAGGCTATGCATCGCTTTCACCATATCGCCCCAAAGAAGCGTATAAGAGTACGGTAGAATTGTCCATATATATTCATCAAGATTACCGTGGCCAAGGTGTGGCAACACAGTTGATGGAACGTATTATAGCTATGGCGAAATCTGATGATACATTGCATAATGTGGTGTCCGTTATTACGGCCGGCAATGAGGGGAGCACGAAATTACATAATCGATTTGGTTTTA
>NZ_CAUSQT010000059.1:0-6260 GCF_963534045.1 uncultured Veillonella sp. | reverse complement strand
CTTACTACATCAATCTTACGATGCAAAGCCTCTTGTACGATTGGAATGGATAAGGCAATGCCCGGAGAAATGATAATACGATCTACACCATCAAGTAAGCTATTATCTTGTCGCCCCGTAATGATAGTTACACCAGCATCTTCCAATCGTTTACGCGTAGATGGTTCAAAATCTACTGGTTTATAATCATTTAAAACTACATTTGCATGTAACTGTGCCAATACCCATGCGGCACCAATTCCACTGGAACCAGCACCTAGAACAAGAATATTTTTCTCTCCATAATCCATTTATATCACCTAAATCACTAAGCACGAAAATTTTTTATCTTATCTTATAAGAATACCATTAAATGCCCTTCAAGTTAAGTATTTTCACGTATTTAACTATCAATTTACAAATATAAGGTTCTTATATTAAATAGTTACAGTTGCAAGTATAACACCTAACACAGCTAGAACTGCGCCACCAAACCAGAAACGATTAACTACAGTTTGTTCAGACCATCCGGATAATTCAAAATGATGGTGAATTGGGCTCATCTTAAATACGCGCACGCCTCGTGTTTTAAAGGAAATGACTTGAATGATAACAGACAAGGCTTCCATTACAAAAATACCGCCAATCACTACGAGTAATAATTCTGTTTTAGTTAAAATAGCCATGCCTGCAAATGCGCCACCAAGAGCCAAGGACCCTGTATCGCCCATGAATACCTTTGCTGGATTAATATTAAATACCAAGAAGCCTAAACATACGGCGGTTACAATAGCGCCAAAGAAAGCTACGCTTTCAGCAGCCACAGAACTTTCAGTGGAATAAATCATCAAGCCGATTACAGAAAACGCTATCGCTGCTACAGCGGATGTACCAGATGCTAAACCATCTAGACCATCTGTTAGATTGACCGCATTCGTAGCACCTACAATGATCAAGAAAGCCAAAATATAATAGGCAAATCCCAATTGAACATGTGCATCTATAACAGGAATCCATAATGTTGTAGGAATAACCATAATTTCAGTAATACAATAACAGAATACAGCAGCCAAAATGAATTGGCCCAATAATTTTTGTTTTGCTGTTAAGCCAAGATTACGTTTTTTAACAGCTTTTACAAAGTCATCAAAGAAACCGAGCAAACAATGACCAAGTGTAAGGAATAGCAACATACCTGTCGCCACATTCCATGGTGCAAAAATAGCCACACCGATCGTAAGAGCTACCATCATAAACGCACCACCCATAGTTGGTGTACCCGCCTTAGCTTGATGACTTTCAGGACCTTCCTCACGTATGCTTTGTTGAGCATGCAAAGATTTAAGCATAGGAATACCAATCTTGCCCAATACTAATGTAATTATAAATGTCACTACAAATGCTAATAGAATGTGGTAAATCATATTACTCCCCTATTCTCTAATAACGGCCAATACGGCTAGATGAATCTAGCCGTTATAACCTCTATTCACGTTCTTTTAATTCATCTACAACACGTTCCATTCGAAGACCTCTGGAACCTTTTACCAAAATAACATCGCCCTTTTCACGAATGTCACTGTAGGCATTTGCCATTTCGAGATGACTATTACAACGATGTACCTCTAAACCTGCTAATTTTGCCTCTTTAGCAATGAAATTTGCCGCTTCACCAAAGGTAAATACAACGCTATAGCCTTCTTCAGCCAATAATCTGCCAACTTGGCGATGACCTTCCTCCGTAAAATCACCTAGTTCAAGCATATCGCCGAGCATAGCAATCTTACGTTTACCTTCTAATTGACCCAATGCTTTAATGGACTCACTCATAGAGGAAGGATTGGCATTATACGCATCATTGAGAATAACAATGTCTTCGAATGCTACAATTTCTTGACGCATAGGTGTGCCTGTAAAATCACTAAGACCTTTTTTAATCTTACTAGATTTAACGCCTAACACACGACCTGCAGCAATAGCAGCTAATGCATCATACACATTATGCTCACCAATCATAGGCAAAAATACGTCAAATACTTCGTCATAACATTTGCAGGTAAACTTAATGCCATCCTTTTTATAGCGTAAATGACTGCCAATTACCGTAGCATTACTATGAATACCGTAGGTAACAGTTTTTCCTTTTGCAATGGAACTCATCGCCTTTACGAAATGATCATCTTCATTTAAAATTGCCACACTATCGGGGCCTAAGCATCTAATCAATTCGCCCTTTGCCTCAGCAATGGCTTCTTGAGAGCCCAACAATTCAATATGACTAGTTCCTACATTTGTAATGATACCAATTGTCGGTTCTGCAATAAGGGCTAATTCTTCAATTTGACCTAATCCACGCATCCCCATTTCTACAACACAGGCTTCGTGTTCTGGTGAAAGTTGCAACAATGTTTTTGGTAAACCGATTTCATTATTAAAGTTCTTTTCTGTTTTTAAAACATTAAACTCAGTGCTAAGAACAGCGGCTACCATTTCTTTTGTCGTCGTCTTACCAGATGAACCAGTAATGGCTACCACAGGAATTTGAAAACGTCGTCTGTGAAAGTTCGCTAAGTCTTGGTATGCCTTTAGCGTGTTTTCCACTTCCACGCAAATAATACCATCTACACTGCGTCCCTTTTCAACGATTGCAGCAGTAGCCCCTTTTTCGATGGCTGTTTTAATAAAATCATGACCATCGAACGTATCGCCTTTCAAGGCTACAAATACATATCCCGCTTCAATCGTACGCGTATCAGTAGATATATCTTTAAATTGTAAACTTACATCGCCCTTACATGTGCCACTAGTAGCATCAATTATTTCTTGTAATGTAAATTCTGCCATATTAGATCTCCTTAAGAGCTTTTCGAGCCTCTTCTCGGTCATCAAAATGAATTGTTTCATTTTTTAATATTTGATAATTTTCATGACCCTTACCAGCGATAATAACAATATCACCAGCTTTTGCATCATGAATTGCATGATTAATTGCTTCTCTACGATCCACAATTACCTCATAAGAAGTACCGTTGCGAAGTGCTTCTTTTACACCCACTTCAACATCCTTAACAATTTGTACAGGATCTTCAGTGCGTGGATTATCGGATGTTACATAAATCTTATCGCCGTACTCTGCGGCAATACGGCCCATAATTGGGCGTTTTGTAGCATCGCGGTCACCACCGCAACCAAATACGATGATGATACGATTTTCTTTAATTGCCTTTGCAGTTTCTAAAATATTTTGCAAACCATCCGGTGTATGAGCATAATCGACAACAACGGCAAAGTCTTGCCCTTCTTCGATTAATTCAAAACGCCCAGGAACGGAACTAAATGTTTTTAACGCCGTATCAATCGCTTCCATGGAGATGCCTTCTTGTAGACAAGCTCCAATAGCAGCCAATGTATTATACACATTAAATAAGCCTGTAGTATTCATCGATACAGGGTAGCTTTCACCCTTATAATTCACAGTATACTGACTATTCTTAGTAGACATATGAACATCTGATGCATTCAATGTGCCCTTGCCTAATGTACTGTATGTAATTGTTGGAGCTGTAGTTTTTTCCATAACGCGATGACCATAGGAATCATCGATATTAATAACAGCACCTTTATTATCTTTTACTTGATTAGGCGCACTAACTTGTTCAAACAATTTACATTTAGCGGCCAAATAATTTTCAAATGTTTTATGGAAATCCAAGTGATCTTGCGTCAAATTCGTAAATACTGCCGTATCAAATTCAACACCGCTAACACGGCCGAGTGCCAATGCATGAGAAGATACTTCCATTACACAGTATTCCACATTTTCTTGAACCATTTGATGCAAAATATGTTGTAAATCAACAACATCTGGTGTCGTATTATGAATTGGGTAACTCGTATCACCAATCATGATATGGACAGTACCGATAACCCCTACCTTATGGCCTTGAGCCTTAAGGATATGGCGAATCATATGTGTGGTGGTCGTCTTACCATTTGTACCTGTAACACCAACCATACGCATGCGATTAGCTGGGTAATCAAAGAAATATGGAACACAGGCCATCATAGCTTGACGTGTATCAGCAACGGTGATGACACACACATCATCAGGCACAGTAACCGGTTTTGATACGATAACGGCAACAGCACCAGCATCAACCGCTTTATCGATGTAATTATGACCATCAACTGTAGCCCCATCAAGAGCGATGAACAAGCTATTTGGTTTTACTGCTCTGGAATCAGCTGTTATATCTTGAATAGATACATTTTGATTACCTTGTACTTGTTGTACATCTAACGTACTTAAAATATCTTTTAAGGTTTTCATACTACATTCTCCTCTATATACGCAAATTAAAGCAGCCCATAAGAGCTGCTTTTGCCTGCTAATCTATAATTTGCTGTTTCGTTTGTACATTGCGTTCTGAAGTCGTACTTTTAGTGCTATACACAAAGGAATCAGGCAAAACCATCCCCAATTGTTCTTCCGCAATTTTTTGAATGCGTACTGGAGATTTCAAGGATGCCACCTCTACATCAAGGGTATCATTATCCTTTGCTAATTGTACTACAGTTTGTTGTGTTTTAACTACTTCATAACCTAATTTCGTAGTATATGCATTCATAGCCATCATAATCATCAAAAAACCAACAAGGATTGCTATACCTTGAATGATTTGTCTCATCAATGGACTAATATCAAAAACAACACTAGCTCTCGCTTTTTTCGCTTGTACACCTAGCAACACATCACGTTTAACGTGGCCCACAACAGCCTTTCTCGCTAACATTAAAATAACCCCTTCCAATACTACAATTTAATCCCTACTCTAAGTTTTGCACTTCTAGAACGAGGATTCATTTCTACTTCCCCTGCACTAGGCTCAATGGCCTTATTTTTAGCCTTAAGAACAGCCTTATGATGACATACACATACTGGTAATTCCGGTGGGCAAATACAAGCTGTACTTAGCTCTTTAAATGTTTGTTTTGTGATGCGATCCTCTAAGGAATGGAATGTAATAACACCAATTCTCCCCTTTGGCTTCAACATACTCACAGCATCTACAAAACTATCATGCAAAATAGCAAGTTCTCGATTCACTTCAATGCGTATCGCTTGAAATGTACGTTTTGCAGGATGTGGACCATCCTGTCTTGCTTTTGCCGGTATAGCTTTTTTTATAATTGACACCAATTCGCCAGTAGTGGTAATTCTCTTTTCATTACGGGCTGCCACGATAAATTCAACAATACGTTTAGCCCAGCGTTCTTCACCGTAATCACGGATAATCTGTAATAATTTATCAGATTCATATTCATTCACGACGATTTCCGCAGTAATAGGTGCCTCTTTATCCATACGCATATCAAGAGGTCCATCATTCATATACGAAAAACCGCGTTCCGGTGTATCTAACTGATAACTAGAAACACCTAAGTCAAATATAAATCCATCAACTTCATAAATACCTTGCTCTTCTAAAGCATGTTTTAAATCTGAAAAATTTGTAGGTATCGTCATCACCTGACAAGTTAAATCAGACAAGCGTTGTCTCGCTACCGCTAAAGCATCTTCATCTTGATCTAAACCGATAATCATGCCTTGTGAGCTCAATCGTTCACCTACGGCATGAGCGTGACCAGCGCCACCTAAGGTACAGTCAACATAGATACCATCAGGATTGGTAACAACAGAATCCACCGTTTCATTCAACAGCACACTGACATGATTAAATTCCACGATAGCCTCCTACAACACAATGCCTTCTAATCCTTCAGCCAAGGATTCTACACTGTCAGCCACTTCCGCATCATATGCATCAAAGCGTTCGCGGCTCCAAATTTCAACCTTATCACCAGTACCAATAATAACCGCATCCTTTTGTAGCTCAGCATGCTCGCGAAGGGCGCTTGGCACCAAAATCCGGCCTTGTTTATCAAATTCAAGTTCTGCGGCGCTACCAAAGTAAAACCGTTTGATTGCACGCGCATTTGCTTTATTAGATGGTAATGATTGTAATGTCTTTGAAAGTTGCTCCCAACTTTCGGCAGTATATATAGCGATGCAGTTATCGAGGCCTTTTGAAAGTACACAGTGATCACCTAGTTGTTCACGTATTTTGGCAGGTATAATCAACCGTCCTTTTGCATCTATAGTGTGATTATATTCACCCATGAACATCTAACATCACCGCCTTACAATCCTCATTCACCACTATATGGTAAATTTTACCACAATCCCCCACTCGTTACAATAAATAAAACGTAAAAATTGA
>NZ_CAUSQT010000058.1:0-6328 GCF_963534045.1 uncultured Veillonella sp. | reverse complement strand
AAGAAGCATTGTTTGAATTTAAAGTAAATCCATATACATTAACGGTGAAGGAAATACAGGAAAAGTATAATTTATAAGAGGTGATGTTTTGAAATACTTACGTCGTGAATTAAACCAAGTAGAACAGGAATATTTAAAACAATTTGGCGAAGATTCCTTAAATCGTGTTATCCTTCATGATCCTAATACAAAGGACAAGCAAGAGGTTCAAGATACAATTGATATATTGAAAGAAGCAATAGCAAACAATAAACCTCTAGAACAAGTGCCAGAGGATATGTGGAATCTTATTGAATTCTAATGTAAAAGACACATTGCAAATTATAGCAATGTGTCTTTTATGTTATAGATTATACAGTTCTGGTTTACGATCCCTGAATATATTGATTTTGTTGCGAATGTCTTCGACAACATCGAAATCAATATCTACAGTAGCAATACCTTCCTCAGTATTCATTTCTAATAGATTTGTACCCCATGGATCATATACGGCGGAGTGTCCCGTACTTTGGACGCGACCAACCGTGCCACAGCCGTTTACAGCACACACGAATAATTGATTCTCTATGGAGCGTACTTCATTAAGTACTTGCCAGTGTCGTAGGCGCATAGTAGGCCATTGAGCTGGCACAAATAGCAATTCTGTATTCGGTAATGCTGCCATGCGCACTAATTCTGGAAAGCGGATATCGTAGCAAATAACGGTGCTACACGGAATGTCATCTAACTCAAAATGTGTGGTGTGCGTACCGCCTGCGAAGTATTGATCTTCTTTCGCTGGACTAAAGCCGTGCATTTTAGAGTACTCTCCAACGAGCGTGCCTTCTCGGTTATAGGCATAGGAGGTATTGAACACGACATCATTTTTAGCAACTGCTACAGAGCCACCTACGATGTTTACGTTATGCTCTTTCGCAAATGTACTTAATAATGATTTAGTTCGTTCTCCGTTTCTGTCAGCGATGTTGATTAACTCTTTTGATGGATAGAATCCGGTATTCCAAGTTTCTGGTAATACGATAATATCTGGGTTTTCAGAAAGTGATTGAGAGAGTAATTCTTGAACACGAGTATAGTTATATTCTACGTCATTTACATGGACGTCCATTTGAATAATAGTTAGGCGTTTTTTCATAGTAAATCCTTTATTTGATGAAATGGTATCGTTTATGTGAAATATATTATAATTAAAATATTAAAACATTATTGAGTAGATTACAATCACGGGTAAACAATTCGCTAGTTTTTACTATTCTCCTTATAAATGATATAATATAAGTTATTAAATTGTGTCTATATAAAGGGGGACCTATGAAACGATTTTCATTGGTAGTGCTTTTCACAATTGTAATTGCTACAGCGTTAGCAGGATGTGGAATGCTTTCACAGCAAACGACAGAAAATGAAACTAAAACGCCACCTACACAACAGGTTACGATGGTACATCCGTCGGGAGTTCCGGTACTCATGTATCACAAGATTGGCGATGATAAAGATAATGATGCGGTTATCCGCGAGGATTTATTCCGTCAGCAAATGAAGTTCCTCAAGGATAATGGGTACCATCCGTTGACGATGGATCAATTATACGATTATGTAGTTAATGGTGCAGCGGTACCTGAAAAGCCCGTAGTACTCACCTTTGATGATGGTTATGCAGATACATACTCTATCGTGTATCCATTGATGAAAGAATATGGTTTTGCTGCTACTGTATTTGTTAATCCAGGCGATGTAGGAACGCGGCTTACATGGGAACAGCTAAAAGAAATGAAAGACAATGGTATAACTATTTCTAATCATGGATTCCAACACGTGGAAATGGGCCAACTTTCAAAAGCAGCACAAATGGAAAATATTCAAAAAGCACAACAAGCGTTAGCTGATAAGTTAGGAATTACAGATAACCCTTGGTTCTGTTATCCCTATGGGGACAAAAATAAGGATACCGATGCTGCCACAAAAGACAGTGGTATAAAGATGGCAATGGCTATGAAGTCCGGTTGGGCTCATACAGGGGATAATCCATACAATATTTTACGTGTTTGGGTTGGTAATGCCGTAGACATCAAGCATTTTGAAGAACGAATTAGCACTGAACATTACAGTGATTTATAAGGAGATATACATTGTTTAAAAAGAATTGGGTAAAGTTCATCATTATGGTGTTCTTATTTACCGCAGTCACATCACCATTCGTGGTATTGTTTGGACCATTTAATAATGTAAAACGTGCCGTTATTGGTGCTATCTTACAATCTCGTCATCCTCAATACATTACATGGCTATTCAGCAACGATGAATTGCAATCTATTTTGGGGACAGTAGGCGTTGTAAAGAGTCAAGATTTGTTTAAATTTAATGCTCGCGAAGATAAAGACTTAAAATTGGAAAAAATTGAGTCTTCTCGTTATGTAGGGTACGTGCTTGAAATTCCAGATCCTCGTCGTATCCAAGTTGCGACAGCTGCAAACATTCAAGAAAAAGGGGATACTACAAGTAATATTGCTAAAATGAATGGTGCCGTAGCGGCTATCAATGGCGGTGGCTTTCACGATCCTAATGGTACTGGTACAGGCCGCTTGCCATATGGCTTTATCCTTCACGAAGGGGATTATATCATCGGTAAGGATGTAGGTCCTGATGAATCTGTTGACTTCGTAGGTTTCTCCAAATCTGGCAACCTCATTGCTGGCAACTATGATAAAACTGAATTAGCTGATATGAAAGCTATGGAAGGTATTACCTTTGGGCCACCTCTTATCGTAGATGGTAAGAAGATGATTACAGATGGCGATGGCGGTTGGGGCGTAGGTCCTCGTACGGCTATAGGTCAACGTAAGGATGGTACTGTGTTGTTCGTTGTAATCGACGGTCGTCAACCAGGTTATTCCTTGGGTGCTACCTTGCGTGATGTGCAAGATGTACTTTATGAAAAGGGCGCATACATTGCGGCTAACCTCGATGGTGGCTCTAGCTCTACATTGTATTTAAATGGCAAAGTTGTAAATAAACCAGCCGATTTGTTAGGGGAACGGATGATTCCTACGGCGTTTATCGTGAAATAGGAGGAACAATGAAACCTTTTACGCGTGTACTGAGCGCCTTTGCGGTAGGTATTCTACTGCAAGGAGGGGTGTATCTGTACCTTGATCAATATATGTTTGCACCGACTACAGAATTTAACGTCTCTGGTGCGTCTAAGGATGACACGAAAAACTTCCCTGACGTAAAGGAGGGACGTAAATACGTATCTTATGACCATCAATTTATGGCTGTTGTTACAGATGAATCTCTTCGGATTTATAAGGCTGGTGAAAGCAAGCCCACAACGGTTAGTTTGAAAGGTCGCTCCATTAGCTATTTTGACTGGATGCCAGATCGTAACTACGCAATTATGGGCCTGTATACGGACAACAAGGTTGTTATGGCTCGACTCAATGCAGATGATCCGGAACACGAAGTAGATACAGAACTTGAAGATGTACCAAAGGGTAGTCGCATTGTTGATGCGGCATATTCCGAAGCGACAAATGTGGTGTACATGAAGGTAAAAGTTCGTGAAGGTGCATACCGGATTTACAGAACTGATGCGAACTATGATACGCGTCGCGTTTACATGCAAGCTACGGACATTGGTCGTATTGCTGTATTCTATGATGAAGATAATTTCTTCTACGATAATGCTAAAACTGGCGACATCTTCATGTTTAATGGTATCGAAGGTGGTTGGCGTGTTATCAACCCACCTGGACGATTCCGTTTGCTTGGTGTAGATACTAGCAAGACCATCTATATTGCTCGTGTCGATGAAGATAATAATGTATTAACTGTATACTCTGGTAAATTAGGCGTAGGATTTAAACCTATTTATAAATATAATAATCCGACTACCTTGTCTGAAGTAACTATGAATGCGGTGAAAGAAATTATTGCCAATGGCAGTGATGATACGACCAAAGTAACAGAAGATAACGATAAATCATCTAAAGACTCTAGCTCTAAGAAAAAGAATTAATATAAAGCCTTTATAATCGCAGGTTATAAAGGCTTTATTTATAAAATTATTTAGTTTTATACGACATAATTCAAGTTGAACTCATATATATTTCGTTATAATCGGTATATGAGTATACGAGATGATGATTTAACGGGCGATGATAATACATGAGAAAGGCGGTTGTCAATGAATATATTGTTTGTACGGCTCAGTTATATTGGTGATATACTGCATGCCACAGCCGCCGCAAGGTGGATAAAGCAACAGTATCCGGATGCAAAATTACATTGGATTGTTACACCTAGCATGGCTGAACTATTAGAACATAATCCCTATGTAGATCATATAATTCCTTGGGAACGGGATGAATATGAGGCTCATTCAAAAAAATTACACCTTCGTACCATGTGGAATATGTGGTGGGATTTACGAAAATGTTTAAAGCCTTATCACTTCGATATAGCTGTTGATGTACAAGGCCGGCTTATTACGGGACTTGTACTATTGGCATCTGGTGCACCTATACGGTTAGGATTAGGAGGTACTAAAGAACTGAATTGGTTATTTACTAATTACAAATCGAAGAATCGGTCAAAGCATGTTATAGAGCAATATCTTGATGTAGCTAAATTATTGCCAGGTGCATTAAACACAGAGACTATCCCTGTTGAGACTAAGAATATGAATCTAATGGATCTCATTGTAACAGCTGATGAGCAACAACGAGCTAAATTCGAAGTAGAAACGGCGTTTGCAGAAAAAGATAGACCATTGATAGGTTTAGTTTTAGGTTCATCATGGCAGACTAAGTCCTGGCCTTATGAAAAGTGGCAACAACTAATTGATTCACTATCCTATAGAAGCAATTTTATATGCTTGGGTGGACCAAAAGAAGCACAAGAGTTTGAAGATTTGATGCAACATGTAGAGAAAGAGAATTTGCCAGTTTACAATAAATTAGGTAAGACTACTTTACGTGAAATGGCGGCTCTTCTTGGTGAATGTGAGGTGGTAGTGGCCTGTGATACGGGTGCACTACATATGGCCGTGGCTCTACAACGCCCTGTAATAGCTTTATTTGGCCCTACAAACCCTGCAGAGTGGGGACCTCTGACTGGAACCTATAAAGTGCTACAAAATCATGATATGGACTGCTTGGGGTGCCGTAAACGAAAATGTCCGAAGGGAAAAGCGTACTGTATGTCTGGTATTGATCCAGTTATGGTGAAGGAACATATTATTGAATTATTAGGTGTAAAGAATTAGACTTAAATAAGAGTGATAATATATAAAGTTAGTTAGAATACGCATTATGTTGGTCGTCTAACTAGTAGAATAGGAGTATATAATGGCAAAGTTTAAAATTCAAAAAGGCTTATCAGACGCAGAAATGATGAAGCAATGGGGTGGAAATGATAACTTTGAAGAAACTATGATGCAGGCGGAACGCAATGCAGCGAAACCTGTGATTCATCAAAGTCCTAAGCAAACACAAGATGCATTTTATCGTGAATTTTTAACTGAGAAGGTGGAAACACTTATCGGTAAGATGTTGTTAGACATTAAAATGGAGTATTTTAAAGAGGGCGAAGGGGCATTCTCTATCCAAGTAAAACGAGATGGAAAGAATATTGTTCTTGAAACAGCACCTAAAAAGGTGAAATAAAAAGTATATTTGAAATAGAAAATGTATATTCATGAATATTAGATTGCTTTTGTCAGTTATCAAAAAAAGTGATAACGAGATCTGTAAATCAAGATAATTCGTTGTACTACATTAATAAATACTGATATACTTTCGTACATAAATAAAAATTATAACGATATGAGGATTAGTTTGCTTTTACATTCTCATTAACATACTCATTTGGTGATGATTAAAAATGCAAGATAAAATCTAGCATAACAAGAGTTTTTGGTGATTTTTTTTACACTTTTATATCAAAAATGCATGCTTTTTGATGATAAATAAGCATAATATACTTGTTGACAAAGAATTTTAGAAGTAGTCTAATATAAGTATGTTCCAATAATTCCTAGCACATTTTACCTACATAAGTAGGAACTATAGGAATTGTTGATAAATAGGTATGAGATAGTCATTGAGTGTATGTATAAAATTACATCACCTTACTATTTCGAATTGGAGGATTAACATGGCTAAAAAATTAAGAATCTGTGAAACCGTTCTTCGTGACGGTCATCAATCTATTTTGGCAACTCGCATGCGTTACGAACAAATGGAACCAGTGCTTGGCCTTTTAGATGAAATCGGTTATGAAGCTCTTGAATGTTGGGGCGGCGCTACTTATGATAGCTGTCTTCGTT
>NZ_CAUSQT010000057.1:0-6357 GCF_963534045.1 uncultured Veillonella sp. | reverse complement strand
AAATATACTAAACCTGTCATTTTATGATTCCCTCCTTAACAAGGGCTTCCACAATGTGTTTGCCCCCTTCTTCATATAAGGCTTTCGCAAGGTTTTTGCCTAACATAACCCCTTTCTTAGCAGGTCCAGACAATTCTCCTTCATATACAGTTTTACCATCCAAAGACGCAATGAGCGCTTTCAAGTTAAGCTGTCCCTTTTCAACGGTCCCATATACGCCCATCGGCACTTGGCAGCCACCATTGAGTTGGTTCAAGAAACTACGTTCCCCCTCTACGGCAAGGCGTGTTGGTTCGTCGTCTATTTTTGAAAGCATGTCTAACATCTCAGTATCGTCACTGCGACATTCAATAGCTAATGCACCTTGCCCCACAGCAGGAATCATTTCATCCGCCGTAAAGACTTGTGTGATCCTATCATCTAAACCGAGCCGTTTAAGACCTGCTTGTGCCAATACGACGCCATCGAGACCTTCCGTTTCAATCTTGCCAAGACGGGTTTGCACATTGCCGCGGATGACTTCGATTTGTAGGTCTGGACGGCGATGCAATAGTTGGGCTTGACGACGTAAACTACTGGTGCCAATACGCGCTCCTTCTGGCAATTGGGCCAATGTTTTATATTTAGGACTGACCAAAGCATCAAAAGGGACTTCTCGTTTTGAAATAGCACCTAATGTAAGGCCGTCTGGTAATTCCGTAGGCATATCCTTTAAACTATGAACGGCGATATCGATATCGCCAGCATGCATAGCCGCCTCTAATTCAGCAGTGAATAAACCTTTGCCACCTACTTCGGCAAGGGGCTTATTCAAAATGCGGTCCCCTTTCGTATTAAAATGGACTAGTTCCACTGTAATGCCAGGGTATAAGCGTTGCAATTCACTTTTTACATATTCTGACTGCCATAAGGCAAGAGCACTCTTTCGAGTTCCAATTCTAATGTGGTTCCTCATACTACGAGCCTTCTTTCTCGAGATTAAACATATCTTTGAATAAATCCCAATATAAACCTTCTTCTTGTGTACCGGCGATTTCATTAAAATGAATCATCGGTTCTCTTAGCATTTTTCTAACGATCATACGACTCATAGAATCAATGATGCGACGCTCTTTATCGGAAATATCCGGCAATTTAGCCAGCGCTCGATGTAATTCACGGCGACGAATACGGTCAGCCTTATCCGTCAATAATGCCATCATAGGACGTACGGATAAATAACTAAACTTTTCTAACACTTCATCGATGGCTTCGTGAATAATCGGTTCAGCCCGTTTCGCCTCTTCCTCGCGTTGCTGTTTATTTTCTTCTACAACGCTTTCTAGAGCATCGATATTGAATAGGTACACACCTTCGATATCCGCAACCACAGGATCAATATCACGTGGCACTGCAATATCAATCATGACGATGGGACGTCCATGACGCAATGCGGCAATCCGTTTTGCCTCTTTTTCACCAATAATATAATGCGGTGCCCCCGTCGATGTAATAATGATATCTGCATGTTCTGCTTGTTCTACATAGTGATCTAATTTAATGGCTTGCCCATTAAATTTCTTCGCCAATGCTTCTGCTTTGGTAAAAGTTCGATTTGATACGAATATGGTTTTTACGCCCTTTGCTTGAAGATGTGTAGCTGTTAACTCACTCATGGTACCAGCCCCTAAGATGAGGACTGTTGCTTCTGAAAGTGGTTTATCTAGGCTATCTTCCGCCAAGTTAACCGCCGTATAGCTAACAGACACAGGTGTATTCGCAATGCCTGTATTGGTTCGAACCTTTTTACCAACGCTAATAGCGCGTTGGAACAAGATATTAAATACAGTTCCCGTAAAGCCTGCACTATAGGCCGCGATATAGGCACCTTTCAATTGGCTAAGGATTTGACCTTCCCCCAATACTAGGGAGTCAAGGCTAGCAGATACGCGGAATAGATGTTCTATACACGCTTTCTCTTCATAGAAGAAAAATGCGGATTCATCAATTGTATCGGCATGTTTTAAATGCTTTAATACATCGAGCATATACGCTTTAGGAGATTGTACATCTTCTAATACGGCATAAATTTCCGTACGATTGCAAGTCGATAGAATGACGCATTCTGAAATTTTTTCGTATTCATAGAGTCGATTTAAGGCGCTTTCTACCTCGTTTTTTTCAAACGAGAAACGTTCACGCACCTCAACGGCAGCACTTCTATGATTTAGTCCTAATACCACTAATTGCATGGTGTAGTTTCTCCTCTATCAAAGGCCACTGTCCCTTAAGAATGGCCTGAAATTCAGATTCGCCTAGATGAGTGCGCCAAAAACGGCTACGCTCCTCTACGCTAGGGATAAGTAACTTTACCTCTTCCCTCATAATTTTAAGTCTCGGTATGGCAATTTGCAATATATTATAACGATTCATCATATCTTGTTTCACAAGACGATTGATACGTGGTCCCCCATTATTAGCACTAATCGCAACATGCAAATCACCCATATCGATTGTTGATGGTACTGTGAAATCACAAGCTGTAGCATTATCGGCACGATTGACTAGTATGCCATTATTGCGTGCTATAGCTTCGATATAATCATTAACAGCTTTATTATCTGTACAGATAAACAATAATTTACATTGTTTTACAATGTCTATATGGTCATCGCTAAACACTATATTGTGCCAAATAAATCTGTTATCCTCATGCCAAGCTTTCATCTGATCTGTTATAACGGGGCTAATGACAATGCATTGACAAGGCTCGTCTAAGCATAATGCTAGACGTCGTTCAGCCACGGCGCCACCACCTACAAATAAAATGGTATCACTCGCTGTAGTTTGTAATGTTAGAGATATCATAATGAACCTCGCATAATTGATGATACCGCTTATGTATACCTACATATGGAACTATAGATATACATAAGCGGTATAAAAAATCGGCTTGATGAATCAAGCCGATTGCTTATTTGCTTACATAAATCGTTTAAGGTAAACGCCGATACGTCCCTTACGGGATGTGCCCGTAATAGCCTCTACCTTCATTCGGCCACGACCACGCATAGAGATGATGTCCCCTTCTTTGACCTCTTGGGATGGCCCCTTTGCAGGTTGCCAATTTACTTGCAATAAACCGGCATTTACAGCGCTCACCAATTTGGTACGGGATACGCTAAAGCCAGAGCTTGCTACCGCATCCAATCGAAGTGATGCAACGGTAGTACGCACTTCTTTAATCTTTTCTTCTTTTGGTGCTATCTCATCTAACTCCATCGGAGTTACAGATACGGCAACCATAGCGATTTTTGTAAAATTTTGCACTACAAAATCTGCTACAGCGCTATCTACGAGAATTTGTGCGCCCCCTTGGCCCATGATAATATCGCCAAATTTCGAGCGATCAATGCCAAGCCCCATTAAAGAACCAAGCACATCACGATGATTTAACAATCTAAATCGTGGATCCCAAGATACCTTCAAGGGAATGATACCCATATCTACTGTACCTTGAAAATGACTATCTACAAAGGCGATACGAATACGTTCCGCCCCTTCATAGCCGCCATAGGATTGAACGAGTAATTCAGGATAAGCCGCCTTAATTGCATCCGCAATAACAAGTCCTGCAGGACTTGTAAAGTCACAAACGCGATATGGTTTTCCCTTTACTACTTGTTCTGCTAAATCAAGCATACGGCGCGCTTCTTCACCGCTACCGCTTGCTTCAAAATATCTAATTAATTTACTAGTATCAGCCATTATTTCCCCAATTCATTGGAACGAGCTAAACAAGCAACAACCCCATCTTGTAAGGCACTGCGCAAGCCACCTTTTTCCATAGCTCCAATGCCAGCAATCGTAGTGCCGCCAGGGCTAGTCACTTGATCGCGCAATATAGCAGGATGTGTGCCGGATTCTAATGCCATTTTACCAGCTCCATACATCGTTTGGGCAGCCGCCTTAATCGCCAATTGACGAGGTAATCCAATGCGGACTCCCGCATCAGCCAAGGCATCTAAAATGACAAACATATATCCTGGGCCGGCACCAGACAAAGCGCCTAATCGATCTAGGTCGGCTTCACTGACAACGGCTACTTCGCCAACGGCGTTAAATAAAGCCTCAACAAAAGTAGTATCAGCATCGTTATCCGCTGTTAACGCTGTCATGCCACAACCAATAGATGCTGGAGTATTCGGCATGGCTCGATATAATACAGCCGTTGGTAATGCTTTGCGCAAGGTATCTAATGTTACGCCAGCTGCCACAGATATAACCGTAGCACCCGCTTTCACAGACGTTAATTGGCTCAATACGGATGGTAATACCTGTGGTTTAACAGCGAGGATAATCGTGTCAAACTGCGCCATATCAGGTAATTCTACAAAACCTGTAACGCCCAATTCGTCAACTAATTCGTCGCGATGTTCAGGGCGACGCACTACGATTGATACATCATCTCTACGTAATATACCTTGTGAAAGTGCGCCTCGTAAAAGGGCACCACCCATGGCGCCTACGCCTATACATACTGTTTTTCCCAACATAGTATCACCACTTTTTCTATACTGGATTATTTATTTTGCCAGTTAAATTCTTGTTGCTCAGTTGTTCCACTTTCAGATTCATTATTATAATCAATGGATACATTAACAGGTACGCACATAAAAATGTCTTTGCCTACCTTTTCCAATTTGCCATCTAATGCAAATGTTGCACCAGATACAAAGTCAACAATACGAGCAGCTTCGTGAGGATCTGTATTTTCAAAGTTAATCAATACAGGGCGCATGTCACGCAATTGATGAGTGATGCTTTCAGAATCTTCAAAAACCTTAGGTTCGATAACAACTACTTTCATGGCTGTTGGACGTTGTGTCATAGTGGATGTGCCTCCTACCTTACGTGGATGGAACTCAGATGCAGCTGCTGTTGGTGCTACTGGTGGCACGTCCTCTGCATAGTCCTCATCATCTTCATATTCATACTCATCATCATAATCATAACGGTCATCATTATTAATGCCGATAAAATTTTTGATTCTTTGCCATTGTTCTCCCATAGACATGGTAATCCTCCTAATATACTCACACTGTTATATTCCCAATTAGTTATATACACGTTCCCCAAAGATGGCAGTGCCTACACGCACGATGTTAGCCCCTTCTTGTAAGGCTATTTCAAAGTCATGTGTCATCCCCATCGACAAATATTGTATATCCCCATCAGGGAAATACCCTTTCATATCTTCATACAAAGCATGTGCCACTCTAAAGATAGGTCTTGCATCCTCCGGATTTTCGAAAAACGGAGCCATGCACATCAAGCCTTTAACGCGTACATGCGGTAAGGTCTTCGCATAGTCTCGTATGTCAGGAAAATCCTCTACGGACATACCAGACTTACTCGCTTCGCGAGCTACATTGACTTGTAACAATATGTCTTGTACTTTATCATGCTTAGCAGCAACCTTTTCGATTTCATCTAATAGTTTCTTACTATCTACAGAATGAATCAAATCAAACATCGGTACCGCTTGACGAACCTTATTAACTTGTAAATGGCCAATTAAATGCCATACCAATTTAGGTCCTGTATAAAGCATTTGTTTTTCTTTTGCCTCTTGCACACGATTTTCGCCTACATGAGTGCATCCAAGGCGAGCCACTTCCTCTACAGCCGTTACAGGATGATTCTTTGTAACCGCAACAAGTAACGCCGTATCCGTGCGCCCTACGCTAGCCATTGCATCAGCCATGCGTTGTTGGATTTTATGAAGGGATTCTTCAATCATATGATCCTCCCATATAGTAACCTATAAATAAATATCCTATAGACTTATATTATATAATATTTAACCAATAATGTATATCTTTACCGTTTTTCGAGCATACCAAATAATGCCATACGCCCTGTTTTACCATGTTCACGACGATAGGAAAAACAATTCTCATCGGTCATACTATCGGTACCACCAATACAGATTTGGTCCTTTGGAACACCTCGTTGCAACAAATCTTCTTCGATAAATCGCCATAAATCAACATGTGGTGTCGCTTTCGACGCACCATCTCTAACGATATATCGGACCAATTCATCACTATTGGCATCAGTTATTTTCTTCCACTCGTCTGTGAAAGTATCTGCCAGTTCTTGATTAACCTCAAAGGATTCAGGTCCAATGCTAGGACCTAAATATACATAGCAGTCTTCAAAGCGCGTACCAAAATCTCGTTGCATCGCCTCTATGGTGATAACCGGTAGATGGCCTATAGCACCGCGCCATCCTGCATGAACGGTAGCCACCACATGATGCACAGGATCGTAAATGCCTACTGGTACGCAATCTGCAGTAAATAAGAATAATGG
>NZ_CAUSQT010000056.1:0-6425 GCF_963534045.1 uncultured Veillonella sp. | reverse complement strand
TTTTTTAGACTCATATACTAGGTCCCTGGAATTAGTACACGCCTGTTCTATTTTTAATAAGACATATATACAACGTCTGGCTCCGCGTAGCGCAGTAGCCTCCCCTATCCCGCCATTTTAGTAATTAATAATACGCAAAAAGGGATGCCCCCTGTTCGAAAACGACTTCGGGCTCCGCGTAAGCGCAGTAGCGTGTCGGCTTTCGAACAGGGGGTATCCCGTCTTATAGCGTATTTAATTACTAATTGGCAAAAATACCATTGGATCAACCGCGGACCCATTAATTCGCACTTCGTAGTGTACGTGTGCGCCAGTACTTTTACCAGTACTGCCCATAACGGCAATAACTTGGCCTTGTTTAACGGTCATGCCCGGTGTAACGAGAACGGCGCTATTATGGCCATAGCGGGTCACAAATCCGTTGCCATGGTCAATTTCTACGAGGTTGCCATAACCGCCTTCGGTGTAGCCCGCAAATGTTACGGTACCCGCTGCGGTAGCAACAATAGGTGTGCCGTAATCATCGGCGATATCGACACCTTCGTGGAATGCGCTAGCAGCGCCAGTCACAGGATCGACACGGCTACCATAAGGTGATGTAATAACGCCCTTGCTTGGCCAGATGCTTGGTGTTGTACTATTCGTATAGCCACCAGAACCTGTGGTGTAGTTCAATTGTTGCAATGCAGCAATGTCTTGAGCCCCACCGTCACGCAAGATGTTGCGCATCGTGTAGAAGCTAACTAATAATTTTTGTGCATCCTTATCTAATTTAGATAGTCTTGCTGAAAGTTGCGCCGCACTTAGCGTGGGACTAGTCTCATCGCTAGCGGCTTCCTGCTTTGGGTCAGAACCATCGCTACCACCTTGAGATGGCGTGCCAGACTCAGCACCCTTCAACATTTGTTTGTTTTCTTCACTAATTTGATTCAAGTTTTGGATTTTCTTATCCAACACTTCTGTTTTTTGTTGTAACAGTTTTAATTGTTCTGTTTGCAATTGTGTTTGTTGACGCAATTGAACGATTTCTGCTTGTCGTGCAATGCCCCAAATGGATAAAACAAGTGCTGCTACAAATAAGACAATAGCTACTACGGCTACGATCTTCGCTTGTTTATGACTCAATGTAATGGTGCAATTTTCACCATTCTGAGACACTACAGAACTCAAAATACTTGGTACTTTCAAAATGCCTTCCTTACTTTTAATCATTCCTCAATTCATCATGCATGTGCATTCTATGCGAACACGGCATAGAGATTTGCCTATTGAGAATGGATAACGCTCGCTAACGCTTCCTCATTCGTACGTTCCCCAAGCGCTTCGTTTAAACTTTCCAATTCCTCTTGTGAAAGATTAACGAGACTTTTACCTTTCACAATCGGTTTGCTGAAAATACGAGAGTCATTTCGGCCATAGATACTGGAAATGCAAACCCCATTATTATTGCCGTCAAGCAATGTAAGGGCAAAGGACAAATCGTTGCCGATGTTATCAAATGCATTATACTTCTTAAAGCCGATTTTTTGCAATGTATTGCCTTGGATATTGCGAATTTGAGTTTGTTCCTCAATCATATCCTGCAATCCCTTTGCGGCCTCGCGAATTTCAGTGATTTCTACTGAAAGTTTACGTTCTAGGCTAGCCCCATTTTCACCTTGCATGAAGAAATTGAACTTCTTCGTTAAGCTCCCCAATCTAATGTGAAGGATGATGCAATATACCAATAAAATAACGGCTAATGCGCATCCTAATACACCGATATAGGGTTGTATAGATTCTAACATTCAAAACCCTTTCTATCTAATTCGTCCATAAACGGACTAATAGCACGTTCTAGTATACCATGTAATGACGCAATAAGTACACCATAATTCACAATAGGCGTACCTTGCACAACGGCACAATCGATGCGACGTAACACCTCGCGCCGCGTCAACATACACGCTCCACAATGGATGATGAGATCATAACCGCTTACATCCTTAGGAAATGCGCCACCACTAGTAAATTCAAGCTGTAAACCAGTATGTCCCTTCTTTTTAAGCCACATCGGAATTTTAACAGTTCCAATATCATCGCATTGGCGACGATGTGTGCACCCTTCACTGATGAGCACGCGAGCACCTGGTTTTAAGTTGTTAAGGGCTTTCACCCCCGTCACCAAATCCTGTAACTTACCCTTGAACCGCGCCATCAATATAGAGAATGATGTTAAAGGAATGTCAGCAGGCGTCAACGCATTCACCGCCTCAAAGGCTTGCGAGTCGGTGATGACGAGTTTTGGTTTTTGTGAAAGCTTACTGAGCATGGTCGGTAGTTCTTCTGTTTGGCACACCAAGGCAAGGCCTTTATGGTCCAAAATTTCGCGAATTGTCTGTACTTGAGGCAAAATCAACCTACCCTTTGGCGCCGCTGAGTCAATAGGACATACCAAAATGATAGTATCCCCAGGATCAACTAACCCCTGCAACAATGATTGCTCACCTTCTACATCGAGCGGGGTTAAACCGCCTAGCAAATCAAGCAATGTAAGGCGGTCACGATTCGATGTAAAGTCTGTAGAGCCTACGACAGTAGCAATAGCCGCCAATTCAGGGTATGTATCTACATAATCTTGATGTGCACCATCACTTTTATCGGAAATACTTTCATTAGAAGTACTTTCATTAGCGCAATTTTGATTGGCACTAGTACTTTCACCATGAGAGCCATTAATTTCATTGATAAATAATGCAATAGGCACATTATTTTGTTTCAATTTATTAAGCCACATCATATCATCAGCCGTTGTCACTTCGTCATCGCGCAATACATAGACAGCGAGATTGATTTTTTTAATAACCTCTTCGGATTTTTCAATGCGAAGAGCGCCCAATTCGGATGTATCGTCAATACCCGCCGTATCGGTAATAACCACGGGACCTAAGGGCAATATTTCCATAGATTTGCTAACAGGATCGGTCGTAGTACCTGCCACCTCAGACACGAGGGATACAGGTTGATCCGTTAGCATATTAATTAAGGTCGACTTACCAGCATTACAACGGCCAAAAAAACCGATGTGAACGCGGTTAGCCTTTGGTGTTTGTTCCATTATACGCGAAACTCCATTGTTTCTTCATCATCTGTGCTCTCTTGAGCATCCATATACGCAATAAGGCGTTCTAATTCAGTTTCAGAGCTAAAGGCAATCTCAATCTTACCTTGTACCTTTTTACCAGCTCGGAATTTGATAGATACTGGAGACCCTAAGCTCAATTTTAAACGGTCAACTAATGCACGAACCTCAGCTGTATTATGAGGTTCCGCAGCTTCTTTGGACTTTGTCTTTTTAGACATCATCGCTTTTACGAGCTGCTCTGCTTGACGGGCACTTAATTCGCCCTCTTTAATGCGCTCTGCAGCCTCAACTTGTTGCGCCGCACTACGTAAAGCCAACAAAGGGCGTGCTTGACCAACGGTCAAATCACCTTCAATTAAGTCCTTTTGTACAGATGCTGCTAGTTTTAAAAGGCGCATCATATTGGCAATATAAGAACGGCTGCGGCCAAGGCGTGCGGAAATCATTTCTTGTGTTTGTTTATATGTATTCATCAACCCTTGATAGGCCAAAGCTTCTTCGATTGGGTCTAAACCTTCACGTTGTAAATTTTCTACCAAAGCGACTTCTGTCATTTCCTCTGTATTATAGTTTTTTACAACTACAGGAACTGTTTCTAAGCCTACCATTAAAGCAGCGCGATAACGACGCTCACCGGCTACGATTTGGTATTTATCCTTTTGTTTGCGCACAACGATTGGTTGGAAAATACCTAAATTTTTAATAGATTCAGCCAAAGTAGCTAAACTTTGTTCATCAAAATTCTTACGTGGTTGATCCTCATTAGGAATTACATCCCCTATAGGCAATTCGTGAATTTCACGTTCAGGCAAAGCCGTTTCTATGGACTGTTCGCCCATCATTGCTGCTAATGTTTTTCGTTCCTTTTTCTGTTTCATCGCCATAATAATTCCCCAATCTATTAGTACTTTCACACCGCATATATAAAATGCAGCACAAACCAATATACAGTTTGTGCTTACATTACATAATTATAATATTGTTATAGGTAATACCATTATATTTAGTATGTATACTACCTTATTTTGCCTTCTTTGAATCTCGAATAACCTCTTTAGCTAATTTAGTGTAAACAGCCGCACCCTTTGATTTCGGATCATACACAATAATCGGTTCCCCATAACTTGGTGCTTCACTGAGGCGAACATTTCGAGGAATAATTGTTTTATACACCTTAGTACCAAAGAACGATTTCACCTCATCTGCCACTTGGACAGACAAATTAGTACGTCCATCAAACATGGTGAGTAACACACCTTCAATTACGAGGTCTTTATTAGAAGTTTGTTGCACGATAGTAATCGTCTTAACGAGTTGGCTAACACCTTCCAATGCGTAAAACTCAGTTTGAATAGGAATTAGTACGCTATCTGCCGCTGTGAAAGCATTCAATGTTAGCAAACCAAGTGATGGCGGACAATCAATGATGATAAAATCATACTCATCGCGTACAGAAGCAATGGATTTTTTTAAAATTGTTTCACGTGAAACAATCCCTACTAATTCTACCTCAGCACCAGCCAATTGAATCGTTGCAGGCGCTACAAAAAGCTTTTTAAGCATTGTAGGTTGAATCACATTAGCGATGTCTTCACCATCTATCAATACATCGTGAATACATAATTCTAAATCATCTTTTTCAATGCCTAATCCAGAACTAGCATTACCCTGCGGATCCAAATCTATTAACAACACCTTTTTGCCTGCATCAGCTAAACAAGCACTGAGATTAACAGATGTTGTAGTCTTGCCTACACCGCCTTTTTGATTAGTAATAGCTATTACTTTGCCCACAAAATTCACCTCGACTTTACGTTCAAAAATATTTCATTTCATTATAACATAGGGCACGCAAAAGAAATAGAACTTTATAGGTGTTAACATCGTTTTTCAAACAAAATCTAAAAACATATTAGAATGTTTCACGTGAAACAATCACAAAAAAATACGTTCTTATTAACAGATAATATTTCATAATTTTATTTACTATAGATTTATTTACTATAGTTTTATTTACTATAGTTTTAGTTACTATAATTTAATTTGACTACGTATTATGTCTGTGCTAACTTACGCCACCGGACATAAATAATCACATATAACTTTTTTCTATGGACGCACCTTAATAAATTATATGAAGCTATAGCCTTTACAGTATATATAGATATATTTATACTTATAAAAGACAGTATTTTAATAGGTTTAACATTTTAACCAGAAAATCTATTTTATTAAAGGAGGCGTTTCTCATGCCCATTTATAACGGAATGCTTCCCGTCATCAACAAAGATGAAGTAAAGCGATATGCAGGACTCCGTCATGCCGAAGATTTTCCAGAAAAATTCGTCGACGAAGCTTGTAAAGAAATTCAATTATTAGCGACACCAAAGGGTGTCTACCAAGAATATGATTACGATGCGGAAAACAAAGTTATCCTAAGTAATCCGCCACTCAAAATTGAAGGCTCTATCATTGAAAAGCACCTTGAAAAATCTACAAAGGTGTATGTGCTAGGTGTAACGGTCGGCGAAGACGTTGAAAGACGTAGTGAACAATTATTCAAACAAGGCAACTACACCGTAGGCCTATTGCTAGATGCGGCAGCAACAACTGCAGTTGAACAAGTGGCTGACCAAGTTAACGAGGTTATTAATAACATTGCTAAAAAACAAGGCTATGCACCTACATGGCGTTTTAGCCCTGGCTATGGCAACTGGCCTTTAGAAATTCAACCACAACTTGGTAAAATCATCAAAACTGAACAAATCGGTCTACAAGTTACTGAAAATTACTTGTTATTCCCAAGAAAATCTGTAACAGCTATTATTGGTTTAATGCCAGGCGATCAATGCTTAACAACAAAACGCGGTTGCAGCTCTTGCTCACAAAAAGATTGCCAATCAAGAAAACTTCCAGAAAAAGCGGTAACTCCAAAGCCAGAAACAAGCAAAACAACAGCTGAAACATCTGGTATATCTATGAAAGCACAACCAACAGAATAATATTTAACACACAATGTTTCACGTGAAACATCACCTTGTACATCCGTACAATTGTACCCATTCTGTACAATTGTACCCATGTGCAAGCAAAAAATGTTTCACGTGAAACAATCTATTTATAGTATTAATAATTGGAATGTAGGTCACCAAGGTTCTGAGACAGACTTTGCCAGGTCTAGGCCCTCGGTCGACGACCGTTAAGGCGGTGGAGGGCGAATGTCCTTGGCGACCTACATTCCAATACATAAAGGATGATTCACATGTACATTTTTGACGGCGCTATGGGTACAATGCTCCAA
>NZ_CAUSQT010000055.1:0-6843 GCF_963534045.1 uncultured Veillonella sp. | reverse complement strand
TTTACGATATCATTAGCTTTTAAATTAACCTCAGCAGGACTACCAGCCCCTTCGATGACAATCATTTCAAAATTTTCATCGAGAAAGGCAAGAGATTCTTTGACCTTATCAAGAGCTGTTAAAGAGTAATGGGTATGATATTCTTTGGCACTATACACACCAACAGGTTTGCCCATTAATACAACTTGAGATGACTGATTTCCTGTAGGTTTAAGCAATACAGGGTTCATTTGTACAATAGGATCAATACCAGCTGCTTCAGCTTGGGCTACTTGAGCACGGCCTATTTCATCACCCCATTTGGTTACATAGGAGTTTAAAGCCATATTTTGTGCTTTAAATGGCACAGTTTTATAGCCCATTCGATAAAGAATGCGGCATAATGCAGTACATAAAATACTTTTGCCTACATTAGAGCTCGTTCCTTGGAACATGATTTTTTTAGCCATTTATATGAACCTCCTGAGATTTTAATTCTATGGTTACTCCACTAATTGTTAAGTACATTTTATTGGCAGCACTAGCAACCTCTCGATTTACACGACCAGTTATATCGCGGAAATATCTTGCCAATTTATTTTCCGGTACAATACCTAATCCAATTTCATTGGTCACAAAAATAACAGTTTTATCATTACTGTTATTAATTTCCTGTAATAATAGTCGCAGCTCTTCTAAAATAATAGATTCAATACGATTAGAATCTTCCTGCGTATTGATATCCCCATGAGCGAAGACGTGATTTGATGTAAACATTGTAAGACAATCAATCAAGATAACATCACTTACATTCTTAATTTGTTCCCAATTTTTGTGTAAGTGTAGTGGAATTTCGAAAGTAATCCACTCTTTACCACGGCGCATTTGATGCTTTTTAATACGATCTTTCATTTCGTCATCAAAAGCTTGCCCTGTAGCAACATATGCCTTTCGTCCTTTTAAGGATAAGGCTAATTGTTCTGCAAATTCACTTTTTCCACTACGAGCTCCACCGGAGCATAGAATAATTGTAGATTTCATAAAGCACCTATACAAGTATATATAATTTCTGTATCATTATTAGTATAACAAAAGGAGATACACTATGGAAATTATGAATATGAAATTAAAAATGATGTCTACCCTTTGGGAAAATACCTATCGTGTAGCTATTGAGGATGGTCAAGGTGGATATATTGGTACATGTCGTGTAGTTGTTAATGTACCGCTAGACCCTTCTGAATTACCTCCTAATGCACCTATTGTGGAGCCACAAATGTTTGTATTAGTAGAAGATTTTTCTTTTGATGCATCTAAAATTATAAATTTTGAGACAACATTAGCAGATTTATTGCGTGAAAAATTTAGATATCAAATTCCTCATATCTTCTTTTTCTATCCAAGTCCACATGATGTATTAAATCAAGAAATTATACAATCTTAATAAAGAAAAAAGCTATGTGAAGACATAGCTTTTTTTGTTTATTCTTCTCCGATTTCTTCTTCTACACGACTTAATATGAAGCATAAATCAGATAGTCGATTTAAGTATCGCAAATTAGATTCATGTACGCTTTCACCTGCATCTAATACACGCCATAAATCACGTTCTGCACGACGAGCAACAGTTCTAGATACATGTAAATAAGCAGAAGATTTATTCTCGCCAGGTAAAATAAATTCTGCAAGAGGTTCTAATTTTGCATCGAAGCGGTCGATAACTTTTTCTAAATGTTTTACTTGCTGGTCGGTAATTTGAGGAGCTTGATTCAAGCTAGCAATATCAGCCATTAAAGTCCATAAGGAACGCTCTATATCGAGTAACTCAGCTTGTACTCTTACGTTCTTTGCATAGGCTCTAGCTAATCCCAAGAAGGCTTGGAGCTCATCAATAGTACCATAGGCTTCAACACGAAGAGAAGATTTCTTTACACGTTCACCCGTATAAAGACCTGTTGTACCTTGATCACCTGTTTTTGTATAAACACTACTACTCATGGCCATACCTCCTGTTATATGTTATTTATATTCTGGGAACCATAAATGAATTTCACGTGCTGCTGAATCTACTGAATCAGATGCATGTACAACATTAGAATCCATAGTTAAGGCATAGTCACCACGAATACTACCAGGTGTGGCATCTACAGGATTAGTTGCACCATTGATAGTACGTACAGAAGTAACGGCATTTTTACCTGCTAGTACAAAAGCCAATACAGGTCCAGACGTAATAAAATCAACTAATTCACCAAAGAATGGCTTATCTTTATGCTCTGCATAATGTTCTTCTGCTAATTCTTTTGGTGTTTGAAGTAATTTCATAGCTTTAATAATTAAGCCTTTACGTTCATAACGTGTAAGAATTTCACCACAGATTTGACGTTTTACACCATCTGGTTTAATGAGAACTAAAGTTTCTTCCATCTTTAAACCTCCCTTTTATTAAAATCTATAATGTGGATTTAGAGATAGTTTTTTTAATCTAGCAATACGGTCCTTTGTGCTTGGATGTGTGCTAAAAAGATTAGATAAACTAGCACCAATTCCCATCATAGGATTAATTATAAACATATGCGCTGTAGCATTATTAGCATTAGGTAATGTTCCATATTTAGAATATTCTTCTATTTTGGCCAATGCTGATGCAAGTCCTAATGGATTTTTGCTTAACATAGCCCCACCCTCATCAGCTAAATATTCACGGGTACGGGAAATACTCATTTGGATAATAGCAGCTGCTAAAGGTGCCAAAATAACCATACCAATCAATGCAAGTGGATTGACATTATCATCGCGGTCATCAGAGCGGCCACCAAAGAACATACCAAACTGCGCAATAGTTGATATAGCACCACCAATAATGGCTGCAATAGTACTGATTAAGGTATCACGATTTTTAACATGTGTTAATTCGTGACCTAATACGCCAGCTAATTCATCATCCGTTAACAATCGTTGAATCCCTGCTGTTACAGCTACCGCAGCATGTTCTGGATTACGACCAGTTGCAAATGCATTTGGTACGTCCGTAGGGATGATATATACCTTTGGCATCGGTAGTTTACCGTTTTTAGCCAATTGTTCAACCATACCATATAATTTAGGGTTTGATTGAGCGGTAACTTGTTGTGCATTGTATTGTGCTAACACAATCTTATCGCTATACCAATACGATGATATTGACATGCCTGCAGATATGATGAACATTAACATCATTCCACGAGCGCCGCCAAAAGCATCGCCTAATAATACTAGTATCACTATTAAAGTGGCTAGTAACATTGTTGTTTTAAAATTATTCATAGAATCCTCCAACATAAGTTTTTGGACTATGCCTTAACTAGATTTATTATACCACATTTTGAATAGTTGTGGCCCCTATTGTATCTGCCTCTAACACATATACCTTGTTTTCGATGCCATGGAACTCAAAGATTTGTCCCATTGCTTCAGCTACTGTTTGTACATGAGCTTTATCTGTATATGCAATTAAGGTAGAACCAGATCCACTGATAGTTGCACCATAAGCGCCTGCGGCTTTTGCTGCAGAGAATACCTTATCACAATGAGGAATCAACGTTTTCCGATACGGTACATGGAGATTATCCTCCAAGGCAACTGCAAGATTATCCAATTGGTTCGTAATTAAACTAGTTACGAATAACGATGCATGACTCACATTTTGAACAGCCTCTTTAAAAGGCACATGATTTGGTAATACAGATCGTGCATATTCTGTAGAAACTAATACCTCTGGTACGACTACAGCAAAATGAAGTGATTCTGGTACAGGGATTACTGTATTCAAAACTTTATCTTTCAAACCTGTAGCGCAACAAAGATTACCAAAAATTGCTGGTGCCACATTATCTGGATGGCCTTCCATACGATTGGCAATGATGAGTAACTCTTCTTTTGAAAGTGGTTTATTTACGAGATTATTTGCTAGTAAAAGCCCACCTACAATAGCAGTACTACTACTACCAAGGCCACGTGATGGCGGAATCAGTGTTTCTGAAGTTATATGACCATATTGTATTGGTTCTTGTGCTTTAGCAAATACTTGTTCAATAGCTATTCCGATGAGATTTTTTTTAGGATCTTCTTTTTCTAATAAATCAGCGCCATACCCATGAAATGTATAGCTAAAAGATGTAGCATTTGCATCAGGTGTAAATTCAAAAATATTATATAGATTTAATGCTAGTCCAAGGCAATCAAAACCTGGTCCGCAATTGGCACTTGTAGCAGGCACTTGTACACGAATTGTTGTCATAATATTACGCTTCCATAATTCTGATTACACTACATACATCTTTCACAGATCGCAAGCTGTTAAAAGAATCAATTAAATTTAAAATATAGGAATGTGGACATTTAGAAGTCACAATAGCAAGTACTGCTGTTTCAGGATCTTTATTTCGTTGAACAATCGAAAGAACAGAGATTTTTTGCTCTGCTAATTTTGTAGCAATCTTTGCAAGAACACCAGTTTTATTATCAACAGCTAACCGCATATAGTAACTGGATTGTATTTTACCTGGGGAATAAATATTCTTTTGGTCAAAGTAGAATGGTTTAAAACGTCCTGTAGATTCAAAAGCTACGTTTTTAGCTACTTCCATAATATCGCTAACAACGGAGCTGCCTGTTGGTAAACTACCGGCGCCACGTCCATAGAACATGGCATCATCAATGCCATTACCCTTGATATAAATTGCATTGTACGAGCCGCGTACAGATGCAAGTGGATGTGTTAGTGGTACGAAAGCAGGGTATACATTGAGAGATAAACCCTTTGACGATTCTTTTGCAATGCCAATAAGTTTAATATTGTATCCGAATTCCTTACCAAAGGAAATATCTTCTGTATCAATTTTAGTAATACCTTCTACAGTTACATCCTCGAAGAATATACGACGGTTAAAGCTAATGGATGCTAAAATAGCAAGTTTACGAGCTGCATCTAATCCTTCTACATCGGCAGTTGGATCAGCTTCTGCATAGCCTAAATCTTGAGCCTCTTTTAATACATCCCCGTAGCTTAATCCTTCATCTGTCATTTTAGATAAAATAAAGTTTGTAGTACCATTCATGATACCAACAAGTTCAGTAATGCGATTACCGCCAAGGGAATCGTATAATGTTCTAATAATTGGAATGCCACCTAATACAGAGGCTTCAAAACGTAAATCTACGTGGTTTTTATACGCTAAGTCAAATAAATATGGGCCTGCTTCTGCTAATAAATCCTTATTGGCTGTAACAACACTTTTTCCATGTTTTAAAGCTGCTTCAACACAATCTTTCGCAAATGTTGTGCCCCCCATTAATTCAACGACAATAGCAATCGATTCATCATTAAGAACATCATCAATGTTAGTCACGTATTGTGCAGTGCTTGGTAGTGTAATATTTGTGTATTTATCTGGGTTGCGAACAAATATTTTTGAAATCTCGATAGTTACACCGCTTCTGTTAGTAATCAAATCGACATTATCTTGTAATAAATTAAAAGTTCCTTGGGAAACAGTACCAAATCCTAATAAGGCTATTTTAACGGTCTTCATAATGGTCCTACTCTCTTCTGACTGGTCAATATAATATTTATATTATGCTTGACCTAAAATTTCTACTTTAATAATTCCTTTCATATTGCGAATATCATGTAATAATTCCTCTAAGGAACCTTGCAAGTTTTTGGTTTCGAAAGAAATACTACTATTAGCAATACCCTGTAATGGAATATCTTGATTTATGGTCAAGATACTTCCGTTTTTATCGGCTATTGCTTTTAAAACACTTGATAACATACCTGATTCATTGGACATTGAAACGGTAATGCTAACAATTTTTCCTTGAGCAATCTCAAAAAATGGAAATACATAATCTTTATATTTATAATAAGCAGATCGACTTAAATCCATTTTCTCAACAGCTTCATTTATGGTTTTTACTTCACCTAGTTTCAAAATCTCTTTTACTTTAATCGTTTTCTTAATCGCTTCCGGTAAAATATCTTCTTGAACTAAATAAAATTTGTCCTTTTTCGGTTTTGTCATACTAATTCTCCTTACATTAATTAGATGTTTCCTGAGCAACAAACTGACGTCCATATAAAGTTAATACTGCATACATACCTATAAAAAATGGCACATATTCTGCCATCACACGCCACGCCACAGCTATAATACCTACAGTACCACTCGGTACGAATGGTGTAAAAAGTAAAATGAATAATCCTTCAGCAATACCTGTTCCCCCTGGAGTGGGTGCAAAATAAAGTATTAAATTCAACAATATCATTCTATCTAATATCGTAATAATTGGTACATCATTAGTAAAAGCAAACATCAATGCCGGTGCTATACAGTATAAGCATAATAAACTTAATCCTGATTCGATAAATACAATAAAGGATTGAGTAGGTTTTTTATACAATAATGCAAGCCCTTGATTTAGTGTTTCTAATTTCGCCAACCAATCTTTGGTCTTATGTGCCTTAAAACGTTGTGCTAAATTATATACGAATTTCCTCATATATACCGTTTGTAAAAGATATGTTCCTAATAAGGTGGCCATGACGGCCAAGAAGGAAAATAGTAATAACATATCTCTTGAAATATATGGTATTTCTATGGAGTCATATAAAAACACAATCGGTAACATGATGACTAAAAACATGATTGAAAAAACCGTACGTATCAATACGATAGGAGTTCCCTTACTTATCGGGACATCATAGCTTCTTAATACGAGTACTTGAGCCACAGCTCCACCACTGGCACCTGGTGTGAGCATAGCCATAAAATAGTTGCTAAATATAACCCGAAGTACAGCTTTTATTGATAAATGATAACC
>NZ_CAUSQT010000054.1:0-7238 GCF_963534045.1 uncultured Veillonella sp. | reverse complement strand
ACGTATATAGAAAAATATGGTATAATAAAGAATACGAATGATATAAATTCTCAGTAGTGTAGAGGTATTGATAACGATGTTAGATGTAACATTTCTCGCACACAGCGGCTTCCTCGTAGATGATGGCAAGCGCTGCTATGTGTTTGATTATTATAAAGATCCAAACAATATTGTTTGGCAGTTGGCAAAGCGTGGCCGTGAGTTGTGGTTTTTTATTAGCCACAGTCATGCAGATCATTTTAATCCGTCTATTACGGAATTTGATGGTCCTCAAACGCGTTATATCTGCCATCAAGATGTACCCTTAGAGGGTAAGGTAAGAAAGTGTATTACCATGAGACCTGGCCAAGATGCCAATCTTGATGATGTAGGGATTCATATGTATGGCAGTACCGATGAAGGCGGTTCTTTCTATGTGAAAACGGATACTGCAAATATCGATTCTGATTCCATTTTCCATGCGGGCGATCTTAATTGGTGGCATTGGCTTGGTGATACGCCGGAGAATAATGCGGATGCGAAGCGCATGGCTTGGCGTGAATTTAAGGAATTAGAAGGCTTATCCGCAGATGTGGCGATGTTCCCTGTAGATAATCGTTTAGAAGATGCTATGGAATGGGGTGCTATTGAATTCTTACGCCGCGTACAGGTGAAAAAGGCGTTTATTCCTATGCATCTAAATGGTCCACTATGGACGCCATCCGTGTATTTTAAAGCTCTCTTTGGCGATGTTCCTGTGTGGGAACCTCAAAAAGAAGGCGATGAATGCATATTTTAAGTGACCCACGTGGTCACTACGTTATATGGGGAGAGTCTATATACGTAATTGAGTAAGTTAGGATCAAGTGATGATGAAAACCAAACCAGTGGCAACCACACTGTTGATTGTCATGGCTATCATATTTTTAATTTCATACCCTCATAGGCACGATGCACTTTGGGCGTTTATCATGCACGTTTCGGGGGCCGCGATGATTGGCGGTTTGGCGGATTGGTATGCAGTGACAGCGCTCTTTACAAAGCCTTTAGGTATTCCTTTCAAAACGGCTATCTTGCCGCGTAGTAAAGAACGGTTAATACAGATTGGCCGGACCATGCTCAGCGAAGAATTACTTCGGGTGCCACAAATGTACTATGCCATCAAACGAGAACGCGTTATGGTGCGTATCATCGAATATGGCATGAGTGATGTAGGGCAAAAACAGATGAGAGAACTCTTATACGGCATTGGCAATCAGGTATTATCCCATATGGATATTGAGCCGATGCGTAAGGAGATTAATAAGGCTGTTTATAAAGGGGTATCCAATTGGAAGGCCACACCTCTCGTTATTCTATTCGGTCGTTGCATGCTGGAACGCCATACGGCTAGCGTGTTTTGGCTTTATTTTAATCGAACTTGTCAGCGTGTTATCGCGTCAAATCAGGTGTATCCATATTTGTATCGCGTCATGCTAGACATTATGAAAACCTATACTAAGGATTCATTTATACGTGAATTAGCCATCGCCTTTGGTGGTGATGGGCTTTCACCTGAACGATTAGTTGATACAGTACAGAAAAAAGCAGTTCAATTCTTGCAAGATAACGAAGATATCGATTCGCCATTGGGCCGCTATATATGGGGGCAGGCCATCAGATTTTTCAATAATTTGGAAACGAATGAGGAATGGCAGGCTTTCATCGAAGAACATAAGGACCAATGGGTCAAAATGGTCCTCGAAGAATGGGAAGGCAAGCTCATCGATGGGGATACGCTCGATTGGGTGCGCCTCATGGATATTGTGCTCGAACGATTTAACGTGCTCGGCAGTGAAATACTTCTAAATCCTGAAAAACAAGCGCCGTTTGAACGATTCTTCTTGTTGCGTAGCATTCCATGGCTACAAAAATTGAACCCTCTTATCGATCGTGTGGTGGGCGAAGAACTATCTCGTTATTCACCGGACGAGATTACGCACATTATACGAGGTAAAATGTATTATGATTTACAAATGGTTCGTATCAATGGCTCACTTGTAGGGGCCGTCCTCGGCGGGCTGTTCTACGGCGTTACCCTCCTCATTAAGGGGGTGATCGGATGATACGATATATTAAATCGCTTACCTTGAAACAGCGAGCCAATGGAATCTTTGGCTTGATGTTCGTGCTCTACTGTTTTGTTTTTGTAGGCCAGTTTTTCTTTGATCATGAAAGCTGGTACCAGCCGCTCTATTGGGCGGTACAATCTGCTCTTATCGGTAGTGTGGCGGACTGGTTTGCCGTGACCGCATTATTCCGTAAACCTTTAGGATTTCCGTATCATACGGCTTTGATTCCACGCAATAAGGAACGCCTGATTAATGGTGTAATTAAGCTGGTGGAAACGAAGATGCTAACGCGAGATCGTTGCCAAGTGCTATTAGGCAAGGTACAATTCGTACCTTTATTTGAAAAATTCCTACTATCTCCAGAGGGACAGCGGGCCGCACGCCTTGTCATTCATCAGGGGTTACATTTGTTATGGAAATCTCAAACAACTGAGGACTGGGCACAGTGGGGGGCTAAGCGCATTCGTGCATTGTTAGAAAAACATTCCCTCGTACCTGTGTTAAAGCATGTATTACTTGATTTATGTGAACACAATCGCTATGAAGGCATGGTTGTACAGGTCTTGAATGTAATTCAAGAGCGTATTAACCATCCTGCTATGGTCACCTGGCTTACGGCCGTAGTTGCAGAGGAAGCGCATAAGAAAAAACGAAAGGGCTTCCTTTCTGATTTCTTGATTTCCTTGTCCGAGGCCACTGATGTTGTTAATTATCGTGAGATGGCAGAAGCCATTGTAACAGAGGCGTATGCTATGTTGGAAAACTGGAAACGCCCTAATAGCCCTGAGCGGACAGCATGGCTTCGTCAGTGGGTAGATCCGATTCGACACATAGAGGAAAATCATGTGGTCTGCGATGCTCTCGATGAGGCCTGGGAACGTTGGATACGAGAACAAGATTGGGAATCTATCATCGAGAACCATTTATGTCCATACGTTGAGGAGTTGCTTGTTGAAGGCGATGAAAATGGCGAAACGCCAGCTCAAGTTCTTGTAAATATCGCCCTTGAACTTTGGAATGTATATGGTCAATCTGAAGATCTTCGCAATCGCATTGAAACTACCCTCCACGATATTGCACGATATGTGCTAGAACAAGGGTATGATCTCATAGAAACCATCATACGCCAAGTATTAGGCGGACTTAGCACCGATAAATTTATCTACTTTATCGAGTCTAAGGTAGAGGATGACCTTAGCTGGATTCGTATCAATGGTGCCATTGTAGGCGCCGTGGCGGGCCTTGTGGTATGGAGCTTCCTTGAGTACGTCTATGTACCATTATTAGCTTTACTCGGTTAAATACCTTGTATAGCTTACAAGTAAATTACAGTATTTATATATAAGAAAACACCCTTCTATATGATGAGTGGTTCTCATAGTTGAGACCTGTCATGTAGAAGGGTGTTTTTTATGTACATCGTGTTACATTATTCTATTAATTCTTCCGATAGAGGAAGGGTAATGGAGAAGGTAGTAAATACACCTAGCTCACTCTTTGCCGTGATTGTACCGTGATGTAAATGAACAACCTTGTCTACGAAATAGAGGCCTAAGCCTATACCGTGATTAGACTTTTTATTCCGCGATTGCTCGGTTTGATACATGCGGTTGAATATTTGTGATAGATTATCTGGCTCGATACCAATTCCGTTATCGGTAACCTCAATGATCAAATAGAAGTTATTGCGTTTAGCCGTGATATTGATGGTCGATTTTGTGAATTTAATAGCATTGTCGATAAGATTTGTTACGGCACGACGTAAGGATACTTCGTGGCCCGTAATGATTAAATCACTATCGATATCGGCATTGATGATGATATGCTTTTCTGCACAAAGTCGAGTGTAATCATGTATCATGTTTCTTAACATGGTACTTACATCTACAGGGGCTACATTCATTTCATAGTTATTTTCTAACCGTGCTACATCCAATAATTGCGCTACTAAGGACGACATGAATTTGGCTTGCTCTAAGATGTGGGTCAAGCCTTCTTGCATTTCCTCTGGTGTACGCGCATATTTGATGGCGTATTCGCTTTCAGCTTGGATAACGGCAATCGGGGTACGCAATTCATGAGATACGTCGGAACTGAATTGCTTTTCCCGATTAGACGAATCTTCGAGGCCAGATAACATGCGGTTGAATGTGGTCGTCAACTCATAGACCTCATCTTTTGCAATTTCTGGCAATTCAATACGACGGCTCAAGTCGTTGTTTTTACCGATAACCTTAGCTGTATGTGTCAGCTTGCGCAATGGTTTTAGACCTTGTTTTATGAAGAGATAACCACCGATAGAAGATATGAGTAACGCTACTAAATTGACAAGCAATAAGGCGTACAGGATATCCCCGTTTTTATCCGTAATCTTTTGGCTCGTAATAGCCCGTAAGAAACCTCGATAATTCGGCGCATTGATCGGTACGTCGTAATAGTAGAATGTCATACCATTAGCTTCGATTTCACCAACTTGACCAAGGGATAGATTCGATTGATTTGGAAATCCATCCGGTAAATAGCCTTTGGTGATTAATCCATCCTGTGTGTAAACGAGATAGAATGTGCCATCTTCATAAGGCTTGAACTTGCGGATGTCCGTAGACATGATTAGCGTTTGTTGTTGTAACCGATCTCTGATTTCCGTGCTGCGTGTCGTGCCCATATAGTTATAGTAGAAAATGGACATGGAAATTAGAAGGGTAATCAGAAACAATGTATACCACAACATGATTTTAAAGGTTAGTGGTATGCGATTCCACAGGTGCTTAAATGCACCCGACATAGAATTAAGGTCGTGACCTTGTTCCTTAGTTTTCTGTTTTGAGGACATATCCTACTCCACGAACGGTTTGAATTAATTTCACATTTTCATCCGTGTCAATCTTTTTACGTAAATCCTTAATATATACATCAATTAGATTAGAGTAGCTTTCATAATCGTATTCCCAAACATGATCTAGAATTTGTTGACGGGACAAAACGATGTTTTCGTTGCTTGCTAAATAATACAATAAATCAAATTCTTTAGCCGTCAATGTAATCGCTTCGCCATCGCGTTTGACCGTACGTTGAGGGACGTTGATTGTTAATGGGCCAACCTTGATGTCGTTTTGTGCATGACGTGCGTTACGGCGTGCTAATGCATAGATACGAGCTGTCAATTCTTCGAGATCAAATGGTTTTACAAGGTAATCGTCTGCACCTGTGTTGAGACCTGTAACCTTATCTTGTAAGGAATCTTTTGCCGTTAATAATAAAACAGGTGTTGTATTACCTTCATTACGCATTTGGGCCAATGCGCTAATGCCATCCAATACAGGCATCATGATATCCATAACAATTACATCATAACTAGATGTATTTACATAATCGATAGCTTGTTGACCGTTGAAACATGTATCGACAGTCATATTTTCAGCACGTAAATATTTGGCCGTAATACCATTCAGCATTTCTTCGTCTTCTACAAGTAAAATCTTCATATGTTTGTTCTCCTTATGTATGATTAAATTATATAACTCTCTCTTAATACAACTTAATTACTAATCAGATTCCATTTTGTGAAAGCTGCAACACATTAGTAATTAAATTAATATTAACATATTTAAGTTATATTATATAACTAATTTATCTATTATCATACCTTATACAAATGGAATGAGTGAAAAATGAATGTAATAAATGGTAAAACCCTTATATATTCATATATATAGTGTGTGTAAGCACTACTATATAAGTTTTATCTGGTATAATTAGATTTCATAAAATGAAGTATATCGAAGATTGCCGTATATGCATAGATAAGGGCGATTTTACCGATTTTAAAAGATGTAAGGAAAATCACAATAAAAACTTATGATAATAATTATCAAAAGTAAAAAGTATACTAAAATCGAGAGGTTTTAATATACATAAGCTATTTAAATTCCGTGTATTTTTAGTAGGAATTTAAAAATTTTGATAACGATAAATGACCTTATTGGGGTGGTATAGTCGGTAAAACATAGTATTTATTGGCCTCATATGGTTAGCTATAAAGTAAAAAATTCGGAACCGAACCAATATAAATGATATACATAAAAATAAATAGAATTTCCATTTAATGTAATCGGAATGTTCAAGATTCATCTACAAAAATGTGAAATGATACAGAGTATCAATTAAAATCATCGAAATTAATTATGCATAATAAGGTTTAGACATACGGGGCAATGCTCACTATAATTATAAGTAAAGCTATAAGAAAAATCGCACAAGTGTGAGGCTTTTCTTTAAGGAAAAATGATTAGGTTATCAAAAATTTTTATAAGTTTTTGAAATGAGATAGTCTAACAAGTTTTCTTATTAATAGGTAGTTATGAGGAGGTCATTATGGAACAGTTTGATGTTCTAGTAGTAGGTAGCGGTGGCGCTGGTCAACGCGCGGCTCTTGAAGTTGGTCGTCGCAAAGGCTTAAAAGTAGCTCTTATTACTAAAATTTTCCCAACTCGCTCTGCAACAGCAATGGCGCAAGGCGGTGTAAATGCATGTTTGAATAACGTTGCAGCTGAAGATACAATCGAAACACATACTTTCGACACAGTAAAAGGTTCTGACTATCTTGGTGACCAAGATGCGATCGAATTCTTCTGCTCCCGTTGTCCAGAAGGCGTACTTGAAATGGACCACATGGGTGCTCCATTCTCTCGTACTCAAGAAAACAAAATTGCGCAACGTAACTTCGGTGGTCAATCCTATCCACGTACTTGCTACTCTGCGGATAAAACTGGTCACGTTATTTTGCACACAACTTACGAACAATGCTTGAAAGAAGGCGTACACTTCTTACAAGAATGGTACCTTTTAGATCTTGTTAAATCTGCAGAAGGTCATGTTGGTGGCGCTGTAGTTTGGAACATGAAAGAAGGTCGCGTAGAACAAATTAAAGCGAAAGCTATTATCTTGTCCACTGGTGGTGCAGGTCGTATTTTCTGGACTCGTACTACAAACCCATTCCTTTCCACAGGCGATGGTATGGCAGCAGCATTCCGCGCTGGTAATGCCTTGAAAGATATGGAAATGATCCAATTCCATCCAACTGGTCTTGGTCGTACTGGTATCTTGATGTCTGAAGCGGTTCGTGGTGAAGGTGGTTACCTTCTTAAT
>NZ_CAUSQT010000053.1:0-7908 GCF_963534045.1 uncultured Veillonella sp. | reverse complement strand
CTCTTCAATAGCTATCTATCTTGGATAGTTTTATTGATGGCCGTATTAGCTTATATGCTACCGACATTTTTTGCATGGATGACGCCATATGTGGCATATATGTTACAATTTGTTATGTTTGCCATGGGTTTAACGTTAACAGCACAAGTATTCCTTGATGTATTCAAACAACCAATGAAGGTTATCCTCGTATCTGTCATTCAATTTTTATGGATGCCTTTAGCAGGCTTTTTAGTAGCTCTTATTTTTAACTTTCCGCCAGAAATCGGTATTGGTTTCATCTTGTTAGGTGCATGTCCAGGTGGTACGGCTTCTAATGTCATGACATTCCTTGCTAATGGCAATGTGCCATTGTCCGTATCTGCTACAACTGTATCTACCTTGTTGGCTCCAATTTTAACACCATTATTCGTAGTATTGTACGCAGGTGCTACATCATCCATTGAAATTCAATTTATGCCAATGTTTATATCCATCGTTAAAATCGTATTGGTTCCAATCATTTTAGGTATTGTATTGAATTACTTTATTGGATCTAAAATTGAACCTGTTAAATCTGTATGTCCTACTATAGCAGCTATTGCAGTACTACTTATTTTGGCAGCCGTAACAGCGGTTAACCAAAAACAAATTGCTGAAACAGGTCTCATTATCTTTGTAGCTTGTTTAGTACAAAACTTGAGTGGCTACGTTGTTACATTCTTTATTTGTAAAATTCTTAACATCGATGTATCATCTCGCCGTGCTATGCAAATTGAAGTGGCTATGCAAAACTCTGCATTATCCGTTTCACTAGCGATGAAACATTTCACACCTCAAGCAGCGGTAGCTGGTGCTGTTTTCTCGATTATCCATAATTTTACAGGCTCTATTTTTGCTGGTATTTGCCGCAAACATGATGATAAAGAGAAGTTAGAACAAGCTTAGTCATTAACTTATTAAGTGAATCGTTCTAATAACTTATAATTGATAATATATTTCAATAAAACATACAGTTAAACCTCCATTTTCATAATCCTTAATATGTTTAATTCCCTTGATAAAGGGACATATTCAATGGTTTTGAAGATGGAGGTTTTTCTTGTAATTATTGACATTATATAGCATTATTGGTAAAATTATTTTATATCTTAATATAGGTATACATTAAAAGCTAAGATTGAAAGAAGTACTCTACAACTAACTTTTTAGCGAGAACCGATGGTGGGAGGGTTTAAGGATAGGTAGACGAAATGCATTCATGAGCTGACATTCCGATTATAGGTAGGTTTGTCCGGTGACGCGCCGTTATGCGATGAGTGGGTACCACATTGGTGCCTAACAGAGTGGAACCGCGGACCATCGTCTCTGTATGAGATGAGGGTTCTTTTTTATTTTTCGAATATGGAGGCATCAGTATCGATGAGAGAAATTACAGTTTATAATACAATGACGCGCCAAAAAGAGGTATTTACTCCTGTAACACCAGGTGAAGCAAAAATGTATGTTTGTGGTGTAACACCATATAATCATCCTCATATTGGTAATGCTCGTCCTTTTGTAACGTGGGATGTAATTCGTCGCTACATGAAACATGTAGGATATAAAGTAACGTATGTACAAAACTTCACTGATGTAGACGACAAGATTATTAATACATCTAATGGTGAAGGCGTGGCATGGGACGTAATTGCTAATCGTTATATCGATAGCTATTTTGAAGTAATGGATGCACTCGGCGTAGAACGTGCCGATGTATACCCACGCGTATCTACTCATATCCCTGATATCCTTAAGATGATTGAGACTCTTATCGATAAGGGTTATGCTTATGAGCTAGATGGCGATGTGTATTTTAGCGTAGAGAAATTTGATCATTATGGTGAATTGTCTGGTCGTACATTAGATGATATGGAAGCTGGCGCTCGTATCGAAGTAGATGGTCGTAAAAAGAACCCTATGGACTTTGCACTATGGAAAGCTGCAAAACCAGGCGAACCATTCTGGGAAAGTCCTTGGGGCAACGGTCGTCCAGGTTGGCATATTGAATGTTCCGCTATGAGCCAAAAATATTTAGGCGAAGAATTCGATTTCCATGGTGGTGGTAGTGATTTGATTTTCCCTCATCATGAGAATGAAATTGCTCAATCTGAAGGCTGTTCTGGGCATCATCCTTCTGTAAAATACTGGTTGCATAATGGATTCATTACGATTAATTCCGAAAAAATGTCCAAATCCTTGAACAATTTCTTCTTGGTGAAAGATATTTTGGAACAATATAGTCCAGATGCTTTGCGTTACTTCTTACTTAGCACACATTATCGTAGCCCATTGGATTTCTCCGATGAACGCTTAGAAGAAGCAAATAAATCTTTGGAACGATTAGGGACTGCTATCGAAAATCTTTTATATCTTGAAAAATGTGAAGCTGGCCCTTGTGACGATGCTCAACGTTTATTAGAAAAAGCTAAAGAATATGAAGAAGAATTCGAAGCCGCTATGAGCGATGATTTCAATACTGCTTTAGCTACATCTAGCATGTTTGGTCTTGCTAAAGAAATCAACATTTATTACCAAGCTGTAACAGGTAGAGAAGGCGTTGTTTGCCAAGATGCTATCGCAGAGGTAAAACGTATCTTCAAATTTATGACAGAGGTCATTGGCGTATTAGAAAAAGCTTGGGAAGGTAATACTGGTGCTGACGCAGCAGAATATGAACAATTGATGGATGTTATTCTCTCTGTTCGTCAAGCATGCCGTGAGCAAAAACAATGGGCTCTTGCGGATTGTATTCGCGATCGATTAGCTGAAATTGGTATCACTATTGAAGATTCTCCTACAGGAGCACGGTGGAAAAAGCGTGAAATTTAAGCAATTTCAATTTCTGAAACAAGAAGCTATAAAAAAATTAATACTCTTAGATACGGAGAACCATTCTTTTGTATCTAAACCAGCATCTGAAGTATTAGCTTCAGATGCTGTTATGTTGGCCTATATTGGTGATGCTGCATATTCTATGTACATTAGACAACGCGTTGTAGAAATGAGTATTTCAAAGGTTCAGATTCTACATACATTGGTAACTGAATTTATTTGTGCAAAATCTCAGTCAAAAGTATTGGAACAATTAGAATCAATGTTTACAGAGGATGAACAAACAATTGCTAGACGAGCTCGAAATAGTAATGTCAATGTACCTAAGAGTAGTTCTGTACGGGAATATCGAAATAGTACCGCCTTTGAAGCAGTCCTTGGTTTCTTATATGAAACAGGTCAGCAAGATCGACTTAATGAATTGATGAAAGAGGCCTATTCTATTACATTAAGAGGACTTTCACATGGATAATTATATTGTAGGCAGAAATGCCGTAAAGGAAGCATTAAAAGCAGGCCGTTCTATACAACGCATTTTAGTGAGTGACGATAAAATTAAAACGGGTTTATCTGACATCGTGGGTCTAGCGAAATCCAAGGGAGTAGAGGTTCGTCCCACACCTGTTAAACAGATGAATCGATATGAAACGGATGTACCTCATCAAGGTGTTATTGCATTTGTTAATGCTGTAGAATTCAAAGACCTTGGAGAAGTACTGCAAGAGTCGAATCATGAGAATCCATTGCTTATCTTAACGGATGGTGTAGAGGATCCTCATAATATGGGGGCTATTATCCGGACCGCTGAATGTGTGGGAGCTACTGCGGTTTTAATTCCCAAACGTCATAATGCACCAATTAACGCAACGGTTGCCAAAACATCTGCTGGGGCAGTGGAACAAATTCCCCTTGTTCAAGTTGGCAATGTTACACAAACGATTAAACAGCTTCAAAAGCAAGGATTTTGGGTTCTTGGTGCTCATATGGAAGGTGACCGTACCTTGTATGAAACCGATTTAACTATACCTACCGTCCTTGTTATTGGAAATGAAGGTAAGGGGATTAGTCGTGTCGTAAAAGAAGCTTGTGATTTCCTAGTTACCATTCCTATGTATGGTAATTTAAATTCTTTAAATGCATCTGTAGCAGCTGCTATTCTCATGTATGAAGCAGTTCGACAACGGACTATGAAGGTAAAATAGAGGTGCTACATGCTAAAGGATATTTTAATCGTTGATGGGTATAATGTCATCTTCGCATGGCAAAGTTTAAAAAAACTGGCTAATGAATCCTTGGAACACGCTCGAATGGAATTGCGTAATCAGCTTTTAAACTATGGTAAATTTAAAGGCTATGAGGTTATACTCGTGTTTGATGGTAAATATACTAAGTCGATAGCGAGTATCGAAGAAATCACTAAAGGGTTTATAGAAGTATATACCGATGATGGTGAAACGGCAGATTCTTTTATAGAACGAGAAGTATTCTTGCGTCAAGGTAAGTATACTAATGTATACGTCGTTACTTCTGACGGGGCTGAACAAAATCAAATATTAGGCTCTGGTGGACTTCGGATTCCAGCAAGAGAATTGCAAAATGATATGCGTCTTGCCAAGCAAGAGGAACGCTTGCAATATACACATAAACATCATCGTGACCAAATGGTACTCAGAAGAAATGAGGTATATGACCACTTAGATCCCGATGTGGCTAAAAAATTAGAAGCTATACGGAGAGGTACAAAGTAAGCACAACAGATAGACCTGCTGTAGTATGAAGTACATTCTATTTCATAAATATTGCAGAACATATATAATTCAAGTATAATAACATATATTGGTATTTCTACAATATGTGATTGTATGGAGGACCTATGAACAATTTTCATATGCAACAGTCCGATTACAATTTCAAAGAAATGACTGATGAGCAAGTTGTGGTCATAGCTCAACAAGAGCAAAATGAGTTTGCAATCGACTATATAGTCAATAAATATAAAAATTTTGTGCGCGCTAAGGCGCGTACCTATTTTCTTGTAGGTGCCGATCGAGATGATATCATTCAAGAAGGCATGATTGGCTTGTATAAGGCTACTCGTGATTTTAGATATGATAAATTAGCCTCTTTTCGGGCCTTTGCAGAACTATGTATTACACGGCAAATTATTACGGCCATAAAATCTGCGACGCGTCAAAAGCACGCACCACTCAATTCTTATATTTCTTTAAATAAACCTGTGTATACAGAAGAGTCTGAACGGACCTTGTTAGAAATGCTTTCATCAGCACGAAGTACAAATCCAGAGGACCTCATTATTAGCCAAGAAGAGCTAGATGATATAGAAAAAAACATAGGACATATTTTAAGTGATTTAGAGTGGCAAGTGTTAGAAGGCTATTTAGATGGTAAATCATATCAAGAGATGGCAAAAGGTACTGATCGTAGCATCAAGTCGATTGATAATGCTTTACAAAGGGTTAAACGTAAATTAGAGAAGTTTTTGGAACATCGTGTATTAGATGCTCCTACACAGGAAGGATGACTATTGTGACAAATTTTTTGATGGTTTTAGAAATCATTGTGTCCATTTTATTGATTGTTGTTGTAATTGCTCAAACTAGTAAGAGTTCTGGTATGGGCGGCGCCGTTTCTGGTGCGGCAGATTCTACATTCGGCGGTAAAGAACGCGGCTTAGATGGGTTCTTATCTCGCTGTACAATCATTTTAGGTATTATCTTTGCTGTGTTGAGCTTAGTTCTAGGGGCAATGATTAACCAATTCTAATTTGAAAGCCTGCCTAGCAGGCTTTTCTTTTTTTCAGCATATATGAATACTATGCAAAGGAGGTGTTTATATGAAAGAAAAAGTATTAGCGTTTTATAAATCTATTTATCCCCATACGTATCATATCGATGATGCTGCTATGGATTGTCATATTAAGGGTGGCCGTGAATTGGATGCCTTTATGGATGCTGCTAGAGAACTATTAAAAGAGGGGCGCTTAAGCTTTATACGAAAAGATGTATATGCCTATAATAATGATACAGAATTTATTGAAGGGATTTACAAGGGATATAGAAAATCCTTTGGATTCGTTATCACTGCTCCTGATGAAGAAGATGTGTATATAGCAGAACAAAATAAGGGTACTGCTATGCATAATGATAAGGTTCGTGTACGTATTATCACATCCAGAGATTCACGCCATAAACGAGAAGGCGTTATAACTGAAGTCATAGAACGAGCTAATGAAACTGTTGTAGGTACCTATGACAGACAGCATTCCTTTGGATTTGTCATCCCTGATGATGAACGATTGGGAACAGATATTTACGTTGACTTACATAATACCTTAGATGCTCGTAGTGGTGCTAAGGTGCTTGTAAAAATTATCAAATGGCCAGAAGGCGATAAGAAACCAGAAGGTATTATTACAGAAGTATTGGGCTATAAAGGTGACGTAGGTCTTGATATTAACTGTATTATGGCTAATTATGACTTGCCGTTTTCCTTCCCTGAGGATGTTGTGAAAGCAAGCCAACATATCAACACGACCATTACAGATGATCCTAAACGTTGGGACTTACGCGACGTGCCAATGGTTACCATCGATGGTGAAGATGCAAAGGACCTTGATGATGCAGTCAGTGGTCGTAAACTCGATAATGGTAACTATGAACTAGGTGTACATATTGCCGATGTAAGCCATTATGTAGTGTCACAAAAGGCTATCGATAGAGAGGCCTATAAACGCGGTACATCTGTCTATTTAGTAGACAGAGTTATCCCCATGTTACCAGAGGTACTATCCAACGGTATCTGTAGCTTAAACGCTGGCGAAGATCGGTATGCCATGACCTGTATGATGGAAATTGATACACAAGGCAAGGTTGTTAATTATCGGATTCAACCATCTATCATCCATGTGAATCGCCGTTGCAGTTATAAAGAGATTTATAAAGCATTAACCGAAGATATTATTCCTGATGACTTGGCACCTCTTATGCCCATGATTCACAATTTATCCGATATCGCAAAAACTTTAAATGATATGCGCCGTCGTCGTGGTGCATTGGATTTTGATTTCCCTGAATATAAGGTGCTTTTAGATACAGAAGGCACACCATTGCGCATTGTACGTCGCGACCGGACATTAGCAGAACGACTTATTGAAGAATGTATGCTTATAGCTAATGAAACGGTAGCCACTCATCTCAAGAATACAAACCGTACGAGTGTATATCGTATCCATGAAACACCGAGCGAAGAAAAGATGAGTATGTATCAAAAGGTACTCAATTATTTAGGTCAAGATATTCGATTACATCTTGATGAATTAGAACCACGCGTGTTCCAGCATATTTTAGATGCTGTTAAGGGCACGGATATTGAACAAGTGGCTCAAATCATGACATTGCGTTCCATGCAACAAGCTAAATATAGCATCGATAATGCAGGTCATTTTGGGTTGGCGTCGAAATGCTACACACACTTTACATCGCCTATTAGACGATATCCAGATCTCATGGTACATCGCTTATTAAAAGCTGATATGGGATGGCCTGATGGATATGCAAACCGCGATACTAAAACAGAATTTTTAGAACGTGCTGCTGTGCATTCTTCAGAACGTGAACAAGTGGCTGTAGCTGCTGAGCGTGACACAGTCGATTTAAAGAAAACCCAATATATGGTTCCATTTATTGGCGAAGTCTTTGAGGGTAAAATATCTAGCATTACATCCTTTGGTATGTTTGTAGAGTTAGATAATGGTATCGATGGCCTTGTTCATATGAATATGATGACTGATGATTACTATTTTTACGATGAAGAACATTTCCTATTAGTTGGCAAGCGCACGGGTCAAATCTATCATTTAGGTGATACGGTAACGGTGACATTGGTGAAAGCTGATGTAGAAAAACGTCAAATCGATTTCGTACTCGGCGAAGTGGATAATCTTATGAGAATTCAAGAAATGATGAAGAATTCCGAAGGTTATGTAGGGGTAAGAGAAAAGAAACCGTTTGGGCGTTCTGGTATCTCTAAACAATC
>NZ_CAUSQT010000052.1:0-7969 GCF_963534045.1 uncultured Veillonella sp. | reverse complement strand
GCCTATAGATAAATGCTTATCTCCTTGTATCCGCTCAGGACGTGTCGTTTCCAACCGACTTTGGCAATAGGGACAAAAGGATAATCGCACTCGTCTATCATATACGATACGTTTCTTTTCTTGAAAGTTATCGTACATAAAGAAGGTCAAACCCGGTGGATATAAAAATGGATTTGGCGCCTCTTTCCGTATGGAATCATAATGCAATAATGCTGTTGGCAAATCTAGTTTTTGGCAGATATGTGCCGTAAATATAGCATCGTGAAGTGCATTATGAGCGGATAATTCTTCAGATGATATATGTAAATCCTCCATCGCATGAGCTACAGAGTACTGTTGTGTCGTGCCATATCGTTGATAGCTGTATATCATCTGTGCATCGGCCCAAGAATCATAGTCGATACTCTTTAATTTATGGAGCAATAAATTTTCTCGCAATATAAGAATATCGTCGGCGCCCCAAGACAGGAGCATATAATCCTTGCCACACCATTGTTGAAAATGACTATAGGCCGCCCTAAATGGGACACCGCGGTTCAAATCTTGATTCGTTATCCCTGTAAGGGCCTTCACATGCTTATGCATATGTGGTAAATATTTAGGTTTTACATACATTGTGAACGAATCCACAATCTCTAAACTCTCATTGAGCTTAATAGCTCCGATTTGAATGATTTCACCGGTCAACGGCATACGCGCTCGCTTCATAAAGCTAATGTCGTTGCTATATGGTTGATTCCATTCTAAATCAAAAATAATATAATCCATAACTTACGATTCCTGCAGTAATGTTTCAGCTGCCTTAATCACTTGTTCTTCGGTAATAACAGAAATACCTTTATACTTGCCTTCTTTGATAACCTGTTTCATACTTTTACCAATTTCATAATGGTCCATCGATTCAAGTACGATAGATTTTGCTTGATACGGACCATAGAAAAATGGATTTGACGGTCCGTAAAGCGCCACGATAGGAACCCCCTGACTAATGGCTACATGCATAGGTCCAGAATCATTTGTAATGAGCAAGTCACACCATTTCATAGCCGCTGCTAAAGGGCCTAATTTGAAAGCACCTGTGGCCACAATTGGTGATGTTTTCATCTGTTCTACAACAGGTTTCACCATGTCTAAATCCATGGGGCCACCAAAGAATACAGTTTTATAACCTTTGTTGCCAAAATAATCAGCTACATCGGCAAAGCGTTCTGCAGGCCATCGTTTTTCAGGCACTGCACTGCCGATATTAAAACCAATAATCTTATCGCGAGGCATAACGCCTTGGCTTTCATAAAAACGGAATACCTCATCATTCCATTCCTTACATGTCTCGATATGTAATCCGTGATTAGCTACGTCAGTGACGCCTAATTGTTCTAATACGTTTATATACATATCGGCGGCGTGACGTGTCTTGCGATCAAGACGAGTATATTTCGTCATAAATGGTCTAAATAAAAAATGGCTCATCCCCGTCGTCACCTTACCGTGTATTTTCCACGCTAAGTATGATGTACGTTCATTAGGATGCAGGTTAATAACAATATCAGGTCTCCCTTGGTCGTTAATGCAACGAGCGATTTCATTCAACCCTTTAATGCTATTATGACGTCCTTTTTTATCGACTGTAATCAAATCATCGATATAAGGATTGTATTTCATTACATCTTGTAACTTTTCATCAATCACATAGGTGATATGACTATGAGGTGCTGCTTTACGCAACACCTCTAGAAATGGAGTCGTTAACACAACATCGCCTAAATGCATGAGAAAGGTTACGACAATGCGTTTGTAATCAAGTTCCATCATAAATCCTTTCTCAACATTTCAGAATATACATCCCACACCGCATCTACTGGAATTTGAGCCATGCAATCTGGATCATCTACCAGTGGCTGTTCTGGAGTAGCCTTAGATGTAGGAGAAATAATAAGATGCACATGACTGCCCCCATACGGACCAGTTCTATGTGGCGATGTAGTGCCAAATAACGCAATTAATGGTTTCTTTAACGCATTGGCAATATGCAAAGGCCCTGTATCAGCGCTGATGAAAATATGACAATGACGAATCAACTCGATTAACTCAGCCATGGTCGTTTGACCAACTAAATTAATGAGATTATCGCTCTTCACATAGTTTTCTATAAATTGACCTTTTTCACTATCATCAGGCGAACCTGCAATGACCACCTTTTTACCACTTTCACAAAGGCGAATACATAATTCACCAAAATTTAATAACGGCCATTCCTTAACAATCCATCGCGCACCAGGTACAACGACAACATAATCATCGGTTACACCTAGTTCAGACAGCCGGTTGCGAATCTTCCCTTCTGCTGCATGGTCATGAGGCATTGGAAATTCCACGCCATCCACTTCGCCACCTAAGGCACGTACCGTATCGAGATAGCGCTCAATAACGTGATCATATTTATGAGCTCCTACTAGAGCTTTATTAACTAATTGACTGCCCTCGCGAAGTTCCCAATAGCCATATTTCTCAGGAGAACCCGATAGTAGAGATACAATGGCACTTTTGGCGATACATTGTAGATCTAAGGTCATATCGAAATGACGACTATGTAGTTCTTTACGAAGATTCCATAAATAAGACGGCGATTTTAATTGTTTCTTATCGATGACAATTACTTCGTCCACCCAAGGGGTACCTGGCAAGAGGCTCGCAAATTGTTCATGTATGGCCCAGGTAATTTTTGCGTGCGGCAAATTTTGGCGCAATGCATATAATGTTGGCAATGCGTGAATGACATCACCTAAGGAACTCATCTTTATGACGAGTATATTGGAATAGTCCTTCATAATAACCCCTCTATGAACGAAGAATACACATACATGTAATTCATCCAAAAATCAATGCTTTAAAATCTTTTTCATGAAATCTAATAGATTGGATTCTGTAAACAGATATCCCTTTACTCCTGCAGCCTCAGCAGCATCTACATCGCGTTGGCTATCACCGATGAGAAAGCTATGTTCTACATCTACATCAAAATCCTTGATAGCTTGTAAAAGCATACCCGGTTTTGGTTTACGACAGTTGCAATCTACGGCATAACGTTCTACAGAGCCTTCCTTGTGATGTGGGCAATAGTAGAAATGTAAGATAGGTGCTCCAGCTTTAAATAGTTCATTTCCCATATAATCATGCAGAATTTGCACATCAGTTTCCTTATAGTAACCTCGTGCCACACCACTTTGATTTGTTACGACTATAAGTTCATAACCAGAATCATGGGCTAATTTCAATGCTTCTTTTGCACCATCAACCCACTGTAGATCCGCTATCTTATAGAGATAGGAAACATCCTTGTTGATAACCCCATCTCTATCGAGGAATAACACCTTTTTCATACTGCATCCTTTACAATTATCTAAAGAATTAATATTAATCTGTCATAACAGATTAACGCAAATATCCTTCGTTATTATCTAATAATTCACAATATTCTTTTACGGCATCAGCTAATGGTGTAAAGCCTTTATCATAGCCAGCAGCCATCAATTTAGTTGTGTCTGCTTCAGTAAAGCTTTGGTATTTACCAATCAACACTTCTGGGAACGGAATGTATTCAATGCGACCTTTACCATTATAGTCAATAACAGCTTGCATGAATTCATTGAAGCTATGTGCGTGACCTGTACCGCAGTTGAATGTACCAGAAATTTCAGGATGTTCCCAGAAATAGAAGTTTACATTTACCACGTCTTTGACATAGATGAAATCACGTGTTTGACCACCATTTTCATAGCCATCTGTGCCTTCAAACAAATCGATAACGCCTGTTTCTTGGTTCTTATAGAACATTTGGCGTACAAGAGATGCCATTTTATCCTTATGTGCTTCATTAGGACCAAATACATTGAAATAACGCAAACCTACCACTTGTGCTGTATATTCGCCTTCAAATTTGCGTACATAGCGGTCAAATAATAGCTTAGAATATGCATACGGATTTAAAGCTTCTTCTGCTTCTGGCTTTTCAACAAAGCCATTTGTACCATTGCCATACGTAGATGCAGAGGATGCATAGATAAATGGAATAGCACGATCTTGGCAATAGTGGAATAGATTTTTGGAACCTTCGTAGTTGTTCTTCATCATATATTTGCCATTGTATTCCATCGTATCTGCACATGCACCTTCATGGAAAATGACTTCAATAGGACCTACATTGAATGTGCCGTCTGCAATGGCAGCATCAAAATCATCACAGTCAATGTAATCTAAATAATCTAAATTTTGGAGATTGCGAATTTTACGACCATCTGTTAAATCATCAACGATTAGAATATCATTGCGACCGCGTTCGTTTAAGGCTTTCACAATATTACTACCAATAAAACCGGCACCACCAGTTACAATAATCATAATTTCCCCTCCTTAGCCATCGTGGCTATTTTCTTTACGATATCCGATGTAGAGTATCCTTCTTTAAATGAAAGTACCTCTACTTCATCTACAGATTCTCTACCAACGATATCCTCTTTTTTATAATCGCCGCCCTTAACAAGAATATTAGGGCGTAAGTACGCTAATAATTCGGCAGGTGTATCCTCCTCAAAAAGGACAACACCATCTACACATTGTAAGGCGCTTAATAAGGCTGCTCTATCCTCTTCGGATACGATAGGTCTTGTTTCACCCTTTAAACGTCTAACAGACGCATCAGAGTTAAGTCCAATAATGAGGTGAGCCCCAAGTTGTGCCGCCTCTTGTAAATACGTAATGTGCCCTCGATGCAGAATATCAAAGCAACCATTTGTAAATACGACGGTTTCGCCCATGCTTTGCCATTTATCGATTAGCGCCTTCATTTCTTCTTTTGTATATAATGGGCTAGATGTTGTCAATTGTCGTACAGAGCGCCATAACTCAATCAACTCTTGGCGATGGATTGGATATGTTCCCACCTTAGATACGACGATACCAGCAGCGCCATTAGCGATATGTAGGGCTAAACGCATGGATAAACCACTGGCTAAGCATGAAATCATCATAGCTACGACCGTATCACCAGCGCCACTCACATCGAATACATCCTGTTGTGTTGCTGGATTATGCCAAGTTCTACCATCCTTAGCCACAACGGTAATCCCCTTTGCGGAACGAGTGCCGATAATATATTTAATATTAACCTTATTAAGTACTTCCTTAGCCGCCTCAATAACTGAAGCATCATCATTCGGAATCACACGACCTAAGGATTCACCCAATTCTTTTACATTCGGTGTAATACATGTAGCACCATCATATTTGGACCAATCAGCACCCTTAGGATCTACGATGGTCTGTACTTGATAAGTGTTCGCCAACTTGAATACATGTTGCAACAATGTCGGTGTGCATACGCCTTTTCCATAATCGGATATGACGATGCCTTGTAATCCACGTTGACAAAGTTCTTCTAGCCAAATGATTAATTGTTCTTCTTCAGCAGCTGTAATAGGTGTAATCGTTTCAAAATCGAGGCGCATCATTTGTTGACGGTCACCTAAAATACGCATTTTAGTAATCGTAGACCGACTTTCATCATGGATGAGACCGGAAGTATCAATATGATCAGCGGCCAATAAGTTATCGAGCACTCTACCATGGTCATCGATACCAGCTACGGCCCCTAAATAGACATGGCAATCGAGATTGGCTAAGTTAGACGCTACGTTACCTGCCCCGCCAAGCACTTCTTTCACAGAGGATACGCGATTGACCGGCACAGGAGCCTCTGGTGAAATACGGCTCACATCGCCAAATACATAACGATCCACCATAACATCACCGATAACTGCAATGTTTAGGTTCGGTAATGAATTTGTCAAAAACTCATTCACTGTTTTTGTAATCATAGGTCCCCTTTCAAGAAATCTGTGATTTCTTCCCTATCTCGATTAATAATCTTCTTCAATAAGTTCGCAAATGATATGACCAGCTAAAATGTGCATTTCTTGAATACGCGCCGTAACAGTACTTGGAATAGCTAGTGTAAGATCGCATAATTCTGCCAATTTACCGCCACCTTCACCGGTGAAAGCAATCGTGTGCATACCTGTATTTCGTGCCATTTCCACAGCTTTCACAACATTTTTTGAATTACCCGATGTGGAAATACCGATAAGTACATCCCCAGAACGGCCTAAGCCTTCAACTTGACGCGCAAACACTGCATCATAGTCATAATCATTGGCAACAGCTGTCAAAATAGATGTATCTGTAGTAAGCGCAATGGATGCAAGAGAGCGGCGTTCTTTTTTAAAACGTCCAATAAGTTCTGCTGCAAGATGTTGAGAATCCGCAGCGGAACCACCATTACCACAGAATAAAATTTTATTGCCACTATTCAAAGCCACAATACAGCGGTTAGCAATTTCTTGAATAACATCCATCTGATCCATTGTTTTACTAAACACATCAAGATGGTCTGTAAATCGATCCGCAATGATTGGATTTATATCTGTCATTATAAAATCTCCTTTAGTAGGCGATCCGCGTTTTTCCAAAATAGTTTTTCCGTTTGTTCTTCTGAAAGCCCGGCGCCTCTAAATGCATCATACAAACGATGCATATCTGAAATATCCTCAATTTCTGTATTTGGCTTGATACCATCAAAATCAGTGCCTAGAGCGATTACATCTTCACCGCCCTTATTGATGATATACAATCCGTGCTTCACAATATCATCGATGCGACTGATGGGTGAAGTCCCTAAGAAGGATTGAGCAAAGTTCAAACCAATAACGCCACCCTTTTCGCCAATTAGACGAATCAAGTGGTCCGGCAAATTACGACGATGGGCTGTCACTTCTCGCGCATTAGAATGAGATGCAATAAAAGGCACATCAAGAATATCGCCTAATTGTTCTGTTCCCCCATCATTAAGATGAGAACAATCAACAATCATACCTAATTCTTGCATCCGTTCTACAAATGCAATGCCTGTTTTAGTCAATTTCTTATGAGAATCTCCAGTATTAGGTTCCCCCAATTCATTAGGATAGTTCCAGGTCAATGTAATAAGTCGAACACCATCAGCGTAAGCCTTGTCTAACTTAGCTAAATCGCCTCCCAGAACGCCCCCCTCTTCAATGGATAATAAAGCAGCTACTTTATGATTTTCATAACACGCTGTAATATCATCATAAGAACGCACATGACTGATATAGTCGCTATATTTTTGTATCTGACTATCGAACAATTGGCGCATAGATTCATATCTACCATACGAATCGTCTTGTTCTTCTAAGTCTACAAATAATGCAAAATCCTGCAATCGACTATGCCCTTTGATAAGGCGCTCAATATCAATTTTCCAGTTATTAGAAAATAAATCACCATCATGAGGGTGGTCGATTAATTGCATTATCGTATCACAATGTAAATCAATCATATATTCACGCTATTTCTTTGCTTTTTTAGCATCTAATTTTTTTAATGCTTTAAGTTCAGCCATAAAGCTGTCAATATTATCAAACTTACGATATACAGAAGCAAAACGTACATAGGCAACTTGGTCGATATCTTTTAGCTGTTGTAATACAAGTTCACCAATACGATCTGTAGAAATCTCTTGATTTACTTCATTGCGAATGTCTCGCTCTACATTATTGACCACTTCTTCCATAACGGACATAGGCACTGTTCGTTTGTCACAAGAACGTAACAAGCCATTTAACAATTTACCACGGTCAAATAATTCACGGCGACCATTCTTCTTTGCTACCATGAGTGGTACTTCTTCGATGATTTCATAAGTAGTAAAGCGGCGTCCACAATTAATACACTCCCGACGACGACGGATACTATTTCCTTCATCTGTCGTTCTTGAGTCTGTTACCTTCGTGTCTGTATGTTGGCAATAAGGACATCTCATTAGCTAATACTCCTTTTCTAATCAGTCAGTAATCATGAAAAAGGCACAATACGCCTATTTTCTTATACCTTATAT
>NZ_CAUSQT010000051.1:0-8031 GCF_963534045.1 uncultured Veillonella sp. | reverse complement strand
TCACGAGTACCTTCTTTAATAATTGTAGGTACCATATTTGTCATTACAGACTTAGACAATTCATTTGTTCTAATAGCTGTACCATTATTATATAATGTCTCAACTTGAACGCGTTCAGTGCCCGGTTGACCAACTTGAACAACTTCTTCTTCACCTTGAGCCATTGTGTCATCTTTTTGACGAATCACTTGAACTGGGATTTCTTGATCCACAGTATTCACTGCACGGCTTGTAACGCGTACAATATTCACGGTACTACCAGCTTGAATAGCGCCACTAGCTACAGTCGTATAATTAGGAGCTTTGAAGCCTAATTCTTCTGCTAGGTCCTCAGCTGTAGTTTGTGTAGTATAAACAGTTCTAGTTTTTCCATTCACTGTAACAGATACTGGAAACGCTCTTACTACTGTAAGTGTTGTACCCTCTTGTACAGAATTAGAATCACTAACTACTTTATCTTTCGGATTTAATTTAATACCTGCGTTACGCACGATACCTTCATTCGAATTTAAATGTGTTTTAACAGTATGAGCTGCACCATCAGCCATGACTGTAACAGTTTTGTCGTTGTAAGAAAAACCAGTCAAGGTTATTGCAGTTACCATCAATCCAGCAACCACAGACGATATATATCGCTTGTGCGTCTTTTGAATTCTCATTACGAAATACCTCCTGTAACAATCATATTCTACTACAGTTAGATATAACCTGTCAAACGCACAAGGTTAACAATCGTTGATAAACCTTTATAATATATGGTTTTTCTTATTTTCAATCTTTTGTTTTTTTACATTTTGTCCACCACACAAGAACATATCTATATTTTTCGATAACATACTACATAAGCAAAACTGTAGAGGTATATCAGATGTCACTACAATATATAGTATACGATGTATATATTATTCTATCTATGAATATTTATGAGTTTTTCTATTGTTACCACAAAATATATTAAAGTTCTAAATTTTCATTTACATTTCATATTACAATAAATAAAATGGCTAAAATATACGTAGATTGGGGATTTACAATCTATATTTATACATCAATATGATACCCCTTTAGAAATTCATCATTCTTTCATCTTAAACATCGGTTTAAATCGCTCTATAACCGTCATTTGCTCCCTACTATCTTGTGTGTTAGCGGCCTCCATTAATTCTTCTTGTGCAGATAACGGCCCCTCTATATTAGAAACTTTATAATAAGAACCATCGGCTCTCATGAGATGTGCTTTTAATGTATCTACTAAATACAAATCTAGAATCCCTTTAATTCGTGCCTTATGACGTTTGTCCTCAATGGGAATCATCAATTCAACCCGCTCATTTAAATTACGTGGCATCCAATCGGCACTTGAGAGAAAGGTCTTTTCATTGCCTCCATTTCGGAAATAGAACAATCTATGATGCTCTAAGAAACGTCCAACTATGGAACGTACCGTAATATTATCACTAACACCTGCAATGCCAGGTCTGAGCGTACAAATTCCTCGTACAATCAAATCAATACGCACCCCATTAGCAGAGGCCTCGTATAATTTAGCGATGACTTTTTTATCCAGTAAGGAATTCATCTTTGCAATAATATATGCATCTTCACCACGTTTTGCACATTGAATCTCTTCATCTATAAGATCCATAATTCGCTCTCTCAAATTTAATGGTGCTACGATAAACTTATTCCAAATTGGTGGGTCCGAATAACCTGAAATTAGATTGAAGAAGCGAGATGCATCATCACCATATTCATCATTGCATGTAAAAATGCCACAATCCGTATATATGCGGGCCGTTTTACCATTATAATTCCCCGTTGCTAAATGCACATAACGGCGTATACCATCTTCTTCACGGCGAACTACCATTGTAATCTTAGAATGAGTTTTTAAGCCTTTTAGTCCATAAATGACATGACACCCCGCCTTTTCTAATCTACGAGCCATAGTAATATTATGCTCTTCATCAAAACGGGCCTTTACTTCCATCAAAACAGTAACTTGCTTACCATTGTCCGCTGCTTTTACAAGAGACGCAATAATGGGTGATTCTCCACTAACGCGATACAAGGTTTGTTTTATAGCCAATACATTTGGATCCACCGCAGCTTGTGCTACAAATTGTTCAACCACACTAAAGGATTCAAAAGGATGATGTACGAATATATCTCTATTACGAATCACATCGAGTAAATTTTCTCCTTCGAAGCCAATTAAATCGCTTGGTATTTTAGGCTCAAATGGTTTATAGCGCAAATTATCATACCCAGGGTAATTTGAAAAATCGAAATACATACGACAATCTAAATGACCATCTATATGGTATACATCTTTTTCTTCAAGTTCTACACTTGCCAATACGGTACGCAACAATTCAGGAGAACCACCTCCAACAACCTCTAAGCGAACCGCATCACCACGGCGTCTGCGTCGTAAAGAGGCCTCTACTTCGGTCAATAAGTCCTTTGCATCTTCTTCATCGATTTCTAAGTCCGCATCACGAGTCAAGCGGAAAATCATGGCCTCTTCTATGCCATAACCTTGGAAGAACTGGATTGCATAGTAACTAATTACATCCTCTAAATAGACAAATCTATGTTCCTTGTTCGATGAAGATGGTACTTCTATAATTCGATCTAATACTGATGGTATTGGCAAAATTGCAATTTTATAATCCTTTGTACCATCAGGTTGGACTTGAAAGATGCGAACAATAGCATTAATCGTATTATTAGCTAAAAAAGGAAATGGATGTCCTGAGTCAACGGCCAATGGAGTGACCACAGGATAGATTTGTTCCTCAAAATAATGACGTAACCAGGCCTTTGTCTTTACATCTAACTCTTCAGGATGAAAAAAACTAAATCCTTTTTCCTTTAAATCTGCTAAAACACGATGTAAATAGGTATACTGTAACGAAACTAAACGTTGTACAGATTCATCGATGGCTTTGAGCTGTGCCTTGGCATCCATATGAGCAGCATCATATTTAACAATACCATTCATAGCTTGATGACGTAATCCCGCTACGCGTATCATAAAAAATTCGTCTAAATTAGAACTGGCAATAGCGATAAAGCGTAAACGCTCTATTAAGGGATTGCTCGTATCCATCGCTTCTAATACAACCCGTTGGTTAAACTTTAACCAGGATAATTCACGGTTAAAATAGTACTTTGGACTTGTAAACAACTTATACACCCCCTATGGTCAAGGAAATTTCCATACCAAATATTTCGCTAAAATAGATAGAATCTCGATTAAACGTCCACCATTCGAGAGAGATATTTTCTTTCGTTCTTACGTGAACAATTAATTCTTTATCCTTCTCTTCTAATCGTATCTCGTCTATTTTTTGATTACTTCCTGCATCTAAGGAACACGCTACACGGACGATAGCAACAAGTTTTGTAACCTGTATTTTTTGTAATTCTGTAAGCACTCTAAAGTAATCATCATCATCTGAAGGCGTCCCTTTGTAATGGTAATAAACTACATTGGCAACTACTTGTTTTTCTTCTTCTGAAAGTCCAAATATATCGGTTCCCATAACGATATGATAGGCGTGCTCGCCATGATTTCTAAGGCTCACAAATTTACCAACAGAGCACAGAATTGCTGCTATACGACATAAATATCCCCACCGTTCTGGCAAGCCTTTATGACGCAATGCATTACAAAATGCTAAACTAAAGCGTTCAACCTCTCTATCATGTATTGAATCCGTGTGATAACGAGCTGCTATGGCACGTGCTAAATCGGCATTTTGTTCACGTAATTGATACATATACGGATGATTTTCAGATTCTACACCATAAAACCAACTAATACCTTGTGAAAAAGAATAACTACTAAATATTAAAGACTCCGGTTGAATCGCATTAATAATTTCCGAAAACAAAATCATGGTAGGCATAAGAATATTAGCTTTAAATTCAGGTATCTTATATCGATTCATCAGTTTAGTAGCCGTAATACCATCAAAGGAATCTACTAATTCCTTAAATTGCTGTGGGTTGATGGTTGTAATAGGCTCACTATCGCTATATCCCATCAATTGCAAAATCAAACGTGCTTCATCACCTGAAAAGATAATATTCTTAATATTAAATAATTGTAGTTCTTCTCGTAACGGACTAATCATACGATGCAAATATTCCGTAATAGCTGTACTAAACGATATAGAAGCCCGTTGATTACGATTAAAAGACTCCATAACACGAAGAGAACCACTGTGCATATTTTGTTGGAATAATAAAGATGCACCTCTCCAAGCTGTTAAGCCAACCCCGCCAGACGTAACATCGGCAAAGAGACAAGCCGTATTCTCATCTGTTGCCTTATGATGGTACATCATTTCGTAATATACAAGGGCGTACTTAAAATATACTTCTTTAGGCATGTCGATGACTTCAACACGCATACCGGTTTGTATGAAAATTTGATCTAGTATAGCTCTTCGATTAGCGGCCTCCCGAATCACTGTAGTGCCATATAAACGGCATCTAGACACACCATAGTCGGCCATTAACTGCTTATAGCCCTTAAGAATGTCACAAATTTCTTCAATCGTTTTAAAACTAAGACGAGATGTTTGAAACAGTTCTTCTCCAAAGGTCACTTCTCGAGCTGCATAGTCGATGACACGCACATCATCGATACTTTTATATTCTAATATGGTAATGCTCATGCTGCTAGATCCAACATGTAAAATTGCATATCTGAGCACTTTAGCCAATGTCATACCTACCTCCTACTGAGGGGACCACTCAATTTCTAACTGACGATTAAATTCCTTTTTAAAAGGCTTCACTAATTTATCAACAGCCCCTTTTGTTATATCAATATCACGATATTTTGGATACTGTACAATCAAATGCACCTTATCAGGACTAATTCGACTATCTAAATTCATAACCAACTGTTCATGGCTTTCATCAAGAGCCTCTGCAATAGCTAGAATAATTGACAACTTCTGCCCCATCGAACGTTGCTCATCATCCAATAATTTGCCATATAAGAAGTTTTTATATTCCTTAGGTGTTAAACCATGAGAATTCATAACGAGAAATGCGCTAAAGGCCTGCTCAATATGTGTCATCCCATATAGATTACTGTTAACGAGCATATAACAACCATGTCGAGCATGACTATAATAATTCACTCGTTTACCAATATCATGCAACAGTGATGCTACTTGCAAACAACGGCGCAGCGCATTATCGCCCTTATGCAAGGACCACCATTGTTCGAATAATGTATCAGCTAGTCTGCAAATATATTTAGCATGCACGAGCTCATGACGTGTCATCCCCAACAAAACATTTTCCGCAGAGTGAATTAATATGTCTGGAATGATAGGGTTACCACCTAAATAATTATGCCCATAGTAATCATAAAATAAACCTTCTCGAAGACCAGAACCACCTACGACTAGTGTTTTACAATTCACATAATTAAATAGTTCATAGACGATGGTCATCCCTGCAATAATAATATCTGCCCGTTCAGATGAAAGGCCATTTATCTTTTTCCGTTGTGCTAAAGGCTTAGATTTAACCTCATCTAACAACTCCGTAAACCGATGATATGGTATCTCATAATTATGTAATTTAGTAATAGGATACGATAATTTACGTTGATCCATTTTGGCAATATTACGTGCGGTACCACCTATACCTAATAGTGGCATTTTAGTATTCTTAAGCCAAGGTTGTTCTTCTATGGCCTTTCTAATAGCCTTGACCATTTTATTGTATTCTTTGTCTGTAAACTCATCGCCCTTCTGATAGGTTCCGGTTAATGTTAAAGCTCCAATAGGTAAGCTAACAGACTGTTCAATCTGACGATTTCTTACTAATGTTACTTCAGTGCTGGCTCCTCCTAAGTCAAAAATGATAAAGTCCTTAAGACCAATCGTATTAATGACACCTAAAAAGCCTAATCGCGCCTCTTCTACGCCGGAAATACACTCTAGATCAAGCCCTGTTTCTCGTTTTACAGCATTAATAAATTCATCGCCATTTTTTGCTAATCTAACAGCTGCTGTTGCAACGGCCTTAATAGAGTTTACCTCAAGAGCCTTGGCCATATGTACATAAGACTGTAAAGATACTAGGGCTCGATTCATAGCCGCTTCTGTCAATTTATGATCGCCCCACATATTTTCACTAAGGCGAATGGAGTTTTTTTCTTGATAAATTAACCGGTAGCTACCAGTATCTGATATTTCATATATAACGAATCGAACAGAATTCGATCCCAAATCAATAAATGCAATGCGTTCCATCGTATCATCCTTTTCAAGCCCCAATATACAGACTATATATTTTAGTATACCATAGAAAAACGCGATTCCTTCTAAGAAAGAATCGCGTTTTCCAAGCATAGATATATAAGTCTACACATATTTCATAGCATCTATAGCTATCACCACTATTTAATTCCAAATACACGCTTGCCATTTTCATAAGCAATGGACGCAAACTCCTCTACATCCATACCGCGTAAGGATGCAATTTCCTGAGCCACAAATTGTGTTTTACTTGGATCATTACGACGGCCTCTAAATGGAGGCGGTGTTAAATATGGTGAATCCGTTTCAATAAGAATACGATCGAGTGGTACTTGTTTAGCCACTTCTTTTAAATTAGTCGATTTTGGGAATACAACGGGGCCTGCAAAGGAAATATAGAAACCTAATTTAATAGCCTCTTTAGCCATTTCCCAACTACCGGAATAACAATGGAAAATCCCCCAATTATCCTTGCCTTCGTTGCGCAATATATCCATAATATCACCATGTGCATCGCGGTCATGAATGATAATAGGCAAATCTACCTCACGAGCCAACTCGAGTTGACGTATAAATACCTTCTTTTGCGTTGGTCTATCAGAAAAATCATAATAATAATCAAGGCCAATCTCACCAATAGCACGAACTTTATCATGATGTAATGCTAAATCCTTAAAATATTCATAATCATCATCGGTAAAATCTTTTGCTTCGTGAGGATGTGTCCCTACCGCTGCATACAAACGGTCATCTGTTTCAGCCAATGCAACACCAGACTCTACAGTTTGTCTGTCAACACCAGGAATCATAATGTATTCGACGCCTGCATCAAAACAAGCTTGTAACATATCAGCTCTATCGTTATCGAAATGATTATCGTTAATATGTGCATGTGTATCAAAGAGTTTCATTATTTTACAATGCTCCCTGCTGGTAAGGATTCAATATTAGTAACCTCTAAGTGTTCTTCCCAATCAGAAGCGGATAAAATCATGCCATAAGACTCAATCCCCATCATTTTTTTAGGGCTCAAGTTTGCTAAGTAAATTACCTTTTTACCAACCATAGCTTCTGGTTCATAATATTGAGATATACCACTTAAAACGGTGCGTTCTTCAAGGCCAATATCCAATACAAATTTCAATAATTTTTTAGACTTAGGTACCTTTTCACAACTTACAACCTTAGCTACACGAAGATCCAATTTTTCAAAATCATCATAGCTAATGTTTTCTTTTAAAGGTGGAATATTCGATGTATCAACAGATTCTGTAGGTTTTTCTTCCACAGCAGTAATGTCTACCATTTCTGGAACTTCAAAACGTGGATAAATTGGTTCACCTTTTACCACCTTCGTACCAGTTTGGATGCCGCCCCATGTGCGCACATCATCTAATTGGACATCCTCAAAACCAACTAGCCCCAATTGTTCCCAAATTTTGGGAGCCCCTACTGGAATAACAGGGCTTACGAGAACAGCAATGATGCGTAAGCTTTCAGCAAGATGATACATAACGGATTGCAAACGACGTACATCTGCCTCATCAGAGCTCTTAGCCAAGACCCAAGGCATAGTTTCATCGATGTATTTATTCATACGACTGATGAAAGCCCATACTGTTTTAAGGGCTTTATTCAATTCCATAGCTTCCATTTGGGCTTCAAAATCTGCCACTGTTTGTTCTGCCAAGGAAGAAATTTCTTTATCTAAATCATCTACATCATCAGTTTTTGT
>NZ_CAUSQT010000050.1:0-8472 GCF_963534045.1 uncultured Veillonella sp. | reverse complement strand
GTATTTTAATAAAGATTACATGAATTATTACTAAAATGAATTTGACAATTAATCTCAAAATAATTACTATTAATGTATTGTTTATAATTTATATATATATGGTGATATTATGAATCCACATGCTCATATGAAAGGACAATCAGGGGTATGTATGGCTAGACATACCGTATTTGACGGTATTGATTTGCTATTCCTTGATGTAAAGCGTGAAACGATTCAATTTTTCGCCCAATCTCATACAAAGACCTTTGCAATTAATCATTGTGAAGAGGGACGTATTGAATGCAAATTCGCATCTGGAGAATACTTGTATATGGGGCCAGGGGATATGTCGTTAGGGTGGCATATTAGGTCCGATTATCAACATGAAAATTACTTCCCTACAAAATCGTTTAAAGGGATAGTGCTATTAGTAGATGTAGAACGAGCTCAGCATGTATTAGATACCCTTGTAGCAGATACACAGATTGATTTGGCTGCCATAGCCAATCGATTTTGTGAAAATACAGACTTTGGTATGATGATGGAGGAAACCGAGTCGGTTCGCCAAATTTTTTCCAGTTTATATAATGTACCAGATCCTATTAGAGCTCATTATTTTAAGCTCAAGATTGTAGAAATATTTTTATTATTATCTGTAATCTCTACAGACTCCTATGAAAAACGAGGGAGTTACCGAAAGCAACAGGTAGATATTGTAAAAGCAGTAAGTAAATATTTGTCTAAGAATTTTGTCAAACGCATTACCATTGATGATTTATCTCGTGACTTTGATGTCCCTGCATCAACCTTAAAGCGTTGCTTTAAAGGTGTATATGGTGTGACGATTCATCAGTTCATCAAAGAATGTCGCCTTAATGAGGCAAAACGTTTACTGCAAGAAACGGATGAATCCATCTTACAAATTGCCAATGCCGTAGGCTATGAAAATGGTAGTAAATTTACAAGTACCTTTAAGGACTTTGTCGGTATGACACCGAGTGATTATCGTAGAGTATAATTACATATTGTTTAACTATATCTAATAAAAGTATCAAAATCGTATAATTTTGGTCTTTTCGGAGTAGATATGCATAATACACTTTGCTAACATATTAAATGTAAATGATTTTCAATTCACCAGTGTTAGCAGAGTGTATTTTTTATTGCTAATTGTAATGATGCATATAGTTGAGTGAGATTATAAGAGGAGGCAACAATGAATCGATGGGAACGTACAAAACGCTATTTAGTCCTATCTAGTGCAGTTGCATTATGGCTAAATGCACCTCTCGTCGTTATGGCGGATAATGCAGCCGTTACGACAGATGTAGTTCATGTACAAGGCACATGGGCTCAAGAAGAAGCAAAGTTAAATCCACAGCAAGTGCAAATCATTACCAAAAAAGAGATTGAGAAGAAGCAGGCGAAGTCCGTCGAAGATATTATATTTACCCAAACGGGTGTTTCTAGAACCGTTGATGCCATGGGGCGCGTCGGTGTATCCATTCGCGGTGCAGAGGCTCGTCATACATTGATTCTTGTGGACGGGCAACCAGTACTTGGTGATTTTGATAAGTACTCTGGTGCCGCTGATGAAGTTCAACGGCTAGGTGCCGAAAATGTAGAACGCATTGAGGTTATTCAAGGTGCAGCCAGTGCTAAGTACGGCTCAGATGCCGTGGGTGGTGTCGTTAATATCATCACTAAGAAAGCACTAAAAAAACCAACATTACAAGTGAATGCCGAAGGAATGCGTCGTAAGAGTGATGGCGATTTATTCCCATTCCAAAACTTTTATATCCGAGCTGATTCAGGGCAGATGGGTAAATTAAAGGTTGGCTTATCTGGTAGTAAACGCGATTTAATGCCTGTCCTTGCATCGGTTAAACGCCGTGCATCAGGTATGGGCTTTGATTATGCAAAGCATAATTTTAAACCCAATGTACTACGCTATTTCGGCGATGCTTCAGATATAGGCCTTGTGGCGACCTATGAAGCGAATAAGAATAATAAATTTGAAATGCGTTCAAACCGATATACGGAAGACCTTGTGCGGGATATTAAGCATTCCGATTCCGATTTAGAGCCACAACAACATTTCAAACGGACTGCAGGTCGTAATACGATTAATCTTTCATGGAATGCCAAAGCCGGTAAAAGCGATTGGACCGTAGAAACAAACTATTCTCGTATCAAAGAGGATGACGTAGCGCTTATCAATTATACGGGACGATCCTCTTATGAAGGCTCTAATGAGTTACGGTATATCGATAATATAGACCATCGTCAACTAGATGTTCGCCTCAATGCGAATACGCAGCTTAATAATAAGCATCGTCTTAGTTATGGTGTTAGCTATGCTCGTGAAGAAGGTTCTGGTAGCCGATTAAAGAGTTCCCCTAATACAAGTACCATGTATATTGATCCATGGAACTATGATAAGAGCTTACTCGTCGATAAGCTTGACCGTCTCGTGAGACGCAAAGGGGATAACAGTGTTAAGGTATACTCACATATTCATGATTATAAATTTATAAACTCCAGTAATGGTATGCCACAATGGGACATGGATTATGAATATTATGGTGCTGAAACAAATGCTCAGAAGCCGGGAGTTACATATGATGATTACGTAAATTATGGTTTGTCTGAAGGTGCTATTAGTTCTTGGTCTAGCACCTCTCCTAATAATCAACCTATATCCGATGATTTTAGAAATCGTTATAATGCATTAAAATCTCGATTAGAAGCAGAAAATCCAGATATGGCTAATACTCGTTCTAATATCGTAGGCGACTACTTTAAATATGGCGAGTCTAGTGATCCTGAAATGCGTAAAAAAGCGCCTAAATTAAATGGTAAGGCCTTCTTAGAAGAGTATCGTAATCGCGACCAACGATTGACAACTGGTCAAGGTACGATTCGCAAGATGAATGCTTATATCTCTGATACGTGGCAAGTGAATAAAAATATTACATTTGTTCCTATTATTCGACTAGATAATAGCAGTTTGTTTGGTTCCAATTTATCAGCTTCCATGGGGATGACCTATAATGTGAAAGGCAATCCTCATCGTCGGTTTAAGGCTAATGTCGGCACTGGTTATACTGAGCCTGGTATGGGCGAATTGTGGTATAACTGGGAAATGTATGCATCTAATCCGGTAGGTATTGGTGTTGCAAAACTCGGTTGGTATTGGGCTGGTAATCCAAATTTAAAACCTGAAAAATCGCTCAACATTGATATGAGTTTAGAGGGGGAAAATAAAAACACCTATGCTCGTGTTGGTGTATTCCATAACCGCATCAAAAACTATATGTCGGTTTATTTCACTGGTGAATTCCAAGATTTTGCACCATATTTGAAAGGTGACGCAAAATATCAACGCGCTCCGGATATGATTTATAGCTTTAAGAATATCGGTATGGCTGAAATCACAGGTCTTCAAGCAGAGGTTCAACAAAAATTCGGCAAATATTGGTCCGGTAAATTAGGATATACCTATTTACATGCTATTAATAAGAGCGACCCAACTATGCCTCGTCAATTATTGGATAAACCGGTACATAAGGTAGATATTGGTGTCACCTATGACAATCCAAAAACTGGTTGGAATGGATCCATTTGGGGTGATTATTATATCAATATGCTGGATAGTAATACTTTAAATAATGGTGGTAACTACTGGCCAGATATTTTATCCGGTGATGCAGGCGTATACAAACAGCAAGTTTATCAAAAGAAAACATTTGGCATTTGGAACTTAATGGTTCAAAAACGATTTAATAAGAATGCCATGATGTACTTTGGTATTAACAATATCTTTAATCATCGCGATGATGACAGAGCAACGCAAGAACGTGTATATCGTATCGGCGTTAATCTCAAGTTTGGCGGTGGTGATTCCAAAACTACGCCAATCGGAAAAGATGGTAATAAAGCTGCCAATGCAACTAATAGCGTAGCGAATGGCGCATCAGGTAATGAAGCGGGCGTACAAAATATATCCGAAGTTGTTAAATTAACTGACTTTATTCGTCCTGATTTTGATACAACAAAGGAACGTGGTATTGAGTTTATTGGCGATTATCGCGCACGTTGGATGTCTCATGATGGTACAAATCGTCCGCAATCCCCATTCCGTTCTAATTCAGCAATCGGTTCTGCGAAAGTGAATATGTACGATTCTAATCGTCATAGTTTTGAACAACGCATTCGACTTGGTTTTGATGCTCGCATTAATCCGTTTACCAATCTCTCAGTTATCGGTAGTATGACTGGTATGAGCGGCATCGATACAAGTTGGACTAAATCTGAGTCGAAAGGATTTAACCATCAACGCCTTGATACTGTTGATCTTACTAGACGTGTTAAAAAATGGGATATATCCGTAGGACGCTTGAATGAACCTATGGGGGCAAGTGGTTACTGGTTCGGTCAGTCCTATGATGGGGCTCGTGCCGTATGGACCGGTAATGATACACAAGTTCGCGTTGGTGTAGGTAGCTTTAAACATAGCACTGGCATAAGTGATTCTGCGTATACTCATGTGGTACATGAAGTGATTAGTAGACCCCCAACAGCAGCAGAGTTAATTGGTATTAACCGTGATGATTATCCATATGATATCAATAGTGCTACAAAAACTGGTTCTGATGGTGAAAGCAAATCCACTGAGGATGCACCAGCACCAGATAGCCCAACAGGTATTTATGAATCTACCTATAAAGGTAAGACAGATAGCATCTACTTCTATCAACAGCTAAAAGGATTACAAGATGAATATGATGCGTATAAAGCTACGTTGAATCTAAGTTGGAGCAATCCGAATCGCGATCAAGAGCTTGAAAAGGCTAATGCAAAGCTCGTAGAAACACAACAAAAACAAGCTCAAGTGATGAGCCGCTTACAAGATATTCTTACAAAGGCATACCCTACAGATATGGCTGAGAAGAAATTCTCATTATCTATTCCATCTGGCGGCTATGCAATGTACGAAATCACGAATAAGAATACAGGGGAGAAATTATATAAAACAGGTGAGATAATGTACAATGTTACATCCACCTTATATCCTGAAGACTTAAAAGATAAGGCCAAAGCACTCATAGTGTCTACAGATAATAAAGAAGCTCTATTAAATCCACAAGATTATATTGCTAAGCATAGTGATGATATTAATAAATCCATTGCAGAAATTGCTAAATATAATGCCGCAGATAACTGGTCTAATTATAAGAATAGCGAATTAGATACTGTTTGGGTTAAACAACCAGATGGAACTTTTAAACAATCCTATGATTACTATGGACAACCATCTAGCAATTATGAATTCACTGGTTATTTAGGCGCTAAAACGTATAAATATGATAACGGTAAATATGTATTTACTGATTATGATGCTACAGATGGTATTTATAAGAAGAACTTCACATTATCATCGGGGGATTATGGAGAAGGTGATTCTGATTATGGTTGGGGCATGACACCAGCAATGTACAACTATTTATATAATCTTGAAAAAGTTGTACACGACGCAGAGTCTGAAAATAAATTGCCACGTGAAGCAATTGGTAAAATCATCGGTAATATTATCCAAACAGAAGGTGTAGTTCTTGAAAAAGATACAATTCCACCTATCGAAACGGCAGCGTTTGTTCAAGTGAAGAAACAAATTGGAGATCGTCTTGGCTTACAAGCATGGTACTTACGCTCCTTTAATGGTAGTAAACGTACATTCTTAAATGCTAATGGCAATGGTAATGATGAACAAAGCTTCTCCAATATAGCTAATGTATTTGGCATTGGCGCTAAATATCAAATCGGTGAAAGTGCAGTACTTACTGTAGATTATGGTCAAAATAGATCGAAATTTGGCCGCTACATGAATGGTAATACTGTATATGACCATGAACGTGGAACCGCAGACTTTGCTGTGAAAGGTCACCAAATGGGCGGTACACCTCATTTCTGGATGGCTCGCCTCGATATTGGTCGTGCGGATATCGATGTTCCAAAATCTTGGAACGCATTCATCGATTATAAATACTTCGCTCATGGCTCATTCCTAGGTGGTAATGGTACCGGTGCTGTACCTGATCGTTACCTCGATGGTATTCGCAGCTTTACATTCGGTGCTGGCTATGTACCACGCAAGGATCTACTCCTTGAAGCATTCTATACATTTGATGCGAAGGGCACAAATAAACGAGATACTTTATATGGTAATGAAAGCTTTAAGTTAGGCGATTATGCAAGAATTCAAGGAACGTACAGGTTCTAATGTGCAGTCTATAAATAGACAGAAAGGTTTATTAGTATGGAAAATCTAAATTATGTCATTCACTTGTTTCATAGTGGCGGGTATGTAATGTATCCATTATTATTCTTGTCTCTTATGGTCATTGCTATTGCCGTAGAACGCACTTTCTACTATCGTAAATATGCAGGGAAAACCTATATAGTAACTCATGCAGTTAATGAGTATGCAAAATTACAAAAATGGGATGAAATTGAAAAGGTAATCAAAGAAAACCCATCCATCGCTAGCCGTATTGCTGAAGCTGGTTTGAAAAATGGTGCTACTGAAGAAGGCATGAAAACGGCATTCTCTGATCAAATGGGCGTAGATGCAGTAGGTTTTAGAAAATATATGGATTACTTAAGTGCAACCGTTACAATTTCCCCATTGTTAGGCCTACTTGGTACTGTAACAGGTATGATTGGTTCCTTTAGTATCCTCGATGCTGGTGCTGGTGCATCTGCCATTACCGGTGGTGTAGGGGAAGCCCTTATCGCAACGGCGACTGGCTTATGTGTAGCCATTATGGCCTTTATTGTGTATACATTCTTTAGCCATCGTTTGGACTCTATTATTAACCAAATTGAAAACATGTGTGTTAACATCATTACCGCAAAACGAGAAGGGTGGAAATAACTATGAATTTACAAAGTTTTCGTATGAAATCCAAGCCTGAATTCATGATTATCCCTATGATTGATATCATATTCTTCTTATTGGTGTTCTTCATGATGAATAGCTTACAAACAATTGCCCAAAAGGCTTTGTCTGTACAGTTGCCACAGGCTACAACCGCATCTGCACCAGCTCAATTACCGGTGGTGCTTACATTAGATGCAGAAGGTCATATAACGATTGATAATGTCCCAATGAGCATTGATGCAGCAGAAGCAATGGTAAAAGAACGAATTGCACAAAATCCGAATGCTAGCGTTATATTGCAAGCCGATAAACGTGCTATTCATGGTCAAGTAGTAGCAATTATGGACATGCTTAAACAAGCTGGTGTTAAACGCTTAGCTATTGCAGCTGAACAGAAAGGATAACTATGGGATTAGGCATATCATGGAAAAAAGCAGCCATAATATCCGCCGTAGTTCATCTAATTATTCTCTTTATTGCCGTCATCTTTTTCGTAGTTGTGCCTGCTATTCAGGAGCAGGAAACCTATGAAGTCGATCTCACCCAAAGTGTGCTCGATGATGGTGGTAGTGGTCATTCTGGTGGTGGTGGCGGTGATAGGTCATCTCTATTCCCAAAACCATTGTCTGCAGATGAAGTAGCGGCTAGAACAAAGGCTGTTGTAGCAAATGTAGAACCATCTACAGCAACGGATATTCCTGATGCTGTGGATGTTCCAAGTAAGGGTAGTGAAAATACATCAAATGTTTCTGGTGAAAGTGGCGGCGCCGGTAATGGTCCAGGCCATGGTGGTGGCGAAGGCGGCGGACAAGGTACTGGTACAGGACGTGGCACTGGTGAAGGCACTGGTTCAGGTGAAGGTACTGGTTCAGGTAAAGGTTCTGGTGGGGGTCATGGTAGAGAACATGTGGCTTTTGATACTGATGGATTTTATAATGCTGTAAATAATCAAAAAGTAATTCCTCAACAATATATTCGTCAACATAGAGAAGTCCATGAAACCATCTACGTATATGTACGTATTGATACAGATGGTAATGCTGCTGAAGCACCATATGTCACATCTGGTGATGATTCATTGTTAAGAGAAGAAGCTATAGCTGCCGTAAACCGTGCATTACCATATCAAAATCAAACAGGGGATGTACAACCAGTAACTGTTCCTGTACGATTTGATTTATCAGAAGGTACAGATGATGATTAATTTTATATAAGTATAAGGAGATGAACATGAGTACAATTATTTTATATTCCTCACTCACAGGGAATACAAAAAGCGTAGCGGAGGCAATGGCCTCTGTTATGCCTGAAGGTACACCTTGTGTACCGGTAAAAGAGGCACCGGCCAATCTAGGGGATTACGATACTGTATTTTTAGGTTTCTGGGTGGATCGTGGCACAGCTAATAAAGAAGCGACTAAGTTGATTGAAACCCTTACCAATAAACATATAGTATTCTTTGCTACACTGGGCATGTATGCCGATTCTGATCATGCTCGTGAAAGTATTGAAAAGGCATCTGCCTTATTGCCTAATAAAGAATCTCT
>NZ_CAUSQT010000049.1:0-8554 GCF_963534045.1 uncultured Veillonella sp. | reverse complement strand
GTACACGGGCAACTTTACGAAGCGCGGAGTTTGGTTTCTTTGGAGTAGCTGTGTACACACGAGTACATACACCACGTTTTTGTGGAGATTCTTGAAGCGCTGGAGCTGTAGATTTTTTAGTCAAGCTCATGCGACCTTTGCGTACTAGCTGATTAATTGTTGGCATTTGGGCACCTCCTTTCCAAATTTGAGATTTATAATTGATCCGTCATAACAAATTGTTACATCGGATATTACCGAGATTAACGTAGGATGCCTACCGCTGTGGCCCGCACCTTAATGCGGCACGCACGACCAAGGTCATCCATCGTATGCTTATCGTCGAACGGTATATTATGTTCCACGCAAGCCATCCGTACAGGATCTACTACGTAGCTATCGCTATCGCAGCCGAGAAACACAAACTTAACAGAGCCTTTTGCAATTGATTTAATCGTTTGCTTAGCACCTATTGTCTTGTTCGCCGATGCCAAATGGGCAATGTCCATGGTTACATCTTCTCCTTACGAAACTATGCTCAGGGCGCACTTGCCCTCTAAGCACTATGTAAGTATATCAATTACTCAAACGCATGTCAAAGGTTTTTTAACACTCAAAACCGCTATTTCACTGTATTTAATATGTACACCTATCCGTGTGTATCATTTATAAGAATTCCATGAAGTATTCTCGTTTTTTTATACAAATATAGATAATTTTGCTTATTTTTATACACTTTATACATATTCAATTCTATTGACGCAGTCTTGTTATGCAAAATTGATATAACAAAAAAAGATATTCCTAAATTATTTAACAATCTAGGAATATCTCTTTTATTTTCTAATCATAGCTATAAGCTATAAAACCTTATTTTTCTATGATTTCACCGTCATCAGTTAATTCCAAAATTTCAGGAGCTTTTTTAACTACTTCAATTTTACGGTAACGGCTCATACCAGTACCGGCAGGAATCAATTTACCGATAATAACATTTTCCTTAAGACCCAATAATGGATCGATTTTGCCCTTAATAGCAGCATCTGTAAGAACACGTGTAGTTTCTTGGAATGATGCAGCAGACAAGAAGGAATCTGTAGCCAATGCAGCTTTAGTAATACCCAACAATGTACGTTTACCAGTAGCATTTTCACGGCCATTCAATGTTAAACGACGATTTTCTTCATCAAATGTGTTGATATCAATCATGTCGCCAGGAAGCATATCTGCATCGCCAGCAGTTTCGATTTTAACTTTATGAAGCATTTGACGAACAATAACTTCAATGTGTTTATCGTTGATTTCTACACCTTGAGATTTATATACTTTTTGTACTTCGTATACGAGGTAACGTTGTGTTGCTTGTGTGCCCATTACACGCATGATGTCATGAGGATTAATGGAACCTTCTGTCAAACGTGCGCCCAAGGATACAACATCACCGTCTTTAACGATAATGCGGGAACCATAAGGGATGAGGTAATCGAGTTCAATACCATCTTCACCTGTAATAAAGATAGTATTAGTACCTTTTTTACCTTCGTTAGGTACAACACGTACTACACCTTCATTTTCAGCAATGATTGCATTACGTTTTGGTTTACGAGCTTCGAACAATTCTTCAACACGAGGCAAACCTTGTGTGATATCGTCACCTGCGACACCGCCTGTATGGAATGTACGCATTGTCAATTGTGTACCAGGTTCACCGATGGATTGAGCCGCAATGATACCAACTGCTTCACCGACTTGAACTTGGTCACCTGTACCAAGGTCACGACCATAGCACTTACGACATACGCCATAAGGGCTGCGACAAGTCAATACGGAACGGATTTTAACAACATCGTAATGTTTTACAACTTCATCAGCAAGTTCTTCAGTAATTTCACCATTCAATGGAACGATAACTTCACCAGTTTCCTTATTGATTAATTCTTCAGCTGCAATACGACCTACGATACGGTCTTTCAATGGTTCAATAATACCCGTACCTTCAACGATAGCTTCTACTTCAATACCGTTGATTTCATTATTGCGTACTTGTACCTCTTTTACATCAGAGTTTAGAATTGCTTCGATACCTTCTTCTGTAAGGCGTGTATCAGCAGGGTAGATTTCTACGCCATTGCTGTCCACGATAGCATTTACAGTATCCTTGTTCAACATATTTTGAACCATAGTTTCTTTTAATGTCGCACGGATACTATCGTCGCTTTCACCAAGAAGGATCTTTTGTACCAAATTAGTATGGTTAATATCGCTATCAGAGCCTAAATGTGCACCGCGCAAGGAGATAGCTGTTACACCAGCATCTGCGATATCTGCTAAGCTTTGTTCATCAAGAATAGTTTCTGCAGGAACAGCTAATTCACCTGTTTCAACATTTACTACATCTTTATCGAGAACGCGGCCAATCAATTTGTCTTTCAACATTTCAAGAGCTTGACGTGGAGATGTAGCCAAACGAGCGCGTTCACGAACGAGATCGATACCTACAACGTCACAATCGTCCTCACGAACGATAACGTCTTGAGATACGTCAACAAGACGACGAGTCAAATAACCGGAGTCAGCTGTACGAAGTGCTGTATCGGCCAAACCTTTACGAGCACCATGAGAGGACGTAAAGTAATCCAATACAGTCAAACCTTCTTTAAAGTTTGCCTTGATTGGCAAGTCGATGATACGACCAGATGGGTCAGCCATCAAACCACGCATACCAGCAAGCTGACGAATTTGTTGTTTGTTACCACGGGCACCGGAGATAGCCATCATATATACAGGGTTGAAGCCATCTTTATCGCGCGCCATATTATCCATCATGGCATCAGTAACATCTTCTGTTGCTTTTGTCCACAATTGGATAGTTTTACGATAACGTTCTTCTTCTGTAATAAGACCACGGCGATATAGACGAGATACTTTTTCTACTTCTTGTTCTGCAGTATCAAGTAAATCGAATTTTTCTTCTGGTACTTTAATATCCGCAATGGCTACTGTCATACCTGCACGACGTGCAAAGGAGTAACCAAGGGATTTAATTCTGTCTAAGAGTTCAGCAGTTTTTTCATTGCCGAATAATTGGAAACATTGATCTACAAGTTTACCAACCGTCTTCTTATCCATAACCTTACCCAATGTGTAAGTACCGTCTTCTTTTTGTTCATATTGCCATAATTCTGGGAACAAAGCGTTGTTAAAGATCAAACGACCAGCTGTAGTTTCTACGCGACCGTGTTCAGGCAAGCGAATGTATAAAATATCTTGCAATCCGATAACATGAGAATCGTAAGCAAGCATTACTTCGTCATATGTAGCAAATGTTTTTGCTTTATCACGAGTATCTTCGCGTACAACTGTTAGGTAATAAGTACCCAAAATCATATCTTGAGATGGAACAGCAACTGGCTTACCATCTTTTGTTGATAAGATATTATGAACGGATAGCATCAATGTACGAGCTTCGGATTGAGCTTCTACGGACAATGGTAAGTGACAAGCCATTTGGTCACCGTCAAAGTCGGCGTTGAAGGCTGTACATACTAATGGATGCAATTTGATAGCACGGCCTTCCCAAAGGATTGGTTCGAAAGCTTGAATACCAAGTCTATGCAATGTAGGGGCACGGTTCAAGAGAACTGGATGTTCTTTGATAACCTCTTCCAAGGATTCCCATACACCAGGGCCTACGCGTTCTACTTGGCGCTTAGCAGCCTTAATATTGGATGCTTGTCCACGTTCTACCAAGCGTTTCATAACGAATGGCTTGAACAATTCCAATGCCATTTCTTTAGGCAAACCACATTGGTGCATTTTAAGTTCAGGACCTACTACGATAACGGAACGACCGGAGTAGTCAACACGTTTACCAAGCAAGTTTTGACGGAAACGACCTTGTTTACCTTTAAGCATATCGGACAAGGATTTTAATGGACGGTTGCCAGGGCCTGTTACAGGACGACCACGGCGACCATTATCGATCAATGCGTCAACAGCTTCTTGCAGCATACGTTTTTCGTTGCGCACGATGATATCAGGAGCACCTAAGTCCAACAAACGTTTCAAACGGTTGTTACGATTGATAACACGACGATATAAATCATTAAGGTCAGATGTAGCAAAGCGACCACCATCTAATTGAACCATAGGGCGCAATTCAGGTGGGATAACAGGAACGACATCCATAATCATCCATTCTGGACGGTTGCCAGATTGACGGAATGCTTCTACTACTTCAAGACGGCGAACGGCACGGATTTTACGTTGACCACTTGCAGTGTTCAACTCTTCGCGCAATTCAGCATTTAATTGTTCTAAATCAAGTTCAGATAATAATGCTTTTACCGCTTCTGCACCCATGTCGATACATACGAATAAGATTTCTTCTGTAGCACCTAATTCGTAACGTTCTTCACGAGTTAATTCTTCATATTCTTTATCAGCTTCTGGAATTGTAGCATCTTCACGAAGTGCTGCATTATAACGTTCTTTACGTTGTGCTTCACGAACGATAGCCAAACGTTCATTACGTTGTGCCACAGTTTCGATAACTACGGATTTACCACCGATAGTATATCCTTCTTCATTGAATTGAGCTTCGTATTCACGGTATTCTTGTTCAGATAACAATTGGCGTTTTGCCAATGGGCTACCTGCAGGATCAACTACGATATAGGAAGCAAAATACAATACGCGTTCCAAGGAACGTGGAGATACATCAAGGATAAGGCCCATACGAGATGGGATACCCTTGAAGTACCAAATATGGGATACAGGTGTAGCCAATTGGATATGGCCCATACGTTCACGACGCACTTTAGCACGTGTTACTTCTACGCCACATTTATCGCAGACAACGCCTTTATGGCGGATGCGTTTATATTTACCGCAGTGACATTCCCAGTCCTTTGTTGGTCCAAAAATGCGTTCGCAAAATAGACCATCACGTTCTGGCTTTAACGTACGGTAGTTAATTGTTTCTGGTTTTTTAACTTCCCCATGAGACCATTCTAAAATTTGCTCTGGAGAGGCTAAACCGATTCGCATGGAATCAAATTCATTTACGTCTAGCACTACTATCGCTCCCTTCCTAATATTCAGTATCAGTCTTCATCTGCGGAGGATTCACTAATTGGATATGCTAATTGGCTAAGAATATCATCATCGCCACCATTAGATACTTCTTCCTCTGCTTCTGGGTCTACAACTGTTACTTCATCTGTTTCAACAGCATCGCCGTCCATAACATCTTCAATACCAGTTTCTACCACTTCATCTTCGTCATCAAGTTCTTTCATAACAACTTCTTCTTGATCTTCGTTCAAGATTTTTACATCTAGACCGATACTTTGAAGTTCTTTGAGCAATACTTTGAAGGACTCAGGCACACCTGGTTCAGGAATATTTTCGCCTTTAACGATTTTTTCGTATGCTTTAACACGACCAACAACGTCGTCAGACTTAACAGTTAATAGTTCTTGAAGAGTATAGGCTGCGCCATATGCTTCAAGGGCCCAAACTTCCATTTCCCCGAAACGTTGGCCACCAAATTGAGCTTTACCACCCAATGGTTGTTGTGTAACAAGGGAGTACGGACCTGTGGAGCGCGCATGAATTTTATCATCAACCAAATGGTGAAGTTTCAACATGTATACGTAACCAACCGTTACACGGTTATCCATAGGTTCACCGGTACGGCCATCGTACAATACGGTTTTACCATCATCTGGGCGACCAGCGATATCCAATGTTTCGAATACATCTTTTTCATGGGCACCATCAAATACAGGTGTAGCGATATGAATACCAGCTACATCCGGTTTTGGCATACCATAGGTATCATAGTCATAGCCTAATTTCTCCAAATCTTTGCGAATTTCAACGCGTTTAGCACGAGCTTCTTCGATATGGTTCAATGTAGCACGTACCTTGTTGATGCGTTCTAATTCTTCAACAAGAGCTGGATCCATTTCAGGCACTTCTTCTTCAGTGCCGAAATATTCCATGTGAAGTGCATTGTATTTAGATTCTAATGCTTTCAATTCATTGTAACGAGCTTCGCCACCAAGTGCAGCCAATTTCTTTTGAGCAGCTTCTTCTACGTGACCTAAGATTTGAGATTTCAAATCGATGATTTTTTCATCAATATCAAAATGAGCTACTGTTACATCTTCTTTCGCTTTAGCTTCTAACTCTTCAATTTCAGCATATAATTTGCGAATTGCATCGATTTGTTCCCAATAGGATTCATCAGTACGCGCTTCTTTCAATACATTTTGAATATGAAGATCTGTAGCCTTAATTTTCATGCCCAAGCCTTGAACAGCCCAGCCTAAGTGAGTTTCAAGAACCTGACCAATGTTCATACGAGAAGGTACGCCCAATGGGTTCAATACGATTTGTACTGGAGTACCATCTGGAAGGAATGGCATATCTTCTTTTCTCATTACGCGAGAAACGACACCTTTGTTACCATGACGACCGGCCATTTTATCGCCTTCGTGGATTTTACGTTTTTGAGCGATGTAAACGCGAACAAGTTTGTTTACACCTGGTTGTAACTCATCACCATTTTCACGAGTGAACACTTTAACGTCTACAACCTTACCACATTCACCATGAGGCACACGGAGGGATGTATCTCGAACTTCGCGTTCTTTATCACCAAAAATAGCACGTAACAAACGTTCTTCTGGTGTTAATTCAGTTTCGCCTTTTGGTGTAGCTTTACCTACGAGGATATCACCAGGATGTACTTCTGCACCGATGCAAATGATACCATCTTCATCTAGGTTTTTAAGTGTATCATCACCAGTATTAGGCAATTCACGAGTGATTTCTTCGGCACCTAGTTTAGTGTCGCGCGCATCACATTCGTATTCTTCAATATGAATGGATGTATAGATATCTTCTTTGCAAAGTTCTTCACTAAGCAAGATAGCATCTTCGTAGTTATAACCTTCCCAAGGCATGAACGCTACAAGAACATTAAAGCCAAGAGCCAATTCACCACCATCAGTAGCAGGACCATCAGCCAATACTTGGCCTTTTACAACATGGTCACCACGATTAACGATTGGTTTTTGGTTAAAGCATGTGGATTGGTTAGAACGAAGGAATTTATTCAAACGGTATGTATCAACACGACCATCGCTATCGCGAAGAACGTGGATTTCATTACCCCAGCAACGTACGACTTTACCAGCTTCGCGTGCCAATACGCAAACGCCAGAGTCAGTAGCCGCTGTATATTCCATACCTGTACCAACTAAAGGTGCTTGAGCACGGAGCAAAGGCACCGCTTGACGTTGCATGTTCGCACCCATCAAGGCACGGTTCGCATCATCGTTTTCAAGGAATGGAATCATAGCTGTACCGATGGATACAACTTCTTTTGGACTAACGTCCATGTAATCAACCTTATCAGGTGTTACTTCTAATACGTCATGACCACGACGACATGCTACATGGTCATTAGCAAAACAACCATCTGCATCAAGAGGAGAGTTCGCTTGGGCAATTGTCATGCCTTCTTCTTCATCGGCAGTCATATAAGTAACGCTTTCAGATACGCGTACTTTTACAACCTTATCCGCGTCAGCACCTTCGCCGTAAATTTTTTCAACCTTACGGTATGGAGCCTCGATGAAACCGAATTCATTAACCTTCGCATAGTTAGATAAGGAGTTAATCAAACCGATGTTAGGACCTTCTGGTGTTTCAATAGGACACATACGGCCATAGTGAGAGTGATGCACGTCACGAACTTCGAAACCTGCACGTTCACGAGATAAACCGCCAGGTCCAAGGGCAGATAGACGACGTTTATGTGTCAATTCTGCTAATGGGTTTGTTTGGTCCATAAATTGAGACAACTGAGAAGAACCAAAGAATTCTTTAATCGCTGCTACAACAGGACGAATATTAATCAACGCTTGAGGCGTAATGGATTCAATTTCTTGAATTGTCATGCGTTCACGTACAACACGTTCCATACGAGTCAAGCCAATACGGAATTGATTTTGTAACAATTCACCTACGCAACGAAGACGACGGTTACCCAAATGGTCGATATCATCTGTATGGCCGGCACCATCCATCAAGTTCAAGAGGTAAGAGATATTAGCAATCATATCTTCTCTTGTAACTGTACGATGGTTAAATTCTAAGTTGCAGTTGTTGCAAATGATTTTGGATACTACACCATCTGGATTAGTGATATAGAATTCAGCAAAACCTTCACCGCTAAATACACCGCTCTTAGCAACGATATCAAGTTGTTCTTCCCCAACTTGTACACCTGCATCAAGGATGATTTCACCTGTTTCAGTATCAACAATTGGTTGTGCCAATGTTTGACCCAACATACGTTGACGCCATCCTAGTTTTTTATTTAATTTATAACGACCTACGCGCGCTAAATCATAACGGCGAGCATCGAAGAATAAATTATCGAATAAATTACGAGCAGATTCTACAGTAGGAGGTTCACCTGGACGTAATTTTTTATAGATTTCTACCAATGCTTCATCAGCAGATTGAGTTGTATCTTTTTCTAATGTACGAACAATGC
>NZ_CAUSQT010000048.1:0-8619 GCF_963534045.1 uncultured Veillonella sp. | reverse complement strand
TACGCGTTATATTAGGTAATTTGAAATAGCTACATAAAACTAAATAGAATACAAATAGCCAGTACTGTGATTACGGTACTGGCTGTTTTTAGAATTGTCGTGTTAACATAAAAATTAAATTTTCAAAAAACATGAAGATAGGATGAAAATATATTATTGACGTAGAAATAAGCAGCTCTTATAATAGTGAATGTATAGTTTTGTCAGAATGTATCTCTATTCATAAGGGTCCATAACTGGAAATCTATAAAGATGTGTTGTGTTTGACTGAGACCGTGTAGGCTAGAGGGAGAGTTATTATGAATAAGCGATTGTTAGTGTTAGCGGCAATGATGTCTATTTGGAGTATCAATGTTATCGGTGCGTCTGTAGATGTGGGCACTGATACGATTAGAGTCGGTACACAACCCGCATCACAACCATTTGATGGTACCACGATTTCAAGTGATCAAATCATGATTAATGACAATTTCCCAGATAATAGTAATGAGCGTACCATTATTACATCTGGTACTTTAGATGTGGCGAATCATCAAAGGAGTATGAGTTTTAATGGTAATGGATTAAGTATTGTTGATGTGGCGGCTGCTAACTCTATGATGCCAGGTCCAGATCCAGATACAGATCCAAGTAATGTGAAAATATATTCTACACAGGTTAATCCTACAGGTATAACTGTTAGTGATGGTCAACCAAATGGCCTTATGCTGACCTATGATGGTGAGGCTGGTATTCATGCAGGAAATATGCAAATGCATGATGTAGCTGCTGGTGAGGCGGATACAGATGCCGTCAATGTGAGTCAATTACGTGATGCTACTAGTCAAATTAGTAATGTTATGATTAATGTAGATCGTAAAATTAATAAGGCTGGGGCTGCGACGGCTGCTTTATCTGGGTTACACTACTTAGACTATAATCCAAATGATAAATGGTCCTTTGCAACTAGTGTCGGCCATTATAAAAATACAACGGCTGGTGCTATTGGTACCTCTTATCAACCAAATGAAAATACCATGGTTCATCTTGGTGTGGCATTAGGTAGTGAAAGTACATTCAACTTTGGTGCTTCTTTTAAATTAGGCTATCAAGATCCTACCTTAAAAATGAGCCGTTTTGAAATGGCACAGCAAATTAAGGATTTACAAGCTGATAATGCAGATTTACGTGCCGAAATTAAAGAAATTAAAATGGCATTACAAAAATTACAATAGTTACAAGACTATTGTTAGTAAACCTCATTATTTATAACATAACATTGATTTCTACGGAATATATAGAGCTCCGTCTTGTATTTTCAAGGCGGAGCTTTTGTTATGAGTTAAAGTTGAAGGACGTTAACAATAAAAGATTAAAACGTTAAAAAAGAAGCTATAGAAAACTAGCGGTTCTCTGGAAACACAACATGTTGCTGTAGTTTAAACTCAGGATTATTCGTAGAATCAAAGAACTCAATCATATTTCGTAATTTTTGGATTTCTTCAGCACTTAAAAATTTTGGATAAAAGATGATATAGATAAAATGATAGGTACCATCATAGGATTCAAAGTTTAGGATGTGATTATCCCTATACGGTTCATAGCTGTGTATGGAGAGCCCAGGAATATTGTTATTCCATACAACCGAGTAATTTATATAATCTGGTGTTGGGTGGTACCGGTACATATCCCAGAATGAACGTAACTCTCTATTAAAATTGTAATGACCATTAATAATAGGATTGCCAGCATACGGATTCTTAGCGGGATTGATAGTAGAAATGAAAAAGGTTATGGAGCCCTTTTTGTAATATCTAATATCTTGATATTCGTCCTTGCTTTCACCATCGAATATGGCATCCTTAGGTACGCGATACTGTATGCCGTTTAGATTTTCTATGCGTGAATATTGATTCAACTCATTGAGATTTTTCACCGATGGAAGCACGTAATTGGCGAGTAGATTGTCAGTAGGCACCTTATTCAACACCGGTTTATTATCGAAATAGGCGATACCTGCGTGATATAGAGGATACCGTATGGCAAAGCCCATATGTTTAAAGTTGATGGTATCCACGGTCATCGTTGTTTTTTGACCATTTTTGCGGTAAGGCATTTTCATGCTGTCCCAGGTACCGTAGGTAACGGCAGGGTATGAAAATACAGTCGCCTTTATATCAGAAATATGCTTTTCTAGATTCTTCTTTGCTTTATCTTGTAAGAACTTACGAACGTCCTTGTCTGTTAGTTTTTCATAGGCAATTTTAGTGTTGCGCCAATCCTGATCTTTGTAATCTGCATAGTCGATTTCTAGATTAAGATTGCCGTTATCAGTTATAACGCGATAATCCTCTATGGTGCGATCAGGATTTTTATACCGACCAATATTATATTCACTCTTTATGCCTGCTACGGGGAATGAAAGCCGAATCTGGCTGTAGTGATTGTGAACGGAAATCACCGTATTGTGGTAATGCTCTCCGCGATATATGGAGGCTTCTTTTGCATAGGCTAGTTCGTTTCTGCTAATGCCGTTGGCTTTATCAGTACTCTTTAAGGTTTCTACATAATTGGCCACATCCTGTTCAATGGCTTGGTTTGTGGCTTGATAATTTATATATGCATCCTTTGGAATTTTCGCATCCGCACCAGGAATATTGACATCGATGGCCTCTGCTGGTGACAGTACAGTGCTCATGATGAAAGCGCCTATTAATAGTGGTAATTTTTGCATAGTAACCTCTCCTGGTTATATCATCTCTTTTATAGGAGCTATAACAATACATAGATTCTCTTTATTAAGTATAATTATATAACTTTCTCATAGTTTAAGCAGTAATGAGTTCTTATGTCATAATGCACAAAATTTTACGCATATTCCCGTTTATACTAAAGGTGTAAATAGCGTTAGCTTTCATCAAGATTGGTAAGATAAAAGGGGGATGTCCTATGAATCAAGGTTTAGTGCGCCAAATCAATGATATCGTTAGACCCTATCGCGAAGCGCGGATGGGTCTGCTCATCGTGATTAGTAATCCTGTTGGCCAACGTGGTCCGACGCCGCCGTTGTCATGGCACTATATAGTTGGTCGAAATTGGTATAAGCATACGATTCATGGCACGGCGTCTGTGAATGGCGTACATGGACACCAGCCGGTGGAGATGAACTTGTTTGCATGGCCTGAAAATCGGATTGCGGATTGGCACAGCGTGGGCGGTTGGTATACGCAGCAGTATGGGTATCCTTGCGTGCTCTGCGTGTCGCCTACGGGGCATACCAAGATGCTTCATTATGATCATGGCAAAATGCGGTACGGCGATGACTTAGGGGACTGGGACCCTCATCAGATTGAGGCCTATGGTAGTACTGTTTTAGGTGAAAGTTACGCCTGCACGGGCATTGATACTGATTATCGGCGTATGCAATTTCCTGAGTTTAATCGTCAAGATGGTATTCATTTTGGTGCTTTATCTGATTATATTGGCAGTGAATATATTTTACTGTTCCCTAAAACGCGTATTAGTTTAGTACATAGTGGAATGTGGCGCCATTCGATTGAAGACCTCGCCAATATATGCAATGTACCAGTTGATATAGTGGAACAAACCTATCTCGATACACCTGATGATCCAACGGAATATAGGGAGACTTTTTATGCTCTGTATGTGCGAAAATCTAGGTTACAAGAAGTATTTAGCGTTTTTAAACGAATTCTTATGACCAGAGCAATTCCTTGGATGCTTTGCATCACACCAAGAGGGTATATGTATCATATTTCTCCATGTACCAACAGTGATACGGGGCTAACAACAAGCACCTTGCCTAACATTGCATATGACCCACATGCCGATGAATTTTTGGCCCTTCTCGCTAAAGATAAATGGGAACTGTGCGGTAACTATGGGCTCTTTTCACTCGACACATACAAATCATTTATGGAAACACAAGATTGTTACATCAAAACGATTGTGCCAGCCCCAGAATTTACCTATTGCGCTCCATCAGTTATGACCGTCATAGCAGGGCACAATATGATTCAGAATTTACTGAAAACACCATGCGTATGGGCATAAAAAAAGCGCTATCTTAGATTCTCTAAGATAGCGTTATAGCTATATATTCATATAATATGATGGTTATTGTTTAGAACAAAAGTTTGATATATAATAGCTGTAGGATAGTTAGACGGGGTTGGGCCTCTCTTCGTTATGAAGGGAGGGGTGTGTATGAGTGGTTATAAAATCATTATGATTATCCTTGGAATGTTATCAGTGATGATATCCTTTGGAGCCCTTATAGCGCTTATTTGTCTAGCAATAGCAAAATAGCCCTCCGTTACCATCTGGTAGCTAGGTAAAACGAAAAGGCCATTTCTACAAGTTTGTATTGTTTTGAGATGAGCCTGACGTTTCGACTCGTCTGACTATCTTCTTATATTATAGATAGAATTGTATATATCGTCAAATACGAATAAACTATAAAACAATAGGCACAATGCTTCTCAGCATAGTATACTGATGCTGAGAAGCATTGTGCTTTTTGGGGTTAGGTTATTATATTTTTATATCATATAGTTTGTGAGGGTTAGATATTTGTGAATGTGTGTAAATCAATTACAAAAATTGTTTTAGGCCTCGTTGTAAAACTATTACTCTTAGTAATTTGGTGTATTTCCATATATGTTTTTTGTGGCTTAATTTATGATCGTTATGTGTTGGAACTATACCCATTAGGTGATAAAGTTCTAGTATTGATTTTTACATTTGGTAATATATGGATTATACCTTGGCTGATTTTGTGGTGTAAAAAACTTCATCCATTTTTATCTAAACCTAATATATATTATGCGTGTAAATCTTGGACAGCAGAAAAAAGAGACTCTTCTTTTGCTTTTAAGTCTTTATTCTTTATTATTGAATTAATATTGAAAGCCTATGGTATAGTGTGGAGTACCCTTTTAGTTGTTATATTGGCCCTAATTCTTACACCCTTATTATTACAACTTAGAAAGCTCCTTTCTTGGATATTGGGGTGGGGATAATTTGAAAATTTCTCTAGTTTTATAAGTCTTTTATCATTTATATAGTTTTGAGAGTTTAGGAGAGAATAATGAGAATAAAATTTTTAGCACTTAGTTTAGGTTTTGCGGTATTACTGGCGGGTAATATGAGTTCTGTTGCTAATGCTAGTTGGCTGAGCAAAGCTATGGATCGTTTAGAAACAAGTAATGCCAAGCTTTCACCAAGTTGGCCAAAGGCAGATCAGTATCGTCATTATAGACCAGGTCAGGTTATAGGGGCCTATTTGCCTGCTGAAGATATGAAAATTGCAGGTGTGTCCCTTGGTACATCTTTTGATGCAGTAAAGGCTAGCCTTGGTCAGCCGACTAGCGAAAAACGTGATGAGCTTACCTATGGAGGCATTAAATTCGGACATTCCTTGATGCAAGATAGCAGACCTATCGTATGGTATATAACCGTAAGTAATCGCGATGCTGTAACTGCTCGAGGCATTGCCGTTGGCGACACCTTGGAAAAGGTTATGGACGTCTATGGACGCCCTGATTTTATTGACTTTAATAACCGGTGGTTCTATGGATATCTTAGATATAATAGCGATAACATTCGCGGTATATTCTTTGAACATAATGGTAGCAAGGTGACGAAGATTATCATAAGCGATAATTGAGTGATTTTTTATAAGAGGTGGTGACTATTAGTGTCATAGGCAGGTGTTGAAATTATCCGTGTAGAAAATCTTTATAGAATAAATCATCGTAGTTTAGTTTTATATTTTTACCTGTAAAATATGCAGTGATATTGAATTATACCTGCGTAACAGGTATAATAAAGGAGAAATATTCTATGATTATTAGTTTTAAGGATAAGGACACTATATCATTAGCGGAGTTACACTTATGAAAAATTATATTCCTACTCCAACAATTAGTGAGATGTTAAAAGAAGAATTTATGGAACCACTTGGCTTGACAGCTTATCGACTTGCCAAAGATATTAAAGTACCTGTATCTAGAATTCAAGAAATTTTACATGATAAGCGGAGAATTACTGCTGATACGGATTTACGGCTTTGCAAATATTTTGGTATGTCTAATGGTTTTTTCTTAAGAGTTCAAATGGATCTTGATTTGCGTGAAGCTCAAACGAATAGTCGTTTGCTTGAAGCGTTACAGTCAATACAACGGTGTACAGCTATTCCTGTAGACGATATGTAAATAGATGATATAAAACAATAAATTGAAATTAATCGATATATCTGCTACACTATACATATGAATAATGATTCTTAGTGTTATATGTAGATAAAGGAGTTCCTATGTTATTTGTAGAATATCCAAAATGCACAACTTGCAAAAAAGCAAAGAAGTTTTTAGATGATCATCATATTGAGTACACGGATCGTGATATTAAATCTGAAAACCCTACAGCTGAGGAAATCGCTGCATGGTATCCTCAATCTGGTAAGGATTTGAAAGCATTCTTTAATACGTCCGGCTTGATTTATCGTGAACAACAATTAAAGGATAAATTGCCAGGCCTTAGCGAAGAGGAAAAACTTGCTTTGTTGGCATCCAACGGTATGCTCGTAAAGCGTCCGATTTTAGTATTAGAAGATAAGGTATTAGTAGGCTTTAAAGAAAAAGAGTGGATGGAAGCACTAAATTTGTAATTAGCTGAATGACATCGTAAACCATATTCTGAATACTACTATAAATGGCTGTAATAGCATGCGTAGTAAATGCATGTTATTACAGCCATTTTTTTGACAGCATATACATTTTTTCGGTATACTAATAGATATTTCATTAGTTTTTCATTAATGAAACGTGAACGTTAACTATGAGAGAGTGTATATGCGATTTTTAGTGTGTGTGTTGTGTGGATTGCTACTGGTTCCGACAGTGTGGGCCAGTGATGTGGCGTCTTCTACGAAAAATGGACAAGTGAATACTGAGGAATTTCACATTTCGCCGGCCTATTTGCCGGATCATCAGATTGGTGAAAGCGGCCCTTTGGTGATGGATACAACAGAGCGCAAAACGACGCGGTATTCTAGTGTTGATGCGGTGAATTCTGCGATCAATGCGGTGGCGGTGTCCAATATCAATCATGATATGCATACCAATGGTAAGGCGTGGATGAAACGAACCACCGTGGCGCTAAGCTTTCAGAAGGATTGGAAGCCCCTCTATAGTGCAGAAACAGTGCAACCTATAGGCCATTATGACGACAAATCCCGCCAAGTTTGGTTTACCCAAGGTTCAGTGGCACGCGCTGCGGACATTGGTACGACCCTTAACAGCGGTTTTGGGTATCGCCGCATCAGCAGTGATGACCATCATTTGCACGGCGCGAACCTGTTTTATGACCACCGTTTCAAGGGCCAACATAGACGCATGAGTGCTGGTCTTGAGTATCTTTCTGGTGAAAGCGAGTTCCGTTTCAACTATTATCGTGGTATGAGTGATGACCATATGGTCAATGGTGCATTGGAACGCATTATCGATGGCTATACCGTATCCTATGGAAAAACATTTAAAAATGCGCGTTGGGCTCGCATCTATGGAGAAGCCTATCACTGGACTTTGAATCGTAGCGCTGATAAAAACGGGTTGCGACTTGGTACCGAACTGCAACTGACACCGCGCGTGTCCATTGATATGGGATTCAATAAACCAGAACATACCTCGGGTAGCGCTTATGGTAAAATCATGTTCCGTCTTGCCGGTGCCGACATGGCTTGGTACGGTGGAAAACATAAACTCGATACAGAATCTACAGTACGATCTAAAATGCTTGAAACAGTAAGACGAGATAATACGGTCGTTGTGGAATAATAGAATATCTTTTGCTGAGACACCAGTGTTATTATTTTGCATAATACACTGGTGTTTTAACATCATGAAATATTAAAAATATGCTATAATTAATATACTATTTATAATTTAGAGAGAGTGTTTATTATGCATATTACAAAGCCCTTACTATGGCTATTAGAACCGTATATCGTATACAAAGCCTATTTGTGGGGGCTTCGTTTTTATTCGCATCCTGTGACCTGGGAAGGGGAACCCGATTGGTTCTCTTTGACATTGACCACATTGCTCGCCATTGATGCCATTGTATTGCCATTATTACTGCTATACTTGCCTGCGTGCAATCCAGATAGGGACGTTCCACGATGGATTATAAAAATCGTCAACCCTCTAGATCGGTTTGTGGCTTGGGTTGAAAGTAAACAACTTGGATCCGTATGGATGAAAATTATCGGTGCCTTGTGGGCCTTTTTTATATACCTTGTGCCTGTCTATATTGGCGGACAACTAGCTATGGCCGTTGTTGTAGCTCTTATATATGACGTACTCACCTGGGCGACCATGCAGGTGTAATTAATGAATATTGGGAACAGTGGATTCCTTACAAAAATATAGATATAAAAAATCGCGACTAGTTAATTAATTTCTAATCAACTAGCCGCGATTTTTTATTTATTAGACACCACTAGACCCTTTTTAGAATTAGAACAGGCCTGTACTAAATTGTAGAACCATATATAGTGCTCGTTAGAATTAGAACAGGCCTGTACTAAATTGTAGAACCATATATAGTGCTCGTTAG
>NZ_CAUSQT010000047.1:0-8629 GCF_963534045.1 uncultured Veillonella sp. | reverse complement strand
TACATTTAGTAGATGATGAACGTATCTACGTTGTGGCTGAAGCACTTCGCAAGGGAATTAGTGTAGAAAAAATCCACTACATTACTAAAATCGATACATTCTTCATTGAAAAAATCAAGAATATCGTCAATGTAGAAAAAACGTTAACTGAACATGGTTTGACTCAAGATGTATTGCGTCTAGCTAAACGTTATTCCTTCCCTGATACTGTTATTGCGCGCTATGCGAATACAACGGCAGAAGACGTAAAGGTGAAACGCAAAGAATGGAATATTCTTCCAACCTATAAATATGTAGATACATGTGCTGCAGAATTCGAATCTAAAACACCATACTACTATAGTGCTTATGCACAAGAAGACGAAGTTAAACCACTAGGTGAAAAATCCGTTGTAGTACTTGGTTCCGGTCCAATTCGTATCGGTCAAGGTGTAGAGTTTGACTACTGCTCTGTGCATTCCTCTTGGGCACTTCGTAAAGCGGGTTACCAATCCATTATGATCAATAATAACCCAGAAACAGTGTCCACAGACTTCGATATTTCTGATTCCTTGTACTTCGAACCATTAACAGTGGACGACGTTATGGAAATCATTGATAAAGAAAAACCAGCTGGCGTTATTGCTCAATTTGGTGGTCAAACAGCTATTAACTTGGCGGGCCCATTGGCTAAACGCGGTGTAAAAATTCTCGGTACATCCGTAGATAGTATCGACATGGCGGAAGACCGTGAACGTTTTGACGAATTATTGGCAAAACTTGGTATTCCTCGTCCAGTAGGTGCTCTTGTTACATCTGATGAAGAAGCGCAAGCAGCTGCTAAGAATTTAAAATACCCATTGATCGTTCGTCCTTCTTATGTATTGGGCGGTCGTGCCATGGAAATCGTATACAACGATAAAGAACTCGATGTATATATGAAGGAAGCCGTAGTAGCGTCCAAAGAACATCCAGTTCTTATCGACCGTTACATGGTTGGTATGGAGGTAGAGGTTGATGCTATTTCCGACGGTACCGACGTATGTATCCCTGGCATCATGGAACAAATCGAACGCGCCGGTGTTCACTCTGGTGACTCCATGGCAGTTTATCCAGCACAACATTTGAGCCAAGAAATTATCGATCAAATCGTAGATTATACACGTCGTATTGCAATTGGTCTTAATGTTAAGGGCGTTCTTAATATTCAATATATCGTGGCTGATGGCGAACTTAATGTAATTGAAGTTAACCCTCGTTCTAGCCGTACTGTACCATTTATTTCTAAGGTTACAGGTATCAATATGGTAGAATGTGCAACTCGAATTGCTCTTGGTGAAAGCTTAAAAGATTTAGGCTTACCTTTAGGACTTGTACCTAATAAACCATATGTGGCTGTAAAAGCACCGGTATTCTCCTTCTCCAAAATGGGCCTTGTAGAAATCGCTCTTGGACCTGAAATGAAATCTACTGGTGAAGTTATGGGTATTGGTCGTACCTATTCTGAAGCATTGTTTAAAGCTATCAATGGTGCCAACATGCGTATTCCAGAAGATGGTACAATCCTTATGACCGTAGCAGATCGCGATAAAGCAGAAGCTTGTGAACTTGCAAAAGGTTTCATCGACCTTGGCTATCACATCGAAGCGACTGGTGGTACAGGCAAATACTTCATCGAACATGGTGTTAATTGCAAGGTCGTTAATAAAATCCATGAAGGCGAAGACAACTGTGCTGACCACATTCGCCAAGATAAGGTGGATCTCGTACTTAATACATTGACAGCTGGTAAACGGCCTGAACGTGAAGGTTTCCAATTGCGCCGTCTCGCTGTAGAAATGGGTACACCATGCTTAACAAGTCTTGATACAGCTCGCGAAGTATTGCGCGTTGTAGCAAACCGTAAAGATGATGCTAACTACAATGTAGAAGCATTACAAGATTTTGAATTGGAGTAATACCATGAGTGGCTATGTAGAACAGGGCGAAGTCGTTCGCAATGAGCAAATAGGCTCTGATGTGTGGATTATGGATATTCACGCACCAAAACAAGCAGCAGAAGCAAAGGTAGGGCAGTTTTGTAATGTTCGCGTAGCGGACTCTACGGCGCCATTATTGCGTCGCCCTATTAGCTATGCTGGATTTGATGTACAAAAGGGTACGATTACCCTTTTGTACCGTGTCGTAGGTAAGGGGACGGATATTATGACTCGCCTCGTGCCTGGTGATACATTAGATTGTTTAGGCCCGTTGGGCGAACCATTTGTAACATCTGAGAATATGCTTCTCGTTGGCGGTGGCGTTGGTATTGCACCGATGCTTTGTATTGCGTCCCATTTACAAAAGGGTGAGTCTGCACACGTTATCTTGGGCTTTAGAAATGAAAGCGAAACCTTCTGGGCTGATTTGTTCAAGGATACAACTGTACAGGTTCATATCACAACAGATGATGGCAGTGTAGGTACAAAGGGGTTCCCAACAGCTATTATGCCTGAACTAATTAATTCTAATACATTCACTTCCGTTATGACTTGTGGCCCTACACCAATGATGAAAGGTGTGGCTCAAGTGGCTAAAGAGCTCAATGTACCTTGCCAAGTGTCCTTAGAAGAACGGATGGGCTGTGGTACAGGTGGTTGTTTAGGCTGTGCTTGTGATGGCGTAGGTGGTAAGCGCTATAAGGTTTGTAAAGATGGTCCTGTATTCCCAGCTGAGGAGGTGTTCTTTTAATGAGTGAACGCGATTTAAATAACACCGTTACACCAAACCCAAAACTCGCCATCGATTATTGCGGTATTAAGATGAAAAATCCTATTATCGCTGCATCTGGTACCTTTGGAAATGGTCCTGAATACGCTGGTTATCTAGACCTTAGTAATGAGGTGGGGGCTATCTCTGTGAAAGGATTAACGCCTAAAGGTCGTCATGGTAATCCTGGCCCTCGTATTGCAGAGACGCCATCTGGTGTATTGAACTGCATTGGCCTTGAGAATCCAGGGGCAGAGCATTTTGTTACGGATATTTTGCCAGAACTTAAGAAATATGATGTACCGTTACTAGCTAATATGTCTGCTGGTACAGTAGAGGAATTTGCTTGGATGGCAGAAACACTATCGGTGGATGGTATTGCAGGCCTTGAAGTCAATGTATCATGTCCAAATGTAGAGAGTGAAGGCATGGCATTTGGCGTAGACCCAAAGGTTGTTGAACAAGTAACTAAAGCGGTTCGTAAAGTAACCGATAAGCCGGTTATTGTAAAACTTTCACCAAATGTAACAGATATCGTGGAAATTGCAAAGGCTGTAGAAGCCGGTGGTGGTAATGGGGTCAGCCTCATTAATACATTGTTAGGCATGGCTATTGATATTCACCGTCGCAAACCATTGTTAGGTAATATTTATGGTGGTCTATCTGGTCCAGCAGTAAAACCTGTGGCGCTTCGCATGGTTCATCAAGTCTATAAAGGGGTTACTATTCCTATTATTGGCCTTGGTGGTATCATGAGTGGTACTGATGCTATCGAATTTATGATGGCCGGTGCTCAGGCCGTACAAGTTGGTACCGCTACGATGGTTGATCCAACCGCTATTTCTCGTATTGCTCGTGAAATGGGCGATTATGTGGAACGATATAATCTAAACAGTATTACTGATATTATTGGTGCCGTACATCAATCATAGTCGAGCTATAACAAAAGCAGGAATTGGCGATGCCAGTTCCTGCTTTTTCGCATATATGTAATTATTTCGTATCAATATTGGTAAATGTATTATACGTAGGCCTTATAGAAATCTATAAATTGTTGTGCCACTGGTGAAAGGGCATGCCCTTTTAAGGTAATGAATGCTTTCTTATAGTCACCAGAAAATTCAGGCAATTTAATGCGTGACATTTTGCGGTGATTTACCATTTCTTTGGCATCCATTGGGACCAGTGCCACCGTACGCCCGGATGATGCCCATTCAATAGCCGATGTTTTTGTAGTCGTAATAGCGCTCACATTTAGATGTTCCATATCTGTTAAGGATGATTGCATAATCATTCTTACGGACCCACCAGATAAGGAGAGGGGGCATTGTTTAATATCATCCCAGGTGATGGTATCGTGTTCGCGATCAGTCCAGAATACATCGCGTCTAAATAATGCGTATAGATGTTCCTCTTGGGTTAAGAGAATATCAAATTTATCAGTATCTACCATTTGGATATTAGCAATTCCAATTTCTGCACTGCCACTGATGAGCTGTTTTACGACATTAGTCATGAGCCCTTCGTAAATCTCAAAGTGTACAGATGGATATTTCATGGAAAATGCCGGCAAATATTGTTGTACGATAGGGGTGGAACGGGATGCGGAGGTAGCGATGCGCAGCGTACCTTCGATACGCGAGTTTAGCTGTTGTACTGCATTATACGTAGATTCTTCAATAGAACATAATTGCTGTGCTTTTTCATAAAAAATCTTACCTGCATCGGTAAGTTGTAAATTGGAACCTCGTTGACCTCGTTTAATATTGATGAGTTGAGCTCCAAATTCTGCCTCTAAATACTTTAGCTGCTTACTCAAAGCCGGTTGTGTAATGTGGAGAATTTCTGCAGCTTGTGTCATGTTTCCTGTTTGAACAAGGGTTATAAAATTGTGATAGTACGATGTGTCCATAAAATCCCCCTTTAATACACAAATCATAATAATTAAAATTTATAACTAATAAAGGAATAGTTATTTTACCTTTTAAGAAATGTCATATATACTATACACATCAAGAGAATTAAAGCATATAAAAAGTTGTTTTAATAATCTCATCAATATTTTTGATATAGTTGCAGTGACTAGGAAAGTGAGTACTACTATGGGCGTAGTAAAAAGAACATTAAGTAAAGCAATTCGTAATTGGGAAGCACGTAGATTAATGACAGCACATAATGCTGGTGTTAGTCGTAAAAAACAATTAGAACGCGTATGGCCACATCCATTGACAACTGAAAAACGTCATGAAATGAATCAAGGCCTTACTGGTTTAGTTCATAATGGCAACTAATTAGTTAGTGTACGAATTGATTGAACACTTAATCTAGTGGTAATACCACTTCGATAGCATCTAATACATTACAAGTAGCAGCTCCATGACTCATGTCTTGGAGCTCTTTTTGTATCCGTTCTATATCGATAGGTGGCACTAAAATCGTAAGATCTATTTTTTCTCCAAAGGTAGCCTCATAATGTAGTTGGGCATCTTGTAGATAGCGTTCTATTGTTCCATATAGTGCATAGTCAATAATCGCTTGTAATTGTGTTCTTGTGGTATGCAATTCCTTTGGTGCAAGACGCAATGTTTCAGCAACGGAGTGGGAGTATGCTCGGATTAATCCACCAGCCCCTAGTTTTATACCGCCAAAGTAGCGTGTTACCACAACGGCTACATTTGTAACACCTGTCTTTTTCAAGACTTCTAGCATAGGCTTTCCAGCAGTGCCCGATGGTTCACCATTATCGGACGAGCGTTGTTGTTCTTGCTTTGGTCCTAATGCGAAGGCCGTACAATTATGCCGAGCATCCCAAAACTCTTTATTGATACGGGCGATAAAAGATTGCGCATCCTCTTCGGTACTACATGGATATACGGTAGTGATAAATCTGGATTTCTCCACTACATATTCATGGCGGAATTCTTTGGCAATGGATATGAATTCCACGGTAGGGCTAGTTGTATCTGGCATTTCCTCACCTCCATTCTTATTTCTACCACTATAGTATTTATTCATCATCATCACTTTATTATAAGCTATTTATAAAGGTAATGTATAGATTATGAGCGATAATGTTTAATAATATATATATTTATTTACACAATATATAGCGATACAATCGTAATTATTAATTCCCTTACAGAAAAGGAATAACCCTCTAGTTTTAGTAGGATATTGACGAATTGAGAATCTATGTTATTATAAATAGTAGATATATGAGTATTAGTTCATGTGATAAATATTACAAATATACTGTATTTATCATATTTTATGAATCTCTGATTTGAATTATTTCGAAGGAAGTTATATATGAGTACAAAAAAACAAGAGTTTGACATTACGGGCATGCATTGTGCAGCCTGTGTAAAACGTGTTGAAAACGTCGTATCCAAGGTGGATGGCGTAGCTTCTGTAAAGGTTAACCTACTAACCCGTAAGGGGAGTGTAGAGTTTAAGGAGGGGGCTACTGTAGAACCACAACAAATTATCGATGCCATAACGAATATCGGTTTTGGTGCTACTGAAGCGGATGAAACGAAACAAGAAATAGAAAAGGTTAATTTAAAACCTCATATTACACGTCTTATCATTGCTGCTTGTATGGCTGTACCGATGATGATCAACATGACCTTACATCGTTTTGGTATCCAAGCATTGCCAGTATGGGTCGAATTTGTATTAGCCACTATCGCTCAATTTGGCCCGGGTCTCATGTTCTATAAGAGTGCATGGAGTGCCGTAAAGAATGGGGCTCTTACGATGGATGTCCTCGTTGTGATGGGTACGAGTGTGGCGTATTTGTTCAGTATTTACAATTGGCAGTTCCATCCAGAACTTGGTCCTCATGGTATTTACTTTGAAACCTCTGCATGGCTTATCACATTTATTCTTCTAGGTAAATTGTTAGAAGAGGTAGCCAAGGGGCGTACGTCTGAAGCGCTTCAAAAACTAATTGCTTTGCAACCGGCAACGGCTCATGTATTGCGAGATGGTGAATTTGTAGATATTCCTACCTCTAAGGTGGTAGCTGGCGATGTATTACAAGTGCGCGCCGGTGAAAAGATTCCTGTAGACGGTACTATTACAGAAGGTTACTCTACCGTTGATGAAGCTATGCTTACAGGTGAAAGCTTACCTGTAGAAAAACAAGTGGGCTCTGAGGTTATTGGGGCGACTATCAATTTAAGTGGTGCTTTCACAATGGAAGCAAAGCGTATTGGTAGCGACACGATGTTATCTCAAATTATCAAGGTCGTAGAGGAAGCTCAAACATCTAAAGCAAGCATTCAACGTATTGCGGATATTGTGGCTCAATACTTTGTACCAACTGTTATTGGTCTAGCTGTACTAACTGGTCTCGTGTGGTACTTTATTGTAGGCGATTCTATCAATGTAGCTCTCATTAATGCTACAGCAGTGCTTGTTATCGCTTGTCCTTGTGCGCTTGGCCTTGCTACACCGACATCCATCATGGTAGGTTCTGGCCTTGGCGCAGAGCATGGTGTTCTCATCAAGAGTGCGGAATATCTTGAAAAAGCTGGTAAACTCGATGCTATCGTTATGGATAAAACAGGCACCCTTACACAAGGCGTGCTCGATGTAACGGCTTTCAAAAACTATAGTGGTGATGAAAGTGTGAACATGTCCATCATGATGGCCCTTGAAAGCGGCACATCGCATCCGATTGCTAAGGCTATGGTTTATTATGGTGAAGATCATGGCTACAAGGGTAAGGCTGTTGAACTTGAAAGCTTTGGCGATGTACCGGGTAAAGGCTTGCAAGGTGCTTACCAAGGTGTATCTGTACAACTTGGTCATAGCCGTTGGATGAGTGAACTCGGTTATGATTTATCTAAGGTGCAAGATGATATTCAACATTTTGAAGAACAAGGTGCATCTGTATCTGTTCTCGCTGTAGATGGTGTTATCAGTGCATTGTGGGCTGTAGAAGATGAATTGCGTCCAGAAACAATTGATGTGGTTAAAGAGTTACGTTCTCAAGGTATCGATGTATGGATGCTTACCGGTGATAATCGACGTACTGCCCAATACATTGCTAAACAAGCGGGTATTACCCATGTTATTGCAGAAGTATTGCCTCAAGATAAGGCTAGCAAGGTAAAAGAATTGCAAGATAAAGGCCTTGTAGTTGGTATGGTTGGCGATGGTATCAACGATGCTCCAGCTCTTGTAACTGCAGATATCGGCTTTGCTATCGGCAGTGGTACAGATATTGCCGTAGAGGCAGCAGATATCGTTCTTGTAAGAAACGATTTACACACATTAGTACAAGCAGTACGCCTCAGTCGTAAGACGATGACCAATATTAAACAAAATTTATTCTGGGCATTGATCTTTAACTGTATCGGTATTCCATTGGCTGCCATTGGTGCATTAAATCCAATGATTGCGGGTACAGCGATGGCATTCAGTTCCGTTACAGTTGTAAGTAATTCTCTTCGCTTAAAACGCGCTAAGATTTAAGCAAAAATAAGTTATATTAATTTGATAAAGCACCTATGCAGTTGTATAGGTGCTTTGTTTTATTTGAATGGTATATTTAATTCCTATAAAGTTGGTATTTTTAAATTGTGTACGATTTGTTATACTGAGTATAGTCATTAATAATAGGACAAAAGGAGCTTGATTATGAAATTAAAAACTCGTGATATTGTATATATAGGTTTTATTGCTGCCTTATGTGCAGTAGCAACTACAATTCGCATTGAAATACCAGGTGGGGCCATGGTTCACTTAGGATCTGCTGCATTATTTACATCATCCATTCTTTTTGGCGGTTTATATGGTGGTTTAGGTGCGGCTATTGGTTCTGCATTATTTGACCTGTTTGGTGGACATACGCAATACATTGTATTCTCTTTCTTTATTAAAGGTATTGCAG
>NZ_CAUSQT010000046.1:0-9128 GCF_963534045.1 uncultured Veillonella sp. | reverse complement strand
TAAAATTAGAATACACGCGGAGGCTATAACTAAGTAAATACCATTCATAACCATAAAAACACCTCCAATGTATGTGACATCGGAGGTGCCGAATAAACATTTCTAATAAAACTAGGTCTCCAATGCCACTTTAGCTTATAAATTGATGAGTACTTACATACTCATTGTATATCCAAACAAAAATATGTCAATTTACACTTTCTCATTCTAGATACTCATTATTCGTTAAAAGCATATATTGAAGACTATTTTATTTTTTTACTATGATATTTCCAAAGGTTCGTAGCAGATTAAGCCCTACAGCTCCGCTTTTCTCAGGATGAAACTGCATGCCATAGACATTCCCCTTCTCAACAATGCCCGGTACCTTAATCCCATAATCCGCGGTTGTTGTAATGTATTGAGAATCTGTATCTACGTAATAAGAGTGCACAAAATATGTATATTTATCAGCTACATCAGAAAAAACACTGTCTTTACGGCACAGTGTATTTTGATTCCACCCCATATGAGGTACACGAAGACCGAGGTTATTAGGAATGGCTTTCACAGTGCCCGGTATAATACCTAAGCCAGGAGTCGGTCCATATTCTTCAGATTCATCAAACAAAAGTTGCATACCTAAACAAATACCAAGCAATGGTATGTTGCGCTCCACCACCTCATGAATAACGTCGATAAGACCGCGCTCACGAAGGACGGAAACAGCCGATGCATAGGCGCCGACACCCGGTAGAATCACACCATCAGCAGCCAATATAGTATCTCGATTAGCGGTCAATACCGCATCAAGACCGATATGTTGTAATGCTTTTTGTACATTAAATGTATTGCCCGCATCATAATCAATTATGGCAATCATAGTGACATCCTTTCTTTTACGCCTATGTAAATAGCAACATACGTCGCAATGTACATCGCTATAAAGTGGCCTACATTATTGACGGGCCATATACTCTTTCAAAATAGCGCGCATAATAGCACCATCACTAGCAGGAGGCAATGTTACACGCAACCAATTGTCTCGTTGTCCACGGCGTACTTGATAGCCCTTAGCGAGCCATTCATCAGCAAGACTATCCGCATTAGGTACGGACATAAAGATAAAATTAGCACCGCTCTTATAATAAGTGCCGCCCACTTCATCCAACGTTTGTTCCCACAAGGCGCGTTCTGCGGCATTCTTCTCTACAGTGCTGCGCAAGAATTCACGATCACCAAAGGCAGCCTCAGCAGCCACTTGGGACAAGGTATTCAAATTATATGGCAAGCGAATGGTTTGAATATAGTTCGCTAATTCAGCGCTACTCATCATATAGCCTACGCGATAGTTCGCAAGGCCATAAGCCTTAGAGAAGGTGCGCATAATAAATACATTAGGAAATTCATCAAGTAAAGCTCGTGCCGTTGGCACCTCTACGGAGGTTACGAAATCGATATAAGCTTCGTCGATGATGACTAACACATCTTTCGGCAATGTACTGATAAAGTTACGAATATCTTCAACAGTTTCATAGGTCCCTGTTGGATTGTTAGGATTACAAATCCATACGAGGCGCGTCGTAGTATCTACGGCTTGACGCATCGCCTTAAAATCGTATTGACCTGTAGACTCGATGCATGGCACCTCGCGAATGACCGCCCCTTCTACAAGGCCGTTAAGGCCATATTCAGAAAAGGCAGGAACGCTGATAACGATAGAATCGCCCGCATTGATAAATGTTTTATTTACCATGGAAATCACTTCATCAAGGCCGACGCCAATGACGAGTTGATTTTCTGCTACCTTCCAATAATCTGCTAGGACGCTTCGCAAGGATGATGCATTGCCATCAGGGTATAGATTGGCATCATTGTTCGTCACATAATCTAGTACTGCTTCGCGCACCTTTGGCGATGTACCATAAGGATTTTCATTGGCTGACAATCGCACAAGGCGCTCCACACCGAGGCGAGCTTTGACGGACTCTGCCGGTTCTTCTGGCACATACGGCTTTAATTGGCCAATAATCTTCTTCATACTCCACTCCTTACAACTCTGTAATCGCTTTGCGTTCCTGTGTTTTGCTGATAACGCCTTCACGGCTTGCCAACTCTTCTAAGATGACTTCATAAGGAACGCCTTTTTCTACCAATAGAACGAGCAAATGATAGAGTACGTCTGCTGTTTCATATACTAGTTCTTGTGGGTCTTCATTTTTAGCAGCGATGACAACTTCTGTTGCTTCTTCGCCTACCTTCTTCAAGATTTTATCGAGTCCCTTGTCGAACAAGTAATTCGTATAGGATCCTTCCTTTGGAGTTTCCTTGCGCCCTTTGATAATGGCGTATAATTCTTCTAATGTTTGTTGATTGGCCATTGTTCTTCTCCTTTGTGAAAGCTAACGCCTATGCGTCATCTCACCTCATATTTCTTATGTTTCTACGCTTCTACATCGTTAAAAAAGCAGCTCACCGCTCCTGTATGACATGCAGGCCCTTCCGCATTGACGAGAACCAGTAATGTATCGCCATCGCAATCGAGCTTCATATCCACCACGTGTTGCACATTACCACTGGTACCGCCCTTATGCCAAAGTTCTTGGCGAGAACGAGACCAGAACCAAGTTTCCTTGGTTTCCAGTGTTTTGTGAAAGCTCTCTTCGTTCATCCACGCCACCATGAGCACTGCTTTTGTTGTATTATCTTGAACGACCGTCGGTAACAGGCCGCCACCCTTATTAAAGTCTGGTTTCATGTATGCTACAATCTCCTACCCTATCTAACAGCAATGCCAGCTGCCTTCAATTGTGATTTTAAATCGGGAATGCTAATTTCACCAAAGTGGAATATAGACGCTGCTAGTGCACCGGTAACACCAGTCTCGGTGAATACATCGATAAAATGCTGTACCGTACCAGCTCCACCGGAGGCGATAATCGGAACATCTACGACCTCTTCCAAGGCTTTATATAGTTTAATATCAAAGCCGGATTTAGTGCCGTCCTTATCCATGCTTGTTACCAATAACTCACCAGCGCCACGACTCACAGCTTCTTTAGCCCACGCAAGGGCTTCCCAATCGCTACGCTTGCGACCACCATGGGTATACACATACCATTTACCAGTGTCTGGATCCGTTTTTACATCAATGGCTACTACCATACATTGGTTGCCAAACTTTTGAGCGCCTTCACTAATGAGTTCTGGACGCGCTAAAGCCGCTGAATTAAGCGATACCTTATCAGCGCCTGCTTTCAATAGCGCGCTCATATCATCCACCGTTTTAATGCCACCGCCTACGGTGAGGGGCATGAACACATGTTTTGAAATGTCTGTCACCACATCGCGCATCGTCGTACGTCTATCTACCGTAGCCGTAATATCGAGGAATACGAGCTCATCGGCGCCCTGTTCCTCATAAGTAGCCGCAATATCGACAGGGCTACCTACATCAACAAGGTTTACAAAGTTAACGCCTTTTTTTACGCGACCATTATCTACGTCTAAACAAGGAATAATCCGTTTCGCTAACATGATGCTTTCTCCTTATTAAACGCAGCAATTTCCTCTAATGTAATAGTGCCTTCATACAAGGCCTTGCCTACAATACTGTCTACTACACCGCGTTGTTCAAGGTTTTTAATATCCTCTAAATTGCGAACACCACCGGATGCAACAATACGGGCCGCAGGGAATTGATCTTGTAAAGAACCCAATAGGTCTTCATTAGCCCCTTGCATTGTGCCATCTCGGTCCACATCGGTAACGATAAAATACTTTGCACCTGCTGCCACCATAGCGCCGATAAGGTCGGTCATAGGCACATCAGATTGGTCGAGCCACCCTTCCGCAGCGACCTTACCATTCTTACCGTCTACGCCGATAACGATGCGTTCTGGGCCGTATTCGGCAATCACCTGTTTCGTCAACTCAGGATTCTTAAGGGCTACGGAGCCAAGAATAACGCGATTAACGCCCATTTCTAAATATAAATCTACAGCCGCTTTATCACGAATACCGCCACCGATTTCTAACACACCTGTAAATGCAGCGCGTACGCGTTTAACAATATCTACATTGACCGGTTTCCCCGCCTTCGCCCCATCTAAATCGACGAGGTGCAAAGCGCCAACACCAGCAGCCTCGTATTGAGATGCTTGGTCAACCGGATCCGGATTAATGATGGTTTCCTTCGCAAAATCGCCCTTATACAGGCGTACGCTGCGACCATCTTGTAAATCTATAGCTGGAAAAATCATAGTATCTCCTCTATTCACGAACCTTATGTGGCCCTGCTTTCACCATTCACAAGGACTCGATTAAATCATGCCCTTTGTAGAATTCACACCATGAATGTCTGGGTTAATCGTAACCGCCTTACGCAATGCGCGACCAGTAGCCTTAAACATGCTTTCAATAATATGATGCGTATTGCGACCATATTCATTGCGCACATGTAAATTCATGGCTCCGCTCACAGCCAAGGCTTGGAAGAAATCCTCTACCAATTCTGTTTCAAAATTGCCACCCAACACAGGTGTTGTAAATTCACCATTAAACACGAGGTATGGACGACCACTTAGATCGATGACAACCTGTGTCAACGCCTCATCCATAGGCACCCACGCGTCGCCATAGCGCTCGATTCCCGCTTTGTCACCAAGGGCTTGTGTCAATGCTTGCCCCAAGGTTAATGCAATGTCCTCTACCGTGTGATGCGCATCTACATACGTATCGCCTACGGCTTTTATAGCCAGACCAAATCGTCCATGCTTAGCCAACAAATGGAGCATATGATCAAGGAACCCGATGCCTGTATCAACGTGAATATCTTGATTTCCATCTAGGGTAAGTGTAATTGTAATATCTGTTTCGCCCGTTTTACGAGTTACCGTAGCTGACCGATTTGTTCTCATCATAGTATCCTCTTATCATTAAGGAAGCCCTTTAAGGCATTCCCATCCATACAATTATTTTTCAAAGCGTACATCAATAGCACGAGCATGTGCTTCAAGGCCTTCTGTACGAGCCAATGTAGTAATATCCTTCGCCACTTCTTGCAAACGTTCACGGCTAAATTGAGTAAAGGAAATGCGTTTTACGAAATCGTACACACCTAGTGGGGACGAGAATTTTGCAGTACCGCTCGTAGGTAATACGTGGTTTGTACCGCCTACATAGTCGCCCAATGGTTCAGATGCATATCTGCCAAGGAATACGGAACCCGCATTTTCTACCATGCTCATATATTCCATAGGGTCTGGTAATTGAATTTCCAAATGTTCTGGCGCCACTTCGTTCATTACAGTAAACATATCTTCTACGCTATCCATAACAGCAATATAGCTGTTGTTTTCGATGGCTGGGCGAGCAATGCTTTCACGAGGTAATTGTGAAAGTTGACGTTCTACCTCATCGGATACGAGTTGGGCTAGTTTTTCACTATTTGTAACCATGATGGCACGAGCTCGTGGATCATGTTCTGCTTGGGATAACAAGTCTGCTGCAAGGTGTACTGGATTAGCACTTTCATCAGCAATAACACCGATTTCACTAGGGCCGGCAATCATGTCGATATCGACTTGACCAAATACTTGTCGTTTTGCAGTGGCCACATAAATGTTACCAGGGCCTACGATTTTATCTACTTTAGGAATTTGTTCTGTACCATAGGCAAGAGCCGCAACACCTTGAGCGCCACCCACTTGGTATACCGCATCAACGCCAGCAAGTTTTGCAGCACCTAAGACAGCAGGATTAATACCATCTTTTTGTGGAGGTGTGACCATGATAATTTCCTTAACACCAGCGATTTTTGCAGGCAATGCAGTCATCATAATGGTAGATGGATATGCCGCTGTGCCACCAGGAACATAGAGGCCAACACGAGCCAATGGCGTTACCTTTTGACCACGTGTGATGCCTGGTGTATCCATATCTACAAAGCCCTGTTCAATTTCACGGCTATGGAATTCGGTAATATTTTTCTTCGCTACCAATAAAGCGTGTTTTAAATCTTCTGGTAAATTATCCCACGCTGCATCGATGATAGATTGATCCACCTTGAAATCATCTAGTTTTACACCATCGAATTTTTCGGAATATTCACGGAGTGCTGCATCGCCATTAGTACGTACATTTTCGATGATATCGTACACGCGGCGTTCAATTTCCATATCTGTTGTTTGTTGTGTATATTGACGGACAATGCTGAGCATTGTATCAAGGGATTCTTTGTAAATTTTCATTGTATGTCCTCATTTCAAACTATGTATATGAATACTTCTATTGTAAATGTTTCTCATCCCATCGCAATAGCGTATGCCATCTATTTTTTATCAATAGCTGATTGCAATTGATCAATCAACTCAAAGATAGTATTTCTTTTTTGTTTCAATGCCAATGGATTTGCCACAAGACGCGTTGAGATTGGTTGGAGCCAATCATAGATTTTAAGATTGTTTTCTCGTAGCGTTGTACCAGTTTCTGTAATATCTACGATGGCATCGGCCAAGCCTACGAGGGGAGCCAATTCAACGGAGCCTTCAATTTTAATGATTTCTACGTCTTGGGATCCGAAATATTGTTTTGTAATGGTTGGATATTTTGTACCGATTCGTTGGCGACGCCCTTCCTTCGGATTATACCCTTCTAAGGAGGCCAAGATAAATTGGCATTGACCCGTTTTTAAATCTAGCATTTCATAAGATGTATTATCTTGTTCATCCAGTACATCGCTACCAACGATGCCCAAATCAACGACGCCATTATTCAAATATGTCGTTACATCAGGGCCTTTCGCTAAGATAACCTCTACCGAATCCCCCAACGGAATAATCAACTTACGCGCCTTGTTGCGCAACGGTTCACAATCAATGCCACAAGACTCTAGGAGAGGAATAAAATCCTTTTCAACGCGGCCCTTTGTTAAAGCGATGCGCAATTTGCCATTATCTTGGATGTTGCTTTCACCTTGCATAAGCACATCTGTAAGGACATCAATGTTGAAAGCCATACCAACAGATGGCATCGGTGTACCATCAAATCCAGATAAGAGTCCATCATAGCGGCCACCGCTGACAATGTATTGAGATACACCGTCTACATAGCCTCTAAAGGTAAGGCCTGTGTAATAGGATTGAAGCGGTTCTGTAGATACATCAATGCGAACTTGTTGACCAGTTGCTTCGATTTGACCAGCTAAATCCATAAGACTATCTAAAATACGTTGTGCACCTGCTGGCAAAATCACCTGACTAAGCTCGTTTTTAATATCATTTACAGTGCCGAATAAACGAGGCCAAATCGTAAGGAATGGATAGAGTGCGTTATTTTTAAATTCGCTGATTAATTCATTGTAGCGTGGCAAATATTTTGTAAATAATGCATCCAGCAAATCGGCCCGTTCACCATCAGTCAAGCCCAATGCATCGGTGATAGCACGAGAGAAACGAGCATCGCCAATTTCTAATAATAAGGTATTATTGAGCTGTAATTCGTTCACTTCTTTAATGATGGCAAAACATTCTAGCTCAGCATCAATACCTTCATAGCCGACCATTTCGATGCCACCTTGTGTGACTTGGTTGATATCGCCACGATGTTGCTTATTTTTCATCAACACGTCGCCAAGATAGTAGAATTTGCGTGGCAATTCAATATTCGTAGTCGCCAAAAAACGACCGATTGGCATGGTTAAATCAGGGCGGATAACCACGGATGCATCAGAACTACCAAAGAATTCGTACATATGTTGACCACGGCCTAATGTGTAACCATTAAACACATCTTTGTATTCTACGAGAGGTGTAGAAATTTTTGTATACTGACGATTGCGGCAAAGGCTTAGTAAGTATTGACTCACATCATCCTTGCGCTCCGCTACAGCACCTATATCATCACGAAAACCTGTAGGCAACTGTTTCTGTACCATGAGGATCATCCTTTCTATAAACCATGCTAATATTACTATTTAAAATATATAGAGTCTTTTAGATTTTATCGCTTTAGCGTATTAAAGCATAAAACTATAATAATACTCCTCTATAGAATTGTCAATAGAGGAGTATTAATTCTAATCCCAAACCTTTGCTACATCTGCTACGCTATGCGCATCGGATCCTAGCACAAAAGGTACACCAATAATGGCAGCTATTCCTTGAATAAAACGGCTTGGATACATTTCACCGCAATCAGGTTTAAAGAATCCACTCATATTATAATCTAATTCTCTACCTTGAACGCGCATAATATGTAGTATATCGCTCACCAATTGAGCATTCCGTTTATCTAAATGGTGTTCAAATCCGAAATGATGTTGGTATTTCTTGATTAGGTCAAAGTGGCCAATTCGCTTTGGCGTATACGTACCTAAATCGGCGCGCACCGCTTGGCGAATAATACTAAAGTATTTATAGTACAATTCGCTTTGATTAGAAATCCAAGGACCAAAACCCTTTTCAAATTCCTCTGTATTATAATCAACACAGTAGTATTTGCCACCTACACCATCCATAAAGTGAACAGATAGTATATTATCGTCCGTCAATGGACCATAGCGATCGAGAAAATCTTGGATATCGCTTTCAAAACCAGGGATATAGTCCACCTCAAAGCCAAGGGAAATATCGATATGCGTACCATAAGCACGTTGTAATTCACGACCTAATTCGAGATAGGAATCCACCTGATTGAGTTTAAGAGACGCCGTATCATAAGCAACCTTATCGCCACCGTACTCTGCCTCAAATGCCTTTGGCAATGGAGCATGCTCTGTTAAGCACACCTTTTCGATGCGTAGTTCAATGGCCTTTTCAATCATAAGCGCCGTTCTATCGCCGCTACCATGTGGACATAATTCAGTATGAAAATGACCATCCACCAATCGGCTACGATACGTACTATTGCCTATGAACTGCCGTTCTGCTTTCATATTTATCATAACTTACCCCTATCTATGTATAGCATACATCCGCAACCCCACGGATATATGAAGTATTTAATATCTATTATTATACCAATAATGCGTAAGTTTCGGTATCCTGATATTTTCCATGTTTAAACCCAACCTCAGGAGTAAGTCCACAATAGGTAAAACCAAATCGATTATGTAATTTCGTGCTCCCCTCATTGCCGGCCGTAATAAC
>NZ_CAUSQT010000045.1:0-9406 GCF_963534045.1 uncultured Veillonella sp. | reverse complement strand
TACTGGTATCTTGATGTCTGAAGCGGTTCGTGGTGAAGGTGGTTACCTTCTTAATTCTGAAGGCGAACGTTTCATGAAAAAATATGCGCCAAATAAAATGGAATTGGCATCCCGTGACGTTGTAGCGAAAGCAATCGAAGATGAAATCGCTGCAGGTCGTGGTTTTGGTTCTGGTCTTAACGCATACGTAGTAGCTGACCTTCGTCACTTAGGACCTGAAGTTATCATCGAAAAACTTCATGGTATCCGTGACTTGGCTATGTGCTTCGAACACTGCGATCCATTGACTCAACCAGTACCTATTCGTCCTACATGTCACTATACAATGGGCGGTATCGACGTAGTGGACTACAAAACTTGTGCATGTGAATTGCCTGGTTTGTTCGCTTCTGGCGAAGCTTCTTGTATCTCCATCCACGGTGCTAACCGCTTAGGTGGTAACTCCTTGGCTGACGGCGTAGTATTTGGTAAAGTATCTGGTGCTGGTGCAGCTGACTATGCTGAAACACATGAACAACCAAATGTAGATGCAGAATTAGCTGCAGCTGCTAAACGCTGGGAAGAAAAATTCACTGAAGTAACAACTCGTGAAGGTGGTCGCCCAGTTGTAGAAATCCGCGATGCATTGGCTGATGCAATGTGGAATAAAGTAGGTATCTTCCGTAATGAAGACGGTATTACTGAAGCATTAAAAGAAATCGATCAATTGATCGAAGATTACAAAACTTGTTATGTAGGTGACCCTGAACGTACTTACAACATGGCATTCGTAAACTACTGTGAAATCGGTTCTATGTTAACAGTAGCAAAAGCTATTGCAATGGGCGCTTTACACCGTCGTGAATCTCGTGGCGCTCATATTCGTGAAGACTATCCAAAACGTAATGATGAAAGATACTTAAAACATTCTTTGATCAAATTAGGCGCTGACGGTCAATACGAATTAACAGAACGCGACGTAGTGTTCACTAAATACGAACCACAAGAAAGGAAGTACTAAGATGAGACAAATCACCTATCATATTCACCGTTACCAACAAGGTCGCGCGTTTGTACAAACTTTCAAATTCGATTACGAACCTGACCGTACAATTCTTTGGGGCCTTCAAAAAATTAAAGATACTCAAGATCCAACATTAACATTCTTGGCAGCTTGCCGTTCCGCAGTTTGTGGCGCTTGCTCCATTCGCGTAAATGGCGAAGCAATGCTTGGTTGTGAATCTAAAATTGACGAATTAACAGAACGTTACGGTACAGATGAATTAACAATTGCACCTATCGGTAACTTCCGTGTAATCCGTGACTTAGTTGTTGACTGGGAATCTAAAGTTGATCGTTTGAAAACAGTTGCTCCTTGGATTTTCCTTAAAGCAGAATTTAACGAAGGCGATAAAATCGTTCGTCAAACTCCTGCTGACTTTAAAAAATTCGTTGCTGGTACAGAATGTATCCTTTGTGGTTGCTGCGCATCCGAATGTAACAAATTGACTGCACGTCAAGATGATTTCTTAGAACCATATGTATTTACAAAAGCTAACCGTTTCGTATTGGATAGCCGTGATGATGCACCTATGGCTCATATTCAACCTGCTTATGACAATGGTCTTTGGAAATGCGTTCACTGCATGAATTGTATCTCTCGTTGTCCTAAACACTTAAAACCTGCTCAAGATATTTCCAACATGCGTAAAGAAGCTACAAAAGCTGGCCTTACAAACAACAAAGGCGTTCGCCATGCAGTTGCTTTCAAAGAAGACCTTTACAAAACTGGTCGCTTGAAAGAAGTTTCTATGAGCTTGAAATCTGACGGTGTTGTAGATTCCGCTAAACAAGCATTCTATGCATTACGTTTGTGGAAACACAGCAAAATTAATCCTTTCGAACTTGTAGTACCTCAAAAACCAGTTAACGGTATTGATGGTGTTCGCAGACTTATGAAAGCAGCTGAGGAGGTAAGCAAATAATGAAATACGCATTTTTCCCAGGTTGCGTTCTTGAAAGCGCTGCCAAAGAAGATTACATGGCAACTGTTGCAGTAGCTAAAAAACTCGGCATCGAACTAGAAGAACTTGACGGTTGGACTTGCTGTGGCGCGTCCCACGTTCAAGATATCGCTCCAGAAATTACATTAGCTACAAACGCACGTAACATTGCATTGGCAGAAGAAAAAGGTTTGAACCTTTTAACTGTATGTAACACTTGTACTTTGATGCTTCGTGAAGCTAAAAACGAATTAGACAATAACGAAAAAGAAAAAGAAGAAGTGAACAAAAAATTAGCTCAAATCGGTAAACAATACCGCGGTACAACTGATATCACTCATTTCTTATGGGTATTGATTCGCGATTACGGTTTGGACAAATTGAAAGAAAAAGTTGTTAAACCTTTAACAGGTTTACGTGTAGCTGAATACTATGGCTGCCATATTCTTCGTCCTCAAACTGAAATGGGCTTCGAAGACTATCAAATGCCTACATCCTTAGCAGATTTGATCTCTGCTATCGGTGCTACACCAATCGACTTCTCCCGTAAACTTGATTGCTGCGGTTTCCATGCTGTATACCCTGCACATGATTCCGTAATGCAAATGACTGGCTCCATCAACAAAGATGCAGCTACAGAAGGCGCAGATTGCGTAGTAACTCCTTGCCCACTTTGCCAAATGCAACTTGATATGTTCCAAAAAGAAGCAAAAGAAGTTGTTGGCGGTGGCAAAGATATGCCAATCTTGCACATGTCCCAATTAGTAGGTCTTGCTCTTGGCATCACTCCTGAAGAAATGGGCATGCCTAAACGTCACTTAACTGATACTGCAGCAGTGACAAAATTTGTAGGTTAATTCGTTTTAATTTAGATTGCCTCAGTTGGCTTATAAAAACCTAAATTAAACCTATTATCATAATTACCGTAAAGACCCCCTGGCCTTGGCTAGGGGGTCTTTATTTGATACTTATATGGTGTTTATTATATAATAAATAGGTAAGCATTGATGACATTAGGAGGTCTCATGAACGAAGCCTTATTAGAATATATAGACCATAAATTGAATGATGAAGATTTGGGGCGCGTATTCCCAGTCACCTTTCAAGGTGATGAGTATTTTGTAAAACGCGCTGTAGGTAATAACCGGTCATCATGGATCAAACCATCCCCTCGTGCATCCTTTGACCATGAGTTTTATATGATGAACTTTGTGCGTACACAATTGCCATTAGCTCCGGAAATTGTAGGCTTTCGAGAAAATTATTTCGTGACACCGAATTATGGCAAAAACTTGACCTATTATGGCCATTTGCCACAGGAACATCCAGAAGATGCATCCCTAGAGGATATGGCGGTTCATATTTTTTATGCCTTTGGTAAAGCACTCGGCACGCTCCACGATTACGGTATCGCTCATGGTCGCCCTGCATTGCGAGATATCGTATACAATCCAGATATGGATAGCGTGATGCTCCTCGATTGGGAAAACGCACGTCGCTGGCCTGAGTTCACGCCTGCTGGATGGGACTTACTTATTTTCATCCACAGCTATATCCGTGAAGGTGATTTGCCTAATACTTATCTATATGCGGCTATGAATGGCTATAGCTCTGCCCGTTGTGCACGGGAAACCATCCTTCATGTGAAAGAAGTTTTACGCAAACGAGACTATCTATTTAAATTCTGCCGTTTATTGGAACCATTCCACTTTGTAGATACAGAAGCAGCCGTAAAATCCTATGATTTTATACAAGGACTTAAAACTGAATAACTGTGTATGACTAGTTGATAATTGCGAAAGCAGAATACTAAGAATACCGCAAATGACCCTCTCGTATGGTGAGGGTCATTTTATTATGGTAAAATAGATTGTATACACGGTGATACTTTCACCAGCATCTGTTAGCATTAGAAAATCATAAGTCCGGTAAAGGGGAGTTATGACGAGGTATAACAATTGGAATATATTATTTCGTTTATGGAAACATATGGCTATGCAGCCATGTTTATGGCGATGGTTCTGGAGAATGCAAATGTACCAATTCCTAGTGAAATTGTGCTTGGATTTGCAGGTTATTTGATTGCTCAAGGGATATTTGATTTGCATACGACAATGGTCGTTGGTACATTAGCTGGTATCGTTGGATCTATTTTATCGTATTGGATGGGAGAATATGGCGGTCGTCCATTGTTATTGAAATACGGTAAATATGTATTCTTTAATGAGCATAAATTTGAACTCGCTGAAAAGATGTTCAATAAATACGGTGGTGCAGCTATCTTTTTTGGCCGCTTATTACCTGGTGTTCGTACATTTATTTCCTTCCCGGCTGGTATGGCGCGCTATCCATTGTGGCACTTTATCGTTTGGACTGTGCTCGGTACTATTCCTTGGACGATTTTACTCGTATATTTAGGAAAAGTGCTTGGGGAAAACTGGAAAGATCTTATTCAGTATAATCATGAATTTTTGCTAATTGTGATTGTTGTCTTTGCCATTGTGGCTGCCGTGCTTGGATTTAAATACTATAAGAATCGCCGTAAATCATAAGGAGGTCACAATGAAATTGTCTCGTTTGACGCCTGTGTTGTTTGTTGTTTGGCTGGTATTCTTTATGGTAGCTAATAATATACTACCTGTAACCGATCCAGTAGAATCGAATTATGCGTTAACTGCTAAGGAAATGGTGTTGTCTGGCAATTGGTTATCGCCACAGATTTATGGGACATATTGGTATGACAAGCCGATTATGATTTATTGGCTGATTGCATTAGCTTTTAAAATCTTTGGTATCGCTGATTGGGTAGTTCGTTTGCCAAGTGCTATATTTGGTGCTTTGTCAGTGGCTGCTATGTTTCAAACTTTACGGACCTTTAGTCGACGTTGGCTCGTTGGCCTAGTAGGTTCCTCTATCCTTGGTACATCTCTTATGTTCTGGGCTGTTGCTCATGGTGTTATAACCGACATGGTACTGTTATATACGACCTTGATGGTTATGATGTATGCGTACAAAGGCTTGAATGAAAATTCTAGTACGGCAATGGTCGTAGCTTACGTATTTTCCGGATTAGGCGTTTTGACAAAGGGGCCCGTAGCACTTGTTTTACCGGGCTTGATTTTACTCGTTTATGTTGCGCTTTGCCGTTCAAAACAAATGTTATTACGCCTCTTTGACTGGAAGGGGATTTTGGCCTTTCTTGTCGTCGCTATGCCGTGGTATGTTTATATGTATAGCGCCCATGGACAAGCCTTTTTGGATGGATTCTTAGGCCTTAACAATGTAACACGTGCGACTCAGTCTGAACACCCGGAAGATAATGTGTGGTGGTACTATATCGCTATTTTCCTCGGCGCTTCTTTACCATGGACGGGCGCTGTTATTTATGGCATGATAACGGGCTTTAAACAGCACCATAAGTGGTACGTGTATTGCATGTGTTGGGGCGTGGGTACTGTTCTATTCTATTCCTTGATGGCTACTAAGTATCCTCTATATACATTTATTAGTCTTGTACCTTTCAGTATTCTTGGTACATTAGGGGCTATGAAAGCTCTGCGTCCTGGTCGGCCTCGTTATGTCCCATGGATTGTAGTCGGTCCCACACTATTGTTATGGATCGCTTATGTAGGGGCGTCTTTCTTTGCACCTTGGGGCTATTATGGATTGCTCTATGTTTTGGCAGGCGTATCCATATTAGGGCTGTTATGGTTCTGGTGGACTCGCCAACGGTATCGTTTGCTGAGCATTGTCGTGATCGGAACCATGCTCATTTCATCGATTGTAGTACTCGAGGGTTTGGTACCTCTTGTTAAACAACGTAGTTCTATCAATCTTATCCCTGTTGTAGATAAGTATAATGGTGATGTGTATTATTACAATGGATACAGCACATCTCTCGTATATTATACTGGACATGAGGTGGTTCGTATTAAGGGTGACAGCAGTCGTTGGGATGATAAGGATAAATTAAAACATCGTAGTGCTGAATGGGATAAGAAATACCTTATGGAACAAGTGACGGAGGACGAGTTTATCAAGCGTTTGGCTGAAGGTAAGCAAATCATGGTCATCGTTCCAAAAGGCGAAATTAACCATTTTAAACAGTCTAGTATTGCACCATATGTTGGTGAGTACAGCGAGGCTGGTAGCTCTGAGATTTATATTTTGAATAAACGACAAGCTTATATTGAAGAATAATATATTGTTAATCGTGTTTGTGAAAGTAGCATCAATCGCTCAATGCGGTTGATGCTTTTTTGCGTATATAATCAGAATATTTAATGTATATATTATGTCCTAATTACTATTTATATTTTTTTAGAAATAAAACCCATTATAGTTATATGTATTGTTGACATATTAAAAACATATTGGTATAGTAGGTTATATAATTTTTTAGGACGAGGTGTTCTGAAACCTTATTTCATCTAGGTTTTAGAAAAGTGCGAAAAAAGACATGTGTCAAAATCGCCCCATTGTTATGAGGTAGAAAGAGGGGAAGTTATGAAGAAGACATGGTATCTAATCATCGGAGTGGTTCTCTTGGTTATTGGCTGCATAGCCTATGGTTATCATGAACACCATAAACCAAAGACGGCACAAGAATTAAAGACTGTACGCGTAGCCTATTTACCAATTACCCATGCATTACCAGTATTTGCTACAAAAGAGCTAGAAACGGCAAATGGTCCTGTTCATGTAGAGCTTGTTAAATATGGGTCTTGGCCAGAGCTTATGGATGCGTTAAATACTGGTAAGGTAGATGCCGCAGCTGTTCTTGTTGAACTTGGTGTAAAGGCTCGTGAACAAGGCATTGATGTCCGTGCTGCTGCACTTGGTCATACAGAGGGTAATATTATTATCGTTAATAAGGATATTAACTCCGTTCAAGACTTAAAAGGCAAATCCTTTGCTATCCCTCATAAACAATCAACTCAAAAAGTTCTCGTGGATTGCATGCTTGAAGAAGCGGGTCTTTCTGAAAAAGATGTACAAATCGTAGAAATGAGCCCTCCAGAAATGCCATCTGCTCTATCGGTAGGTCAAATTGCTGGGTATAGTGTAGCCGAACCATTTGGCTCTCTAGCCCTTGAAATGGGAACTGGGAAGGTCTTCGAAGATCCTGACCATCTCTGGCATGATAATATTTGCTGTGCCCTTGTGTTTAATGGTCAATTCGTCGATGAACATCATGACTTGGCAAAAGCTTTCACCAAGGTCTATCTCGATGCAGGTAAATACCTAGATGAGCATCCAGAGTCCCAAAAAGAAATTGCCTTAAAATATTTAAAGTTTAAGGATCCTATTATTGAACGTTCCTTACAAGTGATTGGGTTTGGAGATTTAGCCCTTACAGAGGACCGTTATAATGCGCTTGTGCATCATATGACACATATTGATTTAATCAAAAAAGTGCCGACCTATTCAGAGTTTGTAGATCAATCATTGTTACCATAGGAGGGGGACCATGAAGAAATATACATATGTGCCAGGTTCATTTATCGCAGCTTGGCTAATTTGGGAGTTAATCGTTTGCCTCGGCGGTTTTAATGAAGCGCTATTGCCAACGCCATATAAGGTATTACTCGGATTTGGAGAACTTATAGGCGACGGTGTTCTTTTTAAAGATATTGCAGATAGTTTAGTGCGTTTCTTTATCGGTTATATTATTTCCGTTGTAGCCGGCGTATTCTTCGGCCTTATCTTGGGGTGGTATAAGGGGATTTGGAACTACATCAATCCAATCGTTCAAGTCATTCGACCAATTTCTCCTGTGGCGTGGTTGCCGTTTATCGTTCTCTTTTTCGGTATCGGTCAAGCACCAGCTATCGTTATCATCTTTATCGCAGCATTCTTCCCTGTGCTATTGTCTACCGTGTCTGCTATTCAAAATATCGACCCTGTGTACATCAAGGTAGCGCGCAACTTTGGTATTAAACAGCCAGAACTGTTATTTAAAATCGTATTACCTGCCGTATTCCCAGGCATTGCATCGGGTCTTCACATCGCTCTCGGTACGGCGTGGATCTTCCTTGTAACAGGTGAAATGGTAGGCTCCCAAACAGGCCTTGGCTTCCTCATTATCGATATGAGAAATAACTTGCGTAACGATCTCTTGATGGTAGCCATTTTGACCATCGGTTTCGTTGGGCTTTTACTCGATTGGGGCGTGTCCCTCATCGAAAAATGGATTTACAAACGTTGGGGTATTGAGAAATAGGAGGTGGCCTCATGGGTTACATTTCGGTGCGCAATGCACACAAGGAATTTATGAAAGATGGGGAACCACTCACCATTCTTGAAGATATCAACTTAGACATTGAAAAGGGCGAGTTTATTTGTCTCTTAGGCCCTTCTGGGTCCGGTAAAAGTACGCTATTAAATGCTATGGCGGGCTTTGAGCTCGTTACATCTGGTTCCATTACTATCGACGGTGAAGAGGTGAAAGCGCCTCAACTCAGATATGTAACGGTATTCCAAAATTATGGCTTGTTGCCATGGCGTACGGTGGAAAGCAATATTGAGCTTGGTCTCGAAAGTAAAAAGGTGCCTAAAGAAGAGCGTCCTGCTATCATCGACAAATACGTTAAAATGGTAGGCCTTGACCATGCCCGTAATCGCTACCCTGCAGAACTATCTGGGGGCATGCAACAACGTGTATCCATCGCTCGTGCATTAGCTGTTGATCCTGATATTATCTTCATGGACGAGCCGTTAGGTGCCCTCGATGCATTAACACGTATCAACTTACAAGACGAAATCTCTCGCATCTGCCGCGAAGAAGGCAAAACTGTTGTATTTGTTACCCACGATATTGAAGAAGCCGTAGTTCTAGCAGACCGCGTTGTGGTACTAGCGGCAAACCCGGGACGTGTACAAACTATCATCCCTGTAAATATCATCGATAGAACCGACCGCACATCGGCATCCTTTGTTAATATTCGAAACCACATCTTTGAACAATTCCAATTGGCAAAAGAAGACAAAATCGAGTTCTATATTTAGTTATATACACCTTAATGAAACACCCAAGGAGTTTTACACTCTTGGGTGTTTTATAATAGACAAAACTCTAAAATAATGTATACTATAAGTAGCTGAAGGATTGTAAGAATTCACTGTAAGCACAAAAAAACTCCCTCAAGAACGGCGAAATACTTGAGGGAGTTTTTATTGCTTTTAATCGTCTAAGCTAACGGGGTTAATCACCATGAAATTTCCTATCTAACCACTTGCAAATGAGATAGCTGGTCACATTTACCATGATAGGAATTAGAAGGATTATAAGAATATCTTTCACTGGTGCACCTCCTTTCTGTACCTGTTTCCCCAGAACGGAGTGGTGACATCTTGATTGTAGTACATATAACTATATATTTCTTATGCAATTCGTGTAATTATCATGTATAGTAGATATATAT
>NZ_CAUSQT010000044.1:0-10004 GCF_963534045.1 uncultured Veillonella sp. | reverse complement strand
CCCCAGAATGTGTAAGATTTGCCATGAGGCAAGATGCTTTCAGCGTAAACACGTTGTAAAGAGAACATGCCTGGGTCCCAACCGCAAGAAATCAATGTAGCAGTTTTAGCTTCTTTAGCTACTTTGTCTACATTTGCGAAATGTTCAGGGATACGTGCATGTGTATCGAAGGAATCGATGCAGTTGAAGTATTTTGTTACCATTGGTGTTTGTTCGATAAGGTCTGTTGCAGAACCACCGCAAAGAACCATAACATCGATCTTACCTTTGAAATTAGGCAAATCTTCCATAGTGTATGTAGGAACACCAGACACTGTTTCTAAACCTTTACGACGAGAAAATACGCCTACCAGTTCCATATCTGGTTGCAATTTAACAGATGCTTCTACGCCACGGCCTAAGTTGCCATAGCCTACGATACCAATACGAATTTTGCTCATATTAGCCTCCTATATAATTATAAAATGCAGTGTAATAACTAATATACTTATTATAACATAGAAATTTCTCTTTTTATAATATTCTATAGAGTTATACTACATATATTATGTGGAGAGAATAATTCGGTTGTTATTATTCATCATTATATCGATACATTGCGTATGGGAATATACATAAAAGAAAACATCATATGTGCAAAAATTGACACATATACCCCTACTATATATACAATGAATATATGCATATTATTGTGTATAGTTTGAGGAGGTTATGAGATGAGAAGAACGATAAACCTTGCTGTTATTGCTGCTTTAATTATTACCGGTGCTAGTGCAGAGGTCATGGTGTCAGCCACTACAGTTGAAAGTCATACGGATGGAAAATCTATTGGATTGAGTTTTTGGGGTGAGAATAAACACTATACCGATGATTTGACCGTCAATGTATCTGGTCTTGGTGTAAATGGAAGTAAATACCATAATAACGTTACAGGTATTTATGCCCTTGATGGATCTCAGGTTGACATAGATAAAAATATAAATGTAACGGTTGTAAATCCAGCACCTGCGGAAAGTGGAGAGAAGCGCAGACCAGACTTAGCACACTATTACATGAGTGGTATATATGCTGGTTATGGTGGGGTTACAAATGATGGTAATAATGATGATACCCGTATTACCGTACAAGGTAATGCCAAAGTAGATGCCATTGGCGTAGGTTTGCAAGCTAATAAGGATGGATACATTCGGATTCTAGGTGGGGCAGATGTAAAGACACATCCTTTAACGACATCTGATACATATTCTGCACTTTCAGAAGAAGGATTTGTCTATGTGAATACTGGCATGGATGGATTGAAGCCAGGTGCTAAGGACGTCAATATGTATGGCAATATTGGTTTTATCAATAAAAACTATGGTATTGATACAAATCCACACAATCATGGATCAGAAATTTCATTGGGATTAACGACACCAAATTCTAAATTAGTGGGTGGTGTACTCAATGAATTTGATGAAAGTAACAATAATCCTCATCATGGCGGTTTGAGATTGTATTTACAAAATGGTGCTATATGGCGTAATGAATGGTTAGGCGCTGAACGTGAATACCCTACACAAGGCCGACCAGATACTGCAAATTATCTCAATACAGGTAGTAAGGTAGAGCATCTTATAGGTGGTGCCACAGAAGGTAGCCGCGGCATTATCCAAGCCGTAGATGCACGGCCTATTACGATTAATAATTATGCTGGTCATACAGCTATTGATTATGAAAAAGGTGCACCTGCTGCAGAAAACGGTAAAGGTGAAATTGTAATTAATCATGCTGACCCTGGCTCTTCTGTTACATTGCGTAGTTCAGTAGAGGCTTTGAAAGAACAAGCTAATGCCGAGATTCCAGGATTAGCAGAAAATCAATTTGTGAAGAAAATAGTCTACAATGGATATACGAAGGGTGAGCGAAACCTTGGTGTTAATGTGCATTTAGAAACAGGTGTAATTAGCCCTACATTAAATGCTAAACTTAGCCCAGATGATTTTGATGCAGATGGACGTGCTGTGGTGTCTAATAAAACCGTATTATCCACTAGTGAAAGTGAAATTGTATCCGGTGCTAAGAGTGCATTAGCATCTTCTGTTATGCAAATGCGAGCTGATACCAATGATTTACAACGCCGCTTAGGTGATGTGCGTCTTAACTCCGATAATCAAGGCGTATGGGGCAAATATATTGGTGGTAAATCTAAAATTACAGACTCTGCCTATGTAAATCAAAATTATAATATGGCGCAAATTGGCTATGATACGAAACGAGGAAACTGGATTGTAGGTGGTGCTTTATTGTATGGCACAAATAACAGTGATTATGCACTAGGTTCAGGTTCTGGTAAAACTGCTGGATTAGCATTCTATGGGGCTAAACAATTTAATGATGGCCGTTACTTAGATATCATTGCTAAAGGCAATCGTTTGAAAAATGATTTTACCGTACATAACAGCTTAGGAACGTCGTTGAGTGGTGACTACCGTAATACGGGTGCATCTTTGAGCCTTGAATATGGTAAACGTATCAAGAGAAATAATGGTTTCTATATCGATCCTAGCGCAGAATTGATTCTTAGCCGCTTGTCTGGTGAAAGCTTTGATGCTCGTACGAATACAGGTAGCACAGTTCATATTAATTCTGATGCAGTTAATTCCGCTATAGGCCGCTTAGGCATTGGCATCGGTAAGGAAGCTAAGAATAGTAATGTTTTCCTTAAAGCTGCATTGGCGCATGAATTCTCTGGCAAGATGAAAGCAACCTATAGCATGGCCGGTGAACCAACGACTAATAGCGTAGTAGATTTGAAAGATACTTGGCTTGATCTTGAACTCGGTGGTTCATGGAGTTTCCGTCCAAATACATATTTATATGGAACATTTACTAAAAACTTTGGTAGTACTGTTGATACATCCTATCGTGTAGATGCGGGTATTCGTCATAACTTTTAATTAGTATCTAGATTTAAAATAAAAACGGTTGTGAAACATTCGGAGAGAAGGTTTCACAACCGTTTTGTATTACATATTTTTAGTTATACATGTATTAGAATTGTAAAGTTTTGATGCGTTCTACAGCACGGATTGTATTTTCGCGGCTGCCGAATGCAGTTAAACGAAGGTAACCTTCGCCATGTGGACCGAAACCAGAACCTGGTGTAGACACGATTTGTACCTTTTCAAGAAGAAGATCGAATAATTCCCAGCTTGTCATGTTGCCAGGTGTTTTTAACCAAATATAAGGTGCATCAGTACCACCATATACAGTAAGGCCAATGGATTCGAGGCCTTCTTTGATGATGCGTGCATTTTCTTTGTAGTAAGCGATGTTTGCGCGAGTTTGTTCGCGGCCTTCTTTGGAATATACTGCTTCAGCACCACGTTGAACGATGTAAGGTACGCCGTTAAATTTAGTGCATTGACGACGGTTCCACATAGGATTCAAAGGTTGACGTTCGCCAGATTTAGTTTTGCCTGTTACCTCTTTTGGAACTACTGCGTAGGCACAACGTGTACCTGTAAAGCCAGCAGTTTTAGAGAAGGAACGGAATTCAATAGCTACTTCGCGTGCACCTTCGATTTCATAGATAGATTTAACAGTGTCTTCCGTGCTGATGAAAGCTTCATAAGCGGAGTCGAACATCAAGATCGCGTCATTTTCTTTACACCATTTAATCCATTCGGCTAAGCGTGCACGGCTAAGTACTGTACCTGTAGGATTGTTAGGGGAGCAAAGATATACGATATCTACACGTTCAGAAGGAAATTCTGGAGAAAAATTATTTTCTGCAAATGTAGGAAGATATACAACCTTTTCGAACATACCATCAACAGCTTGACCTGTACGACCGCCCATAACGTTGGAATCAAGGTATACAGGGTATACAGGGTCGGTGATAGCGATGATATTATCTTCGCTGAATAATTCTTGAATATTACCAACATCGGATTTTGCACCGTCAGAAACGAATACTTCGTCCATACCAATTTCGATGCCATATGGTTTGTAATCGCCTTCGATAATTGCTTTACGAAGGAAATCATAACCTTGTTCCGGGCCATAACCGCGGAATGTTTCAGCTTTGCCCATTTCTTGAACAGCCTTAGTCATAGCATCTACGATAGCAGGTACTAAAGGCAATGTTACATCGCCGATACCAAGACGAATAATGTCAGCATCTGGATGAGCTGCTTGGTAATCCGCTACTTTTTTAGCAATGTTAGCAAATAAATAAGAACCTTGTAGGTTTAAATAGTTTTCATTAATATTAGCCATGATGACTCCTTTTTGTAATTTAGAATTCTCTATATATAGTAAAATATAGAAGGAATTGACGCAAGAGGTTTCTATAGAATTTTAAATCTATTATATCATTAATGATAATGAGCCGTTTATTATATAGGACCTACTTGCTTTCATTTTACTTATAGGTTATAATAGTAGAGCTTATTAATGGTAAGCACTTCCTACCCCTATGTGTCGATAGGGGCATTAGTCCGAAAGAGGAGGTGATTTTGTATGAACAAATACGAAGTCATGGTTATTGTGAAACCAGCTGAAGAAGAAGCAACTAACGCTGTCATTGAAAAAGTGGAAGCTTTAATTGCTCGTGTAGGCGGCACAGTAGAAAAGGTAGATCGTTGGGGCAAGCGTCGTCTTGCTTACGCAGTGAAAAAATTCACTGACGGTTTCTACGTATTGGTTAATTTCGAAGCTAATCCAGCTGAAATTAAAGAAATCGACCGTGTGTTGAAAATCAACGATGATGTCTTAAGACACCTGATTGTTAAACACGATGCATAATTAAAGCCTGGAGGAGAAAAGATGAACTCTGTACAAATTCTAGGTAATTTAGCTCGTGATCCTGAAGTACGTTTTACTAAAACTGGTAGAGCAGTGGCAACTTTCACAGTAGCTGCTACTAATACTTATGTTGACTCTACAACCAATGAAACGAAAGAACAAACTGCTTTCATTAATTGCGTTGCATGGGGCAAACTTGGTGAAGCGGCAGGTAATCTTCGTAAAGGCAGTCGCTGCTTTGTAGAAGGTCGCTTGCAAACTCGTTCCTACGAGACTCAGGATGGTCAAAAACGTTACGTTACTGAAGTGGTAGCGAACTTTGTGGGCCAATCCCTTGATATGAATACTAATTCTTTCGATGGTGGGTCCAATTTTGATAGTTTCAGTACAGGCGGCGATGACGAACACATCCCGTTCTAGTGTCCGAGACTCCTACTAATTCGAAAAGGAGGATTCGCAATGAGAAGAGATAGAGGCAGAAAGCCAAGAAGAAAAGTATGCGTTTTCTGTGCAGACCATATCGATCAAATCGACTATAAAGATGTTGCAAAACTTCGTCGTTTCACGACTGAACGCGGCAAAATCTTACCTCGTCGTATTTCCGGTACTTGCGCAAAACATCAACGCAAATTGACTACATCTATCAAACGTGCACGTGCAATCGCTTTATTGCCATTCACTGCAGAATAATTGATGAATCAAGGCGGTATAACCATTTGGTTGTACCGCCTTTTTGCTACATAAAGAGCTGGTTCTGTATGGACTGGCTCTTTTTCTTAGATTGTGGTATATTTTGCAGGAAAACGGTGTTTCTGTAGAACAAATTGTAGCTGATGTAAAAGCATTGCTAAGTTAAAATCTCTACAGAATATAACTTATATAAATATTGTTTATAAATAAATTGAAAAGTAGTAGTTCTTGCTAATTAGCATAGAAACTACTACTTTTTGGATATATGAATATGAGTTATAAATAGTATTTATAAATAAAATATTTTATAGTTTTTTATCAATATGACTATAAATAATAGATGAAGTAGTATATAATAAAAATAGACTGACCCATTTGGATGTATGATACAGTTTTACTAATTTATAAATCTGTATTGGTTAGTATATGAACGTAAACGTGCTTTTGTTGGTGTGTAAAGGGAGATTTGGAAACATTGAAAAAGTTTTTAACTTTGGCCGTGGCTTTGGCTGTAGTCAGCAGTGGTTATCTGTGTGAGGTAAATGGTGCCGCAGAACCGATAACTAAAAAAGCGCCTTCCATCTCAGAATTTAATATATATGTGCCAAAAGAGCTCAATGAACGTCAAAAAGATCTTGTTGAAATCGGACGTTATACAGCTAGCGGAGATCTTGGCTCCTTGAGAGAAACGATTATTTCTGCTATTGAACGCGGTACTTTGACACCTCAAGAGGTAAGTATTGCCATTCGTCAGTTGTACTCTGCAGCGGGTTTAAAGCAAATGAATGCGGCTCTTGCTACATTTGAGCAACTTCGCGAAGAACGCCCTGAGTTTGGTGTAGATTATGATAAACTTGTGCCAAAGCGAGTGGGCTTAAGTGCTCTACTAGGTAATGGCTCAAATAGTACAAATATGGCTGCCAAAATTAAAGCTGATGAAGCATCAACAGCTGTAAAATATAATACATTCCGTATTAAAAAGCCAAAACCACAAAATAGAAACAGATCACGTTTAGGCAAACTTGATCGTGAACTCGTAGCAGCAGCGGCATTAGGTACTCGTGTTGGTAAATCCAATGCGGTGTTTGCTACATCTAAGAAAAGTTTAACAGAGCTTGGTTTGAGTCCACAACAAATTGAATACTTAGAAAATATGCTATCTAATTAATGATGAGCCCTTGTCTTTTCATAATGACAGGGGCTTTTTTATATTACTAATTGACGTAAAGTAAAGCATTTTTCTATAATAATAAGGATAGGTAACAATTAGTTATGTAATATAGTACTTTCAGAATAGACATATAAGGAGTAACGATGCGTCTTCGTAGAAAACCGTGGATTGATGAGGCTATCCACGAGTATGATTCACACATTATTTTATCAGGACAAGAGGCTTATAAAGGCAAATGGAGAGAGGCTTTTTCGCATCCAGAAAGACCATTATACATGGAACTAGGCACTGGTAAGGGACGATTTATTGCTGGCATGTCTGAAGCATATCCAGATGCAAATTTTGTTGGTTTTGAGGTTCAAATCGGTGTAATTTACTATGCAGCACAAAAGATTTTCGAAGCTCAACGGGACAATGCAAAAGTATCTTTGTTTGATATTGCAGGAATTGAAGAAATTGTAGCCCCTGGTGAAGTAGATCGATTCTATATCAATTTCTGTGATCCATGGCCTAAGGCTAAACATGCTAAGCGTCGCTTAACATATCATACATTCCTTGACCGCTATGCACGTTTGTTAAAAGATAATGGCGAAGTACACTTTAAAACCGATAATGAAGACTTGTTTATATTCTCTCTAGATGAGTTCAAAAATTGTGGGTGGGAACTCAAGAATGTCACCTATGATTTACATAGTACAGATTTACCGAATGTAAAAACGGAATATGAAGAGAAATTTAGCGCAAAGGGACAACCTATTTTCCGATTAGAAGCAGTGAAACCGACTGTTACTAAGGAGGCATAATATGTTGCAAAAAGGGGAAAAGAAGGGACACTTTTGGGAGAAAGTGTTTAAGAACGACCTACAAGGCATGTTATTGCCTATAGCGCTTATGGCCTTGATTGGTAGCATTAATATCTTTAGTGCCACCTATGTTGGGTCGATTACAACAGATACTGGATTGTTGGGTTATGCACCGAGACATTTAGGTTATTTATTGGCTTCTGCTATTTTGGGAGTCCTTTTGTATCGATTTGATTATCGTCGATTACAAAATACTAAATTACTGACCTGGATAATGGCATTGACCGCAGTATCCTTAGTGGCTATATATTTGGTCGGTGTAGAGGTCAATGGTGCGCGCCGGTGGATTTCTCTTGGCCTATTCTCGTTCCAGCCATCAGAGTTTGCTAAATTGGCTGCACTCATGTGGACAGCAGCTAAATTGGCGGATAAACCGTGGGTAAAACCCCAATTTACATCTATGATTAAACCTAAGAAGGGTTTGTCTCAAAAAGAGGTAGCATTAGGTTATATTTTTGAACGCGTAAGATATATGGGCTATATGTTGCTTTGGCCAATCATATTTGCTTTGCTCACCATTAAACAGCCGGATATGGGGACTGCCGTATTGATTATAGGTTTCTCCTACCTATTAATATTCTTATCTGGCTTTGAGAAAAGTATATTTGGCTTATCTTTGATGGGGGCTATTGTCGTAGGTATTTATGCTGCTCGTAGTAGTTCGTATCGGTGGGAACGCGTTGTATCTTGGTTTGATCCCTGGTCTTATGCACAGGATAAAGGCTATCAAACTGTACAAGGTTTGTTAGCCGTAGGCTCAGGTGGGTTCTTTGGACAAGGCCTTTTGAATGGTACGTCAAAGTATTTCTATCTACCTGAAGCACATACGGACTTTGCCTTCGCTGTTTGGGCACAGGAAATGGGCTTTTTAGGCGGTATTCTGGTCGTATTCTTAATGGCCATGTTTACGTATTTTGGATTCCGTATTGCTAATAGAGCACGCGATGCTTTTGGTAGATGGTTAGCCATTGGGATTACGATTCTTATCAGTGGTCAAGCATTCTTCAATATCGCCATGGTTTGTGGTATGCTACCTGTAACAGGTGTACCATTGCCATTCGTTAGCTATGGTGGTTCTTCTCTAATGATGAACTGTTTGGCCATCGGTATTTTAGCAAGTATTGCGAGACGTGGCGTAGAAGGTGTTAAACCAGTAGGTAATAAGGAAACGTTACCGTCGTTGCGCGAGGAAACGCAGAGTCGGTTTAGACCGAATAGAACGGTTGAATCTAAATTACCGGGACGTTTTGTACCACCAAATAAACGATAATATATGTGTTGTGTATGAGGGAAAATTATGAACGATTTTATTGATATTCAAGAACGCCCATCATTGGGTAAATTATTGCCACTTAGCTTTCAACATTTATTTGCTATGTTTGGCTCTACCGTACTTGTACCGTATTTGTTGAAAGTCGATTCAGCAACGGCATTATTTATGAATGGTATCGGTACTTTATTATACTTGTTTGTATGTAAAGGCAAGATTCCAGCCTATTTAGGCTCTAGTTTTGCTTTTATTGCTCCTGTCAGTGCGGTATTGGCTGCAGGATTGGGTTATGAGGCAGCTAAAGGCGCCTTTGTCGTATTTGGCTTATCCTTTGTTATTTTATCGTTCTTAGTTCGCTATATTGGTATCGGTTGGATTGATAAATTATTCCCACCAGCTGCGATGGGGGCTATCGTTGCTATCATCGGCCTTGAACTAGCTCCAGTCGCTATGGGCATGGCTGGACTCATCGGTGATCAAAATCTTGGCATGTCTCATGAGCAGGCTATCATAGTATCTATGTTCTCCTTGATTGTGACCTTGTTAGGAACCGTCGTATTCCGAGGATTCCTTGCTGTAATTCCTGTGCTTATCGGCGTAGTGGCAGGTTATATCTTATCTGCTATCATGGGCGTTGTCGATTTTTCCGCTGTTGAAGCGGCACCATGGTTCTCGCTACCACAGTTTTATGGTATGCCTGAATTTGATATCAATGCCATCGTCATGATTATGCCAGCATTATTTGTAGTATTTGCGGAACACGTGGGTCACCTTGTTGTTACAAGTAACATTATATCAAAAGATCTTATGAAAGAACCTGGTTTAGAACGTTCTTTATTAGGTGATGGCCTTGCCAATATTCTTTCTGGTTTCTTTGGGGCTACACCAAATACAACGTATGGTGAAAATATCGGAGTACTAGCAATTACACGGTGCTTTAGCGTTTGGGTTATCGGCGGTGCAGCTATATTGGCTATGATTATTTCCTTCGTGGGCAAGGTAGCCGCTCTTATTCATGCCATTCCGGTCCCTGTTATGGGTGGTGTATCCATTCTCTTGTTCGGTATCATCGCAGCATCTGGTTTGCGCATGTTAGTAGAACGTAAAGTAGATTACACAAACCCTGTTAACATGATTCTTACATCCGTTATCCTCGTTGTAGGCCTTAGCGGTGCAGAACTTGCTGTAGGTCCTGTTGTATTGAAAGGCATGGGTCTTG
>NZ_CAUSQT010000043.1:0-10737 GCF_963534045.1 uncultured Veillonella sp. | reverse complement strand
ACGGTTCAAAGTAAAGGACTCGCTAATGCATTTCAAAATGGATTATTAGTAACAATCAAGGCATCCGTTAATTTCTATAACAAAATGGGCCGTTTAAATCTTATCGCATCGGATATGCAGGTTGGTTCTAAAAGCCCATTACAGCTTGAATTCGATGCTCTGCAAAGAGAATTATCCGCATTGGGCTATTTTGATGATGCTCATAAACAACCAATACCAGTTCTATCAAGTTGTATCGGTATTGTCACATCCTCTACAGGTGCTGTTTTACACGATATATTACATATTAGTGAACATAGAAATCCGCTTATGCAATTTAAATTATTCTCTGTACCAGTTCAGGGAACAACAGCGGGTCCAATCATAGCTAAAGGAATTGAAGCTGCAGATAAAGATCCAGATGTTGATGTCATTATCGTCGGTCGTGGCGGCGGTTCAATGGAGGATTTATGGTGCTTTAATGATAGAGTTGTTATCGAAGCTATTTACAATGCATCTACACCTATTATTTCTGCAGTAGGTCATGAAACAGATTATACATTAGCTGATTACGCTGCTGATATGCGTGGTGCTACACCTAGTCATGCCGCAGAAATTGCAGTGCTTCCGTTGACTACACTACAACAGCATTTACAACAAAAACTTGATTATTTACAGTATGTAATGGATCAAACATTACAGCAAAAACGTATTGAATTAAGTACAATTTTTAATCGTCGTCTCGGGTTTCCTGCATTACAATTACTGCATAAACAAAATTCTCTCTTACAATCCTATAAGGAGAAATTACAAACTTTAGCGTCACAACGATGGCAACATGAAAAGCATAAACTTTCACTTATAACACAGGAATTATCACTACAAAATCCAATCCATTTAATGGTGAAAGGCTATTCCAAAATAGAAAAAGAGGGTCATACTATAAGTTCAATTCAAAATATGGCCAAAGGAGATGTATTTAAAATTACATTGCGTGATGGTTCTATAAAAGCAGTTGTAGAGGAGGTATTACCGGATGGCAGCATCACTGAAAAGTTATGAAAAAAAATATAAAGCTCTTGAAGATATCGTTCGTCAACTCGACGATGGTGAATTATCTATGTCAGAGCTGTTAAATCAATATAAAAAAGGCTTAACCTTAGTTAAGGAATGTGCAGATATGCTGGATTCTGTGGAAGGTGAAATTCAACAGATTATCGAAGAGGTACGCATCGGAGAGTAATAAGCTATGTTAAAGACATATTTAGAAACTAGCAAACAATCGATTGAACACTGGTTAAGTGCCGTATTAAATTCCCCTATACCAGAATATAAACGTTTATATGAATCTATGAACTATAGTTTATTACAAGGGGGAAAACGAATTCGTCCTATCTTAACCAAGGCTGTTTTAGATGCAATGAAGGTTGATGCATCATTATATAAAGAGTTCCTATGTGCATTGGAATGTATTCATACATATTCACTGATTCATGATGATTTACCAGCTATGGATAATGATGATTATCGCCGAGGTAATTTAACCAACCATAAGGTATATGGAGATGGCATGGCAATTTTAGCAGGTGATGGTTTATTGACCTATGCATTTCAACTTTGCACTGAAAATACAACCGCATCAGCTGAGCAAAAAATCAAGGCTATCCAATGTTTAGCGACCGCAGCTGGTCCTGAAGGCATGGTTGGCGGACAAGCTTTTGATTTACTATCCGAAGGAAAACATATCCCTCTAGAGGAATTAAAAGTTTTACATAGTGGAAAAACAGGTGCTTTATTTAATGCGGCCATTGAGTTAGGGCTCATCTTATCTAATGCTGACCAAGCAAAATATGCGGCCTATATGACATATGCCAATTGTCTTGGTTTGCTATTCCAGATTACAGATGATATTCTTGATGTAACGGGAACCATTGAAGAGTTAGGCAAAACACCTGGTAGTGATATACGACAAGATAAATCCACTTATGTTTCATTATTAGGGCTTGATGAGGCACGTAATGAAGCACATATAGTCGCACAAAAGGCACATGCTGCTTTAGCAACAATAGAAGATGATACACACATACTAAGTGCTATTATTGATTATTTAATGGATCGTACACATTAAACATTAGAGGGTAAAGTTATATGTACCATATTTTAGAGGAAATTTGTCATAATTATATAGCGCAAGCCGCATTTTGGGGCTGGTTTTCAGCACAAGCCATTAAATTCTTATGGCAACTTGTCCGTTATCGTACATTGCGTTTTGAACGTTTAGTAGGTTCCGGAGGATTTCCTAGTTCACATACATCCTTTGTAATTTCTACTACTGCCGCTTTGTACTTTAAAAATAATGGTATTACTGATATATTTGTGGTAGCATTAGTATTTTCTATTGTAGTCATGTATGATGCGTCTGGTGTACGTCGTCAAGCTGGTCGACAAGCACAAATATTAAACCAAATTGTGGAGTATTTTAGTAAACGAAATATTCCTGTTATTTTAAAAGACCGAGAAATTGCATTAAAAGAATTACTAGGTCATACGCCAGTTGAAGTATTTGGTGGTTTAGTATTAGGTATTCTAATAGCTTATATTCAATATTTCTATGTGTATAATGGTGTCATATGAGTAATAAAGAACGTTTAGATATTCTCCTTGTTAACCGAGGTTTATTTGAAAGTCGCGAAAAAGCAAAAGCCGCTATTATGGCTGGTCAAATCTTTATGGATACAACACGAATCGATAAGGCTGGTACAAAGGTTCCTGTAGATGCAAATCTCACAGTGAAAGGTAATACCTTGCCATATGTAAGTCGTGGAGGCTTAAAATTAGAAAAAGCTATTCAAATATATCCCATTGATTTAACCGATGCAGTCATGATTGATATTGGAGCTAGTACGGGTGGATTTACAGATTGTGCATTGCAAAATGGTGCATCCAAGGTGTTTGCAATAGATGTAGGATATAACCAACTAGCTTGGAAACTTCGCCAAGATGAACGCGTAATCAATATGGAGAAGCAAAATATACGTGCGGTTACTGCAGAACAATTGGGTGAACTTGTAGATTTCATATCTATTGATGTAGCTTTTATATCTCTCGATAAGGTATTACCTGTAGCTACTACACTATTAAAAAATACAGGTTCATTAGTAGCTCTCATCAAGCCTCAGTTTGAAGCCGGTAAAGAAAAGGTCGGAAAGGGAGGTATTGTTCGAGAGAGAGCAGTACATGAAGAGGTACTTTCACGTATATTACAGGTTGCTTATGATTGCAAATTATATTTACACGGATTAACCTTCTCACCAATTAAAGGGACGGAAGGAAATATTGAGTTTTTAGGATATTTTACTAAATCTGAAGAAGGTGCATTATCTATAACTGATGAATTAATTACAGCAGTTGTAGATGAGGCTCACATGCTATAGGAGATAGATATATGCGTATTGGTTTTTTTCCTAATATGGGTAAAAGTACAATCATGGCCGTTCTTAAAATGGCAGCTCATATCTGTAGAGAAGAGCAAATAGAAGTATATTTACCAGATGATCTTGAAAGACCTGATACTTACAAGGTATTACAAATACCAAAGGAAAATGTACTTCCTAGACCAGAGATTTTTAAACATATTGATGTAGCATTTAGTTTTGGTGGCGATGGCACCATCATCCATTTAGCACGTCAAATTTTCTCTTATAATATACCTGTATGTGGTATTAACTTAGGGGAACTTGGTTTCTTAAATCAAATTGAAGTCCATCAATTACAAAGTCATATTAAACGCATTGCTCAAGGTGACTATACAATTGAAAAACGAGGACATCTTCATGCCTATATAGATAGGGAAGGCGGAACAAGAGAAGACTTAGTCCCAATTATTAATGAAGTCGTTATTACACGTTCTGAACCAGCTAAAATGGCGCGTATCAATTTAGCAGTAAATGGACAACATACGCAGATGTATCCTTCTGATGGACTAATTATTTCATCAGCTACAGGGTCTACAGGATATAATTTATCCGCTGGTGGTCCTATTATGAAGCCAGATAATCGATCTATTATTATAACCCCAGTTGCGCCACATTTAATTCAAGGTATCTCTATGGTCTTAGAAGAACATGATACCATTCAAATTACAATGCCTGATCGTGAACCTCAACTGCATATATGCATAGATGGTACATTTGACTATTCATTTACTAACAAAGAAGCTTTACATATTTCATCGAATCCTGTGTATTGTTTATTTGTTCGATTTAAAGATCAATGCTTCTTTGGCACATTATTTAAAAAATTAGCATCTCGTAGGGACGAGTTATTATAAGGAGTGTGAACGCATATGATTAATATCAACAATGCAGTTCAATTTCAACATCTTATTTGGGATCGCATTATGAAATCTGCCTCTGTTGTAGTGGATGCAACATGTGGCAATGGCCACGATTTACTGTATTTAGCAGAACGAGCTCAATCTGAGTGTCATTTATATGGCATAGACATTCAAGAACAGGCTGTCAGTGCTAGCAGGGAATTACTAGCATCCAAGAAATTGCAGTCAAATGTAACAATTACATTTTTACACAATTCTCACGACATTGCACTTCATCAAGAAATCAAAGAAAATACAATTGATTTAATTATATTTAATTTAGGATATTTACCCGGTGGAGATCATAGCATCATAACACGTCCTCATAATACGATTGAAGCTCTAAACAATGCATTTCCTAAACTCGCTAAGGATGGAATCATTACTATCGTAGCATATCCTGGCACACCTGAGGGTATGGAAGAGAAAGAAGCATTGCATAAGTATATCTCACAGTTAGATCAAGCAAAGTATAATGTATGCCATTGGCATCCTATAAATCAAGCTAACAATCCACCTGAATTATATTTAATTCAAAAACGATAATTTCCATAATAGCTATCTTATACTTATAGTAAATAATCTATACTTTTACTATACTAAAAATGCATAATACGAAATAAAAGACCCATTAAAAGGCCTTTTATTTATGCAACACACTTGTAAAAATCGTTAATCATAAATTCGCTATAAATAGATGAACCATATATTATGTGTGTTTATAAGAGTTGAAAACTCCATAAATTAACTAATTATTAATTATTAGTACAATATGCATAACACGTATGGTATATACGGAATATACCATATATTAATTTTGAATATATGGTATAATAATGTAAGAAAGATACTATTCTCTTTTATGTGCAAGTTTAAAAAGGGAGCAAAAAATGAAACGCTATCGCTATAACAAAATTAAGGAAATTGTTCAGTCTAAGGCGATTGAAACACAAGAGGAGTTAGCAGCGGCTTTATTACAAGAAGGCATAGAAGTAACACAGGCTACTGTCTCTCGTGACATCAAAGAATTAATGTTAATTAAAATACCAACTGGCGATGGACATTATCGATACGCATTATCTCCAGAAGAAAATGTAGTATTATCACGTAGTCGTATTAACCGTTTATTCCAAGATTCCTTGATCAAGGTTGATCATAGCTTAAATCAGGTCGTGCTACATACGATTCCTGGCTCTGCTCAATCTGTAGCATTTTCTATTGATCATGCAAAATGGTCTGAATTAATTGGTACACTCGCAGGAGATGATACAATTTTACTTATCGCGCGCTCCGAAGCTGAGGTACCTGCAATTCTTTCTAGAATTCAAGATTTAATGAAGGATTAGTAATTATATGTTGACGCAAATGAGCATTCGAAATTTTGCGTTGATTGAGCAAATGAATATTTCATTTAAAGATGGCATAACTATCTTTACCGGCGAAACTGGGGCAGGTAAATCCATATTAATGGATGCTTTCAGTATTCTATTAGGAGAACGCGCTAGCAGCGAGTTTATTCGTCATGGTAAAGATAGTTTTGTTATAGATGGCATATTCGATATTGCCAATCACCAAAGTTTATTAGATTTATTACAATCAAAAAATATATTGGTAGAGGACAATCAACTAATTCTATCTAGGTCCTTTAATACATCTGGTAAATCTATTATATTGGCTAATGATCAACCCATTCCTCTAAAGGCGCTTAAAGAGATTGGTCTATTATTAGCCGATATTCATGGTCAATACAGTAATCAAAAATTATTAAATCCTGATTCACATCATGAGTATTTAGATGGTTATAACCAGGCTGGTAGTAAGGCTTATAAAGAATATAAAGCAGCCTACAAAGAATATAAAGAGGCCAAGCAAGCGCTAGATAATTTATCTGAGCACATGGCTGAACGAGCCCGTGAACTTGATATGCTTCGTTTTCAAATCGATGAAATAGAAGAGGCTGGATTACAAATAGGCGAGGATGAATCTATTGCTGAAGAACTGAAACGTTTAGATAGCTTCGATCATATCGATAAGGTACTTGGTTCATGTTATGATGCTTTTTATGGAGGCAGGCATCCATTATTAGATACAGTTAATGCTATCAAGGTAGAAGTAAATGATCTTGTAAAATATGATGATGAGGTTAAAGAAATCTCTGAACTCGTTAATTCTGCATACTTTCAATTAGAAGAAGCTGCTCAATCTCTTGATCGATACCGAGATTCTATTAGTTATGACGAAGAACGCTATGCATACTGCCAAGATAGAGATTCTGTAATCTATGGTCTTAAAAAGAAGTACGGCGAAACAGTCCAAGATATATTAAATTATGAAGAAAAGGCGCAACAACGCTTAGAGGAATTAGAATCCGAAGTTTGTGAACAAGGTGCTTTAGAACAACAATTAGTGGAAAAAGAAAAGATTGCAAAAACAGCTTTAGCAGCATTAATTTATATACGTCGTGAAAATGCAGATGTAATTGCTAAACAACTACGAGCTGAAATTGTTGATTTAGGTATGGAAAAAGGGGATATTCGTTTTTTCATAGATGAAAGTGAAGAACTTTTACCATTAGGCGCTAAATCAATTGAATTATTATTTACCGCTAATAAAGGCGAACAGTTGCTACCATTACATAAAGTTGCATCTGGTGGTGAATTGGCTCGCATTGCACTGGCACTAAAATCCGTATTCCGTACAGATAATCACAAAACACTTGTATTCGATGAAATCGATGTCGGTATAAGTGGAGATATAGCATTGAAGGTAGCTGAAAAAATCTTAGCTCTTTCCAAGACAAATCAAGTATTCTGTATTACTCATTTACCACAAACGGCAAGTATTGCAAAACAGCATTATCACTTATCTAAGCAAGAACAAGAAGGCCGCACTATTTCTACATTATCTGAATTGAGCGAAAAAGAACGGCTTTCACAAATCGCATCCATGATGTCCGGCAAGGGAATGTCTCATACAGCACTGGCTGCTGCACAAGAACTTATTGACCATTTTCATTGACTAAATACGCATAATTACTTATACTTATTATATTAACTCAATAATAAGGTAGAGGCGCGGGTATAAATAGTCATCATGAGGAGCCGGCAAACAATGATTCATGATAAAAGGTGTACTTGCCGAAGTGGGATGACAGCCAAATCATCGTGCTGGTTGTCTATTTAATAGGTAGACGACTGTCACCAATATTACATTGGTGGAGTGCTATCATAATTCTTGTTTAATGAACGATGTGTCATATATCGTATATATTAAGCCAGTGGATGCCTCCACTGGCTTTTTTGGAGGTAAATATGATTAGAGTAATGGTAAACGGTGCAGGCGGTAAAATGGGTCGCGAAGTCGTAAAAGCAGTACATGCAGATTCTGAATTGACAATGATTGGTGGCATCGATCCATCTAAAGCAGGTCAAGATGTGGGCACTGTAGCAGGAATTGAACCATTACATATCACAATGGCTGAAACTATTGACGAAGTATTGAGCGATAATAAACCTGACGTTATCGTTGATTTCACAAATCCTGCTGTTATTTTCGAAAATGCCAAAAAAATTCTTAGTGCTGGCGTGCATATTGTAATAGGCACAACAGGCCTAACTGAAGAACAACGCAACGAATTGAATGAAATCGGTTTAAAACATAATGCCAATTGTTTGGTAGCACCTAATTTCTCATTAGGCGCTGTTATGATGATGAAAGTGGCTGCTGAATTAGCGCCATATTTCCCTGATGTAGAAATTATCGAATTACATCACAACCATAAATATGATGCTCCATCTGGTACATCTATTTTGACGGCTAAATTAATCAATGATGCAAAAGAGGCTGCAAATGTGACAGGTTCTGAAGATTTAACACGTGAAAGTTTGCCAGGTGCACGTGGTGCAAAAGTCGACAATGTTACTATCCATAGCGTTCGTCTTCCTGGTTATGTAGCACATCAACAAGTATTATTTGGCGGCTATGATGAAACATTAACAATTCGTCATGATAGCTTAAGCCGTTTATCCTTCATGCCTGGTGTCGTTCTAGCATGTAAGAAAATTGCCTCTAAACCAGGCTTAACATATGGCTTAGAACATTATTTATAATACTGAACAACAATTGATTAATTGAGGAGATACACAATGAAAAAACCTAATCTTGCAATTCTTGGTGCTACTGGTGCAGTAGGGGCAGAATTTATTACACTTATTGAAGAGCGTAATTTTCCTTATGAAAATTTAAAACTATTGGCTTCTGCTCGTTCTGCTGGTACTGAACTTACAGTTAATGGGAAAACCTATGTGGTCGAAGAAGCAAAACCTGAATCCTTTGATGGTATTGATATTGCATTATTTGCAGGTGGCTCTATTTCTAAAACATTAGCTCCAGAAGCTGCTAAACGCGGTGCTATTGTTATTGATAACTCCAGTGCCTTCCGTATGGATCCAGAGGTGCCACTCGTTGTGCCTGAAGTTAACCCTGAAGATATTTTGAAACATAAGGGTATCATTGCCAATCCAAACTGCTCTACAATCATCATGAGCCTTGGTTTAAAACCATTGCACGACATTTCCCCAATCAAACGCATTGTAGTATCTACATACCAAGCTGTATCTGGTGCTGGTAAAGAAGGTATTGAAGAACTTCAAAACCAAGTAAAAGAATATGCTGAAGGCAAGGAAATGACTGCTAACTTATTGCCAACAGGTTCTGCACCTAAACACTTCCCAATCGCGTTCAATTTGTTACCACAAATTGATGTATTCTTAGAAAACGATTATACTAAAGAAGAGATGAAGATGGTAAATGAAACACACAAAATTCTTCATGATGACACGATTCAAGTCGTGCCAACAACTGTTCGTGTTCCAGTATATCGCTCTCATTCTGAATCCGTATTAGTAGAAACAGAAGAACCAGTATCTGTAGTAGCATTCCGCAAGGCTTGTGCCGCATTCCCAGGATTACAAGTAAAAGATAATCCAGCAGAGCAAGAATACCCTATGCCACTATATACATCTAATCAAAATGACTGTGAAATCGGTCGTATCCGTAAAGATTTATACAATGATAAAGGCATGAATTTCTGGATCGTAGGTGACCAAATTCGTAAGGGCGCTGCATTAAATGCATTGCAAATTGCAGAATACTTGGTAGAAAAGGAAGCGTTTTAATATCTATCAAGGGGGAGAAACATATGAAAACCTTTGGTCGTGTATTAACGGCTATGATTACATCATTTAATGATGATGGATCAGTCAACATTGAAAATACAGTAGCCATTGCAGAACATCTATTGAATCATGGGTCTGATGGCTTAGTTGTTTGTGGTACCACAGGTGAAAATCCTACTATTTCCCGTGAAAGCAAGACTGCTTTATTTAAAGCGATTGCCAAAGCATGTGGAGATAAAGGTACTATTATTGCTAATGTAGGTTCCAATGATACAAAAGGTTCTGTAGACTTTGTGAAAGAAGTATCTACGATTCCTGGTATTGATGGATTGTTAGTTGTTGTACCGTATTACAATAAGCCTAATCAACAAGGTCAATATTTGCATTTTAAATCCATTGCAGAGGCTACAACGTTACCAATCATGGTATACAATGTACCTGGTCGCGTAGGAACTGGAATATTTCCAGCTACACTAGCACGCCTCCATAAGGAATATCCACATATTTGTGCCATCAAAGAGGCTAGTGGTAATTTGATGATTGCTTCTGAAATTAAGCGTTTAATGCCTGGTGAAGATTTCATGGTATACAGCGGAGATGATGGCCTTACATTGCCTATTCTTTCCGTTGGTGGCACAGGCGTTATTTCTGTAGTATCCCATGTGGCCGGTCAAGATATGAACGATATGATTGCAGCCTTTGAGGAAGGAAATAATCAAAAAGCAACACAATTACATCAAAAATTAGCTGAAATTACTAAGGCTATGTTTATTACAACAAATCCAATTCCAGTTAAATATGCAGCTCGTAAAATGGGTTTACCTACAGGTATATTTAATTTACCAATGTGTGAACCTTCTCAAGAAGAAGCTGCATATATAGATAAGGCATTAGCTGAATATTTACAATAAAATATTACGATACTAAAAACCAGTAGCTACAATTTGTAACTACTGGTTTTATTGTATATGAATATGAAATACATTATAAATATTATTTTATAAGCCTATAAATATATTTTTTTCTTATAAAGATTGTATTATGATATAATCTCACATGGAGATAGTATTTTTAACTATACTCTAGTCTACTGTTAATTCATGATAAACAAAATGATTGTGATATTTCGAATCGACCATAAGGCGATTACATTAAAACACAAGGAGTTTAACATGGAACTAACAATGTTAAAAAGTAAAATTCACA
>NZ_CAUSQT010000042.1:0-11035 GCF_963534045.1 uncultured Veillonella sp. | reverse complement strand
TCTGCCGTACTGTTGAAGAAGCTGAACTCGTAACTAACTTGATGGCTCAAGAAGGCCTTGTACGCGGTAAAGATTTTAAAATCTGGCTCATGGCTGAAATTCCAGCAAATATTATTTTAGCTGACCAATTCAATAAATACGTAGATGGTTATTCCATCGGTTCTAACGATTTGACAATGCTTGTTCTAGGTTGTGACCGTGATAATGAAACAGTCCAACACATTTATGATGAACGTAATTTAGCTGTTCGTAGAGCTATTCGTCATCTTATCGAAGTGGCTCATAAAGATGGTAAAACTGTATCCATCTGTGGCCAAGCACCAAGTGTTTACCCTGAACTTTGTGAATTCTTAGTTAAGAGTGGTATTGATTCCATCTCTGTTAACCCAGATGCGGTTAAAAATACTAAGAAAATGGTGGCTCAAATCGAGCAACGCATGATGATGGATGCACTTACAGGTCGTGGTCGTCAAGATGTAGAAGACCTTGAATGGTAATAAAGATATACTTTATTTGATGATGTAAAGAGGAGGCGAGAGCGCCTCCTCTTTTTCTAAAATGATACATAGGATATAATATTTATATGTGAAAGGAGGGACGGGTGTGAAACTTTCAAAACGACAAGAAGCAATAGCCCATATTGTACGTGAAAAAGGACCTGTTACGGGAAGCGCTATAGCGGAACATTTGGATGTGACACGATCTGCATTGCGTTCGGATTTAGCCGTGCTCACTATGATTGGCGTTCTCGAAGCAAGGCCTAATGTAGGATATTACTATATTGGCTTGTCGCCAAAGGACCAAACTGCTGAAATTTTAAGGTCTTATAGTGTACATGATGTGCTTTCACAAGCCGTTATCGTATCGCCAGAGACCAATCTATATGATACAATCGTGACTATTTTTACAGAGGACGTAGGTACGATTTTGGTTTGCGAAGGTTCCTATTTACAAGGTGTTGTATCACGCAAGGATTTATTGCGTGCCTCCATAGGTCAAACCGATGCACATACAATGCCTATCTCAATGATTATGACACCCGTTAGCAAAGTTATCACCGTAGAACCATCAGATTCGTTGGCTGTGGCGGCGCAAAAAATGATTGACTATGAAGTCGATTGTTTACCTGTTATAGTTAGAGAAGACGATGAATCACAAGACAGTCCTAAGAAACGATTAAAGGTGGTAGGACGTGTATCTAAAACAACTGTGACTAAGGCGTTTTTAGAATGTAGTACACAAGAGGTATAAAGAATGGCAGAAAAAATTATTTATGCGATATCTGATTCCTTAGGCGAAACTGCAGAGGCCGTTGCGAGAGCAACAGCAAGTCAGTACGATAAGGAACAAATTGAAATTGTTCGCATCCCATATATTGAAGATAAGGCTCAAATTGATGAAATTATACAAGATGCCAAAAATGGTAATCACGTAATTTGTCATACAATTGTGTCGTTAGAATTGCGGAACTATTTACACGAAAAAGCGGCAGAGAATAATATTCCTGCTGTTGATATTATGGGCCCTGTATTGGATGCTGTAGGTACAGTGGCATCTACCAAGCCACGTATGACAGCTGGTATGGTTCATAAGCTAGACCAAGAATATTTCAAAAAGGTAGAAGCTATTGAGTTTGCAGTTAAATACGATGATGGTAAAAACCCATCAGGCTTCGAAAAGGCTGATGTTGTGATTATCGGTGTATCTCGTACAAGTAAAACGCCGTTATCCATGTTTTTAGCGTATAAAAAAATTAAAGCGGCTAACTTACCACTAGTTCCTGAGGTGCCATTGCCAGAGGAATTATTTAAGATTCCGCCTAAGAAAATTGTGGGGTTGATTATTGACCCATATAAATTGAATAATATCCGCAGTGAACGTTTGCGTGCTATAGGCTTAGAAGATGAGGCTAATTATGCCTCTATTGAGCGCATTAATTCTGAATTAGAATATGCAAAAGCTATTATGCGTCGTCTACATTGCCAAGTGCTTGATGTTTCTAACAAATCCATTGAAGAAACAGCATCTCTTGTTATGCAATTAGTAGATAAAAACCGCATGACTGCCGGAAAATAAATAGGGGAGGCGCAAGCCTCCCTATTATTAAATATTATATTGTTAACATGTTTGATAAAGAGGTACTATGAATATTAGAGAACGTATAGAAGAACGAGAAGATATGATCTTATCTCCCTATGCGGCGAGAAGCAGTATGGCCTTGCGCGATATTGATGAAGAACCAGATCCACTACGTACCGCATTTCAACGGGATCGGGATAGAATTATACACAGCAAGTGTTTTCGTCGCTTAAAACATAAGACACAAGTATATATTGCACCTGGTGACCATTATAGAACAAGAATGACGCATACCCTTGAAGTAGGACAAATCGGTCGTACTGTTGCGCGTGCTCTTAGACTTAATGAAGATTTAGTGGAAGCCATTGCGATGGGGCATGATGTGGGGCACACCCCATTTGGTCATGTCGGAGAATATGCACTGCGCGATATGGTGGGCCATTTTAACCATAATGAACAAAGTTTGCGCATGGTCGAAGTATTAGAGAAACATGGTAACAGACAAGGCCTTAATCTTACAAAAGAAGTACGGGATGGCATTTTAGGCCATACGGGACCAACCATACCATCTACATTAGAAGGGCAGATTATACGTATTGTAGATCGTATTGCGTACTTGTGTCACGATTATGATGATGCACAACGGGCTGGTATGCTAGAAGCTAACGATTTACCAGAAGAAGTGCGATTTTATTTTGGCGATACTCCGTCTAGTATGATTACGGCCATGGTGAAAGATATGGTTGAACAATCGTTGGATAAGCCAGCGATTCAGATGTCTGCTGTTATTGAAAGCACGATGAATGTTTTTAGACAGTTTATGTTTAAAAATGTATATCTAGCACCTGCATTAATTCCTGACCGTAATAAGGCCGCTCATGTAGTAAAAAATTTATTTACATACTTTATGGAGCATCCAGGTGATATAGAAACCTATGTAGAACGAAATGGTGTGTATTCCACTGTTGATATTGTCGATTATGTGGCAGGATTAACAGATCAATATGCTATAAAATTATTTAAAGATTACTTTATTCCAAATATTACGCTGTAATAGGGCGACAAAAAGACCGTTACCATTTGGTAACGGTCTTTTTGTTTAAGAGTACATGTACTATTTATTTTACGCGCGTGTAATTTTATTAGAACGAAGGCAGCGTGTGCATACATTTACTTTTTTTGTAGCACCGTCTACAACCGCCCGTACTCTTTGAATGTTCGGTTTCCAAGTTTTTCTTGTGCGAATGTGAGAGTGACTCACGTTCATACCGCTAGATGTGGATTTGCCACATACTTCGCAAAGGTTTGCCATAGTTTCCACCTCCAAGCTTAATCTATAACATAACAAAAGTATATTATCATAAAGACAAGGTTTAAGCAAGTGTTTTTACTACATGCATTGATATTTTATGAAATATACTACAATATTTGGTATACTATAGCTAATATTGTAGTCGAAATCTATGAGATATGGCAAGAGAAATATAAAAATGGATATATTTTCACTATATTCATTAAGTATGTTATATGTGAGGCATTATAATGAACGAAGCACTGACCTCTATTAAGGGAATTGGACCAGGTCGAGAAAAACAACTTCATAAATTAGGCATTGATACTGTATCCAATTTATTGGCTTATTTTCCACGCTCCTATGAAGATAGACGTAAAATTTATTCCATCAAAGAGTTGGAAACTGGTATTACTGCGGGGGTTGTAGGTACTGTCGTATCCATTATGGAAAAACGTCCACGGCCTCGCTTATCTATTTTAGAAGTTATCATCACAGATGGTACTGGTCCGATGAAGATTGTATTATTCAATCAAGGATATAAAAAGAACTTTTACAAAAAAGGTCAGCGCCTCTATGCGTACGGTAAGGCCGAATTTCAATATGGTTCTATGCAGATGAATTCTCCGCAAATAGAAAATCTCGGGCCAGATGCTATGCCAGATACGGGCATTGTTCCTATTTATCCCTTGGTGGATGGCGTTTCTCAATATGTGGTGCGCGCATCGATTCGAAATTGGTTCGAAGCGCATCATACAATGGATGAAATTTTACCGCCTGAAATCATGGATTATCATGCGAGTATGAAGCGATATGATGCATTTAAAGAAATGCATTTTCCTTCAAGTAGTGAAAGTCATGAAAAAGCACGGTATCAATTAGCCTATGAAGAACTATTTATCATGCAGTCTGGATTGGCTCTGCTTAGAAATAAAGAGCAATGTCATGTAGGGCCTAAGATGGAACCAGATGGTACATTGATGGAACAATGTAGGACGAATTTACCCTTTCAGCTAACGGGGGATCAAGAACGGGCGGTAACAGAAATTTCACAGGACATGCAAGATGAGCGGCCTATGCAACGCTTATTACAAGGTGATGTAGGCTCTGGTAAGACCGTTGTAGCTACATTGAGCCTTGTAAAAGCCGTAGAAAATGGATACCAAGCTGTTATCATGGCACCTACAGAAATCTTAGCGACTCAACATCATGAAGGAATAACTGAATTTTGTAAAAATTTGCCTATTAATATTGTATTGCTTACAGGATCCACACCTAAAAAAGAAAAGGATAGAATCTATGAGGAATTAGCAAATGGAACCATTCAATTGATTATCGGTACCCATGCGCTCATTCAGGACAAGGTTCAATTTAAGAATTTAGGATTGGTTATTATCGATGAACAGCATCGTTTTGGTGTTAATCAGCGTGCCGCATTACAACATAAGGGGGTGTATCCTCATGTTTTAATTATGACGGCTACACCGATTCCAAGAACAATGACCCTATCTGTATATGGTGATTTAGCGGTATCCCTTATTAAGGAAATGCCTCCAGGACGTAAACCGGTCAAGACATATGTTGTAGATAGCTCATATAAAGAACGATTGCGCGTGTTCTTTGGTAAGGAAATGGCGGCAGGTCATCAAGTATATGTGGTTTGCCCTCTTGTAGAGGAATCTGAAAAACTTGATTTGCAAGCAGCAGAAGAACTCTTTTTGGACTTGAAAGACTATTTTTATAAAAGCTTTGAAGTGGGCCTTGTTCACGGGCGTATGAATCCAAAAGAAAAGGACGAGGTGATGCAAGCTTTTCATAATGGACGCATTCAATTGCTCGTGTCTACAACCGTTATAGAGGTTGGCGTTAATGTTCCTAATGCGACGATTATGTGCATAGAAGGGGCTGAGCGTTTTGGATTATCCCAATTACACCAATTACGAGGCCGCGTTGGACGTGGTGATATTCAGGCGTATTGTATTTTGGTTAGTGATTCAAAGGGCGATGTCAGTCAAGAGCGGTTGCGGTTGATGGAATCCACGCAAGATGGATTTGAATTAGCCGAACAAGATTTATTACTGCGTGGATCTGGCCAATTGTTTGGACTTGCGCAATCAGGATTACCTGATTTACGGGTAGCTAATATCATAAAAGATATAGATATACTAGTGGCAGCGCGTAATGATGTGCTGTTATATATTCGAGAATTTGGCATCAATCAACTAGAAATTCAAATGAAAGAAGAATTATCAAAAAGATTTGGTGAAAAATTTCTTAGAATATTGTATAATTAAGAGGTAGGGCTAATAATTCTATAAGGTGCGATAATACTAGGTTTTATCTAGGTTTTCCCCTTGTATATAACGGCCTATTCTCGTATAATATAAAAAACAATATTTTTGTATCTATGGAGGTGCCATATGCCATTAATTCATGTTGAACTCGTTGAAGGTCGTACAAAAGAACAAAAGAAACAATTAGGTGAAGCTATCACTAAGGCTACTGTAGACATCGTAAAGGTTCCTGCAGAAGCAGTTAAGGTTATTTTTGTTGATATGAAAAAAGATGAGTTTATGGAAGGCGGCATTTTGCGGTCTGAACGCTAATGAAAGCTACGATTATCCGTTCTAGCCCACTGGGCTAGAATGGGTCGTAGTTTTGTTTTTTATTATACGAGAAAGGAAAAACAAATGAGAGACGATAAATTCGGTATGCGTGGATTGACTTTTGATGATGTATTGTTAGTGCCGGCTGCATCTGATGTATTACCATATCAAGTAGATTTAAAGACACAATTAACACGTGATATTTCACTAAATATCCCAATGATTAGTTCTGGTATGGATACTGTTACTGAGTCCCGTATGGCCATTGCCATGGCTCGTGAAGGCGGTATGGGTGTTATTCATAAAAATATGTCCATCGAGGAACAAGCTCATGAAGTTGATACAGTTAAACGTTCTGAGCATGGTGTTATCGTTGATCCGATTTTCCTAAGCCCTCAGAACCTTCTCTCTGATGCAGAAGAGTTGATGCGCAAATATAAAATCTCTGGTGTACCTATTACAGAACATGGTAAACTAGTAGGGATCATTACAAATCGCGATATGCGTTTTGAAACTGATTTATCCCGTCAAATTGGCGAATGTATGACAAGTGAAGGTTTAGTTACAGCTCCTGAAGGTACTTCCTTGGAAATGGCTAAATCCATTTTGAGCAAACATCGTATTGAAAAATTACCATTAGTTGATAAAGATAGTAATTTAAAGGGTTTAATCACTATTAAAGATATTGAAAAAGCTACAAAATATCCTAATTCTGCAAAGGATGCTAGCGGCCGTCTATTAGTTGGTGCTGCTGTTGGTGTTTCTAAAGATATGTATGATCGTCTAGATGCTCTCGTAGCAGCCAAAGCCGATGTTATCATCGTCGATACTGCTCATGGTCATTCTGCAGGTGTGTTGCGTACATTAAAAGAAATTAAACAAGCATATCCACATATTCCGGTTATTGCTGGTAATGTGGCAACGGCAGCTGGTACAGAGGCTCTTATTGAAGCTGGTGCAGATGCTGTTAAAATTGGTATTGGACCTGGCTCTATTTGTACAACACGTGTCATTGCTGGTATTGGTGTACCTCAAATCACTGCTGTCTATGAGTCCGCTCAAGTAGCAAGACGTTATGGTATTCCAATCATCGCTGATGGTGGTATTAAATATTCTGGCGACATTGCGAAAGCGATTGCAGCTGGTGCCAATGTTGTTATGATGGGTAATATTCTTGCTGGTACTGATGAAAGCCCAGGAGAAACTGTTATTTACCAAGGTCGTTCCTATAAAGTATACCGTGGTATGGGTAGCTTAGGGGCTATGAAGCTTGGTAGTAAAGATCGTTATTTCCAATCAGAAGCTAAAAAATTAGTTCCTGAAGGTATCGAAGGTCGTGTACCTTATAAAGGTATGTTGGCAGATACTATTTTCCAAATGGTTGGTGGTTTACGTGCAAGTATGGGATACTGTGGTTGCCATAATATTAAAGAAATGATTGAAAACACTCAATTTATTCAAATTACGGCAGCAGGCTTGAAAGAAAGTCATCCACATGATGTAAGTATCACCGTAGAAGCACCGAACTATAGTGGTTTATAATGGAGTATTATTTTGAGTAAACGTATTTCGGTATTATCCGTCCCTATTGATTGCATCACTATGGACGAAGCAGTTTCAAAAATTATAGAGATGACGAAGCAATCAGGGCTACATCTTGTAGCAACTGCCAATGCTGAAATGGTTATGCTAGCCAATCAGGATCCCGTGTTACACGGGATCTTGAATTCCGCTAGTTTAGTTGTTCCTGATGGAGCTGGTATATTATGGGCAGCGGAACGCATGGGTGAAAGAGTGCCTGAACGCGTTACTGGTGTTGATATTACCAAAGAATTGTTTAAACAAGCTGTAAGCAATCAAATCCCCATATATTGTTTAGGTGCTGCGCCTGGTGTAGCACAACAAGCAGTTTCTAATTTACAAGCAATGTATGGTACTATTAATATAGCTGGCATCCATGATGGGTTCTTTGATGAAGCAGAGGAACAACGTATTATTAACGATATTAAAACTTCGGGTGCTAAGCTCGTATTTGTTGCATTAGGTGTGCCAAAACAGGAACAATGGATTTCAGAAAAACTATCCTCTTTACAAGGCGTTGTAGCCATTGGTATAGGAGGGTCTTTTGATGTATTGGCTGGAAATATTCCACGCGCACCTCATTGGATGCAACGTAATCGTTTAGAATGGTTATATAGATTATATCTGGAACCTAAACGTATAGGCCGAATGTTGGCTATACCAAAGTTTATGTGGACTGTTATTAAGAATAAATAGGGGAGTTTAGTTGTGCCTACAGGACCAATAATAAAAGAAGGATTTCCTTTAATCGGAGTGATGCTCTTCATTACGATTATAGCGGTGTATTTTGGATATTATAGTATCGCAATCATTACATTTATTTTGGCATTATTTTTTGTGAACTTTTTTAGAAATCCAAAACGCAACATTCCTACTGACCCGGATGCTATTTTATCTCCAGCTGATGGCAAGGTAATGGAAATTGAAGATGTATATGAAGATTTGTATTTACATCGAGAATGTAAAAAGGTAACAATCTTTTTATCTGTTTTTGATGTGCATGCCAATCGAGCTCCTATTGAAGGTAAAATTACATATCGTCATTATACGATGGGGAGTTTTTTACCTGCTTTCAAAGAAGATGTGGGGTTTGAAAATGAACGTCATACAATTTGTATAGAAAACGATAAAACAGAAGTACTCGTCACACAAATTGCAGGTTTATTAGCTCGTCGTATTGTTTCTTGGACAGATCTTGATAGTGTATTACAACGTGGCCAGTTATATGGTATGATTAAGTTTGGTTCATGTACTGAAATTTACATGGATAAAAATGTAGAGATTTGCATTGAAAAAGGTCAGCATATTACTGGTGGGGATACGATTATCGGGAGGCTTCGTCATGAATAAATCAGTTATTCCAAATTTATTTACTAGTTCTAATTTAGCATTTGGTGTTATCGGCATTACATTGTCTGCTACGGGCAATACCTTTGGGGCGGCTATTTGTGTGATACTATCACTGATTGCAGATGGTTTAGATGGGCGTGTGGCACGTGCATTAGGCGTAGCAGGTCCTATGGGGCGTGAATTAGATTCCTTATCCGATGTAGTCGGATTTGGCGTTGCCCCTGCTTATATGCTGTATGTTAATGATTTGCAAGGACTAGGCTGGCTCGGTTATATTCCGTTATTAGCCTTTGCTGTTTTAGGCGCTTTTCGTTTGGCTCGTTTTAATATTAAAACGGATGAAGTTCACGGCTATTTTGAAGGTCTTCCTATTCCAGCAGCAGGTTGTTTAGCGGCTACCTATATTTTATGTGGTGTGCAAGTCCCACAGCTAGTTTTGTTTGTGTCCATGATTCTTGTTGGTATCTTAATGGTTAGTGAAGTAAAATATCCTGACTTTAAAGGTCAGAGTGCAGTTCGCATTAGCAAAATTGCTATTGCATTGGTTGCTCTCATCATCATTGCTGCATTGGTATATGATTGGCATACATGGGCTGTTATGATTTTTACTGGTTATGTGTTGTTTGGTCTGTTTAATACGGCGTTGAATATAGTGCGCAAATAGACTGTGGAGGTTTGTCTTATGGATTACCTACTGGATCTGATATTGATCCCTATGCAGGTAATAATCGTAATTTATACGGTTTATTATTTCGTACTTGCCGTTATAGGTATGTGGCGGTCTCGAGTTCATAAAAACTATACGCCAAAAAATTCATTCGCCATTGTTGTGTGTGCTCATAATGAAGAGGCTGTAGTAGGAGAGCTCGTAAAAAACTTAAAAGGTTTAGATTACCCAGACGATTTGTATGATATTTTTGTTGTAGCAGATAACTGTACTGATAAAACGGCTGAGGTGGCCAGTGCCGCAGGAGCTAATGTACACGAACGTTTTAACAAAGAAGAGGTTGGTAAAGGGTATGCCATGGGGTGGATGTTTGACCGCGTGGATAAAATGGATAGGAAATATGATGCATTCCTCATCTTTGATGCTGACAACTTGGTACACCCTCAATTTATGTTAGAGATGAATGATCACCTCGAAAAAGGTGAATCTGTTATTCAAGGGTATCTTAACTCCAAAAACCCTACAGATTCATGGGTTGCGGGTACTTTCTCCATCATGTTCTGGATGGTTAACCATATGTGGCATTTAGCCAAATATCGTATTGGTTTATCAACGGCACTTGGCGGAACGGGTATGTGTATTCGTACATCTATTATTAAAGAATACGGATGGGATTGTACAAGCTTAACGGAGGACATGGAGTTCTCTATGAAGTTATTAACACATGGTATTAAGACGACATGGGCTCATGATGCTATCGTGTATGATGAAAAAGTAACAACTATGATGGCTTCTTGTAAACAACGTTTGCGTTGGGCACAAGGTCAATTTGATTGTGCAGATCGTTATATTCCTAAACTATTTGCAGCGGGAATTAAGCAAGGTAATATTGTTATTTTGGATGGTATTTTGCAAGTGAGTCAGCCATATTTCTTATTGTTGACGACCGTATATTTGGTATTTTCTTATATCAATGCATATGTACCGATTTATACCAATATTTTGTACCAAATTATGCCTATGTCCGTATGGCAAATCATAGGTATTGGACAATATCTATTCCCATTGATTGTGTTATTGAAAATTAAGGTGCCACCTAAAATCTGGTTCTACTATTTGTTATATCCAATTTTTGTATATTCATGGGTTCCAGTAAATATTTTAGGATGGTTCCGTCGTCATAATAAGGAATGGTCTCATACGGTACATACAAGAGCAGTTGGCTTGGGTGATGTTAAATTAACTCGTATGGGAGATATGAATAAGAATAAAAAATAGAATCTATAGGAGTGACTATGCATATCTTAATGTGTAACGATGATGGCATTTTAGCTGATGGCTTACGCCAATTAGCGACGTATTTAAGTCAATATTATCGTGTTACCGTTGTAGCACCAGCTACTGAACAAAGTGCTAAATCCCATGCATTGACGACTGAGATTCCTTTAAAATTAGATGCGT
>NZ_CAUSQT010000041.1:0-12449 GCF_963534045.1 uncultured Veillonella sp. | reverse complement strand
TGAAAGAATTTATTCAGAAACATAAATTGTTCTCTTTCTACACTGCATTGATGCTCGTCATTGTATTCATTGCTATTTTTGCACCATGGCTTGCTCCGGGGGATGCTTTCTCATCAGATATGACTAAAGCATTACAAGCTCCGAGCGCTCAACATTGGTTTGGTACTGACAAATTGGGCCGCGACGTATTGTCCCGTATCATTTATGGTACTCAATTATCCTTGTTCATGGGCGTATCCATTGTAGTGATTATGGTGAGCATTGGTACAGTTATCGGTGCCGTAGCCGGTTACTTTGGTGGCAAGATTGAAATGGTTCTTATGCGCTTGGCGGATATTATGTTATCATTCCCAGGTGTAGTACTCGCCATTGCAATCGCCGGTATCTTAGGGGGCAGTATTGTAAATACTATCTTAGCACTCTCTGTGGTAGGGTGGGCCAAATATGCCCGTCTTGTTCGTTCTATGACGCTGAAAGTACGCGGTGAAGAATATGTAACGGCAGCTGTTATGATGGGTGCCTCTACGTGGACAATTTTACGCCGTCATATTATCCCTAATATTTTGCCCCTCGTTGTAACGACAGGTGCTCTTGATATTGGGGCCATCATGATTGAGGTGGCCGGCTTATCCTTCCTTGGTTTTGGTGCACAACCACCGACACCTGAATGGGGCCTCATGCTTAATGAAGGTCGTCAATATTTGCAAACGAGTCCATGGCTCATGGCATTCCCTGGTTTGTCGATCTTAATTGTAGTATCTATTTTCAACCTTTGGTCTGATTCTTTACGTGACGTAGTGGATCCTAAGAACCAAGGATAATAATTTTTGAATCTTTATTACGCCGCATGATGTGTAATATAGAGATATAGTTTGGTATATTGTGTTTACAAGGAGATTTTAAATGAAAAAATCTTGGAAAAAGGCGCTGTTAGCAGGCCTTAGTATCGTAATGATGGGTTCCTTCATCGCTGGTTGTGGTTCCAATGGTGGTGCTGATAACAAGGACGTATTAAAGGTTGGCGTAACTAACTTCGCATCTACATTAGAACCTACAGAAAACTTCTTTGCATGGGTTGTAATGCGTTATGGCGTAGGTGAAACATTGGCTAAATTTGACGAACAAATGAAGCCACAACCTTGGATTGCTTCTAAATGGGAAGTATCTCCAGACCATAAGACATGGACATTTACCATCAATGATAAAGTAAAATTCTCTAATGGTAAAAAAGTTGATGCTGCAGCGGTAAAAGCATCTATTGAACGCGCTTTTGAAAAATCTAACCGTGCAAAAACATTCTTCGAATATGATTCCATCGAAGCAAACGGCCAACAATTGGTCATTCATACCACGAAAGAATATCCAAATATGCCAGGTCTTTTGGCAGACCCATTATTCTTAATTGTTGATGTGCAAGCTGAAAAAGATGGCCGTAACTTTGCTAAGGAAGGTCCTATCGGTACAGGCCCATATGTAGTTAAATCTTTCACAAAAGAACGTGCTGAAATGGCAGCCAACGAAAACTACTGGGATGGTGCAGTACCTTTCAAAACTGTAGAAATTCCTTCTATCGACGATCCTAATACGCGTGCTATGAGTTTGCAATCTGGTGATGTTGATATGGCTGTTAACATCGGTCCTGGTGAAATTGGCTTATTCCAAAATAACGATAAGTTCAAGGTTGATGAAATTGCATCCCTTCGCGTAGTATTGGCTCGTATTAACCAAAAAGGGATTCTTGGTGATGACAAAGTACGTGCTGCAGTTATTTCTGCAACAGACCGTAAAAACTATGCTGATGTATTGTTAAAAGGTACATTCATTCCTGGTTCCGCTCCAATTCCACCATCCATGGACTATGGCTTCAAAGATTTGAAAGATCCTAATGCCTATAATCCTGATCGCGCTAAACAATTATTAGCAGAAGATGGTTGGAAAGATACTGATGGCGACGGCATCCTTGATAAAGATGGCAAACCATTAACATTTAACTTCGTAGTATACAACTCTCGTGCTGAATTACCACTTTATGCAGAAGCTGTACAAGCAGACCTCAAAAAAGTTGGTATCGACATGAAAATCAAAACAGTTGACTATAACTTGATCGATAAAATGGGTCAAGAAGGCGACTATGATATGCTTATCTCCAATATCGTAACTGCTAATACAGGCGACCCAATCTGGTTCTTGGCTAACTACTGGCATACTAATGTGGATGGTTCTAATCCTCAAAATGGTTCTGGTTACTCCAATCCACAAGTTGACCAATTGTTAGATGCAGCTGAAACAGAATTCGATCCTGCTAAACGTCGTGAATATGCAATCCAAATTCAACAATTGTTGATGAATGATGGTGCTGCATTATTCTTAGGTTACCCTAAAACTAATATTGTAACTGGTTCTTACTTGAAAGGTGCAGTAATGTACCCAAGTGACTACTACTGGATTACAAACAAAATTACTAAATAATAAGGAGCTATAATGGCAGAAAACGTACTCACAGTAGAACATCTTAGTATCGCGTATCAAGGCGTACCTGCTGTTATGGATGTAAATTTTACCTTGGAACGCGGCAAGGTATTGACCATCGTAGGGGAATCCGGATCCGGTAAGACTACCGTGATCCGCGCCCTTATGGGGTTATTACCAGTCGGTGGTGAGGTTACAGAAGGTACATTGCTATTTAATGGCAAAGACCTTCGAAACCTTTCTAAAGCCGAATGGCGTTCCATACGTGGCAAAGACATGGCCATGATCTTCCAAGATAGCGGTAGTGCACTCGATCCGATTGTACGCATCGGCAAGCAATTTAGAGAGTTATTTAAGGCTCATATTGAAATCGATAATGACGAATGCGATCGTCGTGCTATTGAATTATTAGAGTCTGTTGCGTTACCTAATTGCGCCGATATATTGCGTCGATATCCACATGAGTTATCTGGCGGTCAACGCCAACGTGTAGGGATTGCTATGGCATTAGCTTTAGATCCAGCATTACTCATCGGTGATGAACCAACATCCGCTCTAGACGTTACAACACAATCTCAAGTTGTTATGCAAATGATGGAATTATCTAAAGAACATAATTCCGCTATCGTTATGGTAACTCATAACCTTGGTGTAGCAGCGTATATGTCCGATTACATCATCGTTATGAAAAAAGGCCGTGTTGTAGATGCAGGTACACCACAAGAAATCTTAGAAAACCCATCTAATGAATACACAAAACAATTAAAAGATGCGGTGCCAACATTGGGAGGAGGTCGTTACATTGACTAACTACGCAGTAGAAATTAAAAATGTATATAAACGATTCCCACTTCCTACTGGTGGTGAACTTGAGGCTTGTAAAAATATCAATATTACTCTTGAAAAAGGTGAATCTCTTGGTATTGTAGGTGAATCCGGCTCTGGTAAAACAACATTGGTTCGTATGATTATGAAAATGTTGCCTATTACAGAAGGCGAGATTTATGTAGATGGTGTAGAGCTTCAACATATGAACTCTGAGCAAACGAAAGAATACCGAAAGAAAATTCAAATGGTATTCCAAGATCCATCTGCTGCATTTAATCCGCGCATGAAGGTTAAGGATATTATCCTTGAACCACTCTATAACTTTGGCCTTCTAGAAAAGGGCAAGGAAGAGCAAATCGCTGGTGACTATCTTGAAATGGTAGATTTACCACGCGAATTTATGCATCGATTCCCTCATGAGATGTCTGGTGGTCAACGTCAACGTGTAGCTATTGCACGGGCTATCGTGTTGGAACCTGAAATTCTTGTATTCGATGAGGCAACGAGTGCTCTTGATGTATCCGTTCAAGACTCTATTGCGTATCTACTCGCTAGATTGCAAAAGAAACGGAATTTGACCTATCTATTCATCGCTCATGATATTGCTTTCATTCGTACTATGTGCCATAAGGTTGTAGTTATGTACAAAGGCGACATTGTTGAAGAAATAGATGCGTTCCACCTAGCAGATGCTAAACATCCATATACAAAAGTGTTATTGAGTTCTATTTTTGAAATAGGACAACCTCACAATCCGTTGAGCATGGATACTATTACTGATTCTACAAATCAATAATATATTTAGTGAAAGCCTTCGCGTATGCGAAGGCTTTTATTTTTTTACTATAACCCTAGAATTTTATAGTCTTTAAAAAAGTTATAATTTTATAAAATATTCTCATTTGTTTTGAGTGAGATCTATATATTATATTGTTGTTATGTCGACATATTAATACAAATATATTCCTATTATGATGAGGACGGTGTATAGTAGGAGGTTTACATGAAAATAAAAAAGTATAGTTTCTTGGGAGTTTGTGTAGTTCTGATAGCTATTTTTGCTGTTTTTGGGTGTGGGAAGAATACCGATAAGGATACATTAAAGGTTGGAGCAATGTCATATGCGGGGACATTGGAACCTACAGAGAATTATTTTAGTTGGGGGATTGTGAGGTATGGCATCGGTGAGAATCTAGTTAAATTTGATGATTCTATGAAGCCATAACCGTGGATTGCCGAATCTTGGTCCGTAGGGGATGATCATAAAACATGGACATTTGTAATTAATGATAAAGTAAAATTTTCTAATGGGCGTAAGGTAACAGCACAGTCTGTTAAGGAGTCTTTGGAACATATTTAATATATAGAGGGTTGTATTAGAATATATAGACCTCTATATTTTTTGTATAATTATAATTATTTACTTTTATATTCTCAAAATACTATAGGAGGTATGTGTATTGTTAGAGAATTATAAATATAGTATATTTATAATTGATAAAAGTGAATAAACTGAGTGTCGGTTCTACCGAGCGTAAAAGAGGAAAATAGGTGCAAATCCTATACTATGAAAATAGCTGTAATGAGGAGCAATATTTCGTATTAGGGTCACTGGGAAACTGGGAAGGCTGAAATGTTGTGATGAATCAAAAGTCAGAAAGCCTGCTCAATCTTGCAGGGCATCGTGTCACAGCATGGTGTTTTTCTTTAGGTTAGTCAGGCGGCTAATCTTTTTTTTGGTTATTTCATAGATTTTATTACACGGCATCATATTATATGTTTACTCTCTATGTGTATCTATGTTTATTCACTATTATGTGTTTTTATTTGAGAAGGGTATAGGAGGTGCCTATGGGCAAACGCTTTGCTAAACAATTAGGACAGTTTATTGTCACCTTGTTTGGCATCACATTTTTGACATTTTGTCTCACCTATTTAGCTCCAGGGGACCCAGTTACGATGTTACTGGAAACGGCAGATACTATCGTGTCTCAACAGACGATTGATGAAACTCGAGCACAGTTGGGGTTGGATAAGCCGTTTATCGTACAGTATGCAAACTGGGTAGTCAATGCAGCTCACGGTGACTTAGGAATGAGTTACTCTGCTAAAAAACCGGTAGTGGATCGCATGTTAGAAGCATTACCTGGTACGCTTATATTGGCAGGAACTGCATTGGTATTTACAATTTTATATGCATTACCAGCAGGGATACTGAGTGCGTATAACCGGAATAAATGGATAGACTATGTACTGAGAATTCTTTCTTTCATAGGTGTATCTATGCCAACATTCTGGTTAGGCCTTGTATTAATTTACATCTTTGGCTTAAAACTCGGTTTAGTTCCAATTGCTTCGTCACGTATAACGGCGACAGGCGTTATTTTGCCAGCCGTTACATTAGCGGTTGTCGTTGGTTCTAAATACATGCGTCAAGTACGACTCGTTATCCTTGAAGAAATGCAAAAGGATTACGTTATCGGTGCCCGTGCGCGTGGTGTAAGCGAAATGAAGATTTTATTCGGTCACATTTTGCCTAATGCAGTCTTGCCATTGATCACAATTTTAGGTGTTCTTATTGGTTGGTTATTAGGTGGTGTAGCGGTAGTTGAAATGGTATTCTCTTGGCCTGGTCTCGGGAATATGGCCATTTACGCCATCACTATGCGTGACTATCCATTGATTGAAGGTTTTGTGTTATGGGTTGCTATTGCATACATGTGTATCAATGCTTTAGTTGATGCATCTTATGTTTTATTAGACCCTAGATTGAAAAGGGAGAGAGCATAATGAAAGAATTTATTCAGAAACATAAATTGTTCTCTTTCTACACTGCATTGATGCTTATTATCGTATTCATTGCTATTTTTGCACCATGGCTTGCGCCGGGCGATGCTTTTTCCTCAGATATGACAAAAGCATTACAAGCCCCTAGCGCACAACATTGGTTTGGTACCGATAAATTGGGCCGCGACGTATTGTCTCGTATCATTTATGGCACTCAATTATCCTTGTTCATGGGTGTATCCATTGTAGTGATTATGGTAAGCATTGGTACAGTTATCGGTGCCGTAGCAGGTTACTTCGGTGGTAAGGTTGAAATGGTTCTTATGCGCTTGGCGGATATCATGTTATCCTTCCCAGGTGTAGTACTCGCCATTGCAATCGCCGGTATCTTAGGGGGCAGTATTGTAAATACCATCTTAGCACTCTCCGTTGTAGGGTGGGCTAAATATGCGCGTCTTGTACGTTCTATGACGTTGAAAGTACGTGGTGAAGAATATGTAACGGCAGCCGTTATGATGGGTGCCTCTACATGGACGATTTTACGTCGTCATATTATCCCTAATATTTTGCCCCTCGTTGTAACAACAGGTGCTCTAGATATTGGGGCCATCATGATCGAAGTTGCTGGTTTATCATTCCTCGGTTTTGGTGCACAGCCACCTACACCTGAATGGGGCCTCATGCTTAATGAAGGTCGTCAATACTTGCAAACGAGCCCTTGGCTCATGGCATTCCCTGGTATGTCGATTCTTATCGTCGTATCTATTTTCAACCTTTGGTCTGATTCCTTGCGTGACGTAGTGGATCCTAAGAATCAAGGATAATTATTTTTGAATCTTTATTATGCTATTTGATGTGTAATAGGGAGATATAGTTTTGTATAGTGTGTTTACAAGGAGATTGTAAATGAAAAAATCTTGGAAAAAGGCGCTGTTAGCAGGCCTTAGTATCGTAATGATGGGTTCCTTCATCGCTGGCTGTGGTTCCAATAATGGTGCTGATAACAAGGATGTGTTAAAAGTTGGTGTAACTAACTTCGCATCCTCATTAGATCCTACTGAAAATTTCTTCTCTTGGGTTGTCATGCGTTATGGTATAGGTGAAACATTGACTAAGTTTGATGAGCACATGAAGCCTCAACCTTGGATTGCATCTAAATGGGAAGTGTCTCCAGATAAGAAGACTTGGACTTTTACAATTAATGATAAAGTGAAGTTCTCTAATGGTAAAAAAGTTGATGCCGCAGCGGTAAAAGCTTCTATTGAGCGTTCTTTTGAAAAGTCTAATATTGCAAAAACGTTCTTTCAATATGATTCCATCGAAGCAAATGGCCAACAATTAATTATCAAAACAGATAAAGAATATCCTAATATGCCAGGTCTTTTGGCAGATCCAATATTCTTAATTGTTGATGTGCAATCTGAAAAAGATGGCCGTAACTTCGCTAAAGAAGGTCCTATCGGTACAGGCCCATATGTAGTAAAATCTTTCACTAAGGAACGTGCTGAAATGGCGGCGAATGAAAATTACTGGGATGGTGCAGTACCGTTTAAAACCGTAGAAATCCCATCCATCGACGATCCTAATACGCGTGCTATGAGCTTGCAATCCGGTGATGTAGACATGGCTGTTAATATCGGCCCTGGTGAAATTGGCTTGTTCCAAGGCAATGACAAATTTAAAGTAGATGAAATTGCATCTCTTCGTGTTGTGTTAGCACGTATCAATCAAAAAGGTATTCTTGGTGACGACAAGGTTCGTGCTGCTGTAATCTCTGCAACAGACCGTAAAAACTATGCAGATGTATTATTAAAGGGTACATTCATTCCTGGTTCCGCTCCAATTCCACCATCTATGGACTACGGCTTCAATGACTTGAAAGATCCTAATGCGTATAATCCTGAACGTTCTAAACAATTGTTAGCTGAAGATGGCTGGAAAGATACTGATGGCGATGGTATCCTTGATAAAGATGGCAAACCATTAACATTCAACTTCGTTGTATATAACTCTCGTGCAGAATTACCACTTTATGCAGAAGCTGTCCAAGCCGATCTTAAAAAAGTTGGTATCGATATGAAAATCAAAACAGTTGACTACAACTTGATTGATAAAATGGGTCAAGATGGCGATTATGATATGCTTATCTCCAACATCGTAACTGCTAATACAGGTGATCCAATCTGGTTCTTAGCTAACTACTGGCATACTAATAATAATGGTTCTAACCCTCAAAACGGTTCTGGTTACTCCAATCCACAAGTTGACCAATTGTTAGATGCTGCTCAAACTGAATTCGACCCTGTAAAACGTCGTGAATATGCAATTCAAATTCAACAATTATTGATGAATGATGGCGCTGCATTGTTCTTAGGTTATCCTAAAACTAATATCATTACTGGTTCTTACTTGAAAGGTGCTGTCATGTACCCAAGTGATTACTACTGGATTACTAACAAAATTACAAAATAGTAAGGAGCTATAATGGCAGAAAACATACTAACTGTAGAGAACCTTAGCATCGCGTACCAAGGTGTGCCTGCTGTTATGGATGTAAACTTTACCTTGGAACGCGGTAAGGTATTGACCATTGTAGGGGAATCCGGATCCGGTAAAACTACCGTGATCCGTGCCCTTATGGGGTTATTACCAGTCGGTGGTGAGGTTACAGAAGGTACATTGTTATTTAATGGTAAAGACCTTCGAAACCTGTCTAAAGCCGAATGGAGATCCATACGTGGTAAAGACATGGCCATGATTTTCCAAGATAGCGGTAGTGCACTCGACCCGATTGTACGCATTGGTAAACAATTTAGAGAACTATTCAAAGCTCACATTGAAATCTCCAATGACGAATGTGATCGCCGTGCTATTGAATTATTAGAGTCCGTTGCATTACCTAATTGCGCAGATATCCTTCGCCGCTATCCACATGAGCTATCTGGTGGTCAACGCCAACGGGTAGGCATTGCTATGGCACTGGCTTTAGATCCAGCATTACTCATCGGTGATGAACCAACATCTGCTCTAGACGTGACAACACAATCTCAAGTTGTTATGCAAATGATGGAATTATCTAAAGTGCATAATTCCGCTATCGTTATGGTAACCCATAACCTTGGTGTGGCGGCGTATATGTCCGATTACATCATCGTTATGAAAAAGGGCCGTGTTGTTGATGCAGGTGCTCCAAAGGATATCTTAGAAAATCCTTCTAACGAATATACGAAACAGTTGAAAGACGCTGTGCCGACATTGGGAGGAGGTCGTTACATTGACTAAATACGCTGTAGAAATTAAAAATGTATACAAACGATTCCCTCTTCCGACTGGCGGAGAGCTAGAAGCATGTAAAGATATCAATATCACCCTTGAAAAAGGGCAATCTCTTGGTATTGTAGGTGAATCCGGCTCTGGTAAAACAACATTGGTTCGTATGATTATGAAAATGTTGCCTATTACAGAAGGTGAAATCTACGTTGATGGTGTTGAGATTCAACACATGAATACAGAACAAACTAGAGAATATCGTCAAAAAATTCAAATGGTATTCCAAGATCCATCGGCAGCTTTTAATCCGCGTATGAAGGTTAAGGATATTATTCTTGAACCACTATATAATTTTGGGCTTCTTGAAAAGGGAAAAGAAGAACAAATCGCTGGGGATTACCTTGAAATGGTAGATTTACCGCGTGAGTTTATGCATCGATTCCCTCATGAAATGTCTGGTGGTCAACGTCAACGTGTAGCTATTGCTCGTGCTATCGTATTAGAACCCGAAATTCTAGTATTAGATGAAGCAACAAGTGCTCTTGACGTATCCGTACAGGATTCCATAGCGTACCTATTGGCTCGCTTACAAAAAAAGAAAAATTTATCATACCTATTTATTGCTCATGATATTGCTTTCATTCGTACAATGTGCCACAAAGTGGTTGTTATGTACAAAGGTGCTATCGTTGAAGAATTAGATGCATTCCATTTAGCTGATGCGAAGCATCCTTATACAAAGGTTCTATTGAGTTCTATCTTTGAAATTGGTCAAGATCATAAACCACTTACATTAGAAGAAGCTACGTTAGAAGCATAATAGTATATGCATGAGGCTCACTTTAAAATGAATTAAAGTGTATAGGTTAAGTAAAAATAGCAGTTAGTTGATGGGCTAACTGCTATTTTTTAGGTTCTTAAAACAATATTGGGGCACAGGCGTTGAATATAATGGTTCTGGTTTCTCTAGTCCGCGCTTTGATGAATTGATAGCTCTTGGTGAAAGCGGGGCTAATCCAGTTATACGACGTAATGCCGTTATTAATGCGCAACAACTTATGCTAGATGAATCTGTAGCATTGTTCCTTGGATATCCTAAAATTAATATCGTAGGCAATAAACACATCGATGGTATTAAGATGACACCATCCGAATACTATATGATTACGAAAGATTTAAAACGAAAATAATCGCATCTCTTAGTTAGTATTTATGATACTCGTGGGACTATATTATGATGCACTTAAACTGTATTATGGTATAGTCCTTTTGTTATGCGTTATTTTATATTAATGAGTATCTTGTGTAACAGATTATTCATCCCAGTTATAATTATATAAATAGTTCTCATTTGCTTGACTAAATACAATAGATTATAGTGTTTTTATATTGATATAATAATTCATTTATATCGATAATTATTGAAAAAGTTAAACGTATAGTAGGAGGTTAACATGGGGCTTAAAAAGTATTCATTGTTTGGTGCTTTCATATTATTAGTGGGAGCTTTAATCTTTTCAGGATGTGGAAAAGATACAAATAAAGATACATTAAAAGTAGGTGCTATGTCCTATGCAGAGTCTTTAGAGCCTACGGAGAATTACTTTAGTTGGGGGATTGTTCGTTATGGAATTGGAGAAAATCTCGTTAAATTTGATGATTCTATGAAACCACAACCATGGATTGCGTCTTCGTGGTCAGTCGGAGATGATCACAAGACTTGGACTTTTTCTATCAATGATAAGGTAAAATTCTCTAATGGTCGTAAGGTTACGGCACAAGCTGTTAAGGAATCCTTAGAGCGTACATTTGAAAAAAGTAAACGGGCAAAATCCTTTTTTGCCTATGACTCCATGGAAGCAAATGGGCAGACTTTAACCATTCACACCGATAAGGTGTATCCTAATCTACCCGGACTACTAGGGGATCCTTTATTTTTAATTGTAGATGTTCAATCAGAACGAGATGGCCGTGATTTTAGTAAAGAAGGCCCTATTGCTACGGGCCCTTATGTGCCTATATCTTTTACTAAAGAACGCATTGAGTTAGATAAGAACGAAAATTATTGGGATGGTGATGTGGGATTTAAACATGTAGTGGTAGATTCTATTAATGATGTAAATACTCGTGCTATGGCGTTGCAAGCAGGGGATATTGATATGGCTGTTAATATCGCTGCTGGTGAGTATGGATTATTTAAAGATAATAAGGATTATATTATTGAAGAAACCCCATCATTGCGTGTTGTTATGGTTCGAATGAATCATAATGGATATTTGAACGATATTAATGTAAGACGTGCTTTAGTTGCTGGTGCAGATCGTGAAAATTATGCTACAAAACTTTTTAAGGATACCTTTGTAGCGGGACGAACTCCATTGCCACCATGCTTGAATTATGGATATAACGATATCAAAATTCCTGAAACGTATAACCCAGAACGTGCTAAAATGTTGTTGGCACAGTCTGGTTGGGTAGATAGCGATGGAGATGGTTATGTAGATAAGGATGGTAAAAAGCTACGTCTTAATTTTTATACTTATACATCAAGACCTGAGGTAATCTTATATGCAGAAGCATTACAGGTTGATTACAAAAAAATTGGTGTTGATGTGAATGTAGAAATCGTTGATTCTAGTGTAGTGGATAAGGTGACACGTTCTGGTGATTATGACTTGGCAATAACCAGTGTTTCAACTGCTAGTACTGGTAGTCCTGTATGGTTCTTAAAACAATATTGGGGGACCAACATAGATGGCTCAAATCCGACCAATGTGTCCGGTTTTAGTAATCCTAAATATGATGAATTACTAGCTTTGGCTGAAACTACTGTTGATGATACACAACGATATAATGCCATTGTTGAGGCACAAAAGATTTTGTTAGACGATAGTGCATCCTTGTTCTTAGGTTATCCTAAGATTAATATGATTTGTAAAAGCTATATAAAAGGGCTTAAGATTTCACCTAGTGAATATTACATCATTACGAAAGACTTGAAAAAAGAATAAGGTTTACTATTTATAATGCAATAAAAGGAGGGTTATAGGACAAAAAGTGTGTGTGACTAATCCCAATAAGTTGGAAAATCTGTA
>NZ_CAUSQT010000040.1:0-12506 GCF_963534045.1 uncultured Veillonella sp. | reverse complement strand
GCATCATAATCCTCAGGTTGGCCTAAGTCTACGCATACAGCGATAACTTCAGCGCCATAGTTTTCTTTTAACCAAGGAATGATAACGGATGTGTCTAAACCACCAGAATATGCGAGTACTACTTTATTTGCTTTACCCATGATAACACCTCATAAACTAAATTATACTAGGTATGATTCATACCATTTATTATTATACTACGAATTCATTATGAATTCTTCATGTCTTATCGACTACAGGTGTTAGTATATCACTGCATATTTATAAATGCAAGCAGAAATTTTATTCATTTATATAATATATTTCGAATCCGAACTAAGTAATATGTATTAAATAAAAAGCAATCATGACACCTATCCTTTTAGCATCATGATTGCTCCTATACTCATAATAATATATTATTCTATACCAAGATCTTGCTTATATGCATAATCTGCCTCAGCTTGAGATATCATGCCTTGATCTACCATTTGCGCAAGAACTAATTTTTGCCGAGCTTTTGCTCCTTTGTAGTTCTCATAAGGATCCAAATAGGATGGTGCATTTGGTAAAGCCGCTAACATGGCACACTGGCCCAAGGTCAAACGACTAGGACTGGTACCAAAGTACCCTTCGGCAGCCTCTTTTATACCATAATAATTATGTCCATAATAGACCGTATTTAAATACATGGTTAAAATTTCATCTTTACTATAGTAATGCTCCATCTCTACCGCTAGAATAGCTTCCTCCGCTTTACGCGACATCGTCCGTTTCGACGACAGAAATAGATTTTTTACTAATTGTTGGGTAATTGTGCTACCACCCTCAACGGTTTCACCAGCAACACTATTAACATAAAAAGCACGCGTCACACCGAGCACATCAATGGCGCCATGCTTATAATAGCGCTTATCTTCAATGGCCACTAGAGCTCGTTTCGCATTATCAGGAATGCTTTCAGATTTTACCCATTTATCTTTTGGCACTCGTTGTTGTAGTGCACTTTCAACCTTTTCACGGAAGGTAAATACACGATACACACGGTCCCAACGACTGAGGGTATCTTCATTTTCTTCAATAGCCTGTTCTACAGTTGTATGGGCCTTACTGACACGATTGGCACCCTGATAGCTTTGATACGTATCATACGCATATATAGCCCCTAGCACGATACAAATGATAAGAACTAATCGGCGCACTATTCGAAATATAAACATAGATTCACCTGTATCTACCTTACAGCAGATTTCTGAGAATACAAACTTTCACAAACGACATCGCAATAATACAACTAATATATATTGATTGTATTGTATCATAAGTTATCTATTTTTAGCATACTTGTATATATTGTATTTGTTAACCATATTGTCGTATAATAAATAAGATGATGAAGCATGCCCAAATTGGAGGAGTATTATGAAACAGTGTATGGATTCAGACAATCTACATCGTCGATTGCGTAAAATTTTAGGTCAAGTGCAAGCTATTGATCGAATGATTGAAGAAGACATTCCTTGTGAAGATGTACTAGCCCAAATCAATGCAGCCAAATCCGCGTTGCATAAGGTTGGCCAAGTGGTCCTCGAAGGACATATCAACCATTGTGTACGCGATGGTATACAACATGGTGATGTAGATAAAACAATTAATGACTTTACAGTTGCTGTAGAGCGCTTTGCCAATATGGGAAAATAAAAAGAGGCAATATCCTAATGATTAGGGTATTGCCTCTTTTGCGTATTAGTCGTGGTTCGTTGTTAAGAACTCGCTAAGTGCTGCTAATGCATCATCTTCGTCTGCACCATCGGCAGTTAATACTACGGATGTACCTTTTGTTGCACCTAATGTCAACACAGTCAAGATGGATTTAGCATCTGCTGTTTTACCATTTGCTGCGATTGTCAATTTGGACGCAAATTTTGCAGCCAATTGTGTAAATGCAGTCGCTGGACGAGCATGTAAACCAGATTCGTTTGTGATTTCTACTGTTACTTCTTTCATGAGTTACCTCTTTCTACGGAGCGCACAAAAACGCCTAATATCTTTGCTATTAATATAGGTATTGTATCAGTTTACCCCTATTAAATTCAAGTTTGTTTTTATGAAAGCTATGGTCTATGCCAAACCTTTTTCAGCGAGCAATGATTTTGCATAAGTCGTAATTTCTTCAGCTGTATCCATCGTCAATGCCTTTTGCGCAAATTCTTCACATTCTACCTTTGTAACGGAGCGCAAAATATTTTTAATCAATGGAATGGATGATGCCGTCATAGAAAATTCATCAAGTCCTAAGCCCAATAAAATCATAGTTGCTACTGGATCACCAGCTAACTCACCGCACATACCAGTGAATTTACCTTGTTCGTGACTCGCATCAATCACATGTTTAATGAGACGCAATACGCCAGGATGCAATGGTTGATATAAATTGCCGATAGCCTCATTCATACGGTCTACCGCCAATGTATATTGGCAAAGGTCATTAGTACCAATGCTAAAGAAATCTACATATTTAGCCAAAATTGGAGAAATTACGGCAGCCGCAGGAACCTCAATCATGATACCTACTTTAATATCTTTATTGAAAGCCACACCTTCAGCCATTAATTCTTCCTTGCATTCGTCGAGCATAGCGTTTGCCGCTTTAACCTCTTCTACAGATGCAATCATAGGATACATGATGTGAATATCACCAAATGCACTAGCCCGAAGGAGTGCACGTAATTGGACCTTAAAAATATCAGGTCGATTCAAGGAGATACGAATGGCACGATACCCGAGGAATGGATTCATTTCTTCTGGTAAATCTAGACATTTTAATTCCTTGTCACCACCGATATCCATGGTACGAATGATGACAGGTTGGCCCTTCATGCTCTCTGCTACTTGTTTATATTGTTCAAACTGTACATCTTCTGTAGGCAGTTCATCGTTTTCCATGTAAAGGAATTCGGTCCGATATAGGCCAATACCTTGAGCGCCCATGGTCAACGCATGGTCTGCATCTTTAGATTTACCAATATTACCGAATAAATCAACATGATGGCCGTCTTTTGTAACGGCTTCTAAATTGGCAGAGTCCTTCAATCGTTTCAATTCGTCTTGGAAATCTGCTGCTGCTTTTGTATAACGTTCCCATTCTTCATCGGATGGTTCTGTAATGACTTCACCATCAGTGCCAAGTACAACAGCACGCACATCGTCAGTAAAGCTTTCAATATCACCAACGCCCATAACGGCAGGAATTTCTAAGGTACGTGCCATGATAGCCGCATGAGATGTAGGACCACCAGCAGCTGTAACGATACCTTTTACAACATTTTTATCTAGTGAAGCCGTATCAGATGGAGCCAAATCGTGAGCCACGATGATAACCTCGCCGGAAATATGAGATAAACCGCGTGGGTTCATACCGAGCATGTTCCGCATCAAACGATCACCAATATCTTTAATATCCGCACCACGTTCACGCATATATGGGTCGTCCATACCGATAAAAATAGCCGCAAAGGTTTCTATCGTTTGCGCCGTAGCAGCTACGACGTTCATCTTTGAATTTTCTACAAGGGACTTAATACCATCAGACAAGGATGGATCTTGTGCAATTTGCATATGAGCTTCAAAAATAGCAGCCTCATCAGCCCCCATATCAACCAATGCTTTTTGACGAATCGTATCTAATTGTTTAAGGGTAGCGGCCATAGCGCTAGCAAACTTACCAATTTCAGCCTCTACTTGGTCATCGGCTACCTCATAATCAGGTATCACGATTTCTTCTTGTATATATTTGTACACATTGCCAACAGCAACGCCTCGAGATCCAGAAATCCCTTGAATTCGCATATGTGCTCCTCTTTCTATACTTATAAACTACATTACATTATATTTTAACATTTTTACATTGAACAATAAAGAGAGACCCTATTCTGTGATATAATGTTATATTATATATAGTTAATCGTAGACTTTCACGCGTATCATGGTGAAAGTCTACTCTATTGTAAGGAATAGTCGCATGTATAGTGCGACCTCGAATAGGAGTATGTATGAAATTAACAAAAATGCATGGTCTCGGCAACGATTTTATCCTCTTTTCTGACCCACAAGGGGCCAATAAAGATTATACGGATCTCGCCATCCGCCTCTGCGACCGTCGTACAGGTATCGGCGCCGATGGTCTTGTAATCGTTGTACCATCTAATACATGCGATGTACGCATGCGCATCATCAACTCAGACGGCAGCGAAGCAGAAATGTGTGGTAACGGCATTCGTTGCTTTGCTAAATATGCGTATGAACATGGAGAAATCAAAGATACTACTTTCACAATTGAAACATTAGCGGGCGTTATGAAACCAACGCTAACCATTGAAAATGGCATTGTTACACAAGTGACAGTAGATATGGGCAAACCGTTCTTTAACAGTAAAGACATTCCTATGAATGTAACCATGGATAAGGTCATCGATGTGGACCTCGATGTAAATGGCGAAACACTAACGGTAAGTTCCGTTCTTCTCGGTGTACCTCACACAGAAGTTTTTGTGGACGACATCACTAAAGCACCGGTTACAACACAAGGTCCAATTCTAGAGAAACACGATGCATTCCCATCCAATACAAATGTAAACTATATCGAGGTCGTAAACGACCATCATATTAAGGTCCGCACTTGGGAACGCGGTGCTGGCGCTACGCTTGCATGCGGTACGGGTTCTTGCGCATCTGCGGTCATGTCCCACGAAAAAGGCCTTACAGGTCGCGAGGTCGATGTAGAATTATATCTTGGCACATTACACATCAGTTATTTGGAGGATGGCACGGTTCTTATGACAGGCCCTGCTGAGGAAGTATTCGAAACAGAACTTCCTATCGAATAATATGAAGTGGTTACAATTACTATTACAGGCCTATCTGAAATATAAACAAGGGCGCACCATGATGCCAAATAATATGGGGCTATTGATATCATTAGTCGTTTCTATCGTCATTATTCTGGCCTCGGTCATGTTTAGTGTCCCCATCGGCTACGCATTAATCCTCGTATGGTTGTGCTTCGCTTACGCTCTATATCGGCAAGGCTATAATCCAAAAGACTTACTCCGTATGTCCTGGACGAGTGCCAAGACCTCAATCGTGGTTATGCAAATCTTTTTGCTCATCGGTTGGTTGATAGCCATGTGGCAAGCATCAGGTGTTATTCCCATGATTATTGCGTCTGGTATCGAATTGATCAATCCAAATCTTTTCATAATCTGCGCATTTTTAATCACATCCTGTGTGAGTATGCTGCTGGGTACATCGTTAGGAACAGTGGGCACCATAGGTATTGTACTAATTACAATTGCCAAAGCCGGTAATCTGCCTATTGATATTGTAGCAGGGGCCATTATAGCAGGCGCCTATGTAGGAGACAGAAACGCTCCTTTATCCTCTAGCGCCTCTCTCGTAGCGGCTCTAACGCATACAAAAGTAAATAGTAATATACCGATTATGTTGAAAGATAGCATACCAGCGCTCATCATCAGTGGTGTATTGTATCTACTCTTATCCTTATGGTTTCCACTAGACTATACTAACAGTTATCTACCAGATACGATTCATTTCGTTTTCAATATCCATTGGACATTATGGATACCAGTTCTTATCGTCATTGGTTTATTACCAACAAAGCTTTCTATACGTTGGCCAATTGGTATTAGTGCACTGGCAGCAGCCATCCTCGCAATTATCCATCAAAATTATACCGTAATGGATATATTGCAATTTACCTTAGTTGGTTTTCATCTACCTGATTATAATCCACTAGCGGATATTATCCACGGTGGAGGCTTGCAAACGATGTGGATACCAACCCTTTCTATATTCATGGCTTGTTCCATTTCTGGTATGCTTGAAGGCGTTGGATTTTGGAATGATATTCGCAATCTGTTACAACACGTATCAGGTCGCGCTAAACTCTTTGCATCGAATGTACTGATTGCTTTTATTACAGGTGCTCTTGGTTGTAGTCAAGCAATTGCTGTAATCATGACGCATTCGATTATGCGTACTACCTATGCAAAGGAACGCATTCATGACGAAGATGTTATGCTAGACTTTGAAAATAGTGGCATCCTAATTGCGGCCTTACAGCCATGGAATATTGCAGCACTCGTACCTGTCATTATGATGGATGTTTCACCTGCTGGTTACGTACCCTTTGCGTTCTTCTTATACTTAGTACCACTCATCTACTGGTATCGTTTACGACGCAAGGAACAACATATCCATTAATACATTCTATTTTATACGAAATATAGAGGAAAACTTATGATTTATACGATTACTTTCAATCCTGCATTGGATTATATCGTTCGCTTAGACCACTTAAACACGGGCACTATCAATCGTACTGAACAAGAATATGTGCTCGGTGGTGGCAAGGGCATCAATGTGTCGATCGTACTTAATAACCTAGGCATGGATACAACGGCACTCGGTTTTATCGCTGGCTTTACAGGTGATGAAATCGTGCGCCAACTCAATGAATTTGGTGTCCGTGAAAGCTTCATCCGACTCAAAGAAGGTTTAACCCGCATCAACGTTAAGGTAAAAGCTTCCGATGAAGAAACGGAAATCAACGGTCGTGGTCCTATCATCTCAGACGATGAGCTGCACGCCTTATATGCCCAACTTGATGCATTAACAGATCAAGACACACTAATCTTGGCAGGTAGTATTCCATCTAGCCTTCCAAGCGATATGTACGAAATTATTATGGAGCGCTTAGCTCATAAACATATTCGTATCGTCGTAGATGCAACTAAGGATTTATTAACGCGAGTATTGCCATACAAACCATTTTTAATCAAACCAAATAATCACGAATTAAGTGAAATTTTCGGACGCACATTGTCTACAAAAGATGATTTAGTTGCGGCAGCTAAAGAATTACAGGCCAAAGGTGCACAACATGTACTCATCTCTATGGCTGGCGAAGGCGCTATATTAGTATCCGCTGATGGTACAGTCTACACAAGTCCTGCACCTAAGGGAACACTTATCAACTCCGTTGGTGCCGGCGACTCTATGGTAGCCGGTTTCATGACTGGATACCTCAATACTAAAGAGTTGCAACAAGCCCTCTATTGGGGTATTGCGACAGGCTCTGCTTCGGCATTTTCGGAAAATCTAGCCACTAAGGACGAAGTTCTTACCTTGCTCAACACAATTCGTTAATTTTATTATTCATTATATATGTACAGTAAGGAGTACACACATGAAGATTACTGATTTATTAAAGCCCCAATCAATCCTGCTGAATGCAGCACCAACTGATAAGGCAGATGCCATTTACACCCTAGGTGATTTAATGGATAAGGGCGGCAACTTATCTGACAAGGCAGAATACTTAAAAGCGGTATTCGCTCGTGAAGAATCTGGTTCTACTGGACTTGGTGATGGTATTGCTACACCGCATGCTAAATCAGCAGGTGTAAAAGAAGCGGGTCTTGCTGCTATGGTCGTTCCTAACGGTGTTGATTTCGAGGCCCTCGATGGACAACCATCTCGCCTATTCTTTATGATTGCAGCTCCAGAAGGCGCAGCTGATACTCATGTAGAGGTATTGAGCAAATTAGCAACTATGGTAATTGATCCAGACTTCAAAAATGCTCTCATCCAAGCTGCTACTGTTGACCGTTTCCTAGAGCTTATCACCGCTAAAGAAGAAGGCAACTTTGATCCATCTGTAGAAGGCTATATCAAAACAGCAGATGAAAAAGCACCAAGCATTACCGATGCTATCGAAGCAAAAGCTACAGAGGCTATCGAAAAGGTAGTTCCTAAGGTATCTGTAGATAATCCACATTACGAAGTATTAGCTGTTACAGGCTGTCCTACTGGCATTGCTCATACATACATGGCTGCAGAATCCTTGGAACGTAAAGCTAAGGAAATGGGCATCTCTTTAAAGGTAGAAAAAAATGGTGCTTCTGGCATTAAAGATGCACTTACTGCTGAAGAAATCGAGCATGCTAAATGCATTATCGTCGCTTCTGACCGTCAAGTTGAAATGGCCCGTTTTGATGGCAAACCTATGATTCAAACTAAGGTTGCAAACGGCATTAATAAAGCAGAAGAATTATTGCGTGAAGCTATGTCTGGTACAGCGCCAGTATACCATGCATCACAAGCAGATAAAGATAGCGCAAATTCAGCTATCGATGCATCCGATAGCTTTGGTCGTCAAATCTACAAACATTTGATGAATGGCGTATCCCATATGCTTCCATTCGTTATCGGCGGTGGTATCCTAATCGCTCTAGCATTCCTATTTGATACATTCGATCCAGCTAATGCTAAAAACTTTGGTTCTGGTACACCATTATCCGCATTTCTAATGAAAATCGGCGGTGCTTCCTTCGGATTTATGTTACCTGTTCTAGCTGGTTACATCGCTATGAGTATTGCAGACCGTCCAGGTCTTGTAGCCGGTTTCGTTGGTGGCTTGTTAGCAAACCAAGGTGGTTCCGGTTTCCTCGGTGCCTTGATTGCAGGCTTTGCAGCAGGTTACTTAGTACTGTTAGTTAAGAAACTCGTATCCGGATTACCTCAAGCGTTAGAGGGTACAAAACCAGTGCTCTTCTATCCTGTACTAGGCGTATTATTTATCGGTATCTCGATTACCTTTATCATCAATCCGCCAGTATCTGCTTTGAACGAATGGCTTATGAATTCCTTGCAAACAATGGGTACTACAAGCCGCGTATTATTAGGCCTTGTCTTCGGTGCTATGATGTCTGTTGATATGGGTGGTCCTGTAAACAAAGCAGCCTATGTTATCGGTACTGGTGCTCTTGCAACTGGTGAATATGGTATTATGGCCGCTGTTATGGCTGGTGGTATGGTACCTCCATTGGCGATTGCCCTTTGTACAACATTCTTCCCTAGCCGATTCACAGAAGCAGAACGTAAATCTGGTATTACTAACTACATCATGGGCCTTTCCTTCATCACTGAAGGCGCTATCCCATTCGCTGCAGCTGATCCTATCCGCGTATTGCCTTCTTGCATCATCGGTGCTGGTACAGCTGGTGCATTATCCATGTTCTTTGAATGTACATTGCGTGCACCTCACGGCGGTATCTTCGTAGTACCAACAATCGGCAACCCACTTCTTTACCTTGCATCCATTGCAATCGGTTCCGTTGTAGCTTGTATTATCTTGGCTATTGTAAAACCAAAACTCAAAAAATAATATCACAATTGGTCTATTTAGTTTAATCATTATAAATGACTGACCAATAACTAATATATGCAAAACACCCTATGTCACAATACTGACATAGGGTGTTTGTATTTCTAACTTATATCTTCGATCTGCTTATCGGATTACATCATCATAAAATGTACCATATACCATTTTAAATATGCGATTAGCAACATTATAGCTTTCAAAATCAAAGTCCGTAGGTGTTAAGAATGTAACATTCTCATAGCCTTTAAGAGCTGGTTGTGTTGGTTTACTTTCACCATTGAGAGTGTAATCCTGTTGATTTAATACCATCCCTACAATACCAGATTCCATCATTTTTATATTCCATAGTTCATGTAAAGAAAAATCTGGTAGCCTTGTTTTTAGCTCTGGTGCCTTAGCTACCATATTAGCAAAGGAAAGGTTTAAGTCATAGTCATAACGAACCTTATATTCCCTAATTAAATCAGATGAAGGCAATACAACATATATCTTAGCCTCTATATTTTTTGTATGCGTATCTGTAGAATTATCTCGAATTGTACTTAATTCAATATATTTACCATCTCCACCACCTGTATCACCTTTAGATATAATCCGGGCAAAACGACTAGTATCTTGCAACTCAGTATTAGATACAGCCTTCACAGGATTAACAGAAGCACATAAAACGCATACTAAGGCCATAAGAAATAAAAAACGTTTCATAAGGTACCTCATTTCACTACAATATCGTCAAAATGCTGCCGATACGCTACAGTAAACATAGCATCTGCTACAGCAAATAAGTCTTCATCAAATCGTCCACGATCTAATGGACGTAATTGATGTTCTAAAGGAACTTTTCTAATAACCTCTGTACCGTCTACATTATATCGTTTTACCTCTTGTAACTCGACTTGTATCCCTGATTCATCCTGTGCAGCCTTAATCACGGCGTACATAGATGGTGATGGTTTTACAAGATTCATAGCTTGTATTAAGGACCCTAATGAGTAATTCGTATCGTACGTAGCAGTTAATTCATATTCTGTAATAGATGTACTTCGAGGAGTTTCATAAACAGCATAAAAAGTACCTTTTAATTTATAGTGCGGTGCTGCGTATTCTAGAGACTCTACAGAATATGTATTTAAATAACTTATTAGCTTATTTTGTATAGAACCACCTTCATAAGGATACGATTTTTGATACACATTTTTAAACTGCGATGAACTATTTAATTCATTAATTGAAATAGCTTGAATTTGCATGGTAAAAGCAGCCATCACCATACATGCTAATAAGAATTTTCTAAACATGTTCTCTCCTTTAAAAACAAAACTCGATTAAATTACCCAAAGCATACCATATTTTATTGAGAAATGTATACATAAGTCTAATATTCTCTCGACTTCAAATTGTCAGCATTAATACCAAATTACTTGATATACTTTATCTTCTCAACATTTAGATGATTTAGTTTCTCTTCTGTTTTCTATAATCAGCTATTATGCCTCTATAACATATGATTTTAAATTTAATTCTAAATTTCTAATTTCCTGTAATGCCATTTTCACTTGATATAGCCTATATTTTTGGAAATTGTACAATAATCCATATTTATGATAAACTATATAAATATAAATAATTTTTAAAATTATAAATTATTATTTGAAATCTAGTTCGGAGAATAATTCATGAAATCATCTAAGAAACGTCAAGTGACTGCTGCGTTTTTTGCAGCAGCAGCATTGGGTGGCGTTGCTCACGCAGCTCCGGTCCTTAATATGAATGATTTAGTAGGATCTAAAACTACTGCTGAATCAACGACAGAAACTATTAATAATGTAGTGACTCCAGTCGTACGACCAATGGATACTCAACCTATGGTGCCTCGTGTACGTCCAGTACCGGTTCCAGATACGGCTAAAGCTTTAGAGGAACAATATAGAGCTGTGTCGCAACCACAATATGTTGTTAATAAACAAACGAATACTATGATGGAACCAACATTGGCAATGCATAGTTTAATCAATGTACAACGTAAAACTGAACCGGTTACCATTCAAAAACAAGTAGATGGCAAGCAACAAACACAAACAACGCAAGTACAACGTACACCGATCATTGTGCAAGAACAATCCACTACACCATTAGCAGTTGCTAATACAACCACAACTAAATCAGTTATTGCCAAACGTACACTAACCATTCGAGATATTCAACGTGCTGAACGTGAGCGTTTAGCTAAATTGGCCGAAGAACAAGCTGCACAACAAGAAGCAATGCAACAGCAAAGCAGTGAACAAGCACAAGCAATACGCCAAATGGCGGCAGAACGAGCTGCTGAAGCACAACGTCAAGCCGCATTATTAGCGCAACAACAAGAAGCGCAACGCCAAGCAGAACTGTTAGCACAACAACAGGCAGCCCAACGTCAAGCTGCTATTAAAGCGGAACAAGATCGCATTGCGGCAGAGCAAGCCGAGGCTCAACGCCAAGCTGCTATTAAAGCGGAACAAGATCGCATCGCGGCAGAGCAAGCTGAGGCACAACGTCAAGCTACTATTAAAGCGGAACAAGATCGCATCGCGGCAGAGCAAGCCGAAGCTCAACGCCAAGCTGCTATTAAAGCGGAACAAGATCGCATCGCGGCAGAGCAAGCCGAGGCTCAGCATCAAGCTGCTATTAAAGCAGAACAAGAACGCATCGCGGCAGAGCAAGCTGAGGTTCAGCGTCAAGTCGCTATTAAAGCAGAACAAGAACGCATCGCGGCAGAGCAAGCCGAGGCCCAACGCCAAGCTGCTATTAAGGCTGAACAAGAACGTATCGCGGCAGAGCAAGCCGAGGCCCAACGCCAAGCTGCTATTAAGGCTGAACAAGAACGCATCGCGGCAGAACAAGCTGAAGCGGATGCAGAAAGAGCTCGTCTAGATGCAGCCGCAGCAAAGGCAGCTGCAGATGCTGCTGCAAAAGCACAAGCTGAAGCTAGGCGTCAAGCGGCTATTAAAGCGGAACAAGAGCGTATTGCAGCAGAACAAGCTAAAGCAGAGCAAGAAGCAAAAGCTAAGGCTCAAGCGGAAGCTGAGGCTCAGCGCCAAGCCGCTATTAAGGCTGAACAAGAACGTATTGCGGCAGAGCAAGCAAAAGCAGCGCAAGAGGCTAAAATTAAAGCAGAACAAGAAGCAAAGGCTAAAGTTGAGGCGGAGGCTAAGGCTAAAGCTGAGGCTGAGGCTAAGGCTAAAGCTGAGGCGGAGGCTAAGGCTAAAGCTGAGGCGGAGGCTAAGGCTAAAGCTGAGGC
>NZ_CAUSQT010000039.1:0-12637 GCF_963534045.1 uncultured Veillonella sp. | reverse complement strand
GATTGGTGCCAAAGAAGACTCGTAGGGTGAATACCCCAACATTTGACAGAGAGCCCTAACTTAAGTGCCTTTTTGGAATTAGAACAGGCCTGTACTAATTTATAGAACCCTATATAGATAGGCCCTCTAACAAATACTACAGGCCCTTACTAATTCGTAGGACCTCATATAAAAGGGCCACCTAATAAATAGAACAGGTCTGTACTAATTTGTAGGACTCTATATAGGAGGCCCGTCTAAGAAATAGAACAGGCCTGTACTAATTCGTAGGACCCCATATAGAAGGGCTACCTAACAAATACTACAGGCCTGTACTAATATTTAGATGGCTATATATTGCCCAGCAATTGTGTACAAAAAGAGGAGCTGCTTATAGTAACAGCTCCTTTTTTTGTCTATAAGACGCTATAGCCTTTTATGAATTTTAAGCGTCTTAGTTGGATACTTCTTTTAATTGTCCTGCAGCGATAGCCATGTTTTTAGAATAGATGGCTTGCATATAACCATAGGTATCTGGTTTCAATTCTTTTAGTTTAGGGTTTTTCTTAATGTTTCGACGTAGAAGTTGGCCTGTACGAGCATCAATTAGATTGATTTCGTCTTGGGTCCAATAGATAGTATCTGCATCTTGGTTGAAATAGTAATGGTTGATGTATTCTGTCATGTAATACATAGCACCTTGATGGCTATATATTTTGGCGATGATTTCATAGTTATTACCTTCGCCTGCACGGACGATGACGCGATTATCCGCGTAGTATTGTTGGCCGTTCATGCGATACATATAGGAATAGCCTCTAGCGTTCTCTAGATCGCCTATATTGACTGCATGAGCGCTACCCATTAAGGCAAGGAAGGTAAGCGTTAGAATAGCAAATTTTTTCATAGTATGGTGATTGCTCCTTATTTTGCATGAGGCTGATCTGACTCAGCGACAACGTTGACCACAACTTGTTGGTCGGATGGTATTTGACTCATGATAATCGGCATCGGTTGCTCCATGGCTTGTGCAATGCCTTTTATTTGTCTGATGGCAACTGGTACAGGTGTAGAAGTTCCGTCTTGAAAGTTTTGTTCTAGTGTATTGATTTCGTTAACAGTTAAACCTGCTTTTGTTGCAAATGTTTCTTGTGAAAGTTGATGTTCCTCGCGGAACGCTTTTATAATATCTCCGATATACATAATGACCTCCATAACGTAAATTACTCTATCATTATACATGAAAGCATGATGAGATAATAGATAGATTGAAATATAGTCTTTTGTTATTAGTGTATTATAAATATTTATTTATGAGAATGTAAAAAACGTTTGACGAAAGTAACATACGGTGATAATATAAACACATAGACAACATCATATTTGGGAATAGGTGCTGAAAAGCATAATAGAGAAGCTGGTTAAAGGCCAGCACGGTCCCGCCACTGTATGGTTGAGCGAGTCTAATTAAGTCACTGGGAAACTGGGAAGGCTAGATGAGCGTTGACACCGAGTCAGGAGAACTGCCTATTCAACATTCACCATTTGACCTACGAGTGATAGGGAGGAGAAGTTAGAGACTCCCTTTTTACGTACCCGTAAAAAGGATTTTTTTGTGTAAATGATGTTTTGTGGTACACAAATTGAAATCTCTGTATTGTTAGAGCAGTCATGGTGAATATACCGTTTGGTATTATCAGCATGGCTTTTGTTATGTCTGTTAATATATTTATTGGTAAATGTAGGGCATGCATTTATTCATCATCATCCTAAAAAGAGAGATGGTCCTAGCACCTAGGTTAGGTGTTTGGACCATCTCTTTTTTTGATCCTTCAAATTTTGATATTGATGGATATATAAGTATCTTGAAATTGTTATTACCTATGTATTTAATTATATAGGTATGATGAAGTCTTATAAAAATTACAAAAAATGATTGACGTCATATATAATAAGTGGTATTATAATTTCAGTCGGTACGCGGGAGTGGCGGAATTGGCAGACGCACCAGACTTAGGATCTGGCGCCTTACGGCGTGGGGGTTCAAGTCCCTTCTCCCGCACCAACTATATTTGCACCTGTGGGTGCTTTTTTTTTGCCTATTTTCATCTGTTCAACGGAACAGGTGTTTTTTTGCATATTCGTAAATATGCTATAATGAATTGTTAGTACTATTATTTTTAAGATATTATATAGATAATCATTATATGGTGCAGTATGGATACTTCAATTGATACACTGCTTTCACAGAACCCATCTATGACAGATGGGCTAAAGGCGTTTCGCCAAAAGGGAAAGTCAGTTATATATGGTTTAAGTGGATCGCAAAAGTCGTTCCTCTTAAGTCGTGCTGTTCCAGAGGAACAAGTACAATCTATTATTATCGTGGTGCACGATAAAGAACATAAAGAATTATGGGAACGGGATTTAGCGTTTTTCTGGCCTAATGTGCAGGTATTGCCATTTCCCATTACAGAACGTGTAGAATTTACCACCGTTGCTCGTAGTCTTGAAGGACAGGGTGCTCAAATGCGTGCTCTTAGCATGTTGGCGTGGAACCGTCCTGTCGTAGTCATCGCTACGGTAGAAGAGGCTACGCAATATATAGTGAGCCCTCAATATGTTATATCCCAAAGTGTACATCTTGAGGTTTCTCAATCTATAGAGCGGGATGAGCTGTTAGAAAAATTAGTTAAAATTGGATATGAACGCGTAGACCAGGTAGAACAACGTGGTCATTTTTCTGTGCGCGGAGATATTTTTGATATCTTCCCTGTGAATAGTGATGATCCAATACGTATGGAATTCTTTGGCGATGAAATCGATACGATGCGCCATTTCTCCGTAGATACACAACGGTCTATTGAAACGGTGGATTCCTATACGGTGACGCCATTCTTTTTAACCAGCGATGATGCAGACAGTACATTGCTATCTTATGCAAAGGATGGACTTATCATTTATGATGAACCGGTGCGCATTCAAGAAGCGTTGAAGAAATTCTTAAAGGAAGATGAAACGCATCGCAAGCAACATTGTGAATGGTCTGAATTGCAACGCTCTGTAGAGGCTAAGATAGAGGTGGCTTTCACATTCATGCAACAACGTTCCATCGGATTAGCTGGATTCTACCCAATTGGCATTCAAGGTAAAACGATGACGAGCTTTGAGCGTCAAATTCCTTTGTTGATGGATGAAATCAAGCAATGGCAAAAGCTAGGTAATCAAGTTGTGCTTGTCATTAATAATTTGCAGCGCCGGGAAGGCATAGAAAAGGCTTTGCATGGTGATGCTATTCCGTATAAGCTTTGTGAAAGCTGGGATTTTGAGCCTAATACGGTTCACGTTATGCAAGGCTTATTAACAGATGGCTTTGAATTACCGCATAGCCGCTTAGTCGTCGTTGTAGAAGGCAATATTTACGGTCAACAAAAACGTAAACTTCGCAATAAGCCTAAAAAAGGTCAAGAAATTAATTATTTTACAGATCTGTCGGTTGGCGATTACGTTGTTCACAGCATGCATGGTATCGGTAAATATGTGGGCTTAAAAACGATTGAAACAGAAGGTATCCATCGAGACTACATTGAAATTGCCTATGCCGGAACAGACAGGCTGTATTTGCCTGCTAGCAATTTAGATCAATTGCAAAAGTATATCGGCAATGAAGGCGATGTACCACGCATTCATAAGATGGGTGGTAGCGATTGGCGCAAAGCAGTTACAAAGGCACAGAAATCCATTGATGATTTGGCGGATAAGCTCGTTGAACTCTATGCGAAACGGGAAATTACAGAAGGCTTTGCATTCCTACCAGATCAACCTTGGCAACAAGAATTTGAAGATGCCTTTCCTTATGAGGAAACAGAGGACCAATTACAAGCTACGCGAGAAATTAAGGAGTCCATGGAACGACCAACACCAATGGATCGCTTGTTAGCAGGGGACGTTGGCTTTGGTAAAACAGAGGTTGCTATGCGTGCCATCTTTAAGGCCGTTGTAAGCGGTAAACAAGTGGCCGTACTGGTACCAACCACTGTATTAGCTCAGCAACATTACCAAACGTTTTTAAATCGATTTAATCCATTTGGCGTTAAGGTGGATGTACTCAATCGATTCCGTTCTACAGCGGAGAAGAAAGAGGTCCTAAAGGGTGTCGAAAATGGTTCTATCGATATCTTAATCGGCACGCATTCCTTGTTAAATAAAAAGGTAAAATTCAAAGATTTAGGATTCCTCGTCGTAGATGAAGAGCAACGCTTTGGCGTAGCACAAAAGGAAAAATGGAAAGAATGGGCTAATAATATCGACGTTCTTACCTTAAGTGCTACCCCTATTCCACGGACACTTCATATGTCTCTTGTCGGTGTTCGTGAAATGTCTGTTATTAGCACACCTCCTGAAGATCGTCTACCAGTACAAACCTACGTAGTAGAATACGATATGAATCTCATAGCTGATGCGATTAAACGAGAACTGGCGCGGGGCGGACAAGTCTATTTCGTATATAACCGTGTAGCATCGATTAATCATATGGGGGAACTATTAGAACAGGCGTTGCCAGATTTGCGCTATGCTGTTGCACATGGACAAATGACAGGCCGCCAAATCGAAGAGATTATGACCGATTTCTATGAAGGTCATTATGATGTATTGCTCAGTACAAGCATCATTGAAACCGGCCTTGATATACCAAATGCCAATACGATTATCATCTATGATGCAGATCGCTTAGGCTTATCGCAACTCTATCAAATGCGTGGCCGTGTAGGTCGGTCTAGACGACGTGCCTATGCATATTTCATGTATCGACCTGATAAGATGCTTTCAGAAGCGGCAGAAAAACGTTTGAAAGCCATCGAAGAATTCACAGAATTAGGGGCCGGATTTAAACTAGCTATGCGCGATTTGGAAATTCGTGGGGCCGGTAATCTATTAGGGTCACAACAACATGGTAATATCGCATCGGTCGGCTTTGGTATGTATGTATCCATGCTAGAGGAAGCCATTGCGAAAGCACAAAACAAAGAGGTCATCAAAGAGGTAGTACTAGATCCTGCCATTGACCTTGAAATCGATGCGTTCATAGATGACGCGTACATTAAAGATAGTGCGCGCAAGATTTCTGTGTATCAACGAATGTTACAAGTTAAGAATAAAGCACAGCTTGATGATTTAACGGATGAACTGATCGACCGTTTTGGCACACCAACAGATCCGGTAGACCGTTTATTGCGGATAGCTCAAATTAAGGAACAAGCTCGTTTACTTGGTATTAAGAGTATTGTTCGTCGCGATAGTCAGCTCATCATCCATTGGCAAGATGATTCAAAAATGGCCGATTGGGATATGGGTGCTGTTCGCGAAGATTTATGGAAAAAAATGAAGTTCATGGACACAAAACCTGCGTCATTATATATCAGTTTGAATGGATTAAAGGGGTCTATTTTAACGATTACAGAAGCGGTGATGAAGGAGTTGTCAAAAAAATCTAAGGGGGGCCTATGAACCGATTTTTAAAGGGTGCCATGATTTTAACCATAGCTGGTGTTATCGTTAAAGTTATTGGTGCTTTCAGTAAGGTACTCGTCGCTCGTATTCTTGGAGGCGAGGGGATAGGTCTCTATATGATGGCCTATCCGATATACCAGATTATCGTTAGTATTTCGGCTGCCGGGATTCCTGTGGCAATCTCTATTATGATTGCGGAAAAACTGGCGAATCGAGATATGCGTGGGGTGCAACAAGTTTTTAATGTATCCTTACGGGTGCTTACGCTGGTGGGTATTGTATTTAGTGTGGGGCTTTATGCTAGTGCAGAATGGCTCATAAAATGGAACATTATAACGGATCCGAGGGCTTTAATACCGATTCAATTATTATCGCCGGCTATTATTGTGGTCACTATTTTGAGCTGCTTTAGAGGCTATTTCCAAGGCTTCCAATACATGGTTCCGACTGGGACGAGTCAGGTTTTTGAACAAATCTTTCGCGTAGGGTCCATGGTGGGGCTAGCGTACTATTTTATCGATTCCGGATTACACCTAGCCGCAGGTGGCGCTACCTTTGCTACGTTTCCAGGCGTATTAGCTGGTTTAATCGTACTCGTGTATTTTTATAGGTCGCAACGTAGTTTGCGTCACCAGATGTTAAGTGAGCAAAATGAAGAGGCTCCTATAGAACGCACCAGTGCTGTTATTAAACGCTTATTTGCGTTGGCCATTCCGGTTTCCATGGCCAATATTATGTTGCCTATGGTATCTTTGATCGATACTTTCATCGTTCCGAAACGATTGATGGACATTGGCTACTACTTACATGAGGCGACTACACAGTTTGGGTATTTGACAGGCATGGCCACATCGCTCATTGGATTGCCTATTATTTTAACGACTGCTCTTGCGGCGAGCCTTGTACCGGCTGTATCCGAAGCGCATGCAACGGGAAATAATGACCGTATTATTGAGCGTGCTAGCACGGCCATGAAGATTGCCAATTTATTTGCTATACCGGCTTGCATAGGCTTATGTGTATTAGCAACGCCTATTTCACAGCTTATTTATGCGACGCCTAATGCAGGGCCTGTCATTGCCGTGATTAGCCTTAGTATCATCTTTTTAGGATGGCAACAGATCACGGCTGGTATATTACAAGGCTTAGGGCGTACCATTATTCCGATGCTGTCTATTTTTATAGGGCTCATGGTGAAAGCTATCTTAGACTATCAATTAACAGGATCTATTGAACTCGGTATTAATGGTGCTGCATGGGCTACGAACTTAAACTTTGCTATTGCTGCATTAATTAATCTAGTATTCGTAAAGCGTTATGTAGGTAGCGTTATCCAATGTATGAACCTATTGAAAATCATCATTTCTGCCATGGCTATGGGTGGTGCTACACAAGTTAGCTTTATGTTCCTTGTCGATATGGTTGGTAATGGCGCTGCCGTAGCTATATCTATCCTTGTTGCACTAGTCGTATACATACTATCTCTTTGGATTACTAAGGCCATCGTAATGGATGACATGTATCATATGCCTGTTATCGGTAAACGATTGCGTAAACGCCAAGCAGAGGAGAATCGAATCTATGAAGACCAATATTGATATACAACCTCTTGTAGAGGTGGTAAAAAAATTACGCTCTCCTAATGGATGCCCTTGGGATAAAGTGCAAACTCATGAATCATTGCGCCGTTATTTTATTGAAGAAACCTACGAAGTAGTGGATGCTATTGATAATAAAGACATGGATAATCTGCGTGAAGAGCTAGGTGATGTATTATTACAAATCGTGTTTCATAGTAGCATTGCTGAAGAAAATGGGGCTTTTACATTACAAGATGTAATAAATGACGTAACTGAGAAGATGATTCATCGTCATCCTAATGTATTCCCAGAAGAAAATCCTGACAATAAGGGAAAAATATACACTTGGGATGAATTAAAAGCACAAGAAAAGGGAAATATACGAAAAGGTGTATTAGATGGAGTATCCAAGGGTTTACCTGCATTGGTGGCTGCTCAAAAGCTACAAGATAAGGCCGGAAAGGTAGGTTTTGACTGGGATGAGCTGGAGCCAATTTGGGCAAAAGTGAATGAAGAAATCGGTGAATTTAAGGAGGCTGTGGCCTTAAAAGATAGAGAAAATATGGAAAAAGAGGCGGGAGATGTGCTTTTTTCCTTGATTAATCTATTAAGATGGTATAAAATAAGCGGTGAAAATGCACTGAATCGCACAAACACAAAGTTCCGACAGCGTTTTTTACATGTAGAAGCTTGTGTTAACCAAAGCGATCGCTCATGGGAAGACTTTTCATTAGCTGAGCTGGATGCTTTTTGGGAGGAGGCTAAAGTGCAGGAAAAGTAACCTAGAGGTATGTTAGTAATCTCGGGTATTGTATTTTTAAGGAGGTTCTGTCATGAATAAAACAGAATTAATCGCAAGTGTTGCACAAAAAACTGAATTGACTAAAAAAGACGCTGAAAAAGCGGTAAAAGCTGTATTCGACACAGTTGCTGAAGAATTAGCTGCTGGTGGTAAAGTTCAAGTTATTGGCTTCGGTACTTTCGAAGTTCGTGAACGCGCTGCTCGTGAAGGCCGCAACCCACAAAACGGTAAAACTATCACTATCAAAGCTTCCAAATCTCCTGCATTCAAAGCTGGTAAAGGTTTGAAAGAACAAGTTAACGCAGCTCCTGCAAAAAAACGCAAAAAATAATCTGAATAAGATGTAAAAGAGACCCGATAGGGTCTCTTTTTTCGTCTATGTTATTTTTTCTTGTTTATGTGGTATAATCACAAGGAAAGGATAGATTATGACTACAGAACAATCACGGAAGGTCCTCATTGTATCTGCCTCTATTGGGACAGGTCATATGCAGGCCGCAAGGGCGATAGAAGAATATTGGAAATTAAAAGAACCACAGGCAGAGATTAGCCATGTGGATTTTCTTGATACGGAAACCTTGTCAGTAGAACATCTTATCAAGGGAACATATATTAAGATGATTGACGTATTTCCTATGTTATACGATATGATTTATCGCGTATCAAAGGGAGAGAAAAAAGGGACTATTTTACAAACTGTTTTGTCCTATATTCTAAAGAGCCGTATGTTGAAACTGATTCAACAAGAAAAGCCTGATGTGATTGTATTCACGCATCCATTCCCTTGTGGGGCCGCCTGTATTTTGAAACGACAAGGTCTTATTGATGTACCATTAGTGGCCATCCTAACGGACTTTAGTAGTCATCAATTCTGGATTTATCCGCAAGTAGATACGTATTTTGTTGCTACAGAGGACATGGTAGGAGAAATGACCGCCGTCGGTATTGAGCGGGATAAAATCCATGTGTCCGGTATTCCGGTGCGGAGATCATTCTTTAAGGATGCCATTGACCATTATGAGATGAAGGCACCTGTTAAGGTTCTCGTTATGGGCGGTGGATTAGGCTTAGGCTCATTAGAAATTGCACTCCAACACTTAGATGCGGTCAATGGTATCGATGAGATTACTGTCGTAGCAGGGCAGAATACATCGCTCTATGAATCTTTAGTAAATTTAAGTGTGCGGATGAAAACGAAAACCACCGTATACGGTTATACATCCAATATATCTGAATTAATGCACTCAGCGACCATGCTCGTCACAAAACCTGGTGCGTTGACCTGTATGGAGGCTGTTACCATTGGTCTACCTATGGTATTCTTTAATGCCATCCCTGGTCAAGAAGAGGCTAATGCGGAGTTATTAGAGGAGCGAGGTTGTGCGCGTTGGGCGAGAGATATACATAATCTAGAGGACGTAGTGGCTGCGTTATTAATTAATCCGCCACGGTTACAACAAATGTCTGAACAAGCGCGTGCTTGGCATGTCGATGGTGCTGCCAATATCGTAAACGAACTCATTCATATTCTCGATACAAAAACAGATGTACTTTCTACTAAGTGCGAGTTAGAAACATTATAAATAAAAAGGTCATCCCAAAAACTAATTTACTTACCATATATATGGATTAGGTAACCATTAGCTTAGGGATGACCTTTTTTATTCGCGTGTAGAATTATTGATAGTTTTCAATGTTTTCCGTACGAATCTGTTGTAATGCATTTAAGAAATCTTCTGTTGAAGTATGTTCTTCCAGTAGTGCTTGCAATTGATGAGAATCATTAAGGCTTACACTCCATTGGAATGAATCGGTATCGTCATATACATTGAATACGATTGGCGTATCAAGTGTATCTGGCATATGACCATCGTCGTCGGATACAGTTGCATAGGTTCCATCGTCTAATAGTTCAACAAAAAGTGTGTCATAACCATCAAAGTCGATAATTTCAAAATCTAGAGCATCATAAAAATCTAATACTGCATCTGTTGCCATGAGAACCTCCTAATAGTATGTACTTATCATGTCGTATTACTGTCTAGTTATCTATCTGTATTCTACTGATGCGGTGTATGACTGTCAATGAAAATCTGTAGTATAATAAATACCATAATGATAACAGAGGAGTACGGGAATGAACGTAATTAGTTTACAGAATATAGAGAAATCATATGGCACACGATTGTTATTCACCGATGTATCCATAACATTTACAAATCAAAAACGATTGGGACTTGTTGGGATTAATGGAACGGGTAAATCAACCTTTTTAAAGATTTTAACGGGCCAGATGGAGTGTGATAAGGGGACTATTGAACGCAATGGCAAGGCTACCATCCATTATTTAGCACAAACCCCAAGCTTTGATGAAGGGAATACCTTGTTAGAAGCTATTTTAGATGGTGATCATCCGCGATTACAAATGGTAAAACGATTTGATAAGGCCAGTCGTGATTACCACTACATACAAGAGCAGGGCGTATCTGATGAACGTATTGAGCGCCATTATATGCAGTGCTTAGAAGAAATGGATACCAAAGATGGTTGGCAAGTAGAGCAAGAGGCGCGTATCATTTTGAGTAAATTGGGCTTTCACGATGTCAATATGTCCGTTAGCCTATTATCGGGTGGTCAAAAACGTCGATTAGCATTAGGGCAAGCCTTGCTATATCCATGCGATTTACTATTATTGGATGAACCGACAAACCATTTAGATGAGGATAGCATTGAATGGCTAGAAACGTATTTAAGCAATCGGCAAGGGGGCTTGTTGATTAGTACTCATGATAGATACTTCTTAGATTCTGTATGTAATGGTATTTTGGAATTATCCAATCGCCATATGTATGAATACGAAGGCAATTATGAAAAATTTATTGAGCTGAAAGCAGATCGTGAGGCTCGTCAGGCGGCTACGGAGGAAAAACGGCGTCAATTTTTAAAGCGAGAAATCGAATGGGTACGCCGCGGTGCGCAAGCTCGCAGTACAAAACAAAAGGCCCGTTTACAACGGTATGAAACGCTTAAAAATATGGAGAAAACTAGACGTCCTGATCAAATGGATCCGATTGCCTTAAAGACTCGATTGGGCAAGACTATTTTTGATATTGAACATTTATCCTTTGATTTTGATGGACGTCCTATGGTTGATAATTTTACCTATCATGTGGTGCGTCATGACCGGATTGGTATCGTAGGTCCCAATGGGGTTGGTAAATCAACATTTATGAAAATCCTCGATGGCACCTATGAGCCTGTAACGGGAACTATTGGCAAAGGTGAGACTGTCCGGATTGCACACTTCAAACAGGAATTGCCTGAATTTGACGAAAACATGCGTGTCCTTGATTATATAAAAGAAGATCATTCTTATATGTCGCTCGGTGATGGCACAACGTTAAGTGCAGGTCAAATTTTGGAGCGTTTTTTATTCACCCCAGAATTACATGGTGTGCCTATTCGCAAATTATCCGGTGGAGAACGTCGTAGATTGTACCTCTTAAAATTGCTTATGAGTGCGCCGAATGTACTTCTCTTGGATGAACCGACTAATGATTTGGATATCCCCACACTTGAGGTGCTAGAGGATTTTCTCGATTCTTTCAGTGGTGTCATCATAACCGTGTGCCATGATCGGTATTTCCTAGACCGCGTGGTAGATAAATTATTTGTATTTACAGGCAATGGTCACATCGATATCGTACATGGCTCCTATTCTGATTATAAGGCTGAGCTGGGTGAAAGTAATAATTCACCATTCTATGTGCCTGAACAACAGAGCTCTAGTGTGAATAGCACAGAACCATCCGCTGATTCTACGGAGACAATTGGTACATCCTCTAGTACTGAATCTAGTCATACAGAAAGTCCGGTAAAGAAAGGCCTTAATAAGGCTGAAGAGGCAGAATATGCAGCGATTATGGAGGAATTGCCAAAACTAGAACATCTTGTTAAAGGGTTGGATGTCATGATTAGCCAAGCAGGTACGGATTATGAAAAAATGCAAATCCTCATGGCTGAACGTGAAGAGACACAATCTCAAATCGATACATTGACTGAACGATGGATGGAATTAGAAGAACGTCTATAAATCTTTATTTTATGCGATTCTTTAATACCTGATATGCATAGGAATTACTTTCAGAATCATTGATAAAAATCACATTTTGTAGTATAATTTCATCGATTAACGATAACAACGTTACCTAAGTAGGAGGAAACATGAGTAAGTACCAATTTTTAGATCGTCGTGTGCCTATTGAAGAAGGCAATATTGCCATTGTGCAAGATTTATCTAAATGTAAAAACTGTTCTTTATGCCGTAAAGCATGCGCTGTTGATATGGGCGTATTCGACTATTACGATTTGACAACCAATGGAGATCATCCAATTTGTATCCATTGCGGTCAATGTGCATCTATTTGTCCATTCGATTCCATTAACGAACGTTCTGAAATCGATGAAGTTAAGGCTGCTATTGCAGATCCTAACAAAATCGTTGTATTCCAAACTGCACCAGCTGTGCGCGTTGGTTTAGGCGAAGAATTCGGCATGGAAGCGGGTACTTTCGTAGAAGGTAAAATGGTTGCAGCCCTTCGTAAACTTGGCGGTGACTATGTACTCGATACAAACTTTGGTGCTGATATGACTATTATGGAAGAAGCATCCGAGTTAGTTGAACGTGTTCTTAATGGCAGTGGTGAATTACCTCAATTCACATCTTGCTGTCCTGCTTGGGTAAAATTTGCTGAAACATTCTACC
>NZ_CAUSQT010000038.1:0-12820 GCF_963534045.1 uncultured Veillonella sp. | reverse complement strand
GTTGGAAGTGACACCGTAGTGGTGTCACCCCAACATTTATTATAGAGCCTAAAATAACCACAAAAAAACTCTACATTATATAAACATAATGTAGAGTTTCATATTAATCACGACGTGTACGCATAATGCCACGATCAGCATTGCGTAAAAAGCGTAATAAGTTTTCAATTTCAACGGAAGAATCAAGTTGCATTTCCATCTCTTCAATAGCTCTAGACAAGCTAAAGCCTGAACGATAAATGATGCGGAACGCTTGCTTCAAGCTACGGCGTACCTCTTCCGAAATACCTGCACGAGATAGGCCAACAGAGTTCAATCCGATAACACGAGCTGGTTGACCATCGGCAATAACATAAGGCGGAATATCTTGTACCACCTTAGCCATACCGCCAACCATAGCATTACGGCCAATTTTTACAAATTGATGAACACCAGCGAGGCCACCTATAACCACGCGATCTTCAACGATAGCATGACCAGCCAAGCCTGCGCAGTTACTCATAATAACATTATTCCCCACAATGCAGTTATGAGCCACATGCGTACACGCTTGTAATAAACAGTTATTGCCAACACGTGTTTCTTCGCCTTCTCCAGTAGCGCGGCTAATGGTAACGAATTCACGGATAACCGTTTCATCACCTACGTAACAATAACTTTTCTCGCCTTTAAATTTTAAATCTTGCGGTTCCAAACCAATGGATGCACCTGGATAGATTTCACAACGTTTACCAATGGTTGTCCAACCACCAATAACTACATTGGCACCAATCTGAGTGCCATCCCCTATTTCTACATTTTCCCCGATGACAGCACCAGGTCCAATGACAACATCTTTGCCCAGTTTAGCATTCGGATGCACTATGGCCGTGTTATGAATGTTGGATTCCGCATTTTCCATGCCTACAACTATCACTACAATCACTCCTTAAGTCTATTATACAAGGGCAAACATGTATTCACCGCTAGCACAAAGTTTATCGCCCACATAAGCGCGACCTTCAACCTTGCCCATACGGCCCTTAATTTTTACAATGTCTACTTCCATGCGTACAACATCACCAGGTTTTACAGGATGACGGAAACGTACTTTATCAATTCCTGTAAACATAGGTGTTAATCCACGATTTTCTTCAGGATACAACAAAGCAATGCCACCAACTTGGGCAATTGCTTCTGTTAATAGTACACCAGGCATAACTGGATTTCCAGGGAAATGACCTTGGAAGAACAATTCATTGAATGTAGCATTTTTAATGCCCACAGCACGCTTCATTGGTTCCAATTCAATAATACGATCTACCAATAGCATTGGGTAACGATGTGGTAAAATTTCTAAAATGTCTTCATGGTTAAGAATCATTGCTGTGTCTCCCTTATTTCTTCTATTATACTATGAGCCAAACGAGAATTGAGTTCATGGCTCGATTTTAACGCAATTACATGTCCCTCAATAGGTCCCAATAAATATAAATCACCCATCACATCAAGGGCTTTGTGACGAACTAATTCGTCTTCAAATCGTGGAACAGATAAACAGGTTGTATCATCGTATACAAGAGCATTATCTGTACTGCCACCCTTTGCCAAGCCCATGGCTTGCAATTGTTCCAATTCTTTTACAAATCCAATGGTTCTAGCTCGGGCAATATGTTCTTGAAAATACTCAGGTGTTACATCAAAATCACATTGTTGCGTACCAAGCAACGGATGTGGATTAATCGATGTAAATGTAACGCGATATCCATCATAAGGTACGATAAGAATAAATCTATCGCCATCATAAATGGAATGACTACGTTTCACCTTATACACATGTCGTTCAGCTTGTTGTTCTTCAATTCCCGCCTGAAGGATTAAGTCAACAAATACGGCACTACTGCCATCGCCAACAGGTGGCTCAGGAGAGTCCATTTCAACAAAGCAGTTATCAATATTCATAGCACTGAATGCAGCCATTACGTGTTCAACAGTGAAAACCTTTGCTTCACCATGTTCCAAAGTAGTAGCGCGCATAGTGTTCGTCACATTATCAATGTGTGCTCGAACGGAGGGGTTTCCCTCTATATCTGAGCGCACAAACACAATTCCTGTATTTTCAGGTGCTGGCTTAAAAACCATGGTTACAGGTTCCCCGCTATGAAGGCCAATTCCCTTATATGAAATAGCCTGTTTAATTGTTTGTTGGGGCTTACTCATAAGAATGTCCTTTCATAATCTAATTCCATGTCTACTATACACCATACTGTATTATACCCTATTTGCATAGCTGTTACAAGAATATAGGACTATTTATCAACTGACTAGATGTAAAAAATCGGCATTGCAAAGCTTTATTTTAAGACATCTGCAACGCCGATTATACTTTTTATATTTTTTTAATGAAACACATCTGGTGGAGTATCAATCTTGTCACCATAGTAACGACGAGTCCATTTCCAACGATTATGTAGCCAGAACCAATCTTCTGGATAACGACGGATATAATCCTCAATAAATTCATTGAGCTTAATCGTAGTAATTGCTACATCCCGTTTCTTATCATCTGTTTTTTCTACATATAACGGTTGATGTACTTCAATTTCATGTTTTCCCGTATAAGGGCTATAGTGCATGGTCACAAAGATGATAGGTACATCTTGCATACGCCCTAATACAGCAGGACCATCTGCTGTTAGTGTTTCATAACCAAAGAATGGCACCAATACACCATTTTCTCCAGGATCCTGATCCATAATCAACCCTAAAAAAGCACCACTTTTTAAAGCTTTCACCATATCGCGCACACTCGTCTTATACATTACATGTTGATGCATAAGCTCACGATATTCATTGATAAATTTATCTGCATCGCCGTTTTGTTTTAACGCTACAGAAATTAGAGGGTACCCTTCAGAAGCCAGTACACCTCCAAGCAATTCCCAGTTACCGCTATGAAGGGCAGCCAGAATAGCCCCCTTGCCATCAGCTAAGACTTCGTCCAAAATATCCTTATTGGTAAAGTTGACCATATCCTTATAGTCGTCGTCTTTAATTTCAGGGTATCTCAATACATCGATAATCATACGACCAAATCGAGTCGTACTCGCCTTAGCAATTCGCTTTGCTTCAACAGGATCATCAGTGATTTTACAAAACAAAATCTGCCCGATTGCCAACCGCTTCCGTTTAGGAGGCACTGCAAGCCAAGCAATTTCACCAAGCAATGTACCTAATGCATACTGCCAACTATGAGGCAACATACAAATAAAGGCACTAAACAACTTCATAAACCTATACATAAACGTATTAGCTCTCCTTAAGCTGCGCTTTTAAAGCATCGATTTCCTTCTGCAATTGTTTTACAGTTTTTACCATTTCTGGTAAGCGATGTTCATAAGCGGACAGTTTTAACCATTCCTTATGAGGACGCATTGGGTAACCAGCCATAACAGCATCTGCTGGTACATTACCAGTAATACCAGTTTTACCAGCAAATTTTGCATTGTCACCTATTGTAATATGCCCTGTACAACCGGTTTGTCCTGCAAAAATTACATTATTTCCACATTTCGTACTACCTGCAATTCCCACTTGTGCAATGAGGAAACAGTTTTCACCAATTTCAACATTATGTCCCAAGTGAACTAGGTTGTCAATTTTTGTCCCTTTTCGAACTAATGTAGATCCCATAGTTGCATTATCGATGGTTGTACAGGATCCAATTTCTACATCATCCTCTAAAATGACATTACCTACTTGTGGAATATGCGTATGTACGCCATTTTCAGTAGCAAAACCAAAACCTTCACCACCGATTACCGCTTTGGCGCGTAATACGACACGATTTCCTAATATACAATTTTCATGAACAACGGCGCCAGTATATATATCACAATCATTACCAACACGAGTATTATGACCAATATAAACATATGGACGAATTGTAACATTATCACCAATCACTGCATTATCATTGATAACACAATAGGCACCAATAGCAACATTATCGCCTAGCTTAACGTTCTCACCAATGATTGCAGTAGGATGGATTTCACGTGGTATTACAACAGGTGAATGAAATAATTGTAATACTTGTGCGAAGGCAACCTTTGCATTATCTACAATGATTTGTGTCATCGGTGCATTGGGCGCTTCTTGCTCTAAAATTACAGCACCAGCTTTACATAAGCCAATGTGTTCCACATATTCACCAATAGCAAATGTAATCGATTGAGGTGCCGCTTGTTCAAAGCCACGTGTTTCTGTGATTACTAGCGATTCATTACCAACCACCTTACCACCAATAAGTTGAGCAAGCTCCAGTACGGTCTTTTCCACTATTAAGTCCCCCCCAAGTGTTAACTAAACTATTGCGCAGCTTCAGCAGGTTGCGCTTGTTGGGCTTCACCTTGTTGAGCATCACCTTGTTGCGCTTGTTGAGCTTCTTGTTGGTTCGCTTCATTTTCTGCAGCTTTAATATCTTCATCAGATGCTTTGCCCATTTTATTGATTAAGTCATCAGTTACATCTACGCCGCCACCAACAACAGCACCTTTAAGCAATACTACATCTAGCTTTTTCTCTTTAGCTAATTCATTAACTTGTTGATCGATATATTGTTTCAACTCTTGATTTTTTGCAGTTGTGAAAGCATTAAAATCTTGTTTTGCATCAGTCGTAACTTGCGCTTTAGATGCTTCATCAGCAGCATCGATTTTGGCTTGAAGTTCTTTACCTTTTGCATTAATTTCTTTGTTAATCTCAATAGATTTCGCAGTTTGTGTCACAACTTTTTGGGAATCTACATAGCCAATAGTATTGCTACCACAGCCACCAATAATTGGCAATGCCATAATCATTGTTGCACCTAAAATTAAAGATTTCATTTTCTTATTCATCGTATACTCCTTACTGAACTCGATATGACGCTTTCACAGCATCTGTTATATCTAGCCCTTTGATATTTCCACCATGATCAATCAAAACAAGGTCTAAATGACGTTCTTGAGCAATAATAGCAACGCGCATCCGCACGTCCTCTAAAATGGCTTCATGAAGTGCATTTACCTCTGCCTCTTTATCCGATAATTTCTTTGCCCAACTATCGTTCCACTCTTGAGGAACTGGCAAATTATTCGTCGATACAATTGCTTTAGCTTGATTTTGCATCATTGTATCGCGTTTCTTTGCTAGTTCAGCTTGTACAGATTCGGCATATTGTTTAAGTTCTTGTTCCCCTGCATCACGGATAGGTTTTAATTCTGCATCTACTTTAGCCCGTATAGCATCCATATCAAAATTGGATGGTTTACGTTTAGCCAGCAAGCTTTGAAGTCGGCTTTCCAATTCAGCTTTTTGTGCCTGAGCAGCTTCTTTCTGCGCATCATCGATATAAACACGGCTATCAAAAGCATATAGTTGTAATTGTAGATTTACAATCTCCAAGTCATATCCCTTGTTAGCAACCTTGAGCTCTTTCATGTATTTTTGTACCAGTTCAGCCCGTTTAGCATCTAGCTGTGCATTAAGTTGATTTTGTTTTGTAGCGATTCGCGTTTGTAATTCAACATTTAACGCATCCGACAATGTCGGGTCTAGAGACAAGGATTTAAGTTGTTCATTCTGCAAATCAGACTTGGTATTCAACGCCTCCTGTTCTAAGGCATATTGAGCTTTAAGCTGTTCCAACTCTGCTTTCGCATTCTTATAATCTTCATAAGACGGATTAAACTCTAGTACATCATCAATTTGTACTACCCCAATAGATGGCCCTTCTGAAGATTGCCGATTAGTAATAAATCCATAGGCTCCATACATCGCAATCAGTGCAGCTGCTAAAAACAGAAATAATCCTATATACCGTTTATTTAGCTTCATACTGCTCACCCTTATCTGATTACCTTTGTATCATTATTATTTTGCATCAGATGCTAGTTTTTTTAGTACTTGATCAGTAATATCTACACCACCATAAAGAACTGCATCTTTAGGAAGAACTACAGATAAACCCTTAGCATTACCAACAGCTTTAGCTGCTTCCATTGTTTGGTCAGCCATCTGTTTATTCATTTCTTCCATTTTCTTTTCTACATTAGCTTGTGCTTCTTGCTTAATTTTAGCTTTAGTAGCATCATCTTGAGCGGCATCTACCTTCGTTTGCATATCTGCTGCTACTTGACTACGATAATCAGTAAATTCCTTAGCAGCTTTTACATATACAGGGTTTTCAGGATTATCCAAACGGCTCATATCGATTACACCTACATTACTAGCAGCACTAGTACCAGGTGTAGCCATTTGAGTATAGGCTAACGCACCAATACCGATAATAAAAATTGCGGCAATAACAATGGAGAATATTTTCACATTCTTCTTGTTATTCATCATTCTCATCATAATGAACATTCCTCATTTCTGTTAATCTACGCACTATGAGTGCCATAATAGAGATATTGGTGAAAGCCCCCTCTATAGAAGGTGCTTTCACCATAATATGTCTCAATATTAGAATTGTGTACCGAAGCTGAAGTGGAATTTCTTCTTATCCTTGCCAATACCATAGTCGAGTTTAACAGGACCGATTGGTGTAGTGATTCGAACACCGGCACCAACGCCATAGTTAAAGCTCTTAGTATTTTTATACCAAGGAACATTAGGAGCATCCCAAGCATCACCGATATCTGTAAATAATACGCCACTTACCTTTTTCACGATAGGGAAACGGAATTCCAATGTCGCATTATACATATTTTTACCGCGGAATTGATCATCTTCGTAACCACGTAATGTATCTGCGCCACCTAATGTGAACAATTGGCTATATGGTGCATCACCTTGGATGAAACCACCACGTGCACGGAAGGCCAATACATTTTTGGAACCCACTTTTTTGTATGCACGCATTTCAGCTGTGAATTTATAGAAATCAAAATCACCGCCTAAGCCATGACCAGCCCATTGTGCAGTGTAGGAAATACGACGACCACGAGTTGGTTCATAAATGTTATCGCGGGAGTCATATACCTTTTGCCATGAAATGGAATTGATGCGACCAAAGTTTTTACCTACATAATCCATGCCGGCAAAATCATATGAGCCGTTATTCCATCTATTATTAGGGCCTGCACCAGTACCCGCATCATAACGGAATCCAGAGCTATCGTCATTATCCCATTTGTATTTATCAGAGCGGGATTCAAGTGTTAAGTAGTCGCGTGTATATTCGCCTGTTTGACGACCAAAGGAAATATTAAAGCCTTTGGATTTTTTGTTGTATTCTGCTACTTCGCTACCATCGCTATCATAGTCAGTGTATTCATCTTCACGGTTGAAGAAGGAGAATCCAAGAGAAGTACCTCTGTGGTCAATCCAAGGTTTCAAGTAAGAAATTTGGTAGTTTTTATATTTCTTCTTACCACCGATTTCCCAGTGAACTTTAAATTTATCACCTGTACCGCGAAGGTTATCTTCACCAAATTCAACGATACCCATCAAGCCATCGGATTTAGAATAACCTGCACCTAATGTGATTGTGCCTGTTTTATGTTCCAATACGTCAATTTCGATAATTACGTTGTTAGGATCTTTTTCACCTGGTAACATACGTACATTTACATCATCAAAGAAGCCCAAGTTGTATACGCGTTCTACGGAACGACGAACTAAGAACTTGTTGAATGGTTTACCAGTTTTTTGTACGAACTCACGAGTGATAACTTTGTTACGAGTTTTCTTATTACCAGCTGGTACAATATCTTCTACAATGCCTTCCACGATATGGATATGAATCATACCATTATCATCTACAGCAATACCGTCTACATGAGCTAACATATAACCATCACGAGCATACGCTGCATTGATGCCTTGTACCTTTTGGCCTACATATACGGAGTTCATGATTTGGCCTTCAGGAATTGCCATATATTTAGTTAATACATCGGATGTGTATACAGAGTTACCTTCAAATACAACACCATGTACTACAGGGTTAGTCACAACAGCAAAGTCAATTTTCACGCCTTCCGGAACAGATGTAAAGACAGGGTTCACTTCTGAGAAATAGCCACTGTTACCCAAATTTTGTACATCTTTAAATACACCATCAACGGAAACAGCATCGCCTACCTTTTCAGATAACAATGTCATTAATTGCGCCGCTTGATCTGCAGGAATACCAGAGATAGATAAGCCTGTAATTGTTTTACCTACAAATGGGTTAACAGAATCAGCACTAACAGCAGTAACGTATTGAGCCTCAACAGATGTTACAGCTTGTGCCTGACCGTTTTCTGCAACCTTATCCAAGTCTGTACCTGCTGTAGTTTTGGAAACCATTTTAACTTGTTTATCGTCTGTTTTTAAAGCCCCGTTATTAACGGTAACTGTACCATCAGAACCTTGTACAACAGTACCATCAGTGGATAATGTAGTGTCACCACGAGCAGCTAAAATTGCCGCATCAGTATTATCTTGTGTATTAGCACCCTTTTCTGTACCCGCATTGTATACAGCTGCTTTAGTCGTTGTATCATCAGTAGTCGCAGTATCTGCTGTAGCAGTTGCATTCATATCTGGTGTATAGCCTGTTTGTACTTCTGCAGCAAACACACTGCCAGTACCCATAACAGCAGTCAACACAGATGCTGCTAGCATACGTTTATAGGCTTTGCTTGTTAACATAAAATCCTCCTAAAATTATCCCTCTTTAAAGAGTATTAAATCTTTATTATTATATCATATAATACTGGGAATTAGTACTACTATAATTCAATTTTATGAAATTAAAATGACTATAATAAAGGTCCTTATTCAGATTCTTCATTATAGTCATCATTGCTAGAACTCTCGTGTCCAACGTCCACCAATATAGGTACTACCTTGTGATGTATGCCAAGCATTAAACTTAACACTTCGCCGTAACGAGTATTCAATACCATATTTATTTTGTTTATTATTGATACCTTGCGTATAGGTGATCATCGTTCTCGGCAAGACATATTTGCCGATTTCGATATTATAATTTCCCGATGTCTCCTTACTAGTAGGTTCATTCGGATCTATAGAGCCTGTCGTAATATTAACACGATCTAAGCCCAATGCATTTTGCACTGCATCTTGTACATAGCCAAAAGCAAACATTTGTGCACCAGCTACAGCTAATGCATTCGCATCTTCATTGGTAATTGTACTACTATTCGATGGTTCACCACGACCAAAGGTCAACATAGAAATGATTTGCTTACGCGATAAACTTGGTTCGGATTTAAGCGTCAAATCCATATGATCCACAGTACCTTTCACGCCGAGATAAATATTATAAGTACCTACATTTGTTTCCGCATCTAGTTGAAGCATAGGCAAATACGTTCCAGATGTAAAAATTGCAGTCCCCTTTGTAATATCAAAGGTATGGCTTAGATATTTAAACGTACCACTCACCACGTTAAACTGTCCACTAGAGGTAGGATTAAATACAGAGCCCCCAAAATGAACATCTCCACTAATACGCATATTATACAAGGTTCTATCGTAGAGTCGTACATTTTTACCAGCATGTACGTTAACATCAATCCCCAAATCACGCGTGCTTTCACTAGTTTCTAAGGAAAGAGGAATTTTGAACTTCATATTCTCTAGATTTAGATTACCCATAAGTGTAGGGATTCCCTCTTTTTCAGCTATATAGAGTTCTCCCTTTAATGGACCTGAAATATACTCGTTAGATAAATCTAACCCATCCAATTGAATGGCTGCACGGTAACTAGTCATGGTATGACCTGTCCAATTAACCTTCGCTGCTAAACCAGCGGTCCCTTTGCCCGCAGATATGCGAGATTGAAAATCTGCTTGTTGACCTGAGAAAATTAAATCCCCATCAATATTCTTAAGCTCATTCCCTACAGTCTTTATCTTCATGGTACCATTTCGAACAGATACTGTACCGTACGCTTCTGGTTGATCAATAGTTCCTGTTACATGAACAACACCTTTTAATGCCCCAGTTGCGTCTTTCACCGTAGGCGTAATCAAAGGGATAACAGCCATATCAGCCTCATTGAAGTCAATAGTCATATCCATCGCTTTAGAATCATTTGCATCGAGATATCCAGTCGTATACAACGCGGCTAGAGGAATCTTGCCATATGCACTTAGCTTATAGTCTTCTTTAACCCCTTGAATACGTTGAACGTTAATAACATGATTTTCCATGGTTGCCAATACAAAGCCTTGATCAATATCGATACCGTTATAAGAACCATTGGCAAGGCTCGCGGACAATTCAACCTTAGGATTTTTTGTAGCCCCTGTCATATTGATAACACCGGTAACGGAACCGGTTGCATTAATATTATCACCAATAAGCGGTAAGAATGGTTCTATATCAACATCGCGAACTGCAATTTGTAAATCTGCATCACCATCTAAATCAACAGTACCACCAGCAGCAATAAGTCCATCATCAACAGGTAATTTTAATGTTCGAATTTTAAACTTACGATTTTCTAGACTGGCATCTATCTTTGCATCGCCTACTACCTTAGTATCAATAGTTACATCCTTAATTGAACCCACTACATTAAGGCTTGGATTGCCATAGGTACCTCCTAAATCAACTGTACCACTCAAAGAACCATCTAATTTATCCACCGGTTTTCCCAGTAGGGATAATAGATTGCTTACACGACCATTTGTCACCTGTAATGTACCAAATAATCGCTTATCGCCCACAGTAGACATACCTGCACGGGCCATATAATGGCCACCTTGTTCTTCATCAAATTCAAATTTTTCTAAATTAACAACGGTTGTATCTGCATATAATGTACCAAAAATATTGGTGATACCTTCGCCATTAATAGTTAAGAAGTTAGATGTAACAGATCCATTAAAATTAGGATTGTATAAAGAGCCTCCAATATGCCCCTTAGCTTGTACATAGCCTTTTACATCATAATCAGTATTGACTAATAACCTACCAATATCTATATCTTTACCTTCTAAATCGATATTTAGGGCATCTTCTGACATAGTACCAGACCCTTGAATGACAGCACCATATCCTTGAATAGTAAACTTAGGTAATGTAAGAGTCTTATTTTCTAATGTATAATCTGCCTTTGCATCACTAATCAATTTGCCATTATAAGAACCATCATATAAATGAACATGGCCCTGAACATATGGATTATCTAAAGTACCACGAATCTCATTTTCAGATTCAAACCACCCAGTAAGCGGAACATCAGAAAACGGTCTAATCAAGTTCTCTATCCGGACAGCTTTAGCACGCGCCCGCATATTAAGTGCATTAGAATTTAAATCAAATGTACCCCCTATAGTAATGGCGCCATCTCCATCACCTATAGATGTATCTGTTAATTCTAATATATGATTTTTAATAGTAAAGCCTGCATTAATGGAATTAAAGTGAGCCCCACTATAGACAATCTCAGGACTTGTAACACTACCAGTCACAGATGGATTATCTAAATTTCCTGTAATAGAAGCATGGCCTGTAATATTGCCAGATATACTATTACCAACAAGACTTGAAAAATTAGATGCATCTAATGAATCCGCCGACAAGGATAGATTCAATAGATTATTATCAATCGTTCCATATCCACTAAGTTGGCCATTTCCTATCGCCCCCGTAACGGCTATATTTGTCAAGGCGCCTACATTATTAAAGCTAACGCGAGCAGAATCAATAGATATACCACGCACGGATAGACTCGTTCCCACTATATTACCTTCTATGGAGGTAATATCACTATTTTTTCCTTTTACAGAAAATTCTCCATTCACAATACCAGACGCCGGTGTAGATAAATTTTGTGTAAATGGAGCTATTTCCGCATTATGAATCGTACCATCAATGGAAAATTCACCACTATCAATGCCGTATTGTCCTTTGGCTTTTACGCTACCATTACCAATGTATAACGAAGCATCGTGAATATCCACTGTACCATCGAAATAACTAAAATTAGCCTCTCCACTATCGATATGATAGCTATCATAAGAGATTGCATTATTCTTTATAGAACCAGATACATAGGGATTAACACTAGTACCGCCGATATGAACACGGGCACCTACGTTACCAGTAATTTGATTTTTGGTGAAAGCCTCTAAAGCTACGGAATCAGCAACAGCATTTAAGTTTAAACCAACCTCATCCCCTAATGTTACCAATCCATTCACCTTAACGGCTTGATCGTTTACATACCAGCCACTATGACTGATTAAAACAGTATTATTTTGGAAGAAAATCTTACCATTGCCCTGTCCAATTTGGTATGTAGTAGACCCGTTTTTATAGGTACCACCTAAGCCATCAAAGGCTAAATTACCAGACATAGAATACTTGCCATCACGCCCCGTAATCTGCGCTTTTACATCATGTAATATACCAGATGTTATAGAGAGATTTTTATTGGATGGAACCATATTCATAATGCCTGATATATCAACAGACTCGGCTCGAACAAACAAATCAAAATCATCCATTTTATTCATGTCGATAGAGCCATTAACAGCAATTGAATGGTCATCTAAAAGTCCATTTAATGCCCCTTTTGTCATACCATCAACATTTAAGGCTATATTTCCATCTAGTTTGGATAGCCTATGTACATTACCATCTTTAAATCGAACAGCACCTGTAGCATCATTAATGACGATATTGCCATCAAATGATTTCTTATCATTTTTTGAGGATGACTCCAATAAAGAATTTACATTCCAAGATCCATCAGCTAGTTGCCACACATGGACGTCCGGTTTTTCTAAAGTAATGGTAGAAACGATGGCTGCACCACTTGAATTCCCC
>NZ_CAUSQT010000037.1:0-14595 GCF_963534045.1 uncultured Veillonella sp. | reverse complement strand
TGTCGACACACGGATTTTCAGTCCGTTGCTCTACCGACTGAGCTACCGAGGCATGTTTTTTGTAAAAAAAAATGGCGACCCCGATCAGATTTGAACTGACGATCTTCGCCGTGACAGGGCGACATGTTAACCGCTACACCACGGGGCCGCGTATCAACTCTCGTTGACTACTCGTATATATTAACATGAGCCACTAATATAATGCAAGTACTTTTTTCTAATTTTTTTGATGAATTTCTCCAAAATATATAGAAATAAGAATTATACATCAAAAATCGTATATAATAGCCATTTATATTCAGTATACTTCAATATACTCCAAATTATATCCACAAATTACAGAAATAAAATTGGCACCTAAAATTCTACAAAGGAACTTTAGGTGCCAATTCAAATATAACTATATTAAATTAATTATTATATAGTATTTCTACAGATATGATACTAATTATAAATGATCCCAAGGACCGTCACGCAAGTCTTGTTCCCAATAATACTCAACCTTCATATCACTGCGTTTAACCTTATCAAACATCTTAGAACGTGCCGAAGTCATCACATTTTCACTATGTTTACCACCAAAGTACGCATATCTAGACTTACCTAAAGTATACATAACAGATACATAAGGTTCTACAGAACTAATATTGCTTTTACCAATTCCTAAGTCTACAGAGATATGAGGCGTCACATTCATTTTAGCGCCTACCTTTAGCCCATGTATGGATTGCCACTTATGTTGGTCAATATAGAACATCTCTGCTGGATGTTCTCCTGGTGCTTTTGTTTTCCAATGATATCCTTCCACATAACTAGATAGCCAACGGGCATTCTTATAATCTCGTGTATACCGTATATCAAAGCCATCCAATACATGTTCATAAGAATATCGAGGTGTTCTATGAATACCATCAGGTGCTGTACTAAAGCTATCATGAAAATCTATTGCCCGTGGTACTTGACGCAAAGGTGTGTTAATGTCATAAGGCCCCACCTTTTTTTCTGATAGTCCATGGTATACATTGACACTAATCGTATTTAGACCAGCTACATATTCTAATCCTGCACTAACTCGAGAAAATTTATCCTTAAAAGCATAGTCATAGAATACATTGGCACCGACGTAGGCATGCTCATGTGTACTAAGACGACGATAGCCAATACCAGCAGTACCGACAACACCAAGAGTATCATGTTCTACTACTTCACCTTTATCAATATACATTCCTTGACCGTCAATTCTTCCAAGATCTGAGTCCGACCCATTCCAATATGTAGTAGTGGAAACTTTTTCGCCACCATTACCATCTAAGCGCCCTTGTACAAACACCATAGATTTGACATTTTTGCCATATTTTTTTATAGGTTGCAATGTTTCTATAAAATACTTTGCGTTCATTTTCTGCTTAGAATTATGATTATGATAATGGAATCGTGTATCATAGCTTAGATTATTATCAGTCATTTGTTTATTAGGCATTGCATAATCATGATAAGAATCTTTCTGAGTACCTTGTAAGCCAATACCGATATCCGTACGATCCATCCAGCTACTTTGTTCAGTATCTCCAGCTTTTACATCCATGCTCACATCTGCAGCCATCGTTCCCACACTTAGACTGCACATAAAAGCACTGCAAACCAGAGCTTTCAGTATTAATTTGTCTTTCATTTCTAACTCCTCTCTTACACATTCATTTTAATAATGAATATAAAATGAGCACTTTTTATTATACCTATAATCTAAAGCGCTGACAACTATAGAGAAGGAGAAATTTATGTGTTAAAATATATGTATTATATACGTCGGAGCAATAGTATGAAATCAAAAACATTAACAATCGCAATCATTATTGCCATCATAGCTGCACTGAGCGCTATGTGGTATTTCTTATGGTATATTCCTCATACACCAGTCTATACGTTCCAAACTATCCGTGAAGCCGTTGAAAACAAAGATGCGGATACGGTCTTGGAGCACATCGATACAACATCATTGGTTAAAAATATCGTTACCCGCGAGGGCAACACCTATGTGGATACATCCTCACCATTAGGCAAGGCTGCTGTGGCAGCAACAAAAACATTTGGACCAGCCCTTCTTGATGATGTAATTCGTAAATATGTAGAGGATCCAGATAGTTTCAAATCGCAAAATAGTAGTGATTCAGATGTTGAAAGCGAAGATACATCCAATACGTTTTCTATGGTAGACCGCATCCAACGAGGTGAATTATTTAAACAACGCCATTTGGAAATCAAGAACATTACCTCTGAAGATGATGGCGATACCGCCACAGTAACCGTAACGATTCACAATACAAAAACAAACCAAACAGCTCCCATCCGAGTACTTATGAAGCACATCGGTGACGGAACTTGGGCTATCTATGATATCCCAGATATCGAAGCACTCTATAAAATCACAAGAAAATAAAGACCTCTTTCGTAGCAAATACGTTTGTAGAGGTAGATGATAGCAAAACTCTTCACCGGCCAGGTCTGTCTACGCCCTTCGGGCTTCGCAGGGCCAAAGTTGAATTTTGCTATCATCTACCTCTTTTCCGTATCAGCTTACAAAAAGAGGTCTTTTTTTTCTTATCGATTTTTAGGTACTATCGCACAGGTTACGGTAACCTGAGATATCAAGCGATGGCTTTCATCATACATATCAAAGCGCCAAACATGAGATGTTTTCCCTTGTAAGAGTAGCTGTCCTTTAGCAATCAAATCGCCTTCTGCTTTCATAGGGCGCATGTGATTTGCGGTTACCGATTGTCCTACAGCAAATTGATCATCTCGAATCAGTTGATTACTGAGCAACCCCGATAAAATCTCACCAAAGGCCAAGGTAGCTCCGCCATTGAGATAGCCTTGTGGTTGCGCATGATAACTAGTTAAATGCATCACCCCTTGCCCACTGGTAGGTCCGGTTAGCTCTACACAATCAATTTGTAATGCGTCTATCATTGTCATAGTGTTCGTTTCTCCACTGTATATTCTTCAATACGATTATCCAATACATCAACGCCAAGACCAGCACCATTAGGCACCTGCATGGTCCCATCGGTAAATAAAATTTCTGGATTGATAAGGTCATGTTCAAAATAGCGACTAGAATCAGATAAATCCCCTGCCATATAGGTATCACCTAAGGCAGCAAGTTGAACATGTAAAATCTTTGAAATTCCTGATTCAACCATGCTACCAATCCAGTAGGGAATACCTGCTTCACGGCATCGTAAAATAGCGGCTCGTGTCTGTATTAAGCCCCCAAGACGACCTACTTTCACATTGAGTACATCGATTAATCTATACTCGATTGCATAAGATAAGTCATCATAGGATAAAATCGACTCATCTAAACAAATAGAGGTCGTAATAGGCCAATTAGGCAACGATTCCTTCCACGCTTTATAGGTAGTCAAATTCGTCATGCTAAAGGGTTCCTCTATGCATAGTAAATTCAAATCATTATAGGCAGCTACCATATCTAGCTGGTCATAGATATAACTTTGATTAGCATCAACAGCTAAGGCTAATTCTGGATAAGCATCACGCACAAGTCGTGTCCGTTCATAACCATCACGAGGCGATACCTTGAGTTTAATTCGTTTACAACCATTGGCTACATGCTGTTTCACGATACCTAATAGTTCATCCATGGACACGTCACCAATGACGATGCCATTGGAAATAGTTGATTCTAAAGACTGCCCCATGATATACGACACAGAATTCACGCCTTTTCGGTTGCAATCTAGATTAATTAAAGCATTTTCAAGTCCTGCTATCGTCATGGGCATATTATCGCGCTTTAACCAAAATTGTAACTGCCGAATATAGGCCATTAATGGTTTTGGCCGCATCAAGCGCAACTCTAGAATATAGGTATCCACCAATTGTTTCCATGCGGAATCAACAGTTTCTGCCGTATAAAAAGGGTCTGTGAAAGCCACACATTCCCCGTATCCAACATAGCCTTGTTGATCCTCGATACGAACGATGATACTTTCACGAACACGAACAGTACCCTTAGCCGTTTTAAATTTAAACTTTAACGGCAAAGCCACACGATACGTCGTTATGGATTTAAAGTTCAATACCTCATTCATGAGAACCTCCATTTGACGCAGTCATATCGAGATTGGAGGCCAATGACTTACGCATAATCTTACCTGTCCCATTACGTGGTAATGCATCCATAATTGTAATGTATTTAGGCACCTTGTATTTGGCCAGCTTACTAGAAATATAGTCTCGTACGATCATTTTTAAATCGGCACCTAATGCATCTATATCATCAAAAGCAACAAATAGTGCGGGCACCTGCCCCCATTTCGTATCGGCTACAGGAATAACCGCACATTCCTTCACACCTTGTATAGCATACACAGTATCTTCAATTTCCTTCGGATAGATATTCTCGCCTCCAGAAATAATCAAATCTGTACGGCGATTTAAGATGTATAAAAACCCATCTTCATCGACATAACCCATATCATCGGTATTAAAATCGCCATGAATCGGCTCGCGATTAATATAACCACTCATAACCATGGGCCCATTTAAATGGATTTCCCCGACCCCATCGACATCAGGATTTACGATATGTACGGTCATCCTCGGCAAGGGTTTACCTACCGAATCGAGTTTATTTAGATTTGATAATACAGGCATGGTCACGCTTTGACTAAATGTTTCCGTCATACCATAGGTTTTATAAATTGGAAGTTGTTTCGCCACACATGCATCAACTAGGGGGCGCGGTATAAATTCACCGCCCAATAAGATGACACGCAATTGATGGTGAGTAATGCGCGGTTCTAAATTCTTTAAAATGGTAGGCACCAGAGACACCATATTAATGCGCCCATCATGAATATATTGCAGTACTTGTTCTTCATCATAGGATTCCATAATGGTCATAGCCGTGCCATTATACAAAGATCTCATCAAGATGGATAATCCGCTTACATGAAACAACGGCAATACCATGAGCCAATTGTCCTGCTCAGACCTACCTAGCACCTCTTGTGATGCTTGTACATGCGCTTTAATTTGACCCCAACGAAGTGGCACTGATTTAAACTGCCCCGTTGTAGCACTGGTATTCATGATAGCAGCTATGTCATTATCATTAACAATCCAATCAAAGTTATCCTTTTTCCCATTATGCAACATAGACTCCATAGATTCGAACTCCATAGACGTTACCGATTTAGGTACTTGGCCACATCGCTTAGCACTGTGTAACACAGTTGTAATATACAGCTCACATAACTGTTTTTCTATTTCGCCCGCGGTAAGATGAACATTTAATAAGAGTACTTCTTTGCGGACTAGCATGGCTGCCAAGAGATAAACGGCCATTGTTACGGAGTTATCCGACACTATAGCGATACGTGTATCTGCCAGTGTTTGTAATCGCGTCGCCACGTTCACAACAGCACTATATATATCCTGATAGGTGTAATTATTCATACATATACGATTCGGATAGCACTGTTTTCCATATCGTAACCATTCCATCATCTCACCTCTTAGCTAGCCATAATACTATAAAACATATACGTATAAGAAAGGCGCCTCATATAGAGGCGCACTGCTTATCATGTAAAGGGTTCAGGTCCATACATAAGGACTGATAACCATATTCCGATTAAGGGAATTTAGGGAATTGTTTGAAGTCTGGTTTGCGTTTTTCTTTGAACGCATCACGGCCTTCTTTAGCTTCATCTGTTGTATAGTACATCAATGTTGCATCACCTGCAAATTGTTGTAAACCTGCAAGGCCATCAGTATCTGCGTTGAAGGATGCTTTTAACATACGCAATGCCATTGGGGACAATGCCAAAATTTCATTACACCATTGAACTGTTTCTTCTTCCAATTTGTCGAATGGTACCACGCAGTTAACCATGCCCATTTCATAAGCTTGCGCAGCCGTGTATTGACGGCAAAGGAACCATACTTCACGAGCGCGTTTGTGACCAATCATGCGTGCTAAGTAGCCAGCACCATAACCAGCATCAAAGGAACCTACACGAGGACCTGTTTGACCAAATTTTGCATTTTCAGAAGCGATGGTAAGGTCGCATACGATGTGCAATACATGTCCACCACCGATGGCAAAACCATTTACCATAGCGATAACAGGTTTTGGAATGATGCGGATTAAATGTTGTAAGTCAAGTACGTTAAGACGAGGAATATTGTCATCGCCTACATAACCACCATTGCCGCGCACACGTTGGTCACCACCAGAGCAGAATGCCTCTTTATCTTCACCTTGGCCGTGGTTAGCACCAGTCAAGATAATAACGCCGATTTCTGCATCGTCGCGAGCAATTGTGAATGCATCAATAAGCTCAATTACGGTTTTAGGGCGAAATGCATTGCGCACTTCTGGGCGATTAATCGTGATTTTTGCAATACCATTATAAGTTTCGTAAATTACATCTTCATAATTACGATCCAATACTTTCCAATCAAATTTGCTCATGGATGTTACCTTTCCTTATATAAAAAATCTGCTAAGGCCGTCATAAATGGGCCCGGCTTTTCTAAATGTACATTATGTCCCGCCCCATTGACGATGACATGTTCACAGTTTGGTACATTACTAAACAGTTCTGCTCCTATTGTAGTATATTTTGTATCTAGTGCGCCACTAATATATAAAGATGGCATGGATAATTCTTGTAAGCGATGACCCACATAGGGCATTACACCTTGCCCCGAGCCACGCAATGTAGCTGCTAATGCATAAGGACTATTATGGGACCGACGTTGAAACAACTTATCTTGTACAACTGGTGAAAGCTGATGTTGACTTTCAAAAATAGAAATATTAGCCCATTTAGTAGCAAACCACTCTCCATCATTATCTTCTATAGCTAGTGCTAATTGTTCTTCAGCAGCTTTACGCGCTTGTCGCTCTACCTCTGATTCAATGCCAACAGAACCACTTTCTAAGATGAGGTTTTCAATTTCAGAACTATACTCAAGAGCATATAGTAAAGCTAATCGTGCCCCCATGGAGTATCCCATGAGAGAATAGCTTTCACCAGCCACGGCAGAAATCACCGTATGCAAATCGTTGAGCATAGTAGGAATAGAAAAAGCAGTCTCATCCTCTGGAATATCCGAATCTCCATGTCCAATCGTATCGATACGGATAAGTTGATAGCCTGGCACAACGATGCCATCCCAGGTATAACCAGACTCAGAAAAACCATGTAAACACACAAGAGGTTTCCCCTTACCGGCAATCGTCAAGCCATAGCGATACTCACCAAGGTCGATATACATGCGAAGCGTTGGATTGTATAGGGAGTTATCTATAATACTGCAAGCATATTGGCTCATAGTCGGTCCTCCTTGTTTGTAGGAATCGTCGTATATAGCGCATGTAATTCCCGACTTCGTTCTTTAGATGTGGGGATTTCAATGACGTGAACACCTGCTGTTTCTACATAGTTTTGTAACGCATTTTTCAATTCATCATTGCTCAACACACGTACAAAGTCAATACCATATAGGGTCGCAAGGCCACTATAATCTAGGCCTTGTGCGGTACTAAATAAGTAATCAAAATGCGGCGTTCCCTTTTGCGGCAAATATTCAAAAATGCCACCTCCATCATTATTGTGAACAATGATGGTTACATTTAAGGGATGCGTTTTCGCCACGGCGAGGCCATTCAAATCGTGAAAGAAGGTCAAGTCCCCCGTAAGCAATACGGTAGGCATGCCATTTGTAGCGATGCCAAGGGCAGTAGAAACGGTACCATCAATACCGTTAACGCCACGGTTACCATAGATAATAGCACTGTGACGATTACCAGACCAGAAATAATCCATATCTCGAATACTCATACTATTGGCAACCACAAGTTGGCTATTCTTCGGCAACAATTCTTGTAGGAGATGAATCGTATATCCTTCAAATAGCTCTTGTTCCCTAGCTACTATATCGAGTTGTTTACGGCCTATACCGTCTGTATCAATCCACGTAGCCAAATAGCCATTATCAGCTGTATTGAGTTCCTCATAAGCACCTTCTGCATAGTCCTCATTTTCTATGGCATGAAGCTCAGGAATCTGTATTTTCAGTGCATCAACCAAACCTTGTGGTGTCGATTGTACAAAGAGTGTCGTGTTTCCTGCAGGATTTGTATAGTCCATTGTAGGGCTAACAGATATGATTGGGATATGTTGCATGGATGCCACCCACTGCTGAACACGTTTAGATACGACCATCTGACCAATTTGTAAAATGCAATCTGGTCGCAATGTATCTCGATACACCTCTTGTGAAAGCAATGCATCATAAGATGTAATGACTCGTTTATCATAAACACGACGCATATTGGACAATGGATCACCTAATATTGGCGCATGGAATATATTAGATAGACCAAGAATGGCATCGGCATCCTCAAGATTCGTACTTGGCCCCGCTAAGATAAGCACTTTTTTATTCGCAAGGAGGTCATAGATAGTGCATGCATCACCTGGCTGAATAGCAGCCGGAACAACAGAAAATAGTCGCCTGCCACATTCAAAATGTTTCCTATCTAACTCCGGTACCAATGGCTCAAAGAGCGGTACATTAATATGCACGGGTCCCCTTTTCACATCCATAGACTTCATATAAGCCTTACGAGCTACTAGGCGTGGATATGTATAGTAATGCTCCTGTTGTGGTACTGCCAATTCCTCGTAATAATTAACAGCTGTACCAAATATTTTTTGTTGATCTACCGTTTGTGGAGCCCCTACATGTTGCAATGTATGAGGCCTATCTGCGGATAAAATAATCAAGGGTACACCGCTATATTGTGCTTCTAGTACAGCCGGCATATAATGTGCTACCGCTGAGCCCGACGTGCACACGAGAATTACAGGCTTTCTATGGGCCTTTGCGATGCCTAAGGCCATAAATCCTGCGGACCTTTCGTCAATATTCATATAGGTTTCAAAAGCACCGTGTTCCCTAAATAGCATGGCCATCGTTGTAGAGCGCGAACCAGGGCTAAATACGGCATATGTGATGCCTAATTGGGCGAATTCATCCACCAAGGCGGCGATATATTCATTCATGTAATTTCTCCGTAATATAGATGAGGATATATTCCTCATCATATTTTTTCGCACTAGATTTTTACCATTTACAATGCATCTAGAATAGTACGCATTTTATTATTAGTCTCTATATATTCTTCATCCGCATCAGAATCGGCAACCACACCACATCCTGCATAGGCATAGAGAATATTATCCATAATCAAGGCAGAACGAATGGCAACGACAACAATGCCATCCCCCATATCCTTCATAAAGCCAAATGGTGCAGCGTACATACCGCGCTCATGAGCTTCGTATGTTTCTAAGAGAGCCATCGCCTTCTCTCGTGGTTCACCACCAAGAGCCGGTGTTGGATGTAGTAACTTTGCCCATTCTACGAGAGATTTTGTGCTATCTTTTGCAGTAATAATGGTACGTAAATGATAGAGATGAGCTAGCTCCATAATGCCAGTTTCTCCCACCATAACGTCTGGAGTGATTTGCTTCATCGTGTTCACGATACAGTCACGGACGATATTATGTTCAAAGAGATTTTTCTTATCACTTAGCAACTGTTCCTTAGTCCACGCATTAGGGCCATCCTTTGGCGCGGTTCCAGCCAGTGCATAACTAAGGATTTCGCTACCACGATGACGCACCAAAATTTCAGGAGAGGCCCCCACAAAGGTGCGCCCATCCTTCTCATAGCCAAAGATGAAACAGTTCGGATTATTTTCAACCAAATTGGCCAAGATACTCGCCACATTAAACGGTGTATCACTTGTGAATTGCACCTCACGGGATGCGACCACCTTTGTCATCTCTCCACGGCCGATGCCATCTGAAATGGCATTCATCAAGCGGTCCCAATCGCCTTTATCATCACTAGTTTCACGGAAATCATGACGAATATGAGGCACTTCTATATCTTCGATGCTAACACTTTCACCAGCATGCAAATAAAAGGATTCTCCATTTTCTACGATGTAGTAATGGGTGAACGCAATCATTTCATGCCCCATTCCCGACCACTTAGGATCCTTTGATGTATCAAAAAAAGTATCCCCATAAAATACATACGCATAATTATGGCGGTCCTCATCATCTTTCACTGTGGCTAGACGTTTAGCGCCTACAACAATACGATTACTTTGCCGGTCCACCCAAAAAACACGTTCCTCATTGGGGAAATTAAGCCAAAAGGCTACAGGACTATTCAGTTGTAACGGTTCTTTATTATAAATCATAATGGTATATCGCTATTACAAAGAAAACAGACTCTATTACATCACCAAATGTCATCTACATTGGTGTTTCTATGTATATCGATATTATTATATCACGGGTACATACTAAATTATAGGCAATAAAAATCCCCTACACCGTATGCATACACATATAGTATAGGGAATTATGTATTATTTGAAAGCTTTTGCACCAATATCCTTACGATATTGCATGCCCTTAAATGTAATATGGTCAACGCGCTCATAGGCACGGTCTAAAGCAGTTCGCAAATCCTTACCCAGTCCCACAACGCCAAGAACACGACCACCATTCGTGACATAATGGTCACCTTCTAACTTCGTACCAGAATGGAAAATGATGGATGTATCATATTGTACAAGTTCACCTAAGATGACATCGCCTTTAGACGAGGTTTCTGGATAGCCTTTTGAAGCGAGGATAACACAGGCAGCAGAAGAGTCTTTCCATTTCACCATATTAGGTTGTAATGTACCTGTAGCACAGGCCATCATGATTTGACCTAAATCACCTTCTAATAATGGCAGTACAACTTGTGTTTCTGGATCACCAAAGCGTGCATTAAATTCTACCACCTTCGGACCTTCATTGGTAATCATAAGGCCTGCATAAAGACAGCCCACATATGGCATACCTTCCTTTGCCAGGGCTGCTACCATAGGCTCTAAAATGGTCTTCATGGCTTCATCGCGCAATGCATCAGTTAGCACAGGTGCTGGTGCATAGGTACCCATACCTCCTGTATTAGGACCTTTATCACCATCAAAGATGCGCTTATGGTCTTGAGACGCAATCATAGGAACTACTGTTTTACCATCTACAAAGGCAAGAAGGCTCGCTTCTTCACCTTCCATAAATTCTTCGATAACGACGGTACTACCAGCCTCGCCAAAGCGGTTACCACTTAGCATGTCATCAACGGCTGCATTAGCTTCGTCAATAGTCATAGCTACAACAACACCTTTACCAGCTGCTAATCCATCTGCTTTTACCACAATAGGTGCTCCGGTTTTGGCGATGAATTGTTTTGCTTCATCTGCATTGGAGAATACACCGTAAGCAGCTGTAGGGATATTATATTTTTTCATAAGATCTTTAGCAAAGACCTTAGAACCTTCCAATTGAGCAGCCGCCTTGGAAGGCCCAAACACAGGGATTCCTGCTTCATGCAATGCATCTGCAAGACCTGCCACAAGAGGCGCTTCAGGACCTACAACAACAAGGTCCACCTTATTATCTTTCAAAAAACGGATAAGATGATCCGTATGAGACCAATCAATGCCTACTAGTTCAGCACAATTTTTCATAGCCGCACTGCCAGGAACGGCGTACACCTTTTCTACACTCGGACTGATGGATAAACGCCACGCTATAGCGTGTTCGCGGCCGCCATTACCGATTACGCAAACCTTCATAGTTACCTCTAATGTTTAAAATGACGAATGCCTGTAAATACCATCGCAATACCTGCTTCATCAGCAGCCTTAATAGATTCTTCATCACGGATAGAACCACCTGGTTGGATAATAGCAGCTATACCATGTTTAGCCGCTGTTTCTACGGTATCGCCAAATGGGAAGAACGCATCAGATGCAAGAACAGCCCCTTTTGCAGCCTCTCCAGCTTGTTCAAGGGCAATTTTAGCCGATCCAACACGATTCATTTGACCGGCACCAACACCGAGTGTTCGTTTCTCGTTAGAAATTAAGATAGCATTGGACTTTACATGCTTTACAAGCTTCCATGCAAATTCAAGAGCTCTCCATTGTTCTTCCGTAGGTTGCGCCTTTGTAACAACCTTATAATTAGCACGGTCTTCTACGATGTCATCTTCTGTTTGTACGAGCATACCGCCAGACACCTTTTTCACAGTTACTTGGCCAGATTCAGGCTTAGATAACTCGATGAGACGAATATTTTTCTTCTCTTCCAAAATATCTAGAGCTTCCTTTGTGAAAGCTGGCGCCATGATAACTTCTAAGAAAATCTTGCTCATTTCTTCGGCAGTGGCCACATCAACTTCGCGATTTAACGCAACGATGCCACCAAAAGCAGATACAGAATCGGCTTCATAGGCATTGACATACGCATCATGCAATGTGGATGCCGTTGCGGCACCGCATGGATTAGTATGTTTAATAATACATGCCGCAGGATCCGTAAATTCCCACACCATATTCCACGCAGCTTCCATATCGACGATATTGTTATAGGATAATTCCTTACCGTGTAGTTGTTTTAATGCTCCCATGCCGTGAGCCTTGCCAATTTCTTTATAAAAAGCTGCCTTTTGATGAGGATTTTCGCCATACCGAAGGTCCATAACCTTTTCATAAGCACTTAAATATTCAGGAGGTGTAGGGCCTTCTCCAATTACACCACTCATATAATTGGCAATAGCCGTATCATATGCTGCAGTATGAGCAAAGGCTTCTTTAGCAAGTGCAAAACGATAGTCTTGCGTCAATGCACCATTTGTTCTAAGCATTTCTAAAATTTCATCATAGTGATCAGGGTTAACTACTATGCCTACATACGCATTATTTTTAGCTGCTGAGCGCACCATAGTCGGGCCCCCAATATCTATATTTTCAATAGCATCTTCTAATGCAACATTTGGTTTTGCAATCGTTTCGCGGAAAGGATATAAATTTACTACCACTAAATCGATTGGCAAAATACCGTGTTCTTCCATAGCGGCTTGATGCTTTGCATTATCACGAATCGCTAAGATGCCACCATGTACCTTTGGATGTAACGTCTTTACACGACCGTCCATCATTTCAGGAAAACCAGTAAGAGATTCTACAGCCTTTGCAGGAACGCCTGCATCAGTAATAGCTTTCAACGTGCCACCTGTAGAATAGATGGTCACCCCTAACTCTACAAGACCTTTGGCAAAGTCGACAATACCTGTTTTATCAGAAACACTAAGTAATGCGTTTTGAATCATCGTTCCTCCTAAATATAATGTACAATGCGTCCTTCTATACGTAATGCATCTTCACAGAACAAGCGAAGTGCTTCACGATAGGTCGCATGTTCTACGGGCAATAATCGTTCGGACAAAGTATCCTCTGTATCATCTGGATATACAGGAACTGTATTTTGCATGATGATAGGACCTGTATCCATACCGGCATCTACAAAATGAACGGTACAACCTGTTACTTTTACGCCCGCATCGATAGCCTGTTGATGACCATGAAGCCCTGGAAAGGATGGCAATAGAGCAGGATGAATATTTAAAATCTTATGCTCATAGCGAGCAATAAGGCCGGTCCCTACAATACGCATGTATCCTGCCAACACAATACCATCAACACAATACGGCTCAAGAGCATCCAATTGAGCTTGTTCAAAGGCTTGCTTTGAATCAAATTGACTACGTTCAATAGCAATGAGTGGAATACCCCATCCTTTAGAGCGTTCTACAATACCTGCATCTGCATGGTCTGTAATAATAACGACAAACTCTCCATTGATAAGCCCCTCTTGCATCGCCTTATACAAGGCTTCGCCATTTGAGCCTCTACCACTGGCAAATAGAGCAAGACGCTTTTTAGATACGGAATTAGTCATTAAATACCGCCCCTTTTACGACAACAGGACCTTCGCCTGCAACGATACGACCAATTTCATATACAGCTTCATTGCGACTTTCAAGATTAGCTTTCACCGCATCTACGTCATCGGCATCGACGATGAGAATCATACCGATACCCATGTTAAAGGTACGGTACATTTCATGCCAATCCACATTGCCCCATTCTTGCAATTTTGTAAACACAGGAAGGGGTGGCCATGTATCACAATCTACCTCAGCAGTTACGCCATTTGGTAGTACGCGTGGAATGTTTTCATAGAAACCACCACCTGTGATATGAACCATACCTTTGATATAGTTTTCTTTAATCAACGGTAATACAGCTTTAGGATACAAGCGTGTTGGTGTTAATAGTTCTTCGCCAAGGGTTTTACCAAATTCTGGAATGTCTTGATCTATAGAGAAACCCTTATGGTCGAAAACGATTTTACGAACCAAGGAGAATCCATTGGAATGAACACCGGAGGATGGCAAACCAAGAATGACATCACCAGATTTAATATGTTCACCTGTAATCAGTTTAGGACGATCTACAATACCTACGGCAAAACCTGCCACATCATAGTCACCTTCACCATAGAAACCAGCCATTTCAGCTGTTTCCCCACCAAGGAGAGCACAACCTGATTCTTCACAAGCATTAGCGACGCC
>NZ_CAUSQT010000036.1:0-15136 GCF_963534045.1 uncultured Veillonella sp. | reverse complement strand
TAACGTGTCTAAGTATTGCAGTACTTAGTCTTAAACGTTAGGTTTATCTTATTTTGTAACTATTTACTAGTTACTTTTTAAGAATTAACACTACGAGGGTAGCGAACAAAAGGGAGACTCCATCAAGAGTCTCCCTTTGCTAGTTATAAATAGGCAAATATATATTAATAGATTTTTATTGCAAAGAATATATGTTCGATTTATAATAAACGTAAGATAGTCGAACGAGGTTGGGGCGCCCTTTTTCTTTGAAGGGGGTGAAGCCTATGAGTGCCTACGAAATCATTATGATTGTCCTTGGGATTTTAACTGTAGTTATTTCCTTTGGAGCATTGATAGTGCTGATTTGTCGTAATAACGACAAATAGCCCTTCGTTACCAACTGGTAGCTGAAAACGAAAGGCCATTTCTGCATGTTTTATAATGTTTTGGGATGAGCCTGACGGAACCACTCGTCGACTATCTCTTTATTACATTATAATGAGATTGGCGTATATCGTCAATTGGGATATGTTGTCTAATGCAGTTATAGCATTATTGAGGTGGGCATCGGAACCTCTCTCTTTTTATTGCAGCTCATTCTTTAATTCATGATATTCCGTTCTTCAAAGACTGCTTTCACCGTAAACAGTGCATTCAGTACGCGTGGAAATCCTGCATAAGGGATGCAGTGGGTGCAGACCTCTACGATTTGCTCGGGCGCAATACCGACGTTGAGAGCTGCGTTGGTATGTACTTTCAGCTGAGCCTCGCAACCGCCCAGCGTTAACAGGGACGCGAGCGTAATCAGTTCCCGTTCCTTGAAATTCAGGTTGGGGCGCGTGTAGATGTCGCCGAACAGCTCGACCAATAAATCGGCTATGGCTGGTGAAATCTCTTGAATTGTGTTATACACCTCCTCGCCGTGCAGCCCGTCAATCTGTTTCAATGTGTTCATACCGATGTTAAAACGTGTTTCTTTCATAATTATTACCTCCGTCTAGACGTATGATATATGCTCGAGTATACTTGAGGTCAAGGTGGTGAAAGTATGAAAATCGGTGAATTTTCAAAATTGGTAGGGCTGTCCATTTCTACATTGCGATATTACGAGGATCAGGGGTTCCTTCACATTGAGCGACAGAATGGCATTCGCAATTATCATGCAGAAGATGTGGGCTTTGTGCAGTTTATTAAACGCTTGAAAGACATGGGAATGCCGCTTGCGAATATCAAGCGATATGCGGATTTAAGGTATGCCGGATTTCATACGGTCCATGAAAGAATGATATTACTACAAGACCATTACCGGTTTATTGATGCCGAAATCAAACGATTGGAAGGGTATAAGAATAATCTAGAAGATAAGTTGAAGTTGTATGAAACTTTAATAAAGAAAAATGAGATTGAGTAGTTTTTTATTTTAGATATTCAATAGCCATTGTATCAATATGGAGGCAATGGTCATCATATCAATATAGAACTCGATTTCTAAGGTATGGTATAATACTTTCATTATGTAGTAAAAAAAGGAGATCTAAATGGCAAATTTACCTAACTGCCCTAAATGTGGCGACGAATATACATATGAAGATGGTCATATGTTTATCTGTCCTATGTGTGGACATGAATGGACAGCAGCTGATGCACAAGCTGCAGCCGAAGCAGGTATCATTCGCGATGCTAACGGCAACGAACTAGCTGATGGCGATACCGTTGTTGTTGTAAAAGACCTCAAAGTAAAAGGCGCTGGTGTATTGAAACAAGGTACGCGTGTTAAGAACCTTCGCATCATTGCTGATGCGAGCGATGGACACGATATCGATTGCAAAATCGATGGTTTTGGCGCGATGGCGTTAAAATCAGAAATGGTTAAGAAAATCTAATCATGGAATCCCTACCGATAGAACGTCGGTAGGGATTTTTTCGTGCTATAATCAAGGTGTAATGTGTTACGTAAATTTGTATAATTTTGAGGAGCAATTATGATATCTCAGGAGGAATTAAAGGCGTGTACGTATAATTTATTAAAGGAGCGAGGCGTTACCGTTCAGGACATTGCGGATATTGTGATGATGATTCAACAACCATATATTCCTGATTTGACAATGGACGAGTGCGTAGAGAGTGTACAGGCTGTACTTGAAAAACGAGAAACACAAAATGCCATCATTACGGGCATAGAATTGGATAGATTGGCGGAGCAGAAAAAACTATCTGAGCCTCTACAAAGTATTATGACTCGAGATGAGGCTTTGTTTGGCATTGATGAAATTCTCGCGTTATCCATTGTGAATTTATACGGATCCATTGGATTTACGAACTATGGCTATGTTGATAAGGTAAAACCTGGTATTATTAAAAATCTTGATAGCAAGGTTGATAGTCACTGCAATACATTTCTTGATGATTTAGTTGGTGCCGTGGCGGCCGCTGCAGCGGGACGCATTGCGCATAACACGCCGAATCGGGTGCACCATGTCGTTGTGGAGGGATAGAATATGAACGTTTTAGTCGTAATTGATATGCAACATGATTTTGTGGATGGTTCTCTTGGATCTCCACAGGCGCAAGCCATTGTGGACAATGTGCGTCAAAAAATTGCATCCTTTGATGGACCTGTTATTTTTACACGGGATACTCACGATACTAATTATCTTGAAAGCCAAGAAGGTCAGCATTTACCGGTTGTGCATTGTGTGAAAGACACGATTGGTTGGCAAATTATGGAGAGCCTCATTACGGCCGTAGAAAAACGCAATACCATCCATCCGTACTTTATCATTGATAAACCTAATTTTGGATCCTGTGAATTGGTTACGCGCTTACAAGGAATGAATGCAGCAGAGCCTATTGAAAGCATAATTTTGGTTGGTGTTTGTACAGATGTGTGCGTTGTATCGAATGCCATATTGTTGAAAGCGGCTTTGCCAGAGGTGCCAATTCATGTGGATCCTAATTGCTGTGCAGGCGTTACTGATGAAAGCCATGAAGCAGCATTATTAACTATGCGTCAATGTCAGATTGAAGTAACTAATGATTTGTAATAGATGCATAGATTGAAATATTAGTTAAATAGTGATATGCTATACACAATTACATAGCAGAGTATGCAAGGGAGCCTATGAGATAGGCTGAGAAAGGGCTGTTAGCACCTGACCTTTGACCTGATCGGGATCATGCCCGCGTAGGAAGCACGCAAAGACCATTCAAGGGTATCGATCATATTTTATCGATACCCTTTTTCTTGTGTACAAAGCTAAATGGTTTTATTCAATAGGAGGACATATTATGTTTTACACTCAATTGGAAGCCGCACAAAAAGGCTTTGTTACGGATGCGATGAAAATTGTAGCAGAAAAGGAAGGAATGGATGTAGAGAAATTGCGGGCGCTAGTTGCTCTAGGACAAGTTGTTATTCCTTGTAATAAAAATCATACTTGTATCGATCCAGAAGGCATCGGTAAAGCATTGCGCACAAAAATTAATGTGAATCTTGGCACATCCAGAGACGTTACCGATTATGATAGTGAAATAGAAAAGGTAAATTGGGCGATTCAACTTGGTGCTGAATCGATTATGGATTTATCTACTCATGGTGATACTCGAATTTTTAGACGAAAATTAACTAGCGAATGTAAAGCCATGATTGGTACGGTACCAGTATATGACAGCGTTATTCATCATCAACGGGATTTGGCAGAGCTTACTGCTGAGGATTTCTTAGATACTATCCGTCTCCATGCAGCGGATGGTGTTGATTTTGTAACCTTACATTGTGGCATTACGCGTCAAACTATTGAGCAAATTAAAAAGCATAAACGTAGATTAAACATAGTTAGCCGTGGTGGCAGCCTTATCTTTGCATGGATGAGCATGACTGGTAAGGAGAATCCATTCTATGAACACTTTGATGATATTTTAGACATTTGCCGTGACTATGATGTAACGATTTCTTTGGGTGATGCTTGTCGACCAGGCTGTTTAGCGGATGCTACGGATGTATGTCAAATTGAGGAATTGGTACGGCTTGGTGAATTGACTAAACGCGCCCGAGCTAAAGGTGTGCAAGTGATTATTGAAGGTCCAGGTCATGTACCGCTCAATCAAATTCAAGCAAGTATGGAAATCGAGGAAACCTTATGTGGCGGAGCTCCGTTCTATGTGTTGGGTCCATTAGTAACAGATATTGCACCTGGTTATGATCATATTACAGCTGCCATTGGCGGTGCCGTGGCGGGCATGCATGGCGCATCCTTTCTTTGTTATGTAACGCCAGCAGAGCATTTGGCATTGCCTAATGCAGACGATGTGAAAGAAGGTATTATGGCTTTCAAAATTGCAGCTCATGCAGCAGATATAGCACGTGGTATTCCAGGTGCTCGTGATAAGGATGATGCAATGGCTGATGCTAGACGCATACTAGATTGGGAGGCGCAATATGCTTGTGCGCTTGATCCTGAAAAAGCTCGCAATATTCGTGAAAGCCGAGCTCCAGAGGATGGCCATAGTGAAACTTGTAGCATGTGTGGTAAATTCTGTGCTGTTCGTAGCATGAATAAGGCTTTAAATAGCGAGTATATTGATATTCTATAATACCGATGCAGGTGCATCGAATCGCTTTCACAAGAACCATACCATGTTCTGGGATATCATGACGAAACCTGATACGTCTAAGTTGCAAGGCCCTTTGAAGGATGCTATCGACGCTGACCTTGGTGGCTATGATGCCTTTGTTGAAAGCTTTTCCAATGCGGCGGCAACACGTTTTGGTTCCGGTTGGGCTTGGCTTGTTGTCAACAAGGACGGCAAATTAGAAGTGACATCTACGGCTAACCAAGATAACCCTCTCTTGGAAGGTAAAACAGCTATTCTTTGCCTTGACGTGTGGGAACATGCATACTACTTGCACTACCAAAATCGTCGCCCAGACTATATCAAGGAATTCTTCCGTGTTATCAACTGGGATAAGGTAGCTGAAAACTACAAAAAAGCATTGCAACCACATCATCAATAAGATGATTGTTAACGGATAGATGATGAATCTATGTCCAATTAATGGATTGATTTGTCATCTATTCGTTATTTTTTTTGAATAACTTTCAAAAGTATAGCCATGGATACAGATTTTCTAATCGATATCGTTTATCATAGAGGTATAAGATATACAAACGACATAGTTACTATTAGATAGATATTAATAATACGAGGTACTGTAGATGGAAAAGAAATTAGATTTATCCAAATCCGTTTATGATTTGGTACAAGAATATCCAGAGGTTATAGATATTATGAAAGGATTGGGCTTCACTGAAATTACGAACAAGGTGATGCTCCACTCCGTTGGCAAAATTATGACAATCCCTAAAGGGGCCAAGATGAAGGGCATCTCTATGATGGATATCGTAGGGGCCTTTATGAAAGCTGGCTTTACCTTGGAAGGTAACATGCCTAACCTACACGGTGATGATGCAGCATCTGCTAACGATGCTCCTGTTGAGAAGACTGCTATTCAAGCAGAGGAACCTAAGGTAAGCGAAAGTGCAGAAACTAACGTAGAGGATCCTGTTACAGATAGCGAACGTGTAGAACAATTGAAAGGCTTCTTGAAACGCTTGGGCACAGGCGAAGAGCTTGGTTCTGTTCGCAAAGATTTTGCCAGCCAATTTAAGCATGTTGAAGCCAGTGAAATTATGAAGGCTGAACAAGGACTTATGCGCGAAGGTACACCTCTAGAAGAGGTGCAACAATTATGTGACCTTCACTCTGCCTTATTCCACGGCTCTACCATTCATGAACAAATGGAAGCAGAACATGCGAAGGTAGAGGCTGCCTTAGAGGCACAAGATAAGAAACAAACGGTAACAACGCTTGTAGAAACGATAGGCCATCCGCTTAACCAATTGACGGAAGAAAACAAGGCTCTTAATGATTTGATTGAAGAGCTTCGTCCTAAGGTGGCAGATAAAACAGCAACCGTTGATGATGTAAATAGAGTGCGTCAACTATCTGTTCACTACGCTAAAAAAGGCGATTTGTTATATCCAAAATTAAAGGTGGATTATGCTATCGGCGGCCCATCCATGGTTATGTGGACCGTTGACGGCGACATTCGAGATCAATTAGGCGATTTAGCGAAATCTAGCCAAAGCGTAGATGATTGGTATAGACGTTTTGATGAGCTTCTCACACGAGCTCAAGAGATGATTTATAAAGAACAAAATATCTTGTTCCCAATCTGTGCGGAAAACTTTTCGACTCAAGACTGGTACCAAATCTATAAGGATACTGCACAATATGAGGAAATCTTTGGTGTAAAACGCCTTGCTTGGCCAGAGGCTGAGCATGCCTTAGCTGAAAGCCCAGCACCAGCTGGTACAGCAGATAATACAATTGCCCTCATTGGTGGTACTTTCACCCTTGACCAATTGGACGCGATGCTCAACACCATGCCGATGGAGGTAACCTTTGTTGACCACGAAGACATTAACCGTTATTTTAATGACGGCGAAAAGGTCTTTAAACGCCCTACGACGGCAATCGGTCGCGATGTGTTCTCCTGCCATCCACCAAAGGTAGAACCAATTGTGCGCGGTATCATCGACTCCTTCCGTAAAGGAGACCGCGACAATGTGGCTGTATGGCTTGAAAAACAAGGCCGTCCATTTTATGTAAACTACATGGCGGTTCGCGATAAAAATAAGAAATACCTTGGTACATTGGAACTCGTACAAGACATGCAATTTGCTAAGGATCATTTCGCAAGATCTAAATAAGAAAACCAATATGACGAAACTATGACAAAGAGGCTACTCTAGAACTGATGCTAGAGTAGCCTCTTTATATGTATGACTGGTATGGACTAAGGCCGTATGTGATTGATGATGCTGTGTGTAGCAGTCTTGATATTATCTAGGCTCGTGGCTAAGTTAAGCCGCACAAAGGTGGCGTAGCTCTCACCACCAAACCATTCGCCAAAGCTAGGGGCGATACGGCATTGATTTTCGAATAGGTCGTGCATATCTTCGGCCCTTACATAGGCGCCAAAATCAATCCACGCTAAATAGGTGCCGTCCATAGGGCTGATGCGGAGTTTCGGTAGGACAGAGAGCAGATCGTTACATAGGTATTCGTAGTTCTCGTGAATGACAGCGCGTACATCGGCTAGCCAAGCCTCCGCCTCTGGATGGGTATAGGTGGCGGTGATGGCTGTTTCTGCGATAACATCGGCATCCGTGTGGTACACTTGCGCCTTATAGGTGTTATATTGATGTCGTAACGCCTCGTTTGGAATTATCACTTCTGCCTGGTGTAGGCTGGCCATGTTAAATGATTTTGACACAGAGGACATGGTTATCATATGGTCTGCATAATGACCGTGGGATACGGATAGTGCGGACGTAAACGGTGTGGAACCGGTAATAAGGTCTTGATGGATTTCGTCGCTTATGATGAGCACATTGTGACGCTTACAGATATTAAATAATTGGGCCATTTCCTCTTCGGTCCAGACGTGGCCCACGGGGTTATGCGGATTGCAGTGGATGAAAACCTTCACATCATTTCGACTAATGGCGGACTCGAATGTATCATAATCAACAGTGTATCCATTGGTCGTCGTGCGATGTAGCGGCACCGCAACGATGCGCCTATTTGCATCATTGGCACGGGCATCAAAGGCTCCGTACACGGGTGTAAGAACCTCAATGGCATCGTTTGGTTTGGTGAAAGCCCCAATACACCACATGATACCGGTAATGACATTGGGCGCACTGGTGAGCCAGTCTTGTTCAATAGTGCAGTTGTGACGGTGTTTGTACCAATGTATGACCGCCTCTATATACTTCGGGTTTGTCATGGTGTAACCTAGAGGGTTGGACTTTACATAGTTGGAAATTGCCTCTTGTATGCACGGTGGCGTCATAAAGTCCATATCTGCCACCCACATTGGTAGTAGGTCGGTGCGACTAAATTTTAAATATTCGCCGTCCCATTTGCGGGAATAAGAACCGCGACGGTCTATATAGTATGTTTCAGTAAATTCTGTAGTGTTCATAGGAATACCTCATGTATTTTATCTTATGTATGTATTATAGCAATAAATGTATATAAAATAAGCATATTGTATCCGACATCCTTGACGGAGCTCGCTTTCACAATTTAAAATGTACTATAGAATAGTGTGTGTCTCACCAGTGACCACACTCGTATCGAATGGTTACAAATGATAAATTCTTGGCCGTATATAGTGGGCGATGTTCACATGTGAGTTTGTCTCATCGAACTGTGCCGCTATATGGGAAGGCTAATATAAGTATAGTACTGGATCCTGTTAAGGAGGCATGTGCCATGAGTAATGAATTGAAACCCCTTCACTTTGATGCGGATTATACGATGGAGGAGGCACTCGCTGAGGCGAAACGTTGTCTAAATTGTCCAAAACCTTTGTGCCGCATGGGATGTCCTATTGAAAATGAAATTCCTCGTTTTATCCAAGCAATCGCACACGGTAACTTTGGTTTAGCCAACGATATTTTGGCGGAACGCACAAACTTGCCAGCCATCTGTGGTCGCGTGTGCCCTCGTGAAAATCAATGCGAAGGTAATTGCATCATGAATAAGGCTAAGAAACCGCCTATTAACATCGGTAAATTGGAACGTTTTGCTGCCGATTTTGAAAGTATCAATGAATTGCGCAAACCGAAGAAAATTAAACAAGATCTCGGTAAAGTAGCCGTTGTTGGTTCCGGTCCTGCAGGCTTGTCCGTTGCAGGTGACGTAGCGAAACTCGGCTATGATGTCACTGTATTTGAAGGCCAATCCGAACCGGGTGGCGTATTGTTATTCGGTATCCCTGAATTCCGCTTATCCAAATCCGTTGTACGCCGTGAAATCGCCCGCCTTGAAGGCTTAGGCGTTAAATTCGTATGTAATACATTCATCGGCCAAGACAAATCCTTGGATGAATTGTTTGCAGAAGGTTTTGATACCATCTTCATCGGTACAGGTACACATATTCCACAAGAAGTACGCATGGAAAATGATGAAGTACATGGCGTATTCCAAGCGATGTACTTATTAACAAATGTACAATTGGTAGATAATGGCGAGCTTGAAGAAAAAGCGATTCCGGTGAAAAAAGGTGACCGCGTTGTCATCATCGGCGGTGGTAACGTAGCGATGGATGCGGCTCGTACATGCGTACGTTTAGGCTGTGAATCTGTAACCGTAGCATATCGTCGTAGCCAAGAACAAATGCCTGCTTTGTTATCCGAATACGAAGAAGCACGCGCTGAAGGTGTTCAATTCCAATGGTTCGCTTCTCCAGTAGGCGTAGAAGGTACAGATAAGGTAGAAGGCTTTAAATACGAAGTGATGGCTCTTAACGACGATGGTGCTGGTATCCACGGCACAGGCAAATACCAAGTTATGCCTGTTGATAAAATCATCATCGCTGCTGGTCATAAACCCAATGCACGTCTTGTTGGGGAAGGTAACAACCTTCGCGTAGACGAAAAAGGATACATCATTACATCCGAAGAACCATATGGCATGACGAGCCGTGAAGGCGTATTCGCCGGCGGTGACGTAGTGCATAAACCAGCGACTGTAGTACTTGCTATGCGCGAAGCTAAAAAAGCTGTTGATGGCATGGTTAAATACATGGAAATCAAACGTGCTATGGCCATTGCAGAAGAGCATAAATAAGAATTTTATGTACAAGAATATACATGTATGTGTATTTAAGCATAATTTTATAACATAATATGAATAAAAATCCCTTGCGATATGAATATACCGCAAGGGATTTTCTATTATATGTCATCATAAATCAAGTTAGTATGGCCCCTCTTAGTTGGTTGTCGTATTGTGGAGGCAAAGAGTTGCTATTAAGGGATAGTATAGAAAGTGAGGTTTCTATGACGTATGATATCGTATGTAGTGAAACACAGTCAGAAAAGGCTATCCAACACTTAGGCGTTCTCATTCTCTTATGGCGCCGCCACTATCACATAACTCAACAAGAGTTAGCCAAACGGACCGGATTGTTACAGTCCTATATTAGTGGACTGGAAAAGGGGAATATAGACCCTCGTATATCTACACTGTGTAGGATAGTCAATGGCTTTGATAATATGACTTTAGATACATTTTTTGGAGGCCCTGACTTAGGCTTTATCGACTTTCATGGCATAGAACATCGACATATAGAATTTCATTAAAACCCTAAATCCTCATTGATAATAATAATCTCCATAGTTTGCATGTTACGCATTTTTTTGTAGTAAATGGTTAAGGCATTGCAAATTCTGTCCGGTGAACCACAGTCGTAGCATTTTTCTTCTAATTTGGCACAAGGGTTGAGAGAGCTTTTCTTATTCTTTTTGCTGTTGAGTGGTGCCGCTACATTGCGTGCTCGATAGATGGCAGAGGCTAAGTCCGGTGTAATTTTATTGCGACCTAGCACAAAGAATACCTCTTGCGATCCGAATAGAGAGGCCGCTACACGGTTGCCAGTGCCATCGATATTGACCATTTCACCTGTTTGCGCCAAGGCGTTTACAGAGGTGAGAAATACATCGCGGCCCATGGTGCGTAATGCGGTGTCGCGGAAGCTTTCACCAGGAAGAGGACGCTGAATATCCGTGATGTCATCGTTGAACTCGGATAAGGCATCATGAACCTTGAGCTCTAATAAGGTGCGAGAATCACCGATGGCTACTTGTTTATGTTGAATACGAGACTGTAAATAGGCCACCGCATCAGCGCCTGTTTCAAAATAATGGACTACAAATTTATTGCGCTCTAAGGCTTTGATGGTTTTCTCTATATCGATGGGAGCATCGTTGATTTGAGGATTGATAACTGCGTTGATTGTTGTTTCTATATTGGCCATGAGTCCTCCTTAAAGGGGATATAAAGTTATAATTTGGTGTTCTATTTCTATTATTGTATCGTTTTACATGTCTATAATTCAACGATTAGAATGAGGATTCTGCAGCATAATCTAATAGATGTTGGAATAGAATCCTAATTAGTCATAAAATTTTGTAAAAGATGGAATGAAATCCAAATTAATTGTAAAAAGACAGGGAGTTTGGAATGAATTCCAACTTTCACAATTATTAATATTATAGGATAAAAATTAGAATAATAGGCTCAGAAATAAATTTTACTTTTACCTGTAGGTTGAATTTGCTATAATAATAGTATTGATATGGCATAAGCCAATGTTAAGGAGGCAAAAATCGTGGATTTAATTCAAAAATTAAAAGACCAAGTAAAACCATTAGGTAAAAAAATCGTGTTGCCAGAATACAAAGATGAACGCGTATTGAAAGCAACTGAAATCATTTTGAAAGAAGGTTTCGTAACACCTGTACTCGTTGGTAACCCTGCAGAAATCGCAGAAGCTGCTAAAGCTGTTGGCGTATCCGTAGAAGGTGCTGAAATCATCGATCCAGCTAACTACGATCGTTACCAAGAAATGGTTGATACATTCGTAGAATTGCGCGCTAAAAAAGGTATGACTCCTGAAAAAGCTGACGCAACTATGAAAGGTGACTGCTTATTCTTCGGCGCTATGCTCGTTCGTCTTGGCGCAGTAGATGGTATGGTTGCTGGCTCCGGTTGCCCAACTGCAAACGTATTGCGCGCTGCATTACAAGTTGTTGGTACAAAACCAGGTCTTAAAACTGTATCTTCTTCCATGTTTATGTTCACAAGCAAAAAAGAATATGGTGACGACGGTATGCTCGTATTCTCCGACTGCGGCGTATTGCCTAACCCAACTAGCGAACAATTAGCTGATATCGCAGAATCCACTGTAGAAAAAGCTCGCAAAGTTGTTGGTATGGCTGACCCTCGCGTATCCATGTTGTCCTTCTCCACAAAAGGTTCCGCTTCCACTCCAGAAGTAGACAAAGTGGTTGAAGCAGTTAACATCTTGAAAGAACGCAACGTTGACTTCAAATTCGACGGCGAATTACAATTGGACGCTTCCATCGTTCCTTCCGTAGCAGAAAAGAAAGCTCCTGGCTCCGATGTAGCTGGTAAAGCTAACATCTTGATTTTCCCTGATCTTCAAGCTGCTAACATTGGTTACAAATTGGTACAACGCTTCTCCGGCGCCGACGCTCTTGGCCCATTGATTCAAGGTTTGGCTAAACCAGTTCATGACCTTTCCCGTGGCTGCTCCGCTCAAGACGTTGTAGACGTTGCTGCTATCGCTGCTGTTGAAAGCATCTAATAGCTGCATAATTTCATATATAAACATATGTCGTATATGTTTTGATATGCTGAAAGCTGGCTCTATGAGCCAGCTTTTTTGTATTTCAATTATGGTTAGTATATAATGAAATTAACAATGTATTTTGTGTATAGTCATCATCATACTTGTGAAAGTATAGAAGGAGAGAACCATGATTTCTGTATTCGACACAAACCCAGTTACATTTGAAGGCCAAGATCGTACTTTAACAATTAGTTACAATGGCGTGCTCTGTAAAGATGCAAATGGACAGGTTATAACCGATATTGATTTTGAAGATGTAAATGAGCTATATCTTACAAGATATTTGAATTCAAACAGTAATTATACGATTACGTTCAGAGACCATAATTGGAAAAACATAGAAGGTCAAGATTTAGATACGGACCGTAAAGAATCTAATGCTGGTCATAATATTCGCGAAACAAAAGCAATCATTGCAGCATTTGCCAGAAATAAATTGACAGCGGACTTCCCTGCAAATTTAGATACCCTTCAATTGCCACTAGATTACTCCTATATGGGAAAACGAGAAATTACCATTAAAAATGGTGTTATCTCAAATGGTAAGGTAGATATCCCTATTAATGAAATCCGTCGCGTAGTATGTGCCTCTAATGGTACGATTAGTAAACTTTTGGTGTATAAGGAAGAAAAACCTAGCTCCTTCTTCAAAAAGATTTTCGATTCTTGTGATATGAAAATCACCTTGAACGCTATTACATTGCCATTATTAGAAGCCATCGTAACACGCAATACAGGTCATGGTATCGACTTCTCCCGTGGTAACGGCTTTGATCAAAAAGATTCCAACTATATTATTATTCGCTACCTTGACTCTGGATTCTTCCTTGAAAAAGACGGTACAGCACCTACAGAATGGCAAAAGACTGCAGCTGAAACAACGGCTAAATTTAATTACGATGTAAATCAACTTATTTAGGTATAAACTTAAAATATAAACAAGAGCCTCTATGGATTCCTTACTGGTGAAGGCATGTCCATAGAGGCTATTTTATAACTTTAAATCTACTGCAGAGAGAGTTGCGCTAGTTTTGCACTGCTGTGAAGCGTTGACGACCAAACTTGTGATTGTTAATTTCATCTACTAGGATTTGTGCAAATGTAGCATAGGAAAGATAAGGTTTACCTTCTTTGTTTACGATAACATTTTCATTACCTAATATATAATCATCAGATTCTGGACCTTCTGCATCTAAGATTGGTGGTGGGGTAAACATTGTCCAGTCTACATTGCTGAATTTACGCAAGATATCGTCAGATTTAGCATGAGTTTTGGAACGAACTAGGAATTCTGGAGGAAACTCTGGTGTATCATTTAGTTGAACTGTGTGATCTTCGTCTACATAGAGGCTACCTGCACCACCTATAGCGATGAGGCGTGTATTTGTGTTCGCTAATGCTTTTACAATTAATAATGTCAAATCTGCTGGTAAATGATACATATCTGGTGTGAAAGCACTAGTAGCATTTACGACTACATCAAATTGAGTTAGTTCTTGTTTTGTTAATTGTAACGCATCTTTTACGATGGTTGGAATTCCTTCAATCGCACCTTCACGGCGCACAACGCCTGTTACCTGATGACCTGCTTTGAGGGATTTTTCTACAATGCGACGACCGGCCTTGCCATTTGCACCGATTACTAAAATGTTCATGTTGTTTCTCCTTTTTATGTAAAGTGCCAAACAATTAATTCTAAGCTTGGTGGCCTATGGCCTAGGCAAAGTTGTTTAGAACTAATCATTTGCGACTACTCTAACATATGATTAGTGAATATATGTTCATCTGATGACATCATTATATAGAGGTGCCATTATTTTGAACAGTAGGATTATTCAGGATAGGTACTATCAAAAGTGATAGAATTGTGATATTTACTGGACTAAAAATTTTCAAAAAAATTTGTACCCTAAAAAAAGATACCATAAAATGCTTGCAATTCTAAAAAATTGTGATAAGATTTGAACTACATTAGATACAAATATTTCTAATGCTAAAATAGAATGTAGTATAGCTATATAGAGTAGCTTACTATAGATGTTAATTTTGTTATAACAAGCTACTTAAGCTAGATATATAAGGAGAAAGACAATGGCAGAGCAACTTGTAAATGTTCATGATTTAGTGGGCCGCTGTCCGTATGCAACGAGCCAAAAGTTATTAGCAGGCAAATGGTCTTTATTGATCATGCACGAATTATCTGAAGGTCCTGTGCGATTCCGTGAGTTAGAGCGCCGATTGCATCCAATTACCCAAGCCACACTCACCAGAGCATTGCGCCAAATGGAAGATGATGGTTTAGTTCATCGCGAAGTATACGGTACTATTCCACCAAAGGTAGAGTATAGCCTGACCGAAGTAGGTGCGGGATTTAAAACCGTTTTAGCATCCCTCGAACAATGGGGGAACCAATACATTGACTATATGAAAGCCGCTGGCCGCATCTAAGAAATACCAGCGGCATTTCTTATCCCTGTTTTACCCAAATCAATTTGTATTCTTTATTATACCTAAATATTTCTAATATACTGAGAGGAGGTAAAGAGTGCCTTGCCAAAACGACCTCTCTCTTAAGATCAATTTGTATTCTTTATTATACCTAAATATTTCTAACATACTGAGAGTAGGAAGGCCCTGTTTTCAAAAAACGACTTCTCCCCCAAAATCGATTTGTATTCTTTATTATACCTAAATATTTCTAATATACTGAGAGGAGGTAAAGAGTGCCCTGCCAAAACGACTTCGGGCTCCGCGAAGCGCAGTAGCGTGTCGGCTTTGGCAGGGTACTCTTTACCATATCCTCAACCACGTATATAGAAAAATATGGTATAATAAAGAATACGAATGATATAAATTCTCAGT
>NZ_CAUSQT010000035.1:0-15290 GCF_963534045.1 uncultured Veillonella sp. | reverse complement strand
TAACTATATATTTCTTATGCAATTCGTGTAATTATCATGTATAGTAGATATATATCGGTAATAACATATAAATTTTAATTGGAGGCTGTATGTCTTTATTTGAGTTAGAGAAGACCTTGTCTTTTGATGAATATATAGCAACCTTTGATGCGGAGCGCGTGGCGAAGGTGCACGGTTTTGTAGACTGGCTTGCTCAGTATCAAGGTGGTCTCGTCCATAATCCTTGGGGTGAGGTAAATCCTGATTTAGAGATTGTTACAGATGGTTTTGATGCGGCCCAAGTGCGTCGAGATAATTTGGTAGCCTATTTATTGCCGCGATTAGGTCGAGCTAAGGTATTTGTAGTGGCAGAGGCAGTAGGATATCAAGGCGGACGTTTTAGTGGCATTGCTATTACTTGTGAAAGAATGCTATTAGATAAGCACAAAACCATTCGTGCGAAGGATGTAACGCCGATTCGGTTGGAACGCACTAGTTCGCCTACTAGCTCTTTATTAAAAGGAACACAGCAGAAGGACGGTTTTAACGAACCTACTGACACTGTGGTGTGGAGTGCTATCGTTGAAAAGGGGATAGATCCATATGATACGTTGTTGTGGAATATATTCCCCTTCCATCCTCATAAGGATGATAATCCATTGACTAACCGTACACCTACGGATAGAGAACAACAACTAGGTTGGGAGTATACAAAACGCTTGTTAGATTTACATATAGAATTAGGCGGCGTAGAACCTCTTGTGCTCGCCGTAGGCCAAAAATCTGCAGATACAATGGGAAAATTTGGATTGTCTGCTATTGGGTTGCGCCACCCTGCAAACGGCGGTGCTAATCTATATCGTCAGGGCTTTGCGGAGGCTATAGATACATACTTAAAATAGTAAACATTTGAGAGCTTTTGGAGAGATACTTATGAAACGTTATTGTGATGCTTGCCGTCATTATTGCGATGAGGCGGCTATGTTTTGCCCTACATGTGGGCAGTATACGGTGGCTACAGAGGTGGAGCGCATTGCACCTGAAGGTGATGTAATTTATCCTTTATCCCATTATCAGCTTAGCTATAAGGATACATATCTCTATGTGATGAATAAGTTCATGGATACGGATGGTCGCGCTTCGCAGAGGGAATTCTTACAATTTCTATTGCTGTGGCATGTATGTATGGTTGGTTTGCTCGCCTTTTTCTATGCTATAACCGCTATATTTCAAACGGGACCGTATTTAATCGGTTTAGGTGGGTTCTTAACGGCTATACTATGTTTAGTATCCTTACTTCCGTTAGGGTCGTTATGTGTGCGCCGACTTCATGATACGGGACGAGGCAGTGTGAGCTTGTTGCTGTTCCTCCTTCCCTTTGTAGGACCCTTGATTTTGTTCGTACTGTTATGTCAAAAGGGGCAGCCACAGGACAATCAATATGGTGGTGCGTTGCAGCATATCGTCATAGATAAACGGCTAGCTTCAATTATGAAAGTATCCCCTACGAGTAGTTCGTTAACAACGAGAGCTTTAATTGTTGTTCTTGTAAGTATAGTATGCATATTTGGATTTTCTTTACGAACTATGGGACCGGAAAATGAAGTGTTCCCTTCAGGGTGGTTTACAAATGCCATTGTTGGTGAAGGCAGTGAAGATGCCGCTCGTGCATCGGTACAAGGCTATTTTGATGCGGTAAATAATAAGGACTATGATAAGGCTTTCACGTATGTGATGAACCGAGTTAGGACCAATCCAGTAGAAAAACAAAAATGGCTCATAGCTATGCAGCAAGGTACAAAAGTGGATATGGTTACCTTGGATGTGGCACGGCTGAGTCGTTCAGGTAGTTTAAAACGTATTGTATTTGAAGCAGATTTACAAACCACAAAGGTTGGCGAAGGCATGGTAGAGGCTAAACCGATGAAGCGATATATTTCTCTTATTGAAGAAAATGGTGCGTGGCATATTGAAGGCTTTTACAAACATTTGCCTGATGATGATAACTAAATATGATGTATAAACACGGTTAGATTTTGTGCGATTATCAGCTCAAATTCGTACAGGATTAATGGAATAGCGTCAACATAAGGGTCCTCTTTTGTTAACGCTATTTTTATGTTACAATAATAGTAACGTATGAAAGCGAGGCTTTCATCAGAACGATCGGATTATAATGAACATTAAACGGTAACGAAGAGAACGTAACGTCGCGGCTGACGCGTTTAATGGTACACTATACTCATTTGCACGAGGCGAATGGACAAAAGGACTTGAACGGTAACAATTGAGTTGCGCTATTTTTGCGCCCATTTGAAAGACGCTGCTGGATAGCGCCTTTTTCGTTTGTCCGTTCCTCTGTAAAGATCAAATTTTAATGATAGGTGAAAATATATGTTAAACAAATTAATGAACAAAATTTTAGGAGGAACTGTGAATACAACAGATAATCAACATACTGCACAAGTGACTGCAGTAGAGACGGCTCCGTCTGCTCAAGGTGAGCAAAAAACAACGCGCCGTCGTACCAACACACGTCGATCTGTGGGGGAACACCGCAATACAGAAGGTCGTCGCACTGGTGAACGCCGTCATACAGGCGAAGCTAGTCAAAATGGCGAAGGCCGTCAACGACGTACGACACATACAAGAACGAATACACGTCGTCAACGTCCAGCAGCAGAGCAAGGTGAACAACAAGGTACAGAACGTAAACCGCGCCAACCTCGTCAAACCCGTACAACTCGAAGCGGTGAAAATACACATCGTACTGAACGAAATGGCGAGAATACTCGTAATACAAGAAATACACGTAATACGCGTACACGTAATACGAATGATAATAATCGTAATGAAAATACTAACAACCGTCGTACGCGCACTAACAACCGTCCGATGACTCGCAACCAAGAGGTTCAATCCGATTTAATTGGTCGTCAACCAGCGGGCTCTAATAAGGGTAAATTTCAAATTATCCCTCTTGGTGGCCTTGGTGAAATCGGTAAAAATATGACCATTTTTCAATACGAGGATGAAATCATCGTTCTTGATGCAGGTCTTGCGTTCCCTAGTGAAGATATGCTTGGCGTAGATATCGTTATTCCTGATATGAGCTATATCATTGAGAATAAGGACCGCGTGAAAGCAGTCGTTATTACCCATGGTCACGAGGACCATATCGGTTCCTTAGCGTACCTTATGAAGGAAATTAACTGCCCTGTATATGCTACAAATCTTGTTTGTGGCTTGATTGAAGGTAAGTTTAAAGAGCATAAAGTATCCCCAAAATGCCTTCGCACGATTGCAGCAGGCGATGAAGTGCAAATCGGTCAAGTGAAGGTTGGTTTTATCCAAACTAATCACTCTATTCCTGACTCCGTTGCGGTGTACTTCGATACACCTATCGGTACTGTACTCCATACAGGGGACTTTAAAATCGACCAAACACCAGTTGATGGCAAATTGATGGATATTCATAAATTTGCAGAACTTGGCAACAAGGGCGTACTAGCATTGATGTCCGACTCTACAAATGTAGAAAAACCTGGTTTTACTGGTTCTGAAAGCTCCGTTGGACCTGCTATTAAACAAGCTGTAGGTGCTGCAAAAGGCCGCGTTGTATTGGCTACATTCGCATCTAACGTATCTCGTATCCAACAAGCAATCGATGCGGCGGTTATGTTCAACCGTAAGGTTGTCGTTATGGGTCGCAGCATGGTAAATGTTACAGAAATCGCACAAGAACGCGGTTATTTGAATATTCCACCAAATACGATTATCGACGTAGATGTAATGCACAACTACACAGATGATCAAATCATGATTTTAACAACTGGTTCTCAAGGTGAACCGATGGCCGGCTTATCCCGTATGGCTACAAGCAACCATCGCACTGTAGAATTGGCACCAAATGATACGGTTATTATTTCGGCTACACCAATTCCAGGCAACGAAGGTGCTGTAGGTAGAACCATCGATAACTTGCTTCGCTTAGGCTGTCATGTAGTATATGGCAAAGATCGTGGCATCCACGTATCTGGTCATGCGAGCCAAGAAGAGCTCAAAACAATGCTCAACCTTGTGCGTCCAGAATACTTCATCCCAGTTCATGGTGAGTACCGCATGTTGCGCCGTCATGGTGAACTTGGTGTGGCTATGGGCGTAGATCCTAAGAAAGTCCTTATCGGCGACAATGGCCAAATCTTTGAGTTCGATAAAGATGGTGGCCGTAAAGGTGGCCGTGTACAAGCTGGTGCTATCTTCGTTGATGGCCTTGGTGTTGGCGATGTTGGCAATATCGTTATTCGCGATCGTCAACAATTGGCACAAGAAGGCATGGTTATCGTTGTTATGGCCATGGATACTGCTTCCGGTACCATCATTGCAGGCCCAGATCTCGTATCTCGTGGCTTCGTATATGTACGTGATGCAGAAGAGCTTATGCTCGAAGCAGAACGTCGCGTTCATCAAGTATTAGATGATTGTGAAGCACAACGTATCAAGGACTGGACTACAATTAAACAAAACGTTCGCGATGCATTGGGTAAATTCTTCTATGACAAAACACGTCGTAGACCTATGATTTTACCAATCATTCAAGACGTACACTAAATAACATATCCCTCTCAAGCAGAATGCCACGATGACATGGCAGTGGTCTTGAGAGGGATATCTTTATTCTTTTGAGACACTATAAGTAGCGTGGTTGCTGTTATTGTCTACTATATAGGGTATTTGAAGTTACTTCTTTAAACTGCTATAATTAAAGGATAACTGGTATCCTTTTAGTGTTGAATGGAGTATTATGAAACAAACAAATACAAGAGCTATGGTGGAAACGGCATTTGTTAGTGCCATTGGAATTGTACTTGCCGCCATTAGTGTATACTTACCTATATTTTCATTTTTATCATTCTTAGTTACTCCGGCAGCGGTTGGAATAATTGGTACAAAATGGGGATTTAAGTATAGTACTGTAGGAACAATTGTTATATTTCTTCTATCTACTATGTTATTTGGAATAGTTAACTCATTCGCCGTAGGATTATTTACCTTGGTAGGTGTTGGTGTAGGTGCTGGAAATCGGCTCGCATGGCCTACTATAAAGCGTTTGTTCGTTCCAAGTGTATTGATGTTTTTGGCTATATTTTTAGTCATTATAGTGTCTTACTCCATGTCTGGTATTGATTTATCAACTTTAGGCACTATGGTTGTAGAACAAGCTCAAATGATGGCAAATGATGCTATGGCAACAAATTCATCTATTACACAAGAACAAGCGGATCAGTTTGTTGAAAATATACAAAATAATATTGATACTTTAGGTGATATATTTTATATGGTTATAGCCGTAGGTGCGATAGTGTATACATATATTACAATACAGATATCTTTATGGTTTGGTCGTCGATTGCGAATTTCAATTCCCGCTTTTTTACCAATTGAACAGTGGAAGATGCCAATATGGGGAGCAGGTGTTTTCGCTCTTGGTATCATAGGTGTACATGGAAGTCCATATGTACATTTAGATACACCATGGGTCATTGCTATTAGTAAAAATTTAGTATTGCTTGGTAATTTTATTTGTTCTATTCATGGCTTTGCTGCATTGGCAGATATTATGACTCGCTATCGCGTAGCACCTAAGATAAAATGGGGATTGGTTTTTGCATATACCCTATTCTTTTCTCAAGCATTAGCTATATTTGGTATTATGGATATGTTTTTAGATTTACGATCTCGTTTTAATCAACGAGGTTATTAATAGAAAGGAGGTTACTATGAAATCCTTTCAACGAAGATGGGAAGCAATGGAATGGACCATTATTGGTGTCATCGTTCTATTGATTTTAATCATCGCTTATTTAAATTGGCTATTAGCCATATTGTCGGCTATCGTGGTGGTTGCAGTATACTTGATTAATTACAATACCATCCATAATCGTCGTCGTTTAGCACGCGAACAATTTAGTGCTATGATGAAAAATGTGACGCAGGCGGCTAACTTTGCATTACAAAACTTACCGACCGCTATTGTACTTGTCAATAAACAAGGCACATTGGTATGGAATAATAGCGTATTTGCCGATTGGGTTCCGGTGGACTGGAATAAATTGCAAAAAATGTCCGCTTTGATTCCTGGATTTAGAATTGATAAGATTTGGGGCAAATCGGGGTTCTTGAAAGAGCAATACGGGGACCGCTATTTCCAAGTGGTGTACAAGTTCATCGACCCTCGCGATACAAGACCTGATGCGGATCCTAATGATGAATTGACTGAACATGCCGTTATGGCTTTGTATTTTAAGGATATTACAGCCATTGAAAAGGAACGTATTAAGGCTCAAGAAGAACAGCCTGTATGGGGCATGATTCAAATTGATAATATCGAAGAATTGACGAAGGGGCTCAGCGATAGAGAGTATACCAATCTATGGGCTGAAATCAATAATATTGTCGTTGACGAAATCGATAAACACGAAGGGTTCATCCGAAATTTCCAAGATGATATGTACACATTTGCCATTTCTCGTGGCGCTTTGCAAGACATGGAAAACAATGGCTTTAGTGTGCTTGAGCGCATCCGTAAATTGCCTTCTCCTCGTCAAGTGCCTGCTACAATCAGTATTGGCATTGGCGAAAATGCAGGCTCTGTTAAGGATGTATCCGAACGTGCTCGTGCAGCCCTCGATATTGCCTTAGGGCGCGGTGGTGATCAGGTTTGTATTATGGATGGTGAAAGCACCCGCTTCTTCGGAGGTAATACAGCTGGTATCGAAAAGAATACGCGCGTTCGTGCTCGTGTAGTCAGTCAAGCCCTTCATGAATTGATGAATGATTCTGACAAAATTCTTGTTATGGGCCATCAACGTGAGGACTATGATGCCTTAGGTGGCGCTATTGGCGTCGTATCGATTGCACGTGCTCTTGGCAAAGAGGTGCGATTAGTACTTTCAAAAGAAACAAATGCCATCGATAAAATGGTACATGTTCTTGTGGAAGACGAATTTTGGAAAACTCATATCGTAACGCCTGCAGAAGCAAAATTGTGGGCCGATGCGAATACATTAGCCATCGTTTGTGACACGCATAGAACGCCGATGGTAGCAGCACCAGAGGCTCTTGAAGTATCTGAGCGACGCATTGTTATCGACCATCATCGTCGAGCAGCTGATTTTATTGAAAATCCATTGCTTACATATTTGGAACCGGCTGCATCATCTACGAGTGAGCTCGTAACAGAACTTGTACAATATGCAGGGGTTCCTGTGAAGCTTTCAAAAGCGGAAGCCACAGGCATTTATGCAGGTATCGTTTTAGATACGAAGAACTTCGTTCAACAAACGGGGGCACGTACCTTTGAAGCGGCAGCATTCTTGCGCCGTGCAGGGGCGGATATTGAAAAGGTTAAACAATTATTTATTGAAACCTTCGATTCTATCCAATTGCGTGCTAAAATGGTATTTGAAGCCAGTCGTACCGAAGGGATTGCTATTTCTGTAGCACCTGAAGGTTTGAAGGATATGATGGCATTGGCTGCACAGAGTGCGGATATGCTCATCAGTAATGAAGATATTGAAGCGGCCTTTGTGCTTTACCCACTCAATGACGGCGGTATCGGCGTTAGTGCTCGATCCAAAGGCAAGGTAAATGTACAGGTTGTAATGGAATCCTTGGGTGGTGGCGGTCACAGAACAGTGGCTGGTGCCCAACTACAAGGTATGACGATAGAGGAAGCGAAGGCAGCTATTCTAGATAAAGCACTAGAAGCCCTTCATTCCGCTGAAAAAGAGGAGGAATAACAATGAAAGTAGTATTGTTAGAAGATGTAAAAAAAGTTGGTAAAAAAGGCGAAATCGTTGAAGTAAGTGACGCATATGGTCGTAATGTATTGATTAAAAAAGGCCTTGGTCTTGAAGGTACAGCAACTAATGTAAATAATGCGAAACAAAAGCAAGAATCCATCGCTCACAATAAAGCTGTTGCCAATGATGAAGCTAAAATCTTGGCAGCTCAATTGACTAAGGTTGAAGTTACTGTTAAGGTTCGCATGGGTGAAGAAGGCCGCGTATTTGGTTCTGTGACTGCTAAAGATATTTCAGATGCAGCAAAAGCTCAATACAAGGTAGATATCGACAAAAAGAAAATTGAAATTAAAGAACCGTTAAAGACATTAGGTGTTCATGATGTAGTGGTTCGTGTACATCCAGAAATTACGAGCACTATCAAGGTTAACGTAGTCGCTGAATAATCTTCGAATCACCATGCTCACAGAGTGTGGTGATTCTTTTTGTGCATAGAAGAGGCGTGACGCACGCTTTCATAGGGAAGATATTCATATTCTAGTTAAGGGGAGAAGGACATGGACGTACGCATACCACCGCATAATGAGGATGCGGAAAAGGCCGTATTAGGGGCATTGCTGACAGATGGGTCATCATCTGGCGAAGCCGTTGATTTGGTAACAAGTATCGTAGATCGTGATGATTTTTATCGTGATACGCATCGTATCATTTATGATGCTATTTTAAATCTTGTCAAAGTTAATAAGACGGTAGATTTCATTACGTTAAGTGAAGAACTAGAACGACGTAAAAAACTGGATACAGTAGGTGGCATTGCTTATATTACATCTCTCGCGAATGAAGCGACGGGCTATAATGTTGAAGAGCATGCGCGCATTATTGTAGAAAAAGCACAAATGCGCCGTCTCATTGATGCGGGGAATAAGATTGTTGGTATGACCTATGCTGGTGAGGATGAACCATCCGTCATTATGAATAAGGCGGAACAACTCGTTCTTGATGTAGGTGGTCAAACACAATCAGAATCGACGTTTTCACCAATCAGAGATATAGTCCTTACGAATATTGATAGACTGAATAAACTGCAACAGCATAAGGGTTCTATTACAGGTGTACCAACTGGGTTTAGAGATTTAGACTTCAAGTTAAATGGTTTGCAACGGTCGGATCTTATTCTCGTGGCGGCTCGTCCTGCTATGGGTAAGACTGCTTTCACCTTGAATATCGCTCAAAATGTAGCGATGGGGATTAAGAGGACCGTAGCATTCTTCTCCCTAGAAATGTCCAAGGAACAGTTAGTAGGACGTATTTTGTCCTCCGTGGCCGGCATCGAATCAGACAAGTTGCGCAAGGCTGACATGGACCCTAATGATTGGGGGAAGGTGATGGCCGCAGCGGATGAGATGAGCCAAGCTAACCTGTTCATCGATGATACGCCAGGCCTTACGGTGCAGGATATGCGCGCTAAGTTGCGCCGCCTCAAGGTAGAACATGGCCTTGATCTTGTCATCGTCGATTATATTCAGCTTATGCAAGGTCGTAGCTCTGGTAAGGGCAGCGAAAATCGACAACAAGAGGTATCTGAAATCTCTCGTAACCTAAAACTGATTGCCCGTGAATTTAATGTGCCTGTTATTGCCTTGTCTCAGTTATCTCGTAGTGTTGAAAGCCGCCCAGATAAGCGGCCAGTACTATCTGACCTTCGTGAATCTGGTTCCCTTGAACAAGATGCGGATATCGTTATTTTCTTGTATCGCGATAAATATTACGATGAAAATTCTGAAATGGGGGATGAGGCAGAGGTACTTATCCGTAAACACCGTAATGGTGCTGTAGGGACGGTAAGACTTCTATTTATGGGCGAATTGACGCGATTCCTAGACACAGTAGATCAAGATCGGGTCGGTCCAGAACAATAAATGTAATCTATCGGTGCATTACATAATTAGAATCAAAAAATAAAAGTACAAAGGTATCTATTGTTAGACACTATATCTAATGATAGATACCTTTTTTTATTTAAAATTACTTACATAAAAGCAAACATACGTTTGAAAATACTGTGTATTTTTGTTATACTAATGATAGAAATTATGAGGATACTGATCTTGGTGAAAGTCAGTGAATTAGCGTTGTAAGGAGGTGTTTGTATGGGTTCTGCTGATACAGAGCGGATGTATATGTGTATTGATTTGAAGAGCTTTTACGCATCCGTAGAATGTGCCGATTTGGGGGTGAATCCTTTTACAACACCATTGGTGGTGGCCGATAACTCTCGTGGTAAGGGGGCAATTACATTGGCCATCTCTCCAGCGCTCAAAAAGCTAGGCGTTAAAAACCGGTCGCGTTTATTTCAGATTCCGTCACATATTGAATATATTACGGTAAAACCTCATATGAAGCGGTATATGCAGGCGTCGGCTCAGATTTATGGGACGCTGCTAAATTACATATCTCCTGAGGATATTCATGTGTATTCTATTGATGAATATTTTATAGATATTACGCCATATACGAATTTGTACAAGAAAACGCCTCGTCAGTTGGCTCAGCTTCTGCTTGATGCGGTGCTCGACGCTACTCATATTTACGCTACTGTTGGCATTGGGACTAATTTATTCCTCGCTAAAATTGCCCTTGATATACTGGCGAAGCATGCGCCGGATTTTATCGGGTATCTTGATGAAAACCTTTTTAAAGAGCAAATTTGGCATCATCAGCCGATTACGGATATTTGGCAAGTCGGCAGCGGTATTGCAAACCGCTTACGTAAATTTGGCGCCTTCGATTTGCATGGTATTACTCAAGTGCCGGAACATAAATTATATAAGGAATTCGGTGTGAATGCAGAGCTTCTAATCGATCATGCATGGGGCCGTGAAAGCTGTACCATTGCCGATATCCATGCTTATAGACCATCTAAGCATTCTCTTTCACAAAGCCAAATTCTATTGCGCAATTATACGGCTGATGAGGCGCGATTGCCCATGCGTGAAATGGTGGAGTCCTTAGTCCTTGAACTGTTACAGATTAAGGCGGTTACAAAATGTATTCATGTTCACATCGGCTATGCGGCAGAGGATGTAAAGTCCACTGGTGGATCCAGGACTTTAGCGCATTATACGGACTCATTTCAAGAGTTATGTCCAGCTGTACTAGCCTTGTTTGATAAATATAAACGGCCTCATGAGTTAATACGACGCATTGCCGTTAGCTTTGAAGATTTAGTTAATAAGGCCGCTGTACCGACTGAAATGGACCTGTTTAGTAGTGCCTTAACGGATACAGCAGAGCAAGAGGAACATATACAGAAAACTATGCTGAATATTAAAGGACGTTTTGGTAAAAATGCTATCCTTCGTGCATCTAGCTTGCAAGAAGAAGGGACCATGCAGTTTAGAAATACATTGGTAGGCGGTCATAATGGAGAGTAGATTTTACAATAGGAATTGATGTATTGCGTGAGGGAAGGTATACATTCATGAAACATCGGATGTCGCGCTTGCAACGGGCTAAACAATTTATGCCTTTTGCGGCGTTAAAGGGATTTGAAACATTGCTGGCAGCCGTAGCACGGCCTAAGGAGAATCGTGTAGAGTTATCTGAGGACCAACTAGAGGAATTAAATCGTACAATCCAATCATTGACAGACGGAAATTTTGTGCGAGTCCTATATTACAACGGTCATTGTTATACGGAGTTGGTGGGTGCTATAGAGCTGATAAATAAGACGGCCCATACTATGTCTATAGAGGGGGTTGAGATTACCTTTAAAGACATAAAAGAAATCAATCTTTATGAATAGAAATAGTCAAAACTATAACGTAAGAATATAGAATTAGCCCATGCGTATAGGTGATACGTATGGGCTGTTTTACGTCTAATTTATTTTGATAATTTTTCTTGACATATAGTATAGATTCTATTAAAATAACATATGAACGAATATTCATATGTTATTTTAATTTATATAGGATGAAAGCTTTCTGTGCTTTCAAATATAGATAAAGGAGATATCATGGAAGAAACATTACTTCTAAAGGATTTGAACTGTGCGAACTGCGCAGCAAAAATTGAAGATCGTATCCGTAAAATGGATGTGGTAGAAACAGCCAATTTTACACTTGCTACACATCAATTAAAATTAACTGGGTCTTGGGAGGACCGTGAGGCTCTTAAGCGTGACATTCAAGACATTTGTGATGCTATCGAAGAGGGCGTAACAGTAGCCGATTACGAACGTAAATCTAAAGCGGCTATGGATGATGATGGTCGTGACAACAATCATGACAATGACGCTGTAACAATTGCAGTTATCGTAGTAGGTCTATTATTTATGATCTATGAAGCATTGACTTCCTTTGTTCCATCTATCGGATTGCCAGAGAGCATTGAAACTCCAATTTACTATGTGGCTTATGTATTACTTGCATTCCCAGTATTGCGTACTGCAGCGCGTAATATCTTAAAGGGTGAAGTATTTGATGAAAACTTTTTGATGTCCATCGCTACATTGGGTGCCATCGCTATCGATGCATTACCTGAAGCGGTAGGCGTTATTTTATTCTACCGTATCGGTGAATTCTTCGAAGAAAAAGCAACAGATCGTAGCCGTACAGAAATCATGAACGCTGTTGATATGCGTCCTCAAGAGGTGCGCGTTGTAGATACATGCGGCGGTGGCGAAATCGTAGTTATGTCCCCTGAAAAGGTTGAGGTGGGCTGGACTATTGAAGTTCGTCCTGGCGATTTGATTCCTCTAGACGGTACGATTCTTGAAGGGGAAACTCGCGTCAATACGGCTCCTGTAACCGGCGAGCCAGTACCTGTTCGCGCAGAACCAGGTACACAATTGATGTCTGGCTGCATCAATGAAACTGGCCGTATTACGATGCGCGTCGATAAGGTTCTAGAAGAATCCATGGTTACTAAAATTCTTGATGCTGTTGAAAATGCAGCTGCATCGAAACCTAAAATCGATAAATTCATTACGCGCTTTGCTCGTGTATATACTCCAATCGTAGTAGCCCTTGCCCTTGCTGTTGCGATTATTCCATCCCTCATTACTGGCGAATGGCATAGATGGATTTATACAGCCTTAACATTCCTTGTTATTTCTTGTCCATGTGCATTGGTGCTCAGCGTGCCACTTGCATTCTTCTCCGGTATTGGTAACGCATCCAAACATGGCATCTTGCTTAAAGGTGGTCGTGTTATCGAAGCATTGGCTAATGTGAAAGCAGTAGCTCTTGATAAAACAGGTACCATCACATCTGGTGAGTTCAAAGTTCACAACGTAGAAACTGTAGGCTCCCATGTAAGTTCTGGTCAATTATTATCCATGGCAGCAGCTATCGAAGCTGTATCTACACATCCAATAGCAACAAGCATTGTTTCTGAAGAAAAAAATCAAGGCCTTACAGTGGAACCTTCCGATTTCGTTCAGGAATTAGCTGGCGAAGGCATGGTAGGCATGGCAGATGGTCAACAAGTACTTGTTGGTAACCGTCGCCTTATGGAACGCTATGATGTACAAGGCTATCCAACAGAACCTGCTGAATACGGTACAGAAGTTCTTGTAGCCGAAGGTAATACATACCTTGGCCGTATTATCATCGCCGATGAAGCTCGTCCAGATTCTGCTGAAGCGATTGCTGATCTTAATCGTCAAGATATTAAAACTGTTATGCTTACTGGTGATGCTGAAGCAAGCGCTAACTATATCGCCAAAGAAACGGGTGTAAGCGCAGTACGTGCTCAACTATTGCCTCAAGATAAATTGTCCGTTGTTCAAGATATTCGCTCTGAATATGGTCCTACCATGTTCGTAGGCGATGGCATCAATGATGCGCCAGTTCTTGCTGGTGCTGACGTAGGTGGTGCGATGGGTAGCGGCGCTGATGCGGCTATCGAAGCGGCCGACGTTGTGTTCATGCGTCCATCTTTGACAGCGATTGCACATATTCTTGATTTGTCCAAATCAACATTGCGCGTGGCTTGGCAAAACGTTGTATTCGCCATTGCTGTTAAAATCCTTATCATGTTGCTTGGCATCTTAGGCTATGCATCCATGTGGTGGGCTGTATTTGGCGATACAGGCGTATCCATCCTTTGTATCTTAAACTCTGTCCGCATCTTGAGTAGAAAATAATACTGATAGATAATAAACTGCTCCTACATTGTATTAGGCAATGAGGAGCAGTTTTTCTATGTAAAACTTTCACAAGAGAATTGAATAGTACACCTAAATAGTATATAATTTTAAAGATGAGATACAGTATTTTCGCTCGGAAGGAGGGATAACATGATTACGGTGTACAAGCACATAGAAGAAGAATTAGTAGCCGATTACACGGTATCAGATGCCACAAAAGGTTCATGGGTAAATTTGGTGAACCCAGACCCCGATGAGTTATCCCTTATCAATATCCTGACGGAAATTCCTACAGACGTATTAAAGACCGCCCTCGATATGGAAGAACGTTCTCACGTGGAGTTAGAGGACAATTATATCTTTGTTGTTATCAACATTCCTGTTGTTCGCGGCAATGATATGTACGATACGGTGCCACTTGGTATCTTTTTGACGCCAGATTTCTTTATTACCATCTGTTTAGAAGAATCTGAAGTACTCTATCCGTTTATTTCTAATCAGATTTCTACGTTCTATACGTATAAAAAGACTCGTTTCTTGTTCCAAATTTTGTATCGCACGGCGACCATGTTCTTGCGTTACTTGCAACAAATCAACCGTCGTACAGACGATATCGAAGTCCAATTGCGTCATACTACAAAGAACAAGGACTTCTTCCAATTGTTGGAATTACAGAAATCCATGACATACTTTACGTCCGCTTTGCGTACGAATGGTACCGTTATGGAACGTTTATTGCGCTTGCGTGGTCACAGTTCCTATAAACACCTTCTCAAGATGTATGAGGAAGATGAGGATCTATTAGAGGACGTTATCATCGAGAATAAACAGGCCATAGAAATGGTTGAAATGTATTCTAATATCTTGATGAACATGATGAACGCCTTTACATCCATCATTTCAAACAACCTTAATATGGTTATGAAAATGTTGGCTGCCTTGACGATTACCTTGGCCGTACCGACCATCATCTTTAGCTTGTGGGGGACCAACGTGCCATTGCCGTTTCAAAACGATGAAAATGGTTTCTTCGAGGTTGTGGGCATCTCCGTGGCCTGTTCCATCGTGGCCATCATTGGCATGTGGAAAAAAGATCTTTTCTAAGATAATAACTATAATAGATATGCTGAAAGCTGGCTTTAGGCCAGCTTTTTTGTTTCTAATATAAGTAGTTCTACATGGGAGATATCTGAGGTTACCTTTATTCAATTGTTGCACATTTCAATACAAATCTGCTATAATATACCATTATGGAGAGGTGTCCGAGTGGTTTAAGGAGCTGGTCTTGAAAACCAGTGACTCCGCAAGGGGCCGTGGGTTCGAATCCCACCCTCTCCGCCATTCAATTTTAT
>NZ_CAUSQT010000034.1:0-16481 GCF_963534045.1 uncultured Veillonella sp. | reverse complement strand
GTTCTGCCAAGGAAGAAATTTCTTTATCTAAATCATCTACATCATCAGTTTTTGTAATGATACCACCATGATATTTTTCAATCATCGCAATGGTACGATTCAACAAGTTACCTAAGTCATTAGATAAGTCTGCATTTATTTTTGTTACAAAATTAGGCAATGTAAAGTTTCCATCATGACCTAATGTAATTTCACTCAACAAATAATAACGCAAAGAATCCGCACCATATGTATCAATCAACGGATTAGGGTCGATTACATTACCTAGAGATTTACTCATCTTGGTACCATCTACAATCATCCATCCGTGACCAAATACCTTTTTAGGCAATGGCAACTCAAGACTCATGAGCATCATAGGCCAAATAATTGTATGGAAACGTACAATCTCTTTACCTACCAAATGAAGATCTGCTGGCCAGAATTTCTTATATAGTTCACCATCACCATCGAAAGGAGATAATGCACTAATATAGTTTACTAATGCATCGAACCAAACATACACAACGTGTTTCGGGTCGAATGGAACCTTAATTCCCCAGTCAAAAGATGTACGAGAAACAGCCAAATCCTCAAGCCCTTGTTTTACGAATTGAATCATCTCATTACGACGAGATTCAGGTTGAATAAAATCAGGATTTTCTTCGATGAATTTCAACCATTGATCAGTATATTTACCAAGTTTAAAGAAATAGCTTTCCTCTTTAACACGCTCTACAGGACGGCCACAATCTGGACATGTGTGATTTTCACCAAGTTTTTGTTCAGTCCAGAAGGATTCGCAAGGTGTACAATACCAACCTTCATATTCAGCTTTATAAATATCGCCTTTTTCATAGGCTTTTGTAAATAATTCTTGAACAACCTTTTCATGACGTGCATCAGTTGTACGAATAAAATCATCATTGGAAATATGCATTTTTTCCCATAATGCTTTAAATCCATTGACAATATTAGTCGTATATTCTAATGGTGTAATACCTTGTGCCTCAGCAGCACGTTGAATTTTTTGACCATGTTCATCAGAACCAGTTAGGAATCGTACATCATAACCAGCTAAACGTTTAAAACGAGCAATTGTATCCGCTACAGATGTACAATATGTATGACCTATGTGCAATTTAGCACTAGGATAATAAATTGGAGTTGTAATATAAAATGTCTTCTTTGTATCGCCCATCATAATCTCCTTCTATTCATCACTTGTGAAAGTGTTATCGCTCTACAATATTATAAACCTCACGGCGAGAAACGCCAAAGCGTTTTGCCACTTCGCGGATAGCTTCCTTCTTTGGCATACCAGTTTCTACTAATTCGGCTACGGCTTCTTCGTAAGATATAGGTTGTTCTTCCTTATCATCAGATGGTTCACCCGTCTCACAACCACCTATTACTAAAACAAATTCGCCTTTATAAATGATTTGATCTAAATCATCACAAATGGAAGCTAAATCAGTGCGTAAAAAGGTTTCAAACTTTTTAGTTACCTCCCGAGCAATCGTAATTGGTCGATTGCCAAAGGCCTCATACATATCACAGAGAACCTCTTGTAAACGATGAGGTGCCTCGTAAAATAGTAACGTTCCCCGTTGTTTCGCCATAAGCTGGAGAGCATCATTTCTATGTTTCCCACGCTTTGGTAAAAAACCAAAGAATGTAAATTGTTTAGTATCTAAATCAGATGCAATAAGCGCCGTTAACGCAGCATTAGCACCCGGTAAAGGTACAACAGAAATATCTTGTGCAATGGCCTTGGATGCAAGGTCTGCACCAGGGTCAGATATGGCCGGCATGCCCGCATCACTGACACAAGCGATATTCTTCCCCTCTACTAACATCTCTATAATAGCATTTCCCTTTTCTTCCTTATTATGTTCATGATAAGAAATTAAAGGCTTACTAATTTCAAAATGCTTTAACAATATACCGGTGTGACGTGTATCTTCTGCTGCAATAGCATCAACCTCACCTAGTATCCGTACAGCACGATACGTCATATCCTCTAAATTGCCAATCGGCGTAGGCACTAAATACAAGGTGCCCTTGTTATTTTCGTTCATACCAACGAGACACCTCCTCCGTGTACACATTAGGTTGGCTATATACGATTAATGGCGGCTCAACGATTAAACCTTGTTCACCGCCTTTTATGGCCTCAACTAAAACGATTTTAGCCGATTTATGAATCATGCCATGGACCATACGTATTCGTTTAACAGCAAATCCAACAGCTGTTAATGTATGTATGAGCTCTGATAAACGAGGAGCACTATATACCATCCATAAACGCCCCTTATTTTTGATTAATCGAGAGGCCGCTGTACATACATCATCAATAGATGTACAACTATCATGTAATGCTAATCTAAGATGATGATTATTAGGCACTTCACCTCGTCGATGATCAAAATATGGAGGATTCACTAGAACACCATCAAAAGGTTTGGAACCAAATTGCCGATAATTCATAGTGCGATAATCACCTTGAACTATGGATACAACATTGGATTTATGATTATATAGAACACTGCGTTCAGCCATGTTAGCCATAACACCATTAATCTCAACACCTGTAATATGACCAGCACCTAGAGATGTACCTATTAACGGTAATACCCCTGTGCCTGTGCCTAAGTCTATATACCGATGACGGTGATTAAATCGGCAAAAATGAACCAACGCAATAGCATCAAAAGAAAAGCGAAATTGATCTTGACGCTGATATATCTTTAAATCATCGATAATCAAATCATCGAGTTGCTCTTGATTATTCATCTGGCAATGCCACATCAGACCATTTTAAATCGATGGTTCGACCTGCCTCCAACTGAACCTTAACTGTATGTTTATGATGATTTACCTTGAGGACCTTGCCGATACCTTCATCGGTTACGACCTCTTTACCGATACCTGGTGGCTCTACGTCACGAGGCGATGGAGTTCTATCCTTCTTCACATAAAGGTCTCCACCCTTTTTATATAAATCGTCTTCGTAGTTTAAACAACACATGAGTCGCCCACATACACCAGAAATCTTAGTCGGATTCAAACTTAAATTTTGATCTTTAGCCATGCGAATCGATACAGGTGAAAAATCTCCTAAGAAGTTAGAACAACATAAAGGTCTGCCACAAGCACCTATGCCATTTAACACCTTAGCTTCATCCCGAACACCTACTTGACGTAACTCAATGCGCGTTCTAAAGACAGTAGCTAAATCCTTTACTAGTTCACGGAAGTCAATGCGCCCATCAGCTGTAAAGAAGAATACAATTTTATTCATATCAAATGTGTATTCTACATTAATTAGCTTCATCGGCAATTTGCGCTTCGCAATTTTTTCTAAGCATATTGCAAAGGCCTTTTCTTCTCGTTCCTCATTTTTTTCTAATTGTTGTAAATCCTTAGGTGTAGCCTTTCTCATTACTTCTTTAACAGGCATCACTAAAGAATCCTTTGCAACCTCTTTTGGTCCAATTACAACCGTACCATATTCGACACCGCGTGCCGTTTCTACAATGACGCCATCATCGATTGTTAAAGTTTCTTCACCAGGTAAGAAATAGTAAATTTTACCGGCCTTTTTAAATCGTACGCCAACGATGGTTACCATCTAAACCTCCTCACGAGCATCGTGAAGGGCGATACTGAGACCGTCCATCACGAGAGCGATTTTTATATGTAATCGCAAGGCCTGTTCCGCTCGCAACGTTTCATGTGCTACAGCTGCTAAAGCGGCCATTGGCCAATGCGGTAATAATTCTAATAATACTGTTTTATGCATGGGTACCTGTAGTTGCTCAATGGTAGCACCACATTTAAGGGCCATCATATCGCGGCTCAACAATCGTAACCAATGCATTAAATCCAATGCATCCTCACGTGTCAATGACTCACACCATATGGCAATCTTTGAAAACCATCGTGAGTCAGATCCTAGCGCTCGCATCCATTTTAACGCTAATTCCAACATGGCTATCGTTCCCTGTTGTAATAATGATTCTACAACAGCAGGGTTACCATGGCCCATCGAAATAGCTTCATCTATGTTTCCTGTAATACCACGTTGCTGTAATGCGTAGCGTATACTTTCATCTGAAACAGATTGAAAGCCCACCCCCATACATCGTGAAATAATTGTTGGTAACACAAGATTAATCTTGTTCGTAATAATAATGAAGTACACCTGTGCCGGTGGTTCTTCAATCGTTTTTAACATGGCATTCGCCATAATAGCATTGGCCATGTGAAAGTCTTCAATGATAACGACGCGATTACCAAGACCAGCAACAGATAGATGATCTTGCAATAGGGAATACCATTGTTCTACTTTTAAGGTTGATTTCATTGGACGAATCCAAAATGCATCCCCCTTATCCATATAAATAGGCAATCCTTCCGCGTCTATTTTCTTTTCGCTTTCACCATTGGCAAGGCGTGCATTTTTTACCTCTTCTAGATATTCGGCCCCATTATGGCCTGGAAATACCTGCCGTCCTAAAATCAACGATGCTAACCCAATAGCCATATCAAGCTTCCCGAGTCCAGCCTCTCCATAGAATAACAAGCTATGTGGTAATGTTTGCCGTTTTACCAATTCAGTTAGGTGGTTTTTAATCGTATCTTGACCGATTACATTATCAAAATATGTCATAATTCCTCCTATCCTGTCCAATATTACTATTATATAGGAAAATGGCGACTTTTTAAAGAGTCGCCATGTCCTAAGATATGTGATTGTATCTATCTCAATATAGTTTTTACCACATCGTATATGTCATTATGTATAGATTCTATACTGCGCATTGTGAAAGCTCCACATTCATCTTGCTGAGCACAGGAAATACGATGCCATTGATAGCGTTCAACCAATTCATCATATGCATCGTGAACAGATTGTAAATACGATCTATTACCCTCATGGATATCGCCTGTTTCACCACCCGTTTTACCGGTACGTTCCGACATCAAAGATTCTGTCACGTCTAACGGAACATCGAGCAAACACACCACATCAGGACGTGGTAAACCAAACTTAACAAATTCAAAATCTTCTAGCCATTCTAAAAATTGAACACGTTTATCCGCATCTGTATATTTCACCATTTGATGAACCATATTCGACGTCGTATAACGGTCAGCGATAATGATGCCACCGTCATTATAAAATGATTCCCAATCCATTCTAAAGGATGCAAAACGATCGATGGCATACATAGAGCTTGCTACATAAGGATTAACCGAATCTATCTCCGTACCAAATTGACCAGATAAATACATCTTAATAGGCATAGATGCATCACTATCATAATTGGGAAAGCTAACACTGCGCACACGATGGCCTTCTGCTTGTAATCGCTCTACCAAGCACTTTGTTTGTGTAGCTTTGCCACTGCCATCGCCACCTTCTAGTATGATTAAAGTCCCCATTTCTACTCCTCTACAATTTGTATCGTTTCTAAGTTCATATCGGCTGCTCCATTTGGAATATACCCCAATGCACGCCGTTGTTGTATATATTGTAACACAGATTCTGTAATCTCTTCACCTACGGCTATACAAGGAATACCAGGTGGATAATAAGCAATCGTTTCACCGCAAATATGATGTAACGCCGATTCTAACATACAGGAACTACGATTCTTATAAAGGGCTTCCCGCGGTGTCATACGTACAACAGGAGTAGGCAGAATACTAGCTGACTGAATCGTTTCAGTACGTTCCTCTATTTGATCAACAACACGATTCAATAACGATGATTTACTACAAATCTCATCGCTTATGGACTGCACTGCTTTTACAAGTGTCATGATAGATTCCTCTGTATCACCTATCGTGATGAGTACCAACACATGATGCGCTTGCACAAGTTCCACTTCGATATGATGAGCACGCAATCGTTTTTCAAAATCTACACCGGTAATCCCTAATTCCTTGGCATCAATCAACACCTTTGTTACATCATAATTAGGTCTATCTACATCATTGCTCGACATGATAGAAATGCCCCTTATGGATTCTAATTCACGTCGCAATTGTAAACTTAATGTTACAGCACGATTTACTAAAGTGGTACCTTTCGTAGCCAACTGATGGCGCGCCATATCAAGAGATGCTAAAAATATATAATTAGGGCTCGTACTTTGTAGCATCTGATGCATTTGTGTAATACGCCGTTTATTAATTAAATCACCTTGCCCTAATAGCCAAGAAGTTTGCGTTAAAGAGCCTACAGACTTATGCGTACTTTGTGCTACTAAATCTGCACCAGCCGCAATAGCCTCAATAGGCAATGTTTCTGAAAACGGCAAATGGGGGCCATGAGCTTCATCAACAAGAACAATCATACCTCGTTTATGTGCTTCTTTTACAATATTTACAATATCTACACCTACTCCATAATAATTGGGGTAGACTAAAAGAATGGCCTTAGCCTCAGGATGTGCCTCCATTGCTTGAATAGCAGCCTCTAAGGATACCCCTAACGGAATCCCCCATCGTGTGTTGAATGTACAATCCATATATACTGGTTTTGCACCAGATAACACTAATCCACTTATAACAGAACGATGTGCTTCTCGAGGAATGATAATCGTTTCATTCGGGCCTACGGTTCCCATAATCATGGCTTCAATCAAAGCAGTGGTACCATTAATAGAGAACCAACAATAGTCAGCGCCATATAATTCAGCTGTTAAGTCTTGCGCCTCTTTTAACTCCCCTTCCGGTTCATGTAAATCATCTAGAGCATACATTACCCCTAAATCATATGGTAGTGCCGGCCCCATCCATTCTTTAAGTAACTGAGGCGCTTCCACACCAATCTTATGCCCCGGTGTATGAAATGGCATGAAATGTTGTTTTTTATATGATTCTAAAGCCTCTACAAAAGGCATTTTGTCTTGATTACTCATACATACCTCGTAAAAAGGGCATGAATCTCTCTGAGACTCATGCCCTTATGCATATTATTTATCGATGTGGACGGCGTTTAGGATTGAATTGATTCATCCCCTTATCGATGCCCACCTCTAAGGTGCCTAATACAGCTTTTGCCGTATCCTTGATACCCTTTTGAACCTTCTCTTGATTTTCTTCACTAAATGGTGCTAACACGTGGTCAATGACAGTCCATTGTGGTAACGGACGACCGATTCCAACGCGAAAACGAGGAAAGTTTTCTGTTCCTATATGGGAGATTAAGGATTTAATCCCATTATGACCACCGGAACTACCATTTGGTCGAATACGCAATTTGCCTACCGGTAAATCCATATCATCATAAATGCAATACACATCAGATGGATCAATCTTATAGTACCGCATCAATGGACCTACAGACTCACCACTTGCATTCATAAATGTTTGTGGCTTTACAAGCAATACCTTCTCGCCATCTACAGTAATACTGCACACCTCAGCACGTTGTTCCTCTTTCCAAGGCGTGTGAGATACGCTATCTGCAATAGCATCGATCACCATAAATCCAATATTATGTTTTGTCGTTTCATATTGCTTGCCTGGATTACCAAGGCCTACTACTAATTTCAAGAATCACCTATTATTTATCAAATAAATTACTTACTGAAACTTCGTGAAAGATACGCATAATTGCTTCACCCAATAATGGAGCTACAGATAATTGCGTTACATTTGGTAATTTGCAATTTTCTGGTAATGGCATTGTATTTGTTACGATAAGCTCTTTAATATTAGAATTTGCAATGCGTTCACTTGCTGGGTCTGTCAATACAGCATGGGTAACTGCAGCCATAACGGATTTTGCACCAAATTGTTCTAATGCTTTAGCACCTTCTACAAGGGAACCTGCTGTATCTACGATATCATCAACGATGATGCAGTTTTTACCTTTCACATCGCCAATTAAATTCATAACTTTAGCCACGCCTGGTTCAGGACGTTTCTTTTCAATAATGGCAATTGGAGCACCAATGCGGTCAGCCAAATCACGAGCACGTGTTACACCACCAAGGTCTGGAGATACAACGATAACATCTTCAAGATGTTTTTCATTAATATATTTAGCTAAAATGGATGCACCATATAAATGGTCAACTGGCACATCAAAGAAGCCTTGGATTTGACCTGCATGCAAATCAATTGTTACAAGACGTGTAATACCAGAAGTTTGCATTAAGTTAGCTACTAATTTAGCTGTAATTGGTTCACGACCGCGAGTTTTACGATCTTGACGTGCATAACCGTAGTAAGGAACTACTGCTGTAATATGACGAGCAGAAGCGCGTTTTAATGCATCAGCCATTACCATTAATTCCATTAAGTTATCATTTACAGGATAGCTAGTTGGTTGAATGATAAATACATCTTTGCCACGTACGCTTTCATCAATCATAATTTGTACTTCGCCATTATTAAAGCGACCTACAAATGCTTCACCTAAAGGCAAACCTAAATAATCACAAATTTCCTTTGCCAACTCTGGATTTGCGTTACCTGTGAAAATTTTAAGTTTTTTGCCGTCTTCAAATGCCATTTTGATACCCTTTCATTTCTCCGTAATCTTAGTTAGTTACTCAATGTATATGTAACGAAATATTACAGATATACAACCTTATTGCCTTATTATTGTATACTATTTTTCCTATCTTGTGTGAAAAATTTTTGATAAATTCTTATTTCTTTTTGAAAGTATCGTCTGTAACCCAATTTTCTTTCACAATTTGCTTGCTGCGACCTACAGCTAATGCCTTATCAGGAACATTTTTAGTAATCGTAGAACCAGCTCCTATATAGCTATAATTACCAATTGTAACAGGTGCTACCAAATTACTATTACAACCTACAAATGCACCATCGCCAATAGTTGTACGATGCTTGATTTTTCCGTCATAATTTACCGTAATCGTACCACAACCGATATTGACACCAGATCCTACATCACTATCGCCAATATAGGATAGATGAGGGAATTTAGTACCTTCACCGACATTGGAATTTTTAACCTCTACGAAATTACCAATATGAACTTTATTGCCAATAACCGTATTAGGACGCAAATGAACATATGGACCAATATCTACGCCATCTTTTACTTCACAGTCATGACCATAGGTAAAGTGAATCACTGTATCGTTGCCAACAATTACATTTGTCAAACGTGTATGAGGTCCAATTTCACAATTTTCTCCAATCACCGTATTACCTTCTAAAACGGTACCAGGATGTAGAATTGTATCAGCCCCCACAGTAACCTCTGGTGCTACATAGGTATTATCAGGATCAATAATCGTTACACCAGCAGTCATTAATTCTACATTTTTACGATGTTTTAATATGGATTCTGCTTCAGCCAATTGCAAACGAGAATTTACGCCTAATGATTCTTCAAAGTTTTCAGTCATATAAGCGCTTACCTTATCGCCACCATTAACAAGAATACCAACTACATCTGTAATATATAGTTCACCTTGTGCATTATCATCGGATAATTGACCAAGACAAGGCCATAGTTTTTTACTATCAAAAGCATACATACCGGTGTTAACTTCTTGTACAGCTAATTCTTCTGGTTTGCCATCCTTTTGTTCCACAATGCGGACTACATGACCTTCTTCGTTACGAATGATGCGACCATAACCTGTTGGATCTGGCATATGAGCTGTTAAAATTGTAGCGGCAGCTCCTGATTCAGTATGTTCTTTTAAAAGAGCTTCTAAACTTTCTTTAGTCACGAGCGGTGTATCACCACACAACAATAAAATTGTACCATCAAAAGAACCAAGTACAGGTTCCGCCATCTTTACTGCATGACCAGTACCATTTTGCTCTTCTTGACGTACAAATTCAGCCCGACCTTCTAGATAGTCTTGTACCGCATTACCCCCAAAGCCAACAATAACAACATCCTTATCGGTTCCAAGAGATTGAACTGTTTCTAGCACGCGTTCAACCATTGCTTTACCGCCAACCTTATGAAGTACCTTTGGCAATTTGGACTTCATACGTGTACCCTTACCAGCTGCTAAAATAAGACTTGCAATATTCATAGTAAACTCCTATCTATCAATTGTATCAAATACAGGTTCGATGTGAATTTCATTTGTACTTTCATCAATGCCATGGAACGTAAATAGCGACTCATAATCATTGATTAACTTCGGACTTGGTTCAGCAGTGGCCACAAGGACACCGGTCCCTACCACTTTACCATTCATCTCATGTACAAGCTCTGTAAGCCCTTTAGCCGTACCTCCAGCCTTCATGAAATCATCAATAATGAGCACCTTCGCATTTTGTGGTATGGCGCGTTTAGTTAACGTCATCGTTTGAATTCGGCCAGATGAACCCGTTACATAATTAATACTAATAGCGGACCCTTCAGTAACCTTACTATCACGACGAGCAATGACAAGAGGTTTATTGAAAGCTCTAGCCACCATAACAGCCAAGGGAATCCCCTTTGTTTCTACTGTCAAAATGTAATCTGGATTGCGATCCACAAAACGAGTCATAATAATTTCGCCTAAACGCGTCATCACATGCCAATCATACAAAATATCCGACATATAAATGAATCCACCAGGAATAATACGATCTGGTTCGCGCAAACGTTTTTGCACATCCCGTAAGATTTCATTGGCCTGCTCGCCTTTTCGATGAGGGATGAATCGAACGCCACCAGCTACACCAGCTACGGTTTCCAGAGTGCCCAATTGAAAATGTTCCATCGATTGACGTACACATGTCAAATCTTCACTTACTGTAGATTTCGCCATTCCGAAAAAATCACAAAAATAATTAAGAGATATAAGTTTTTGTGGTGAATCGACCAATAATTTAGTCATCGCCACCATTCTTTCAACACGTCGAACTTTATTCATAAGCCTTCCTTTGCTGAATACTCGATTTATATTGATACTTATATTATACCATGAATTTCCGAATATTCGCATTGAGAATATATATATAATTCGGAAAAAAGCTCTAGTCATAGACTAGAGCTTTTAACAGTTTAAATATAAAGTTATAAGATATATACTTTTACAGTTTGACGACCAAATCGTAAAGCTTCTGCTCGAGAATTAAAGGCTAAGTCAATACGACTACCTTTAATAGCCCCGCCAACATCATCAGCTACAGCATAGCCATAACCTTCGATAAACATTTTTGTACCTAGTGGAATAATCCGTGGATCCACCGAAGCAATTCCTTTTTTCAAGCGACTGCCAGTAGCCGTATAATTGCTATTTCCAGGATCCTGAGCACTATATGCACTAGCATGCATCGTCATAACGCGTACATACTTATTAGGAACCCCATTATGACTACGCGATATGGCAGAATCGCCAAAACGAGTTTCTTCTTTTTCTAAAGCGCTCATCGTAGCCGTTCCTACACGACCATCTACAGTTAGGCCCTTGGCTTTTTGGAATTTGCGTACTGCTAATTCAGTGTTATGCCCAAAAATACCATCTGCTGAATCCTTAAGATATCCTTGATGCACTAACATGGTTTGAATTTTCTGTACATGATGACCTCGTTGTCCCTTATCAACTGACTTCGCTTGTGCGAAGGCCATCATATTAGTCATACATAGCACAGTACATAGTATTAAAATTCTCTTAATCATGTACATTCCCCTTTATTGCTTAACTTAGCAATTATGATATACCCCAATATGACATTCTTTTCGTTTAGCACCTACAATTCGTAAGTAGCCATAACCAATGATAGCAGAAATGATGGAACCTATCAATACGCCACCTTTAGCCATCTCTTGCGCATGACCTGGATCATAGGCCAAAACAGACACGAATATACTCATAGTAAAACCAATACCACACACAATGGAAGTGCCATATATAAACTTCCAATTGGCTTCTGCAGGCATAGGAACAATACCTAATTTAATCATCCCAAACATAGCACCAAAAATACCAATTTGTTTACCTAAAATTAGGCCTAATGCAACGCCTAGTACAACTGGATGACTTAAATCAGCCATGCCAAATCCATCAAGGTTAACACCAGCGTTAAAGAATGCGAAAATTGGAACAATAACAAAACTTACCCAGTTGGATAAATAATGTTCCCAGTGTTGCATCGGTCTCACATATTTTTTACCGATTTTGCCGCGTTCTGGTATTGTCATCGCAAGAATTACACCCGCCATCGTAGCATGTAAACCAGACCGTAAAATACAGTACCATAAAATAACACCGAGAATAATGTATGACAGGGACCGTACATATCCGGTTCGATTACAATAAATCAATAACCCCGTCACAATAACGGATGCCACTAAATAAAATAGATTAATACTTGCTGCATAGAATATGGCAATTACGATAATCGCAATTAGGTCATCAATAACGGCCAAAGCTGTCAAGAACACTTTCATAGAATTAGGTACGCGAGAACCTAATGCAGTAATAACGCCAATGGCAAACGCAATATCCGTAGCAGTCGGAATTGCCCAGCCATGTACATATACATCATTGGATCCTGCTATAAGGTAGAAAATAATAGCAGGTACAATAACCCCAAATAAAGCAGCAATACCTGGCATGATGCGCTTGGCATTTGTGTTTAATTCACCGCTTACCAATTCACGTTTTACTTCTAAGCCTACAAAAAGAAAGAAGATAGCCATTAAGGCATCATTAACCCATTCCATGGCAGTTAATGGACCCAATGGTAAATTGACTAATGACATGTATTGTGTCGCCAATGGAGAATTCGCAACGATTAAAGCAATAATTGTAGCTCCTAGTAATACAGTAGTTGCAGCACCAGGAGAACGTAAAAATACAAATATCCGTTCCATATGATTCCTTCCTAATATTCTTAACTCACTACTTATTTCTAGCCGTTCTAATTTTATATGCTACTGATAAAACGGTAGCACCTAATAAACCAGATATAATAGATCCAATAAAAATACCAATTTTAGACATTTCTTGAGTTACACCAGGCGGGAATGCCAAAGTGGCCACAAACAAACTCATGGTAAAACCGATACCACAAACGATAGCAGTACCATACACCTCAGGCCAGGTTGTATTCGTCGGCATCTTAATTATCTTGGATTGTACTAATACGTAAACAGCAGAGAAAATACCAAGCTGTTTCCCCAAGATAAGGCCTAATGAAACACCTAAAACAACCGGGTGGAACAAATGATCTACAGAAACATCTGAGAAGGATACACCGGCATTTAAGAAACTAAATAAAGGAATAATTAAAAAATTAACCCAGTTTTTCAGTTTATCCGCCCATGCGTGCATAGGGTACACTGTTTCGCCATCCAACTTACCCGTTGCAGGAATAGTCATAGCTAACACAACACCAGCAATAGTGGCATGAACACCAGATTTTAAAACAAAATACCAAAGGACGGCACCTAGTACACCATATAAAACGGGTCTTACATAACCTTGCTTATTGGTATACCACAATGCACCGGTAATGATAGCGGCCACAATCAAATGAGGAAAATCCACTCCACCACCATAGAATATGGCAATTACAATAATAGCAATTAAATCATCAATAACAGCCAATGCCGAAAGAAATGCTTTCATCGCTTGTGAGACGCGTTTACCGAGCATCATAATAACGCCAATGGCAAAGGCAATATCAGTAGCAGTAGGTATCCCCCAACCATGCGTGTATTCTGGTACCGATCCGGCTATTAAGAAATAGACTAACGCTGGCGTCACTACCCCAGCAAAGGCAGCCAAAACTGGTAATAATCGCTTGGAGTTAGTATTTAACTCACCAGAAATCATCTCGGTCTTAATTTCAATCCCTACGTATAGGAAAAATAGAGCCATTAAGCCATCATTTACCCATTCCAATACATCCATTGGACCTAAATAAATATGCATCAGCGAAAAATATTGGCTAGCTATTGGTGAATTGGCTACAATAACACCAAGAATAGCAGCAAGTAAGAGCATAATACCACCAGATGATTCAGACTGGATAAATGCTTTTATATACTTCATAATAACTACCACTTTCTCAATCATAATATAAATACAGGTTTTCATACATAAAAAACCTAGTTGATATATATTATTATATCATTTTAGTTCGAAATCAATCAATAAACTAATGATGAACCATGCTGATTGAGTCTAGCGTAATCAAATATTTGTGGCAAATACATATGCTAATTGACTGCCAGAATACTACAATGGATTAATGATTAAATCCTTTGACTAAAGAAACAAAAAATACAATAAGAGGAATTGTCAAACAAATAGCAGCAATAGTATTTGTGATTGGATTTGACCAAAGAGGTACAATAAAGCCAAGCAATACTAACATGCTACAACAGATTGGTGTACGCCAAACATGTTGTATCTCTACTGGCACTTTAGATTCTAAAGCATTAGATCGTATACATTTCTTTTTAATAGTCAGTATAATACCTGTCACAATGCCTACGATTAGAACAATATCCCAAATGGCCCATAATAGTTTAAGTACCATCGTATTATGATTATGTATATGGAGATTAATCATGGTAGTCATGCCCGTGAAATACCAAGGAATTGTTTTTGTAGAATACATATCCTTAGTCGAATCATTATATAAATTAGCATAGACGGGCTGCCCCAAGAACATAGCTGGGTCATCGTCATTTTCAGCACCTAAATAAAATGCATAGTGATGGTCATTAAATTTAGATGGATAATCAATAGATATAAGCTGACGATCAGGATAGGCTTTCATAATGCGAGAAATAGCTTCGGATGGTTGTAATACATCAGATTGACCTGTTGAAAGTTCTTGCTTTGCAGTATGTAGTACATCTGCATTATAACTATCATTGGCAATAAAAAATCCACCTATCCATACACCTGTAATGCACAATATAAATCCCCATACCGTGGCAACCATGGCAAATTCTCGATGCAATGTACTTAATTTCATATAGTTAGACAATACAGAGGATTTTACAAAACTTTTACGAAATGGCCCGTATAAAAAAATACCAGAAACAATAGATACACCACATACTAACGATAAAAATGTTACAAGGTAAATTCCTACTTTCCCAAGATCTAATCTTGTATGTAGCTGATGAAGCGTATGTAATACACTGCGAACCCAAGGATGTGCAGGTGTTTCATGATGCGATGTAATGAGCGTCTTTGTATTAGGATTATATAATGCATAATCCCCTCCCATCCCCATACGTGCTGGAGGTGCTACGGTAGCTGATGATTCAATAATACGATACCGTAAAAGATGTGAAGCACCCATGGCAGGAGAAATATTTAAAATATCCTTTGACGGATATTTTGCCTTAACTAGTAGAGCCCCTTCATCAGCATAATCAAAAATAGGTGTCTCTTCTTGCCCCATAGCCATTGAAGATGAGGTATGGTTCGTGCCCCCTTGAGCCCACGCATTTAATTCAGTTCTGAACATGAGGATAAGCCCTGTAATACAGAACATTAAGAAAAATAGCACAGAAACTATAGATAACCATTTATGGATTTTATAAATTTTTGACATACATATGCCTCCTTTCTCATTATTTTATACATCAATTCTTATATCAATACAATACAGCAACCACTATGGGTATAGAGTATATAAAGAAGCTCCACTTGAATGTATATATTATTGTATGATACAATATGTACATCATGCGGGCGTAGTTCATCGGTAGAATGCGAGCTTCCCAAGCTTGAGAGGAGGGTTCGATTCCCTTCGCCCGCTCCATATTAAAAGCCATGATGTGAATTACATCATGGTTCTTTTTATTTTGTTACTATATAATATTTTTGAGTGATTAAATTTATATCTATCTGTATAGGAGGAAAGGTATATGAAGCTTAGTGCAAGAAATCAGTTAAAAGGAAAAATCATAGAAATTCAAGAAGGTGCTGTAAATGCAATTGTAAAAATCAATGTAGGTAATGGCAATATCCTTACTGCAGATATTACAATGCAATCTGTTAAGGAATTAAACTTAGCAGTAGGCAAAGAAGTCATTGCTGTCATCAAAGCTACTAACGTAATGGTTGGTATTGAATAAGAACTAATAGAGTCGCTTCGGCGGCTCTTTTTTTGTCTAAAATCACGACAGGACTGTAGGAGTTAAAAATGCCGTACATCTCACCCTAACTGTTCCTTAAACCCTGCTTGGATAGAAGGTTACAAAAAAAGACACACCCTTAGGTGTGCCTTTAGCTTAATCAGCGACTTCCTATCACTCCTCACTGTGGATTTCTCATCGCTGCTTTGCAGCTGGAGAAATCTTACGTTCGGATGAAGGTGATGTGTGGCTCCCATACGTCGCTACGCTCCTCTGTTAGCTCACACCCTACCTTTCCCAGGTGCCCTGGTCGGATAGGAAGTCGCACATACAAAAAAAGGCACACCCTAAGGTGTGCCTTTAGCTTAATCAGCGACTTCCTATCACTCCTCACTGTGGATTTCTCATCGCTGCTTTGCAGCTGGAGAAATCTTACGTTCGG
>NZ_CAUSQT010000033.1:0-17354 GCF_963534045.1 uncultured Veillonella sp. | reverse complement strand
AGAAAGACCCTTATAGGGTCAGAGCAAACCACCCGTTTTACGGGTGGTTCTGATTTTTATGGTATTATTTTTCGATATTTACGATGTTAACGATAACTTCAACAGCTTTTTTCATATCATCAATACATGCAAATTCATGACGTCCGTGAAGGTTTTCTACACCGGTAAAGATATTTGGTGTTGGAATACCCATGAAGGAAATTTTAGAACCATCGGTACCACCGCGGATAGGATCGCAAATAGGTGTAATACCTGCTTTTTCCATGGCCGCTTTGGCTACGTTTACACATTCCATATTATCTTTGATGATGTCGTACATATTGTAATATTGATCTTTAACAGATACTTCGCAAACTTCTCGGCCATAGATTTCATTTAATGTTTGACCGGCTTGTAGGAAGAATGCTTTTTTCGCTTCGAACAATTCTTTGTCATGGTCGCGGATAATATAGTTCATCTTACCTGTATCCACTTGTGTTTCCATGCTCATAAGCATAAAGAAACCTTGACGACCACAGGTATGTTCAGGGACAGCGGCCCCTGGTAATAGTGCATCAAATTGCATAGCTAGTTTAGCGCAGTTAATCATGATTCCCTTCGCTGTTCCAGTGTGTACTGATACGCCTTTGAGTGTAACAGTTCCGCCAGCTGCGTTGAATGTTTCGTATTCGAGTTGACCTAGGCTTTCACCATCGATTGTATAGGCAAAGTCTACAGGAAATTGTTTTACATCGAAATGGTCTGCACCGGTGCCGATTTCTTCGTCAGGGCCAAAGGCGCACATGATTTTACCGTGTTTGATTTCTGGGTGAGCCACAAGATAGGAGAGGGCTTCCATAATTTCACAAATACCAGCCTTATCATCGCCGCCTAGTAGGGTAAGACCATCTGTTACGACTAGAGATTTACCGATATAGTTTTTTAAATTAGGAAAATCTTCGCGGCGTGTAAAAATTTGATGCTCTTCATTGAGGCAAATATCGTTGCCATCGTAGTTTTCAATGATGCGTGGCTTAATATTTTCTGCGTTATAGTCGGCCGTATCCATATGAGCGATAAAGCCAATCGAAGGCGCTTTTGTATCTGTATTAGCATTCAGTGTACCGATGACAAATCCGTTTTCTCGATTGTAGATGACCTCATCAAGACCGATTGCTTTCAAATCAGGAACAAGCACATTGGTAGCGAAATCGACTTGCGTTTGCGTACTAGGAATCGTTGTACTTTCCTCGTTAGACCGTGTATTTATGCTTGTATAGCGTACAAAACGTTCAACCATTGGTTCCATAATAAGCCTCCTTGAGAGAATGTATTGAATATATAATTGGTTGATACAATAGTTAGACCTATTTAGCCTATATATCTTAATTGTAGACCAGTAGTACATAAAAAGCAAAGTGTATCGGTGCATAATGTGTAAAAATATTCGTATTATGCATATAAAGCAATTGAAACGTGTATAGCACCATGATAGTATAAAGGTGGATAGATATACGTTTGTGTTTTTTATGAGGAGGTTTTACTATGTCGGACGAAACTCGTTCTATTCCGCCCGTAGAACCGGTACTTGATCCTAAAAAGGACTACGAAGAAATTAATTCATACGTAGTATTTTGGGGCCTGTTCTATGCAGCAATCTTTACACTGGCTGTTGGCTATCTATGTTTGAAAATTGGTCAAACAGTAGATGCCTTTGCTCCAGTATCTGTACTTGCCATGGGTACAGCAGTTATTTTGAAACGGAAAAATGCGTTTGCTGAAACTGTACACATTCAAGCAATCGCCAGCTCTAGTACAAACACATTAGCCGGGGCTATGTTCTTCTTGCCAGCCCTTTATATTTGGGGTGTCACAGATGTAACCTTTACACAAATGGCAATTCCAATTATTCTCGGTGGCGTACTTGGTGTTCTATTATGCGTTATGTTCCGTCGCTACTTTGTAGAAGAAATGCACTATGTGTATCCGTTCCCAAGTGGTCGTGCTGCAGCTGAAGTATTGATGAGTAATGAAGGTAGCAAAGCTAAATTGATGTTAGGTTCTGGCCTTATTGCTCTCGTATATGACTTTATTCTAAACAGCCTTGGCTGGTGGGAAGAGGTCATTCGTACAGCTACATTTAAATGGGGCGCTGCCTTAGCAGACCAAACTAAATTGACGGCTGCTGTAGATACCGATGCAGCATTGCTAGGCCTCGGGTATTTTACAGGCCTTCGCTATGCAGCGATTATTGCGGCTGGTTCATTCTTCTCTTGGTTTGTATGTATTCCGGTTGTGTATTTCTTAGCGCCAGAACATGTGATGCACATCAATGGTCAATCCGTACTCTTAGCAGATGCGCCAATTCGTAAGGTATTCCTTGATTATGTGCGTCATATCGGCATCGGTATGCTCGCTATGGCCGGTATTATTGGCCTCTTGAGCATGTCTAAGGTTGTGGGCAACGTTGTAAAAAAAGCGGTTTTAGATATATTTACATCTAAAACTACAGAAGTTAATTTGCTTCGTACACAACGTGATGTTCCTACATCTTGGATTGGTGCAGGCATTTTGTTATGTACCGTTTTATTTGCCGTATACTTCCACTTTATGTATTCTGAAAGCCTCGCTCAAACAGGCGTAGCCTTCTTAATTGTTCTAATCATGTCCTTCTTACTTGCTGTAGTAGGTATTAGCTCCATTGCCTATACTGGTACAGAACCGGTATCCGGTATGACAATCTTTATGATTATCATTTCTGCTGTATGCTTAACAGCTGCGGGTATGACTGGTAAAGTCGGTATGATTGCAGTTCTCATGATGGCATCCTTTATCGGTACAACCATTGGTATGGCCGGTAACTTTATGTCAGAACTTAAGGTAGCGCACATGACAGGTGCTACACCTAAAAAAATGGAACAATGGCAAATCGTTGGTACCATTCTCTGTGCTGTGCTTTCTGTAGGTGTCATGATCTTATTAAATGGTGCCTATGGTTTTGTAGGGGACCATGCATTGAATGCTCCTCAAGCGAATGCGATGGCTGCCATCATTGAACCAATGATGACTGGTGGTAGTGCACAATGGCCTTTATACATGGCAGGCGCATTGTTTGCAATCATCTTATGGATGGTGAAAGTTCCACCGTTGGCATTTGCATTAGGTACATATCTACCTATGGAAATCAATACCCCATTACTAGTTGGTGGTTTGATTGCATACTTTGTACAAAATAGTACAAACGATAAAGCGTTGGCAGATCTTCGCTTCTCCAAAGGTAGTACAATTGCATCCGGTCTTGTAGCCGGTGGTGCTATTGGTTCCTTGTTCAGTGCCGTACTTCGTATTGCAGGTATTGATGTATTTGCTCAAGAATGGGTAGAAACACCAGAAGCAACATACCTCAGTATTGTAATGTACTTGTTACTCTGTGCATTCTTGTACAAGGTAGCTATGTACATTAAAGATAAAAAAACAGCTAAATAATATGAATCTCATCTAATGGGATTACGAATAACGCTCTCTATGAATATAATTCGTAGAGAGCGTTTTCTATATGAGGTGATTGGGAGATTGTCTTTGATATATAGATATAATCTATACCAAATAAAACATATTTATATAGTAGGAATTATTGACCTAGGATATATAGGGTGATATGATATGTTTATGTTATTTTATTTTAGAGTAAATCTATAGTTGTTAGATTATGTAGAAATTTTATTTAGTAATAGGTATGAGATTCTAGGTGACTAAATAGTAGAGTCTTTTTACTGATGAGGTATATAATGAAACTAAAACGAATTGCGGCTCTACTAGGTGCTTTCACCATTGCTAGCAGCCTATTTATAGCTGGTTGTGGTAATACTACAACTAGTAATAATGATAAAGTATGGCGTGTTGGCACTGATGCGACCTATGCACCATTTGGATTTAAAGACAAAGATACGGGCAAGTTGGATGGTTTTGATATCGATATTATTAATGCTATAGCTAAAGAAGAGGGCATTGAAGCGGATATTCAAAACTTAAACTTTGATGCCCTGTTACCAGCACTACAAAGCAATACAATTGATATTGCAATTTCTGATATGACGATTTCCGAAGACCGTGCTAAATCTGTTGATTTTAGTAATCCCTATTATATAGCGGGTAATGGCTTAGTTGTTAATGTTGATAATACTACTATTCATAGCTTTAAGGATCTAGAAGGCAAACGCATTGGCGTTTCTATTGGATCCACTGGTGCTGAGATTGCTAGCAAAATTCCAAATGCGGATGTACGACAATTTAATATTATTGTTGATGCCTTTTTGGAATTGGAAAATAAAGGCGTAGATGTAGTTATTAACGATACGCCGGTAAATGAGTATTATGTAAATAATAAAGGCCGTGGCATTGCTAAAGTAACGGGTGAGGACTATGATGCGGCGCCTCTTGGTATTGCTGTGAAAAAAGGTAATACGGAATTACTTAGTAAAATAAATGATGGATTAGCAAAAATTAAGGCTAATGGTAAATATGCAGAGATTTATAAAAAGTGGTTTGGTAAAGAACCACCTGCAGAAGATTTGAAATAGGTGATAGAATGGCTAAACGGAAAGCATTTTTGAAGATTGTAAAGGAAAATGGACCTCTTGTACTAGATGGTGCATTCGGTACAGAATTAGAGCGTCATGGATGTAATATTCATGATGAGTTGTGGTCGTCTAAGATGCTTATTGAAAATCCAGAAATTATCAAAAAAGTGCACATTTCCTACTTGGCAGCCGGTGCAGATATTATTGAAAGTTCCGGTTATCAAGCGACTGTAGCCGGGTTTAAAGCTCATGGGTATGGTACAGAAGAAGCACTAGATTTGGTTAAGTTATCCGTTCGTTTAGCCGTGCAAGCACGTAATGAATTCTTAGAAGCTAAAGCGAATGATGCGCTTACATTGCGTGGCATTACATTAGGTGAACAATTGCCAGATGGCAGTGTCCGTTACTTCTCTGAAGGGGCCTTACCAAAACCATTGGTTGCCGCCTCTGTTGGCCCATATGGTGCTTTCTTGGCAGATGGCTCTGAATATCGTGGTGATTATGGTGTACAAACCGAATATTTGGAAGTATTCCATATTCCTCGCATTGCATTATTCTGCGAAGAAAACCCAGATGTGTTAGCCTGTGAAACTGTGCCGTGCTATGATGAGGCTATTGCTATTGCCCGTACCTTGTGTGATCCGCTTACGACAAAAGGCATTCCTGCATGGATTTCTTTCTCTTGCAAAGATGAACATCATATCTCAAGCGGAGAGACCATCATTAAATGCGCTGAAATGATCGATAAGGTGCGTCAAGTAACGGGGATAGGGATTAACTGTACAGCGCCGGAATATGTAGAATCCTTGATTAAAGATATTAGGTCTGTCACAAATAAGCCAATTGCTGTATATCCAAATCTTGGTGAAACCTATGATGGAGAAACTAAAACATGGTCAGGCGGACAACAAAGCTTCATTGATTATATTGATATATGGCGCAAAGCTGGTGCGAATATAATCGGTGGATGTTGCCGAACAAATCCTGATATCATTCGAGAAGTAGCAAAACAAATACATGTAAAATAAATGAGAAGGTCTGTTTAGATACAGGCCCTCTTTCATATACAAAAAAAAGAAGGTTATCCATCGGATAACCTTCTTATATGTGGCGGAGAGACAGGGATTTGAACCCTGGGTACGGTATAACCGCACACATGATTTCCAATCATGCTCCTTCAGCCGCTCGGACACCTCTCCATGTATTCTGTTGTGTAACAGGTACTTGTATAGTATATGAAAAAGTTAGATTTATGTCAAGAACAAAATAGTAGAATTATTATAGTTTCATAAGAGTTTTAAAAAGCCGCCCCGAAGGACGGCTTTTAGTAAGTATATTATAATACTTCTTTGATTTCTTGTGCATCGATGGATGCTTTGATATCGTCTGCCATTTTTTCGATCAATGGGATATCTTCTTCTTTTAAAGAGGATTTGATATCAAGAGGTTGGGATACGATTTCAATATCTTTGAAGTCGTTTTCGAAATGAGCAACCATTGTTTTCATTGCAGCGGAAGCCCAGGAATGGTTACCGATGATGGATACCTTATGATTTTGGAAGTTAAGCGCTTTTAACTCGTGAATGAAGTTTTCCATAGTAAGGTATAGGTTCAAGTTATAAGTTGGTGCAATTGTTACTAAGTTTGTATATTTCCAAGCATCAGCGATGATGTAGGAAGGATTAGTTTTGGAAACATCGTAGATTTTAATATCTGTAACACCCCGTTTAGACAATTGTTTAGCCAATTGTTGAGCGATGTCACGAGTGTTGCCATACATGGAACCGAAGGCGATAACAACACCTTTTTTTTCAGCTGTGTAGCTGGACCAGTGTAAGTATTTGTGCAAGATATATTCAATCGTTTCAGGTGTACGCCAGATTGGACCATGAAGTGGAGCAATGCGTTTGATTTCAAGGCCGGAAACCTTGCGAATTGCATTTTGTACTTGAGGGCCGTATTTACCAACGATGTTTGTGTAGTAACGACGAGCTTCATCTTCGTAGGTTGCTACGAAATCAGTTTGGTCAGCAAAGATGTTGCCATTGATTGTACCAAATGTACCGAATGCATCAGCAGAGAACAATGTACCTGTAGATTTTTCATAGGTACAAGTTACTTCTGGCCAGTGAACCATAGGCATTGTGTAGGATACAAGAGTATGTTTACCTAAGCAAATTTCATCGCCTTCTTTTACTGTGTAATATTGATCAGGCTTTGGTGTGCGGTAGAATTGTTCGAACATGCGGAATGTTGTTGCATTACCAACCATTTTACAATTTGGATAGCGTTCCAATGTTTCTAACAATGTTTGACAGTGGTCAGGTTCCATATGGTTTACGATGATGTAATCAAGATCACGACCATTTAAAAGGTGGGATAAGTTGTCAAAGTATTCTTCGCGAATTTCTGCATCAACAGAGTCTACAACGCAAGTTTTTTCATCATCGATGAAATAGCTATTGTAGCTTACACCATTTGGAATAGGGAATAAGTTTTCAAAACGTTCAGTTGTCCAGTCATTACTACCAATCCAGTAGATATTATGGGTCATTTTTTGAGCACAATGCATAGTAATATCCTTTCCTTACACATATGTATATACATAACTAACCTCATCCATGTGATGACGGTTTAATTAATTATATTGACATCTTATAATACAGTTTTTTTCGAAAAAAATCAATATATCGATATATGTCAATGTGTTATAACTGTGATAACTTTCACATATTAGAATGTGTATTGTGAAAGTTTGTAAATATAGCCCATTCCGAAGAATGGGCCATATAGATTATTTAAAGTATTTTACGCCGGATGTGAAGATTGGCATTTCTAAGTTGCCTGGAATATTTTTACTAATATCTGCACCACAGCGTTCGGAGTGTGCCATTTTACCAAATACGCGGCCATCAGGGCTATAAATGCCTTCGATAGCAGCTACGGATTGGTTAGGATTAAAGCGTCCATCCATGGATGCAATACCGTCAAAGTCGACATATTGTGTAGCGATTTGACCAGTTTTATTGAATTCCAATACTTGTTGTGGGGAGGCAATAAAGCGACCTTCACCATGAGAGATAGGAACCGTATAAATTTCGCCAGCCTTAGCTTCACACATCCAAGGCGATTTTGTAGAAATAACCTTAGTGTTGGCCATACGAGATACGTGGCGTCCAATGGTATTGTATGTCAAGGTAGGGTGATCTGCCGTTAATGTTTCAATATGGCCACCAGGTAATAGACCTAATTTAATCAACGCTTGGAAACCGTTACAGATACCGAGAACTAGACCATCTTGTTTATAAAGTAGGTTTTCGAGGCCTTCTGCAAGATATGGGTTGCGGAATAGGGTGGCCATGAATTTACCAGACCCATCTGGTTCATCGCCGCCGCTAAATCCACCAGGGAACATAAGAATTTGAGACTCTGCTAATTTAGCTTTGATTACGTCAATAGATTCTTTTAATTGTTCTGGCGTTTGATTGCGAATCAGTACGATGTCAGCAATAGCACCAGCTCGTTCAAAAGCACGAGCGGAATCGAATTCACAGTTAGTGCCAGGGAATACAGGGATAAGTACCTTTGGTTTAGCACCTAAGGAGGTACTGCGAGGTTTTGCGTGCTGATCGTGAATGTAAGCTACTGCTTCACCAGTACCGGATTTTGCTTCCAATGGGAATATATCGGATAATGGTTTTTCGTATGCTTTTTCGATTTCATCAAGTGTTACAGATTGGCCGTTCCATTCGATGACAGGTTTGTCTTGGGTAACTGCAATAACGCGAACGTCGGACAATTCAAGTAAATGGTTAACCGCTGTAATATCTACTTCTACGATGAAAGACCCAATAGCTGGTTGGAAAATAGCTCGTTCTGCATATTTGTCGAACTTAACGCCAATTTTATTGCCGAGAGCCATTTTGGAAACTGCTTCAGGAATGCCACCTTGATCTACTACATAGGCAGAGTATACGCGGCCTTTTTCAATTTCCTCTTGTAAGATATCACAATTTTCTTTAAAGTGATCCCAGTCAGGTGTATCGTTGTACGTACGAGGTACATCAAAGTATACGAGTCGATGGTCAGGTCCTTTTAAATCTTGGCTTACAATATTTTTAACAGAAGCTGTTACCGCTGCGAAGGATACGAGGGTAGCAGGCACTGTTAAATCCATAAATGTACCACTCATAGAATCTTTGCCGCCAATAGCACCGATTTCAAGTTCTTTTTGCGCTTTGTACGCACCTAGAAGTGCTGCTACCGGTTTACCCCAAGATTCTTTGGAGTGTAAACGTTCAAAGTATTCTTGTAAAGTAAGGTATGCATCTTGACGACGGCCACCGAGTGCCACAAGTTTTGCAACAGATAAAAGCACGGCATATTGTGCGCCATGGTATGGACTCCAAGCGGACAATTCAGGTACAAAGCCATGTGTCATGATACTAGCAGTTGTTGTTTCACCGTGAAGAACTGGTAATTTTGCCACCATACCTTGGGTAGGTGTTTTTTGATATTTACCACCAAATGGCATGAGCACTGTATTGGCCCCAACTGAGCTATCAAAGCGTTCAACAAGGCCTTGTTGAGACGCAGTGTTTAATGTAGATATTGCTTCGAGCCATTGATCTTTGAAATTGTCGGCACTTGCAGAACCACGGCGGAAATAAGACTTTTCAGTAGGAGCTGTCACTACAGCTTCTTGTTGTTGACTAGCCCCATTTGTATTTAAGAAATCACGACTGATATCGACAATTGTTTCTCCGCGCCATGTCATGATGAGGCGATTTGTATCTGTTACATCGGCAACGATTGTGCATTCAAGATTTTCTTCATCGCAATATTTCATAAATGCATCCACATCGGCTGGTGCAATGACGCAAGCCATACGTTCTTGGGATTCGGAAATAGCGAGTTCTGTACCATCGAGACCGTCGTATTTTTTAGGTACTAAGTCAAGGTTGATGGTAACGCCATCTGTTAGTTCACCGATGGCTACGGAGACACCACCAGCACCAAAGTCATTACAACGTTTGATGAGTGTTGTTACCTCAGGGCGACGGAATAAGCGTTGAATTTTACGTTCTGTAAGGGCATTCCCTTTTTGAACCTCTGCACCACATGTAGCGAGGGATTCTAATGTATGTTCCTTAGAAGAACCTGTAGCCCCACCGCAGCCATCACGACCTGTTTTACCACCGAGTAGTACGATAATATCACCTGGTGTTGGTACTTCACGTCGCACTTGATTGCGCGGAGCAGCACCGATAACAGCACCGATTTCCATGCGTTTTGCCACATAACCTGGATGATAGTATTCTTTAACTTCGCCAGTAGCAAGGCCGATTTGGTTACCATAGGAGGAATAGCCACGTGCGGCTTCAACAGTAATTTTCTTTTGTGGTAGCTTGCCTTCTAGTGTATCGGCTAGCGGTGTGCGAGGGTCTCCGCTACCAGTGATGCGCATAGCTTGATACACATAAGAACGGCCACTTAGAGGATCGCGGATACAACCGCCAAGACATGTGGCAGCACCACCAAAAGGTTCGATTTCAGTTGGGTGATTGTGAGTTTCGTTTTTGAATAGCAAGAGCCATTCTTCTTCTTTACCATCTACATCAACGGGAACGATGATAGTACATGCATTGATTTCTTCGGATTCATCAAGATTAGTAAGACCGCCTGCATGACGCAATTCTTTTACAGCTAATGTGGCCATATCCATGAGAGAACGAGCTTTCACCTTAGTTGTATATAACAAATTGTGACCTTCAGTATATTCTTCTAGTGCTTCCTTGATTGGTTCTGTGAAACGACTCTCTTCGATAGTAATATCCGTTAACTCTGTCATAAATGTAGTATGGCGGCAATGGTCAGACCAATATGTATCGAATAAGCGAATTTCTGTAATCGTTGGATTGCGTTTTTCTACATTCTTGTATTGCTTTTGAATTAATTTGATATCTGCCAATGTCATAGCGAGTCCATATTCGCTAATCATATCTTGTAGTGCATCCTCTGACATGTCTGTAAAACCGTCGATGATAGCTACATCTTCTGGCTCTTCTAGTTTAAGTGCCAAGGTATCAGGTAACTCGAGACTTGCTTCTCTAGAATCAACAGGATTGATGTAATATTGTTTGATTGATTCTTTTTCTTTGTCTGTAAAAGTACCTTCTATGACAAATACTCTTGCACAACGAACGGTATGACCTGTTGTAAGTGTGAGCATAGAAATACATTGCTCTGCACTGTCTGCACGTTGATCATATTGTCCTGGTACATATTCGATAGCAAAGACAAATGCATTTGCTGGAATATCTAATGTTTCTGCTACTAAATCAACAGGTGGTTCAGAAAAAATCAAATGTTTAGCCTTTTGTAATGCGTCATCGCTAAGATTTTCTACATCATAACGTTCATAGATTTGCACGGCTGTAGCTGGTACATGTAATTCTTGCTGTAATGTAGCTAATACATGTGCTGCTTCATTAGCGAAAGCATCACGTTTTCTTACAAATAGTCGTTGAATAGCCATATAGCCTCCTGTAATATGCAGAATAAATGAGTTCTGGTGTTGACAAGATTAGTATAGTCGGTCTAGACTTATAAGTAAAGATAATCTTACTTATATAAAGATTAACACTACTTATAAATATGAAATTTTCATGAAGGTCATAAGACCAAAATTTCATAAACCGTAACAATAGCATCTTGTTTTGAGTAAAAAGTAGAATATTAATAATGTATTACTATACTATTAGTATATAACAGAGGAGGATAAAATGGCAGTATCAGCAGATCTATATAGATCATTTTTAGGAGTTGGGTTGTATTTGTCATTTTCTCGCGCTGCAAAAGAGCTAGGTGTTTCGCAGTCCGCAATTAGTCAAAGTATCAAACAATTAGAAGGCGAATTAAAAATGCCTTTATTTGTGCGCACTACTAAATCGGTAGCATTTACGCCAGAAGGCAAGGAATTATTCGATACAGTAGCCAAAGCATTTTCCATTCTAGATAATGGGATTACGCAATTACAAGAACGGGTGAATCAAGCTTACGAAAGCTTGAATATTGCCGCTACAGATACACTATGTCGTCATTTCTTGTTGCCCTACTTTCATAAATGGCAATTGCAAGAAAATCAAATTGGCTTGCATATCATAAATAGACCGTCCCCAGATTGTGTGGAAATGGTCATTAATAAAGAAGTGCAGTTAGCTGTAGTTAATGACTACGAAGGTTTGCGTAGCAATACACAATTAGAAGTTACTACCTTGGCGAGCATTCAAGATATCTTTGTGGGCGGTCATGAATATAAAGGGGCAGGCTTCTTTGACCAAGGCCGATTGCTCAGTGAGCCTATGTTGTTACTACAAAAGGGAACAGCTAGCCGTACTTTCTTTGATGAAGTAACGCATGGTGCTTGTAGTAAACCGCGTTTTGAATTGAGTAGTGTAGACGTTCTTCTCGATCTTGTGGAAATTAACATGGGGATCGCTATGTTGCCAAGTAATGTGGTGCAAGAAAAAATGCAAGAAGGTACTGTCGTAAAAATTGATACAGATATTCCTGTGCCAACGCGAGATATTGTACTTGTTCGGTCGCGTCTCGTTCCACAATCCGAAGGCGCTGCTAGATTTACAAATTTATTGACTAATCGTGAAGATAAACGAGACAAAGTTTTATAAATATGAATTACAAACACACTTTATTCTTTTTTTCAATAAAGTGTGTTTTTTTGTTGACCCTAAGCGTTGATTTACGTTAAAATTTAAAGATAGTTATGCGGAGGTAAAACGAAATGGAATTATTAAAACAACGCATTCGTGAAGAAGGTATTGTCTTAAACAATCGTGTATTAAAAGTTGATGGTTTTTTAAATCACCAAATCGACCCACATTTATTTAAAGCTATTGGTAAAGAAATTGCTGACCGCTATCGTGATGCTGGTGTTCAACGTATTGTTACCATTGAAGCATCTGGTATTGCCTTGGCATTGATGGCTGCTCTTGAACTAGATGTGCCATTAGTATTTGCGCGTAAGAAAAAATCTATTCTTATGGTCGATGATGTGTATCATTCTGTTGTATATTCTTATACAAAAGAAGAAAATTATGACATTACAATTTCTAAAAAATTCTTGCCAGCAGGCGAAAAAGTTTTAATTATTGATGACTTCTTGGCCTCTGGTGAAGCAGCTATGGGGCTTGCTAAACTTGTAAAAGATGCAGGCGATGAAGTGGTTGGTATGGCAATTGCTATTGAAAAGTCTTTCCAACCAGGTCGTGAACGCTTAGAAAATGCTGGTTTCCGTGTTGAATCCTTAGTGCGCATCAAAGAATTTAAAGATAATAAATGTGTTTTTATAGAGGACTAGTCCTATAGTTTTTTGCGGAGAGAGGTAGAATAATGAACGTAAAAGCTGAGAAATTTGATGTACTAGTAGCGGACATTGAAAAATCTGGTAATACATGGTTTACAAAGGATGTTATTGAAGGCGATGAATACAATACGGTTGTATACCATGGTCGTTTAGAAATTCATGGTAATTCTTTACCTGTTTTTATCGTGTTGGATGATTCTGTATTCTCCTATATTCGTGTTGCAGTTACAACAACGAGCATTACAGATGCAGCCATTAAAAAAGTATTGCCTAAATTGAATGAGCTTAACCAACAATTTAAAGTGACAAAATACTATGTAAATGATGAAGACAGCAATATTTACACTGATATTTCTGTGCCATCTACAGCTGAAACATTTGAACCAGCAGTATTGGTTAATCTTATGTTAGAGGTTATTAAACCGCACTTGGATGAAGTTCATCCAGAAATTTTGAAAATTGTAGGACAAGCAAAATAAGAGGTTAGTATGAATCCTAAAGCATTAGCCTTTGATAAATTTATGAAGGCAGAAGAAGTAACGGCTTTTGAGCGTAAAGATTTTGATGATGAAGACGGTACAGTCGTATATCGATCCTATATTAAATCACCGCTTTGGGATATGCCGATGTTCGTGATCTTAGATAATAGTATTTACAGTGTTATCCGTTTAGTGCTTGGCCCTGAAAAGGTAACAGCACAGAATATGGCGGCCATTAATGCATTGATCAATCGTGAGAATGCAATGTATAAAAACTATAAATTCTATATTGATGAACAAGATTCTACATTGTATTTAGATTGCGTCTACATGTGTGCTAATGATGAGTTTATACCAGAGTTGATGTATGCTTTAATGACGTCGATTGTGGATTATATTCCTGAGGCCGTTGGCGATTTAAAAGCTGCTTTTGAAAGCAATGTACAATAAAATATGATATTCCTTATACGATAGTATATCGTGTGAATAGGGAATAGAATACAAGGGACTTCCATACCTATGTGTGGAAGTCTTTTTTTATCAATGTACATTCGTACATAATAATTATTATTCGTATCATACTGTGTAATTTTTAATATAAGTATTATATAGTTCGGAATATAACGAACGATTATAAAAACTAATATAATTATTATTCGAAAAATGATTGACCGATACAAATTGGTCTGATACAATTTAGATACAGATAAGGAGGCGTTATCATGAAGAGACATATGAACCTAACATCCGTTACTATTATGACTATTTCTGCTAACGCTATCAGTGCGTAAACTCGGCCTTTTTAGGTCGAGTTTTTTTATTAAGGAGGAACAATGAAGGTTGGCATTATCATGGGCAGTAAATCTGACCTAGACACGATGAAAAAAGCATCTGCTATATTAGATGAATTCAATATTCCTTATGAAATGGTGATCGCTTCTGCGCATCGTACACCAGAGGCTGTTAAGTCTTTTGTGGAACGCCTTGAAGCAGAAGGAGCAATCGCCTTTATCGCAGGTGCAGGCGCTGCAGCCCATCTACCTGGAGTGGTGGCAAGTTTTACAACCGTACCTGTTATCGGTATTCCTCTTAATGCAACCGCATTAAAAGGCATTGATTCCCTCTTGGCAATCGTACAAATGCCGTCTGGTATGCCAGTAGCAACAATGGCCGTAGATGGTGCAAAAAATGCTGCATTATTTGCAGTACAAATCGGTGCTACTTTCAACAAGGAACTAAAAGAAAAATATGTTGCCTATCGCAAAGACATGGCTGACAAGGTTTTAGCAGATAATGCTGCATTACAAGCAGAATTAAATAAATAATTATTACATAGGAGGATTACTATCATGGCTAATATCGATTTGGAAAAATTAACACTTTTATACGAAGGCAAAGCAAAACAAGTGTATCAAACAGATGACAAGGAAACATATATTGTTCACTACAAAGATGATGCCACTGCATTTAATGGTGAAAAACATGATACTATCCTTGGTAAAGGCGTATTGAATAATAAAATTTCCTCATTCTTCTTTGAATTATTGAAAAAAGAAGGCGTTCCAACACATTTCGTTCGTCGTGAAGATGACCGTAACCAAACAGTATTGACGTTGAACATTGTTCCTCTAGAAGTTATCGTTCGTAATATTGCTGCTGGTTCTATGGCTAAACGTTTTGGCATTGAAGAAGGTACGCCTCTTAAACATCCAATTCTTGAATTCTGCTACAAAAATGATGAACTTGGCGACCCATTTGCCAACGAATCTCAAATCACAGCTCTTGGCTGGGCTACGCAAGAACAATTGGATAGAATTTCCGAAATTACTATGAAGGTTAACGATATCCTTAAAAACTTCTTGGCTACTAAGAATGTAACATTAGTCGATTTTAAACTTGAATTTGGTACACATAATGGAGAAGTATTGCTTGGTGACGAAATTTCTCCTGATACATGCCGTTTCTGGGATGCAACAACAGGTGAAAAACTCGACAAAGACCGTTTCCGTCGCGACCTTGGCAATATCGAAGAAGCTTATAAAGAAATGTTATTCCGCTTAACGGGCGAACGTGCATAACCTGGGGGTTATTGATGAACTACGATCCAATTTTTGACAAATGGCATGAAGAATGTGGCGTCTTTGGTGTGTTTGACCGCACTGTTGACGTTGCACGATATGTATACTGGGGATTGTTTGCCCTTCAGCACCGCGGACAAGAAAGTGCAGGTATCGCTATTACCGATGGTAATGAAGTGGCTCTAAAAAAAGGTATGGGTTTATTGACTGAGGCTATCAAGGAATTACCAACATTAAAAAGCCATATGGGGACTGGTCATGTTCGGTATTCTACAACTGGCTCTAATAACCCACGTAATATTCAACCTCTCGTAATCCATTATCAAGGTGGCCAAATTGCAGTAGCCCATAATGGCAATTTGACGAATGCTCTAGACATCCGTCGTCAACTTGAAGCAGATGGTTCCATTTTTCAAACAACTATGGATTCAGAGGTTATCGTTAACTTAATCGCTCGTTCTAAGGCTGAAACGCAAGAGGAACGCATTGCTGATGCGGCTCGACAAATCGAAGGGGCCTTCTCCTTGGTTATTACAACTAATGACTCTCTCGTTGGGGTTCGCGATCCTCAAGGCTTTAGACCTCTTTGCTTAGGTAAGACTGCACATGGTTATGTTTTATCTAGTGAAAGCTGTGCTTTTGATGCTATAAAGGCTGAATTTATTCGCGATATTGACCCAGGTGAGATGGTTATCATCGATGATCGTGGTGTGCGCAGCACAATCTATGCAGAACCTCAAAAAATTGATAAAAAACTTTGTGTCTTTGAATATATTTATTTTGCGCGCTCCGATAGTAAAATTGATGGCCAATCTGTATATGAAACACGACTCAATATGGGACGTGAACTATATAATGAAACTAAATATGATGCAGATATCGTCATGTCTATTCCCGACTCTGGCACGACGGCTGCTCTTGGTTATGCTCGTGCGTCGGGCATCCCTTTTGCAGAAGGTTTGATTAAAAATCGATACAGTGGACGTACATTTATCAAACCTAACCAAGAAGAACGGGAACTAGCTGTGCGTATGAAGCTAAATGCTATGCCAGAGGTTGTAGGCGGTAAACGCATTGTATTAATCGATGACTCTATCGTGCGTGGTACCACAAGCGGCCTTATCGTTAAGATGTTAAAAGAGGCAGGCGCTAAGGAAATCTATATGTGTGTTAGCTCGCCGGCCATCGAATATTCTTGTCATTATGGTATTGATACGTCAGTTCGTAAAGAATTGATTGCGGCCACACATACAATTGAAGAAATTAGAGATTATATTAAGGCAGATAAATTGCATTATCTATCAAAAGAAGGCTTGTGTCGAGCTGTTAGCGGCGTGCCAGAAGCGGATTTATGTTTCGCTTGTTTCAATGGCGATTACAGGGTAGATGTGCCTACAGAACAAGAGGAAGGGGTCAAATATGTGCTCGAATAAAACAGGATTAACCTATCGTGATGCAGGTGTAGATATCGATGCCGGTAATAAAGCCGTAGAGTTGATGAAAGAATCCGTAAAAAGAACATACACAGCAGGTGTTGTAGGTGATTTAGGTGGCTTTGGTGGCATATACTCCTTAGCAGGTCATTCCATGGAAGAACCAATGCTGGTATCTGGCACAGACGGTGTTGGCACAAAATTGCGCCTCGCTATCATGATGGATAAACATGATACGATTGGACAAGACTGTGTTGCCATGAGTGTAAATGATATTCTTGTGCAAGGGGCAACGCCTCTGTTCTTCTTAGACTATGTAGCGGTTGGTAAACTTGATCCCGTACAAGTCGCTGATATCGTACGTGGCGTCGCTAATGCTTGTGAAGAATCAGGTTGTGCTCTCCTTGGTGGGGAAACAG
>NZ_CAUSQT010000032.1:0-17995 GCF_963534045.1 uncultured Veillonella sp. | reverse complement strand
TCTTAAAAAAGCCCGCAAAGCAAGCCAATTCTCCAAACGTTAATATTTGGACAACAGGTTATTACACCTGCAGACAATGTCTGCAGGTGTTTTTGTTGCTCGGATTATGGTGACACTAATAATTATCTGTTATGATGATAGTAATGATAAAAGAAAGCGTATCTTGGATAATATGAAATCTGAGTATTATAAATGATAGGAGATATTGTTATGGCATTAATGAAAGCTATTCAATTGACAGGTCCCAGTAACTGTATTTCATGATATGTTACATAATATATTTACCTGTGTATAGGGGGCTGTATGATACAAAATATATATCATTTACTAGTGGAGAATTGGGGCTTTTTCTCAGGCCTATTATGGGAACATGTCGCCATAGCTTTGCTTTCCAGTATAATTGCCATTATTTTAGGATTGGTTGCGGGTATTTTACTTAACGAGTATCGTCGAGCAGTTAATCCGACCATGATGGTTATTAATTTCTTGTATACTATACCATCCATATCCATGCTGGGATTTTTGATTCCCTTTTCAGGAATTGGTAATGCAACGGCAGTGATTGCTCTTGTGATATATGCATTATTGCCGATGGTGAGAAATACATATACTGGGTTAAGCAGTATTGATAAGGAAATGATTGAAGCGGCTACATCGCTGGGGTTATCTCATGTACAACGTTTACGATATATTGAATTGCCTTTAGCCTTTCCGGTAATCATGGTCGGTATACGAAATATGCTAGTTATGACTATAGCGCTTACTGGAGTAGCATCATTTATTGGTGCCGGAGGTCTTGGTGTAGCTATTTATCGAGGTATTACTACAAATAATACGACTATGACTGTAGCTGGCAGTTTACTGATTGCTTTTTTAGCATTGATTATGGATGGAGGATTGGGCCTTTTTGAGAAAATCATACTATATAGAGGGCATTGCAAACGTACTTTTAAACGTATTGGTATTGTAGCCTCAATTGTGATAATTGGTGGTATTGGTGTATTTATGTGGCCGTCGCAACAATCCAATGTAATTCATGTAGCTACAAAACCGATGACAGAACAGTTGATTTTGGGCGATATGCTGAAACTTCTTATTGAACAAGATACAGATTTAACTGTTGAAGTAACAGCCGGAGTAGGCGGAGGAACCTCCAATATTCAACCGGCCATGGAGTCCGGTCAATTTGATATCTACCCTGAATATACAGGTACCGGTTGGAATGCAGTACTAAAACGAGACACGCAATATAGTGAAAATTTATTTGATGAATTACAGCGCGCTTACGAGGATACATATCAATTTAAATGGGTCGGTATGTATGGTTTCAATAATACATATGGAATGGCTGTACGTAAGGATATTGCTAACAAATATAATTTAAAAACATATTCAGACTTAGCGAGGGTTTCGTCACAGTTGATTTTAGGTGGGGAATATGATTTCTTCGGGCGCCAAGATGGGTATTCGGGATTACAGCGAGTATACGGCATGGACTTTAAAGATACGAAGGATATGGATATAGGTTTGAAATATCAGGCTATTGAAAGCGGACATGTAGATGCTATGCCTATATTTACTACTGACGGTCAGTTGAGCCATGCGTCTGTTGTTGTTCTTGAGGACGATAAACATTTATATCCGTCGTATCTTTGTGGTAATGTCGTTAGAATGGATGTGTTAAAGAAGCATCCTGAGCTAGAAGCGGTATTACTAAAATTGACACATACGATTACGGATCAGGATATGTCATATATGAACTATAAAGTGGAATCGGAAGGACAGAAACCTCATGATGTTGCTGAGCGATACTTACGCACCAAAGGTTTGTTATAATAACGTGGGTTGATAGAGGGTACATAGTATTGTTTTGTGATTATAAGATTACGTTTACATCTATAATTAATTCCCCTATAATAGATATATAATAATCGAATTTTTTCGAAAATAGATTTTCATATAGGAGAAATCATATGATTTATAATACAATTCAATACGTAGTGGACAACGGCATTGGTACGTTGACATTTAATCGTCCTACAGTGGCGAATGGTTTTAATATCGAAATGTGCAAGGAGATCCTTGAGGTTTTAGATAAAGCACATAATGATGAAAGTGTTCGTGCATTGCTCATCAATGCTGAAGGCAAGGTATTCTCTGCTGGCGGCGATTTAACAGAAATGGAACGCGCTGTAAACGAAGGTGATACAGAGTCTTTATTTGAAATCGTTGAGCTAGTAGCTCAAATTTCTATGGCTATGAAACGCTTACCTAAACCTGTTATCATGAGTCTTCAAGGCGCTGCAGCAGGTGCGGCATTTAATATGGCGTTGGCTGCGGATTTTGTGGTTGCAGCTAATAATGTACGCTTTATTCAAGCCTTCGTAAACGTAGGCCTTGCACCTGATGCAGGCGGTTTATTCTTATTGACTCGATCCATCGGTATGAATCGTGCTATGCACATTGTCATGACTGGTGAAGCGGTTTCCGCTGAAAAAGGTAAAGAACTTGGTTTTGTATATAAAGTTTGTGAACCAGAGGACTTAGAGACTGCTACAAGACGTTTAGTTGAAAAATTAGCAAAAGGCCCTGCAAAATCGTACCGCGTTATGAAGGAAATGATGTGGAGAAGTTTCTTAGCAGGCTGGGAAGAATATAAGACATTTGAAGTAGAAAACCAATGTGAATTAGGTCTTTCTGAAGATTTCAAAGAAGGTGTTCTTGCCTTTACAGAACGCCGTCGCCCTAAATTTGGCCAAAAGTAAGACTGTTTTGTAATAAGATGTGCTAAATAGTATGTAAATTAGAACTACATACTCATATCATTAGAACCGATGTAGCTCAGATAGTGTGTTACATCGGTTTTTCCTTTTCATACATTGACAAAACGTATATAATAGAACTATTAAGATAGTTTTAGGAGGTCCATATTTTATGGCTCAAGATACAATTAAATGTTATGATACCCCTAGTGATGTGGTCGCTGCATTGGCGGAGGATTTTATTGCTTTCACCAATGAAGAAATCAGCCGCACCGAAACATGCATTGTAGGTATCACTGGAGGCACAGTCATCAATGGTTTGTTAGAGACATTGAACTCCGCAGAGTACATTGAGCGTGTTAACTGGGAACGGATATTTTTTGTCTGGACTGATGAGCGATTTTTGCCTCAGTCTCATGAAGATAATTATTTCAACCGTGTAAAACCATATCTGCTTTGTAAGGCGAAGGGGGCGGCTCATTTCTTTCCTATTAACACCAATTCGAAAACTGTTATCGAGGCGGCTGACGAGTACGAGAAAGAAATAGGCAATGTTCTTAAAGCTTGTAAAAAATCTGGCCTAGATTTAGCAATCCTAGATCTTGGTGAGGATGGTCATACAGCAGGACTTTTTGCGGGTTCGCATGCACTGCGTGTAGCAGATCGCAACGTTGTGCCCGTTGAGGATGGCAAGGTGTGGGAACGCATTTCCATGACTTTCTCGTTTTTGGCGAAAACAGATGTCCTTTGGTTCACTGTGACTGGTGAAAGTAAACGGACTGCCCTTACAAAGGTTTTGTACCAACGTGAGGATTATGAAGATACATCATGGGATAAACGTATCGGTCGTGTACTGCCGGGTGCAGTGCTTTCACAAGAACCTATGACATGGTATGTGGACAAAGATGCGTATAATGATGTACACTGATTGATGTAGTATTAAGTAAATATAAAGGAGATACAAATGGGGTCTATAGGAACACCTGAATTAATAGTCATTTTAGTGATTGCTCTAGTTATCTTCGGACCTGGTAAATTACCTGAAGTAGGTAAAGCAATTGGTAAGGGTATCAACGAATTTAAAGATGCTCTTTCCGGCCCAAAGAAAGCTGTCGATGAAACAAAGGAAGCCGTTAAATCTGCTACCACTATCGATGTGACAGCTGGGGCTAAAAATGATGAAAAACATAAGGAAGCTAACGATTAGGAGGTATTACTATGTGCAAAGATTGCGGTTGTGGTGAAGATAATGGCGTTGTAACAAAGGTATTCACTGTACCTGGTATGATGTGTAATAATTGTAAGGAAACAGTAGAAGGTGCTACATTAGGCCTAGATGGCGTACTTAGCTCCGAAGTTGATTTGCCAAATAAAACGGCTACTGTATCTTTTGATCCAGCAAAGGTATCTGTTGAAACGATTACAACAGCTATTGAACGAACTGGATTTGATGTAGAGTCCGTGGTTGATGGTGTTCGTGAACATAGCCATGGTTTACTAGGTACGATTAAACGTCTCTTTAAATAATCGAATTCATAGAGCTGTATTGAAACATCGTTTCGATACAGCCCTTTTTGTATTGTGAGGTGATGAGATGATACGCAAGTTTGATTCGGAAAATTTTAAATGGGATGGCGTCGATACCTTGGTGTATAAACAAGATGGTAGTCCTTTTAAGGATGTAACACGACAAGTGTTATATGATGGGGCTTATGATATTCCCTGCCAATTCCGTTATTTTGAATGTTTGCCCGGGGGCTACTCTACGTTAGAGTATCATGAGCATACACATATGGTTATGATTGGCCGCGGTAAGGGGCAGCTTTTACTAGGTGATGAAATTTATGATGTAGCACAAGGGGACTTTATTGAAATCCCAGGCAATACAATTCATCAATTTAGAGCTAATAAGGGCGACTATATAGGATTTTTCTGCCTTGTTAATAAAGACCGAGATAAGGTTAAATTATTGACTGATGAACAAATGGAGACATTGCGTCAAAATCCTAAGATTAAGGAATTTTTGGAGGGATTATGAGTACATGGACACGAGCGGCCTTAACCGTTTTGGTAGGCCTGATTATTTGGTTTTTGCCTCATACAGAGGCGATTAAGCCCGAAGGCTGGCATTTGTTGGCTATCTTTACGGCTACGATTGTTGGTTTTATTTTGCGCCCTTGGCCGACGGGTATCATGGCACTCTTTGGCATTGTTGCTGCTGTGGCAACGAGCTCTATTACGATGGTGCAAGCTTTGGGGGGCTATGCAGAGGCTAATGTGTGGCTTATCGTAGCAGCCGTATTCTTTTCTAGAGGTATTATTAATTCCGGCCTCGGTAAGCGCATTGCATACACATTAATTCGTGCCTTTGGTACAAGTTCTCTGAAATTAGCCTATGCCTTAGCTTGTACGGATTTGATTATCTCTCCAGCCACGCCATCTAATACGGCGCGTGGGGGCGGTATTATTTTCCCAATCGTCCAAAATATTTCCCTTGCCTTTGATTCTGAGCCAAATGGTAGCACGGCACGTCGTATTGGGGCGTACTTGATGACCACGGCTCATACGATAAACACCATTACTGTAACAATCTTCTTAACTGCTTGTAGTGGTAACTTATTGATTACATCCTTAGGTGCAAAATTGTTTGGCTATGATATTTCTTGGTGGGAATGGTTCCAAGCGGGTGTCATCCCTGGTGTGATTTGTATGATTTTGATGCCATGGTTTATCTATAAAATCTATCCGCCAGAAATCAAAGAAACACCAGAGGCGGCTGAGATGGCACAAAAGGAATTAAATGCACTTGGGCCAATTACGAAATCTGAAATTTCTGTGGCTATTATCTTTGTCCTGTGTATTTTGCTTTGGGCTACGGCGATTTGGACAAAGTTACATCCTACAGTAGTTGCTATGATGGGTGTTCTTGCTTGTGTTGTAACTGGCTCCCTTACATGGGAAGACATATTAGGTGAACGCACCGGTTGGGATATCCTCATTTGGATGGGGACCCTCGTTGGTATGGCTGGCCTTCTTGGTAAACTTGGTGTAGTGGCTGTGTTTGCTAATTTTGTAAGTCAACATCTCGTAGGTATTGATTGGTTCTGGGCATCCTTTATTATCTCTGCAACCTTCGTATACTCTCAATACTTCTTTGCTAGTGGTACGGCGCGTATTACCGCATTATTCTCCGCCTTTGCAGCCATTTTGGTTGCCATGGGTGCGCCGATTCCATTTACCATCTTGCTCTTTGGTTTGATGAATAGCCCTGGCTGTACATTAACGCATTATAGCTCTGGTGTAACACCAATCTTCTTTGGTGCAGGCTATGTACCTCAAGGCACATGGTGGCGCGTAGGTCTTGCTATTTCTGTAGTAAGTTTTATGATTCACTTCTGGGCTGGTACATTTGGTATGTGGCTGTTCGGTATTTTATAATATATAAATCCCTCGCTACGGCGGGGGATTTTTGTATATCAAATATTGGTGCATAAACATATATGGGGATAGCTATTGGGTATGGTGAACTTCATAAAAAAAATATAATAAATCTATAGAATATTTATTGCATGACACTATAGAACGTGTTATTATAGTTTTATCGTTACAGATTATTTTAGGAGGAAACATGTTCGGTTTAGTCATTAGCTTGTTGATTATCGCGCTGGTCGTGATTATTAAAAACATTCGAATTATGAACAACAACTTAACACGTTTTTGTCTTAAAAGTTCCGCGAATGGTTTAATATACAATCAATAAGATTTGACTATAGTGTTTCTTATTTGTATGTATTCCATGGGGTACATAGGTTTTTATGTATTTAGGAATTCTGTAAACAAAAGGAATATCATTTGTAAACTTTTAAGACGGTTCTTTGGAATCGTCTTTTTTTTGTTCATTGTGAAAGCCGTCCAAGTGGATACTTTCAAAAGAAGTGAGGAGAATATCATGAGTTGTAGAAGTGACAATTTAAAAACAGGCGTAGCACGTGCACCACACAGATCTTTGCTAAAAGCTCTTGGTTTTGTTGATGAAGAATTGGGCAGACCAGTCATTGGTATTGCGAACTCTTTCAACGAAATTATCCCTGGTCATGTGGGCTTGAAAAATATTGTACAAGCCGTAAAAGACGGCATTCGCAACGCAGGTGGTGTGCCAATCGAGTTCAATACAATTGGTATTTGTGACGGTTTGGCGATGAACCACATCGGTATGAAATATTCCTTGGTAACTCGTAATATCATCGCTGATTCCATCGAAGCAACAGCTATGGCAACACCATTTGATGCTATGGTATTCATTCCAAACTGCGATAAAGTAGTACCTGGTATGTTGATTGCTGCAGCTCGTCTAAACATTCCATCCGTATTCGTATCCGGTGGTGCTATGCTTGCAGGCGTACACAATGGCAAAAAAATCGGTTTGTCCGATGTATTCGAAGCAGTAGGTAAACATCAAACTGGTGAAATGGGTGATGCTGAGTTAGCTGAAATCGAAAATACCGCATGTCCTACATGTGGTTCTTGCTCTGGTATGTACACAGCTAATACAATGAACTGCTTAACAGAAGCTCTTGGTATGGGCCTTCCTGGTAATGGTACAATTCCAGCAGTATACTCTGAACGTTTACGTCTTGCTAAATTAGCAGGTATGCAAGCAGTAGAGGTATTGAAAGCAAACCTTCGTCCTAAAGACATTATGACACGCGAAGCCTTTGAAAATGCAGTAGCTCTAGATATGGCTTTGGGTGGTTCCTCTAATACAGCACTTCATTTGCCAGCTATCGCTCACGAAGCAGGTGTACCATTGTCCTTGGACGACTTCGATCGCATTGCACAAAACACACCTCAATTGTCCAAACTTTCTCCATCTGGTAAATACTTCATCGAAGATTTGTATGCTGCCGGCGGCGTATCTGCTGTGTTGAAACGTTTAGCCGAAAATGGTCGTTTGCATACAGATTGCAAAACTGTAGCTCTTAAAACACAAGGTGAAATTGCAGCGGTAGCTCATGTAACTGATGAAGATGTTATTCATCCATGGAATAATCCTGTTCATGAAACAGGTGGTATTGCCGTTCTTAAAGGTAACCTTGCTGTAGACGGTTCCGTTGTAAAAGCAGGTGCCGTAGATGATGATATGCTCGTTCACTCTGGCCCAGCAAAGGTATTCAACAGCGAAGAAGAAGCTGTTGAAGCTATTACAGGCGGTAAAATCGTAAAAGGTGATGTGGTAGTTATCCGTTACGAAGGTCCTAAAGGTGGTCCTGGCATGCGCGAAATGTTGACACCAACATCCATGATCGCAGGTATGGGTCTTGATAAAGACGTAGCATTGTTGACTGACGGTCGTTTCTCTGGTGCTACACGTGGTGCATCCATTGGTCACGTATCTCCAGAAGCAGCAGCTGGTGGTACAATCGCCGTTGTTGAAGATGGTGATATCATCAACATCGATATTCCAAACGGTAAATTGGAATTAGCTGTATCTGACGATGAAATCGCTCGCCGTAAAGCAGCATTGAAACCATTCAAATCTAATGTAACTGGATACCTTAAAAAATATGCTCTCCATGTATCTTCTGCAGCACAAGGTGCTATCGAAATTTTAGAAGACTAATAGGAGAAGTATTGTTATTACTACAAGAGTAGGTGTCTTATGCATAAGTTATATGATTTTATGGAAGCCCGTGAACGGTTGAGCACGATTACGGTAAAAACTAAACTGCTTCATAGCGATGTGTTCTCTGAAGAGTGTGGCAATGATGTGTACATCAAGCCAGAAAACTTGCAAATAACAGGTTCCTTTAAGGTGCGTGGAGCATACAATAAAATTGCTAAATTGACGGAAGAAGAAAAGGCGCGCGGTGTTATTGCCGCGTCCGCCGGCAACCATGCACAAGGTGTGGCCCTTGCGGCAAAACGTCTAGGCATTAAGGCGACAATCGTTATGCCAAAACATACACCTCTCATCAAGGTGAATGCTACAAAACAATATGGTGCCGAAGTCGTTCTACATGGTGAGATTTATGATGAAGCTTACCAAAAAGCGATGGAATTACAACAAGAGCACGGATATGTGTTCGTCCATCCTTTTGATGACGAAGATGTCATCGAAGGCCAAGGTACTATTGCCCTTGAAGTTCTTGAGGAATTGCCTGATGCGGATGTATTACTTGTTCCAGTAGGTGGTGGCGGTATTGTTTCTGGTATCGCAGCTGCTGCAAAATTAAAAAATCCTAGCATCAAAGTAATCGGTGTAGAACCTGAAGGCGCGGCTAGTGCAATAGCTGCGTTAAAAGCAGATCATCCTGTACCACTTAGTGAGGTGGCAACTATCGCAGATGGTACAGCTGTACGTCAAATCGGCGAAACTACATTAGAATATATTAAGAAATATGTAGATGAAATTGTTACTGTCTCTGATTATGAATTGATGGAAGCCTTTTTGTTGCTCGTTGAAAAACATAAATTAGTAGCAGAAAACTCTGGTATTTTGCCTCTTGCGGGTTTAAAAAAATTAGACTGCAAAGGTAAAAAGGCAGTAGCCATCGTCAGCGGTGGTAATATCGATGTATTAACCATTTCTTCTATGATTAATAAAGGTCTCGTATTGCGTGGCCGTATCTTTACATTCTCTGTAAACCTTCCAGATAAACCAGGCCAATTGGTTGCTGTATCTCAAATGCTTGCAGATGCGGATGCAAACGTTATTAAACTTGATCATAATCAGTTTAAAAATCTTGACCGCTTCCACGAAGTGGAATTACAAGTTACTGTAGAAACCAATGGTGAAGAACATATTCAAAGCATTATTGATACTTTTAAAAAGAATGGTTATACCATTAAACGTTTAAATTCCAGCGAAATTTTATCTGAATAGCTGGTTGAAAGGGTTCCTATGAGCGCAGAAACAATCAATGGGGCACGTATTGTCCTTGAAACATTGCATCGCCTTGGTGTAACCGACATGTTCGGTTATCCAGGTGGCGCGGTAATTCCAATTTATGATGAAATTTATAGCTTCCCTGAAATTAAACATTATTTTGTGCGTCATGAACAAGGTGCAGCTCATGCGGCTGATGGATATGCTCGCGTATCCGGTAAAGTTGGCGTATGCCTTGCCACATCTGGCCCTGGTGCTACGAATCTTGTAACAGGTATTATGACTGCTTATATGGACTCTGTGCCTATGGTAGCCATTACGGGTCAAGTAGGACGCGCACTAATTGGTAAGGACTCATTCCAAGAGGCGGATATACAAGGTATTACGATGCCAATTACAAAGCATAACTATCTTGTGCAAGATATTCACGACTTACCACGAATCATTAAAGAAGCGTATTTCATTGCTGGTACAGGTCGTCCTGGCCCTGTATTAATCGATATTCCTAAGGATATCCAAACCGAAAAAATATCCATGGCGGAATACAATAAATTGTACGATGTGCCAATTCAACTTGAAGGTTACGATCCAACCTATAAAGGTCACCAAGGACAAATTAAAAAGGCTGCAACCCTTATTAAGAATGCGAAACGTCCTCTTATTATTGCCGGTGCAGGTGTATTAAAATCCGGTGCCATGGCAGAACTTAAGGCATTGGCCGAAAAGGCTCAAATTCCTGTAGCTAATACCTTGGTAGGCCTTGGTGGATTCCCTGGTAACCATGAATTGGCTCTGGGTATGGTCGGTATGCATGGATCGGTAGCGGCTAACAATTGTACCGAAGATGCAGATCTCGTTATTGCGGCGGGTATTCGTTTCCATGACCGCATTACAGGTCATCCAGATTTCTTCTGCAAAAAAGCTAAAATCATTCATATCGATATCGACCCAGCTGAAATCGATAAAAACGTTACCATTAACGTACCAATCGTAGGCGATTTAAAACGAGTATTAACCGAATTGAATACTTTTGTTGAACCTACTACACATGAATCTTGGATTTCGCAAATTCGAGAATGGCAACAAGAATATCCTATGGTTGTTCCTAAATCGACTCATGGTGAGTTACATCCTCAATATGTATTATCTGAACTCAATAAAATTGCTAAGGATGATGCTATTATCGTAACCGATGTAGGCCAACATCAAATGTGGGCTGCTCAGTTCTTAACACATAAGGCGCCACATACCATCGTAACTTCTGGTGGTGCTGGTACGATGGGCTATGGCTTACCAGCGGCAATCGGTGCTCAAGTGGGGGCTCCTAACAAACAAGTCATCCTTGTTGTTGGCGATGGTGGTTTCCAAATGACCTGCGAAGAACTTATGATGGTTCGTCAATATAATTTGCCAATTAAGATTGTCATCATCAACAATGGATATCTTGGCATGGTTCGTCAGTGGCAACAAATCTTCAATGACCGACGTTATTCCTATGTAGATTTAGAAGTGAGTCCTGATTTCTTAAAGCTAGCTGATGCATTTGATTTGAAAGCAGCGCGCTTCGATTCAGTTGAAACGTTCAATAAAGATTTTAAATCCTATATTACATCTGATGAAAGCATCGTCTTGGATTGTCGCGTTGAACGTGAGGATAATGTATTGCCAATGATCCCAGCAGGTGGTACTGTGAGTGGCATGATGGGCAAGAAAGGGGTGCTATAATGGCTAAAGAACATCAAGTGTTAGTGATTGCCAAAAATACGGCGGGTATTGGTACTCGTATTTTAGCACTCTTCAATCGCCGTGGTTTTAACGTTACGAAAATGACTTCTGGCGTTACAAATAAGCCTGGCTATGCACGCATTACGCTTACTGTTGAGGCTGATGACCGTGCACTTGACCAAATTCAAAAGCAAATTTACAAACTGATTGATGTGGTTAAGGTGAAAGTATTTGATGATCATGATGTAGTTTGTCGTGAGTTAATGCTTATCAAGGTGAAAGCAACGTCTACAACGCGATCTCAAATTGTTCAAATTGCCGATGTATACCGCGGTAATGTACTTGATATTTCCCCTACATCTATGATCATAGAAGTCATCGGCAGCGACGATAAATTACGCGGTTTCGTACAAATTATGGAAACCTATGGTATTCTTGAAATCGCTAAAACCGGTATTACCGCTATGAGTCGTGGAGAAAAAATGTAGGAGATGATTGTGTGAGTAGTGAAGTACTACATTATGAAGATGTCAAATTTCGTCGCGATGGTCGCGAAATTCTAAAAGGCGTAGATTGGCACGTGGAAGAAGGCGAAAACTGGGCTCTATTAGGCCTCAATGGGGCTGGTAAATCGACGATGCTCAGTATGATTCCAGCCTATCAAATCCCAACGACCGGTCTGTTGCGTGTATTTGGCCATGAATTTGGCAAATATGCATGGGTTAAGATTAAAAATCGCTTAGGATTTGTAAGCGCCACATTGGGCCAATTTCAATCTACCTTAGATCGCCAATTGGTAGAAAATGTCGTTATTTCCGGTGCTTTCAACACTATCGGCGTCTATAAGGACGTCTCTGAAGACCAGCGAAAAAAAGCGATAGACCTAATGGAAGAATTTAAAATCTCCTATTTGGAAGGCCATAAATTCTCCACCTTATCCGTTGGCGAACAACGCCGTGTACTATTGGCTCGTGCCATCATGGCAGATCCTGATTTGTTAATCTTAGATGAACCTTGCTCTGGTCTTGATTTGCCGGCTCGTGAGCAATTCTTAAGAACCGTGGAAAACATGGCTCGTGATGAGAAGAAGCCTTTTATCTATGTATCTCATCAAATCGAAGAAATTATGCCTAGCATTACACATGTAGCAATTATTAAAGATGGTCTCATCGTGTATAAAGGCAAAAAACAGGACATCTTAACCGACGATATATTGACCGATGTTTTCGGTATTGATGTATCCGTTGTTTGGGAAAAAGATCGCCCTTGGGTTATCGTTAAATAAGGTATGAAAATTTCAGAATTCATTTTTTTTTAATACAAAGAGGGTACAAATTTAGTTATGAATTAGTCTATTTGACTATTCGATAAATTACGATATACGCTACAAACCTTGCAATTATTTGCGAGATTGTGTACAGTATATATATTAAATATTCTATTGAATATAAATTGGAGGTTGTCTAACATGGCAGGTAAAATTTTAGGTACAACAGTTTACTATGATGAAGATTGCAATTTAAGTAAATTGGAAGGCAAAAAAATTACAGTTTTAGGTTACGGTTCCCAAGGTCATGCTCATGCATTGAACTTGAAAGAAAACGGTTTTGACGTAACTATCGGTCTTCGCGCTGGTTCCAAAAGCTGGGCAGTAGCTGAAGAAGCAGGTCTTCCTGTAAAAGAAACTGCAGAAGCAGTTAAAGGCGCTGACATCGTTATGGTATTGATTCCAGACGAATTACAAGCAGACGTTTATGCAAAAGATATCGCTCCTAACTTGAAACAAGGTGCATACTTAGCATTCGCTCACGGCTTCAACATTCACTTCGGTAAAATCGTTCCTCGCGAAGATATCAACGTATTCATGGTAGCACCTAAAGGTCCTGGCCACTTAGTACGTCGTACATACCAAGAAGGCTCCGGCGTTCCTTGCTTGTACGCAGTAGAAAAAGACCCATCTGGCGATACTGAAGAAGTAGCATTAGCTTGGACTTGCGGTATCGGTGGTGGCCGTGCAGGTATCTTGGAAACTAACTTCAAATCCGAAACAGAAACTGACTTGTTCGGTGAACAAGCTGTATTGTGCGGTGGTTTGACTGCATTGATTCAAACTGGTTTCGAAGTATTAACAGAAGCTGGTTATGAACCTGTAAACGCTTACTTCGAATGCTTGCATGAAATGAAATTGATCGTAGACCTTATCTACGAAGGTGGTTTCCAAAAAATGCGTAACTCCATTTCTAACACAGCAGAATATGGTGATTACTATGCAGGCCCTCGCGTAATTACTCCAGAAACTAAAGAAGCTATGAAACAAATCTTGGCTGACATTCAATCTGGTAAATTCGCTGATGAATTCTTGGCTGATTCCAAAAATGGTCAAAAATTCCTTAAAGAACATCGTGAAGCAGCAGCTGTTCATCCAATCGAACCAGTTGGTGCAGAACTTCGTAACTTGATGAGCTGGTTGAAATAAGAGATTACATTAGTAATTTCTTGATAAGCATAGGCTTACTGAAAGCGACCCCATTTGGGGTCGTTTTTTTATTGAGTAATACAAGTACGTATGATATAGTTAACGTAGAGTCAGTGTAGTATATTTTGGTATAAGGAGAGATACTATGAGTTCTACAACTATTATTATCATCGTGGCGGTTGCAGTCATTTGGGCCATTTTGTTTGCCGTATTTATGAAGTTCAATAAAAAACGACAAGCCGGTGAACAACAATTTGTACAAGAGAATGCTAATAAAGCGATTCTTCATATTTATGGTAAATCTGTAAAGGTTGATGGTAAGGACCTTTCTACTATTGATCATAAAACTGGTCAATATGGTCAAGTCATTGTGGCATTAACACCAGGAGAACATACCATTGAATCCGTATATTACACGACGGATAATGTGGGTACTAAAACAAAGAATGTTGAAACACAGCCTGTTACCATCACAATTCCAGTACAAGCAGGTAATGAATATAATGCGGCTATGTATTTCTATTCCGCAGAACAACGTAAGGCCTATTATAAAGGTGACGTTGATGATGCCGTTTTAGAAGTTGAACTAGAATTAGAATCTGGTTTTACAGCGAATACTCATGCTTATATCATCGTGTACCGTGAATGTAAATAAATTAGTATAGTAACTGTTTAATAGAGCTATCATTGTGGTAGCTCTATTTTTTATAAATCGTTGTTGGTTATTATCATATTTATTTGTGATATAATAAAAAGATATATGAAAGGAGCATAAATATGGACTTCTATACCGTTTCCTATGTGGAAAGCCAAATCGCATCTGGTCATACATTAGGGTTCGTTATCTTTGTAGTTGTTTTATTAGCCCTTCTCGGAGTAGGCATTCAAGTTTTGCGTAATGGTTTTACAAGCCGTTACCGTGATTTAACTGTTATATTATCCTTAATTATTGTATTTTTCTTAGGCTTAGAATATCAAGAATATGGTCGTATGAAGAATTACTCTGAAGATTCTTCTAGAATGGCTCAATTCTTGCATTCCTTTAGTGCAGACCGTGGTGTTGATGAAGGTCAATTAGCTGTTAATTCCTTAAAGGTACGTAATGGTATGATCTTAAAGGTTAGCGATGCATACTATGAGGTGCAATTTAATCCTGAATTTACTACCTATACAATCACTCGTGTGTATACAGTAAGTCCTACAGACCGAATTCATGATAAAGCGGATGTATTACCATAAGGAGGACCACATATGACAGAAGCTATGGCCGTCTATGGGATGGTCTTTGCCAAACTCGCCATAGGTCTCTTGGCGATTATTTTACAAATTAACTTAATGGGGAAGGGAAACTTAGCGCCAACCTCTGCTTTAGACCAATTACAAAACTATGTACTTGGTGGTATTATCGGTGCCATCATCTATAATGATGCGATTGGTATTTTACAATTTATGTTAGTTCTCATCTTATGGACTATTCTCGTAATGACGCTTAAATTCTTAAAAGGCAATCTTAGATTCTTTAAAACAATTCTAGATGGTCATCCTGTAATTGTTATCGAAAAAGGTCATGTCTTAACTGAAGAATGTATGCGTTATGGTATTCAATCGGCTGAATTAAAACTAAAACTTCGTACAGCTGGTGTTCAATATGTAGCAGATGTTAAGCGCGCCGTATTAGAGCAAAATGGTCAGCTTAGTGTTGTTCAGTTCGGTGAAGAAAATATTCGTTTTGATTTGATCAATGATGGTCAAATTAATCAATTTACTCTTGATGTAATTGAAAAAGATAGAGAATGGTTAGAACAAGAGGTACAAGCACAAGGATATTCCATTAAAGATATTTACATTGCGGAATACAGAGATGGTAAAGTCGTATTGTATCCGTATGAGAAAAAACATCGGCCTCAATTGGTAAAAACAATTAAAACAAAGACTGCTCATACAAAGGATACAATAAAATCTAAAATAAATGATATATAGCGTTGTTGAGCCCACTATTCATAGTGGGCTTATATAGAAAGGAAATTAGTGAACCGTAAAGATTTAATTGATCGATTACAAGAACTTTATAAAGATGAAGATAGCCGCGTAACTATTAACCCTCATGCAGAGCAAAAGGTTGCCATCGTCTATCCGAATACCTATTTCGTGGGTATGAGTAATTTAGGCCTTCACATTATCTATGAGGAAATCAATTTGCATCCATCTAGTGTATGTGAGCGGATATTCTTGCCTGAGAAAAAGGAACTAGACGCCTATGATAAGACGAAAACTCCGCTTATGAGTGTTGAAACGCAACGGCCTATGCATCAGTTTGATGTGGTAGCCTTTGATGTGACCTTTGAAATGGATTATTTCCATATTCCTCTTATGCTTCGTCATGGTCGGGTACCTGTTATGAGCGAAGATCGAACTGGCTTTGATCCTATCGTCATTGCCGGAGGACCGTGTGCAACATTTAATCCTGAGCCCTTTGCGGACTTTATCGATGCTTTCATCATCGGTGAAGGAGAGGGCATCGTTACTGCTGTGTTAGAACGAATTCACGAGGGTCGTGAGAATGGTGAAAGCCGAGAAGAAACGATTTCTGCACTAGCTCAAATTGATGGTGTATATGTACCTGTTTTATATACCCCTCAATATGACGATAATAAGCGTTTTGTTGGTTATGATATAGCAGATGGTGCACCCAAAATCATACGACGCCATTTTGAGCCTCTAACGAGTGGAGGTGAAACGGTAATTGCTACGAATTTCACCGAGTTTGGCGCCATGTATATCATCGAGGTAGCTCGAGGCTGTGGCCGTCATTGTCGATTCTGTATGGCCGGGTATTGTTTCCGCGTACCACGTGTACGACCACTGGATATTTTGAAAGAAGGCGTCGATAGAGCAGAAAAGTTAGGGAAAAAGGTAGGCCTTATGGGGGCGGCCATTTCCGATTATCCAGAGGTTGATGAGCTCGTAACCTATATCCGCTCTAAGGATATGCGTTATTCTTGTGCGTCCTTGCGCGCCGATTCCTTGACACAAGCCGTTGTCGATGGATTGGCTGAAAGTGGACAAAAGACAATTACTATTGCGCCTGAGACGGGTAGTGAACGATTACGCCGTGTCATCAACAAGGGCATTAGTGAAGAAAATCTTCGCACCGCTGCTCAGTTATCCGCTAAGTCTGGTATCCAGCATATGCGTCTTTATATTATGATTGGCCTGCCAACGGAAACTGATGAAGATATAGATGCCATTATCGGGTTAGCAGAACGTACACAAGCCCACATGGCTGAGGTGGGCTGTAAAGGTCGCTTAACACTTAGTATTAATCCATTTATACCAAAGCCATTTACACCATTCCAGTGGATGGCTATGGATCATCAAAAGAGTGTAGAAAAGAAATTACAATATATTAAGAAATCATTGCAAAAAAATCGTCGCATCGAGGTACTCGTTGAGTCTCCAAAAGAGGCGTATATCCAAGGTGTACTCGCCCGAGGTGACCGCCGCTTAGGCAAGGTACTCGCTGCATGTGCTCTAGATAGAGGTAGCAAATCTTTTAAATCTGAAATGAAAAAAGCCGGCCTCGACATGGATGACTGCAATTATCGTGAACGCAAGTTCGAGGATTATTTGCCTTGGTCTCATTTGGATATGGGTCTAAGAAATGGTTATTTAGAACAAGAATGGCAACGGGCAGTTGATGAAGCGTATACACCGCCTTGCATGGAAGGGTGTAAGCGCTGTGGCGTGTGTAAGTGATTCGAGAAATAAATAGTAGAGGAACAGTCGTATGGATATTACTGTTGTAAATGTAAATACAAATGATGATCGTAAATGGTCTTTTGAAATGCCTAACTGGGCCAATCAATTTCCTCTGGTTATGGGGGATACATATCGTCATGGCGGTGTATCTAAGAAGCCATGTGAATCTCTAAATTTAGCTACTCACATAGGAGATTCATTACAAGATGTATTAGATAACCGCAGCATTGTGGCTGATCATTTAGGTGTATCGTCAGACCGCATTACCTGCGGCAATCAGGTGCATGGCCTTAATGCGGTACGCATTACAGAAGATTTAATCGGTGCTGGCTCTATGAGTTCTGATACAGCCATTCCAGATTGTGATGCGGTATATACGGATATTCC
>NZ_CAUSQT010000031.1:0-18328 GCF_963534045.1 uncultured Veillonella sp. | reverse complement strand
GTTCTATCATATAGTAAATAACATGGCTTTTGTAATTTCCATGTTACAAATGCTGTCATCAATTCGGTACAAGCCGTTTGCTTCGATCCAAAACCACCGCCAATGCGAGGTTTAATAACGCGGATTTTAGATGCAGGAATTCCTAGTGCTCGTGCAATATGACGGCGCACATGGAACACGATTTGCGTAGAGCTAACGATGACAATACGTCCTAAATGATCGATATAGCCAAAGCTTTGGAATGGTTCCATTGCAGATTGACGCGTAGCTTGGTCGAAATATGTGCCTTCTACGACATAATCGCATTTAGCAAGTTCCCCTTCAATATCGCCAACGCGCTTATGGTAGGATACACAAATATTGCGTTTATAGTCTTGTCCTACTGGAATGTGATTGAGAATATCATCTTCTGGATGAACTACTGTTTCATGGTCCATAGCCGTGCGTAAATCAAGCACCGGTTTTTGCACCTCGTATTCAACCTTAATGAGAGGCATCGCCTTCAATGCAGTAGCTTCATCTTTAGCCACGACGAGGGCCACTTCATCACCTACATAGCGAACTACAGAATCGAGAATCAACGCATCATAGGCAGATGGCTCTGGATAGGTTTGACCTGCTAAAGTAAAACGCGTGTTCGGTACATCTTCATAGGTAAAAATAGCCTCTACACCAGGGATTAATTTAGCTTTAGATGTGTCAATAGATTTAATTTTAGCCTGTGCATGGGGACTACGCAACACCTTAATAATGAGGGCATCTTTTGGCACAAAATCGCCTGTATAAGAAGGTTTACCACTGAGTATGCCCTTGGCATCGACTTTATCATAAGACTTACCAATGTGCTTCATTATAAACCTCCTTGTAGATATTTACGGACGCCACGAAGCTGTGATTCATAACCGGTACAGCGACAGAGATTACCAATCAAATATTCGCGAATTTCATCATCACTGGCATTAGGATTTCTACGCTTTAATGCGATGGCACTCATCATCATACCGGTAGTACAGAAACCACATTGGTCTGCCCCTTCAGAAGCAAGACAATCTGCTAATAAAGATGCATCCTCTTCAAGACCTTCGAGGGTTGTGATGGAATGGCCTGGCGCACGGAATGTAGGATATGCGCAGGATAGCGTGATTTCATCGTCGACCCAAACAGTGCATAAACCACAGTTTGTCGTATCACAGCCACAGCGTACGCTATAATAACCTAAGTTGCGCAACGTAGTTAATAGCATTTCATCCGTTGGCACATTAACGGTTACATTCTTATTATTAATATTTAATACTAATTCCATTATTGTGCCACCTCCTTAACTAACCGGCGAACCATGGCTTTAGCCATCTCAATGCGATATTCCTTGGATGCATGAGAATTCTTTTGATATACTAATTCCTCTGATGCAACCCGTGCTGCCTCATCCAATGCATCTAATCCTTTTTCTGAAAGCAAAGCACTCGCTTTCTCTGCTAGTTGTGGCGCACCTGGACGGGTCCCGATATAGACTTCATAGGCTGTATCATCACGGCGAATAGAACCGGTTAAATATGGAAAATCGCCACGAGAAATGCGCAACGCCTCAACCGCAACAGGCACTTCGCGTTTTGGGATGCGAATTTCAACTAAAATATCGCGTTCCCGATAATTCATATAATCCTTCATGGACATACGACCACCTTTATAGGTTACGATGTCTGCATGAACAGCTAACAAGGCGGGAATAATATCAGAGAACCCAAATTTACTAGCCACGGAACCACCCATGGTAGCCATATTTCTAAATTGGACGCCTAAAATTTCCTTAATTCCACGCACTACGGCGCCACCACAAAATTGTTGTAACGGTTCAAACCGTTCTACATCACCTTGTGTCGCCATGGCACCAATAACAAATTCGTTATCTTCTTCACGAACATATCGTAAATCTAGTCCTGCCATATCGATTACTGCAGGCCATGTACGGCGACCCAATCGTAGCCAACACCCACCAGCAAGCATCGGTGCCGTCTTATTTTTTACGGCCATTTCATAGGCCTCTTCCACCGTCTTCGGTTGTAATACTTTCAAAAAGGCTAACATAATCTATCCTCACAATGGTATACTAAAAACAATCATTATCTTAAGCCATTTACTATTAGCAATGTTGCCATAAAACCTTTTATTTTTGCTTATATATAATTGTAACAACTATTACATCGTAAATCTATGACAAACAATATAAAATTACAAGAAGTTTGCAAACAATTACATATACCGGTAGTGGGTACCACATCGTGGCCACTTCCTCGAGAAGCGCGCGAAATTTTACGGGAATCCAATCCATGTCCCTTTACAGCCGCTGACCTAGAGGAACGATTGATTGGCACATCTGAGTTTATGCCACGCAGTGCCATCGTATGTCTATTTCCCTATCATGTAGCATATGAAGGACCTACAAATCTATCCCGTTACACCTGGGCCACTGATTACCATCTAGTGGTGACAGACTATTTGCAACGTCTCGTAGATGAATTAAAAACGAACGCCCCAGATGCATTTTTCTCTATCCATTGCGATACGAGTCCCTTGGCTGATCGTTACATGGCCTATTTAGCAGGCCTTGGATTCTATGGAAAAAATAAATGCTTTATCAATCCAACTTGGGGTTCTTATATCGTCATCGGTACCGTGCTCACCACATTAGAGTTCGAGCCCAATACGCCTATGACCGATACGTGTGTGGGCTGTAATCGCTGTATCTCATCATGTCTTGGCCAATGTTTGAACGATGATGAATTCAATTACGCCACCTGTAAAAGCTATTTAACGCAAAAAAAAGGTGATCTCACCGACGACGAACAATCCATCATCAAGAAATCACCCTTAGTATTCGGTTGTGATGTGTGCCAAGAGGTTTGCCCCCATAATAAAGACTTACCTACAACACCTATTATTGAATTTCAATCTATCGAACCCTATGTGGATATTCCCGAATTAGAATCGATGACAAACAAGGAATTCAAAGCCAAATATGGCCATCGAGCCTTCTCATGGCGCGGCAAAAAAATATTGATACGCAATCAGAAATATATCAACAAACCTTAATACCACATACTATATTTTGTAGTAGTTTAGTTTATCCAAGGATTCACTCAAGGCCGGTACATATTCTTTGATAAACATATCTACCTCTGGCATATTAAGAGCTTTCAATTTAGCCAAAATCGTATCGTGAGCCTCCTTGAATTCATCATTGCCCGCATGTAACTCATTGACGCATTTCATATAGGCAGACAAGGTATCGGCAGCTTTCACAATCGGCCATTCTGGCAATGTTTCAGCATCCACAATATATGGTTTATAAACGGATTGCAATCGTTCCGGCAATGTACTTAGCATTTTTTCTTGCGCTAAGGTTTCTACCTCACCATACAAGGAACGAAGCTTAGGATCAAAGTATTTAATAGGCGTCGGCATGTCCCCTGTAAAGATTTCACTCACCTCATGGTACATGGCAATGACGGCCACCTTGTTAATATCTAAATTTCCACCGAAATATTCATTTTTAAGAGCCGCCAAATTATGGGCTACCATAGCTACCTCAAGGCTGTGTTCTTGAATATTTTCTGTTTCCGTATTGCGCATCAAGCTCCAACGGTTAATAAAGCGCATCCGTTTTAAAAAAGCAAAAAATGAACTCATACATATCCCCCTTACAATGAAGGTCCCACCAGAAGGTAGGACCTTTTATAGTATGTATAACTAAATAGTTATGATATCAAATGACACCACGTAATTTAAAGCCATAGTCTAGAAACTGAACGGCCTCATTCCAACGGTTGTCATCATTGAGCATCACCACAATCATAGTGTGCCCATTTCGCGTAGCCGATGCGATTAAACATTCACCAGCCGCATTTGTAAAGCCCGTCTTTAAGCCATTAGCACCAGGATATTTATTACGGATAAAATGGTTTGTAGTGCGAATCGTTTCAGGCGCACGGTTTTGATAAGGCACCTTATAGTAATCATTGGCCACCTTGTCGCGGAACATTTGATATTTCATCCCATAAGCTGCAATCAAAGCCAAATCTCGTGCCGTTGAATGATGACCCATTTGGGTCAATCCATGAGGGTTGAGGAATACGCTGTTTTTAGCCCCTGCCTTAGCAGCTATGCGATTCATATCCTTCGCAAAATTTTCTACAGACCCACTTACGTTCTCTGCCACCACTACAGCCGCATCATTACCAGATGCTACCATCATACCTTCAAGAACACCTTCCAAGGTGATTTGGTCGCCCACATGTACACCAAGATTAGATTCCTCCATGCTAGTTGCATAAGGACTAATCGTTGCTAACTCATCTAATTGTGTTCCTTTTAACTCAAGTGCTGTTAATAAGGTTACCATTTTCGTTGTACTTGCCGGATGCATCCATTTATCGGGATTCTTGGCAAATAAAATCTCCTTATTATCTGCATCAATGAGTACCACGGCTTCACCAATGGTAGATGGTGGCGTAGGTGCAGCACCATGAGCAACAGTACCTAAGAGCATGGCACCTATGAAAGCTAACGCCAATATAAAACGTTGCCATACTAAGTGCCTATACATTATTAAATCTCTCATATCAATCTCTTTCTACATATTATTAACTTGTAAATTCATGATTTATCAGATTTCTTGATTCGTGGTAGTTACTTTTTTCTTAGTTCCTTTAATTTCACCTGTAGAAGTATCTGCGTTTTGTATATATACAACACGTTGTGGATATGGAATATCTATACCATGCTTATCAAAAGCATCTTTTACATCGGACATAATACTATATCGAACATCAAGAAACTGACTCGTTTTAACTTCTGCAAACGCAGAAATACGCACAGAGTTATCACCAAATTCAGAAATACCAATCTCCATATATTTAGCATTTAGAATACGTTTATCCTTGGCAAAAACGGTCTTTAATATCTTAATTGCTTCATGATGATCATTGTTATAGCCAATATCAAAAACAAACGGAATCATTCGTTCAGTCATATAGGAATAATTCGTTACTGATTGAGATGTAAGAATCGAATTTGGTATGTACACCCGTTTCTGATCCTTTGTAGTGATAATAGTATTCATAAACTGTATGGATGTAACGCTCCCTATAATGTCCCCAACCTCAATATAGTGTCCAGCACGAAATGGTTTGAATATTAAAATCAATAATCCTGATGCTAAGTTCGCTAGATTATTTTGTAATGCTAAGCCAATACCTAAACCAAAAGCACCGAAAGCTGCTACAAAGGATGTTGTAGGAACACCAACTTGATTAAGACAGACTAATAATAAACCTACAAGCAATACATAATTAATAATTTGAGATACAAAGCCCATTGCGGCAGTATCATAGTTGGCCCGTGTCATAACACGAACAGCAACGTTTTTAATCCACCGAATAATATAGCGGCCTACAAAAAATATAATAAGAGCAAGCAAAATATTGCCGGCTTGGCTAAAAAACCATTCTCTTAATTTTAACAATACATTGGCATCTTTAAATAACAGCTCTGATGCGGTTGCTAAGAATTCGTACATGTATACCCCCACAATGCTTAAGGTGACTTACTCAAATCTATGGTAAACATATGATATAATTTCACATGTAAATATTATGTATTATAAACAACTTATATGAAGATAATAAAATATTACCTTTTATTATAGCTTTATATTCTATATCTAACAATGATAAACTAGGGAGTCCTATATGTCTAATAATCCATACACAGCGCCAGATGAATTAATAACGGGCGGTCATGTCACTAAAGAATGCAACTCTGTAACCGTACTCTTTGACGACATTCACTATTCCTTGAGCAGCGGTCAACTAAATGGAGGCTTTCACCATACATTAGGTGTACGCAATCAACAATTAACCTACCATATTGAAACAGAAAAAGATCTACCAGGTGGCTCTGTAGCAAACTATTTAGCTCAAGAATTTGAGCATATCGATGTGCCTGTACATTTCAGCACTGCACTGTTAACCTCTGCTACACCATCACTTCATGCGTACACAATGGTACAAGAAAGTGATACAATCGTTGAAACCATTGTCACCGGTGGTTACAAGAAAACGGCCCATCGTGCAGGTACAGGTTATTGTTATGAAGAAAAAAATGGTGAATTCCACACTCCTGGCACAATTAATATCCTCGTATTTACCAACAAGGCCTTAACAGATAGCGCGATGGTGAAAGCCATCATGACGATTACTGAGGCTAAAACAGCAGCATTACAAGATTGGAAGGTGGAAAGTACCAAGGACTTTCCCAAATACAATACACATATAGTTCACAGTTTAGCAAAAGAAACGAATACCTCCGCTACTGGAACTGCTACAGATGGCATCATCTTAACTATCAATACAAATGGCGATGTATTAACTGATGCAGGATCCTATTCCCTATTCGGCGACACATTAGCCAAAGCTGTATACCTAGGTGTACAACGAGCATTAGAAAATGCCATCGGTACCGAATGATTTATACAAGCAAAAGGCCCTTTGTGAATAATCACAAAGGGTCTTTTTATATCTGTCTCATCCGCATACAATTGCTTGTAAGGGTTAGTATTCTTTAAAGATTCGTTCCAAATCCTTGCAAGTGCGTTCCTTTTGTAAGGCCAACATCAACAAGATACGAGCCTTTTGAGGTGATAAGCTATCACATACAAAATAGCCTGCCTCCACATCTTGGGGAACCTTAGATACTATACCACTCCCCGTTCTGGATGCGCGTACAACAGGTATTGGTAAATTGGATGTTACCTTGCGGATAGGTTCTGGTATCGTACCATGGCCTAAGCCAGCTAAGATCAAACCCGATGGGTTCGTTGCCACTATGGCAAGCCCCATAATTTCTTCGATACCTGCATAACAGGTTAAGATTTCAACACGTGGTAAGTCATCGTCCTCTGGCAAGCCAAACTCAGATTCCATCGTATGCTTACGCAACGGACACATATAGTATTGGGCTATACCATCTTGTACAATACCAAGATGACCTGCATTAGGACTACCAAAGGTTGCCACGTTAGTTGTATTCATTTTCGTTACATCACGAGCACCATCAATATAGCCATTCATAACTACCAATACGCCCTTATTATATGATTCTGGTGTTCGAGCTACTTGTATAGCTTGCAATAAATTAATAGGGCCATCGGCACTGACAGCTCCTGCTGGACGCATCGAACCAGTTATGACGATAGGCTTATCAGTATGGACAGTAAGATGCAAAAAGTACGCGGTTTCCTCCATACTATCCGTGCCATGTGTAATAACAACACCCGCAATATCATCATTATCCACACATTTTTGTACTAATTTTGATAGACGGACCCATTGAAATAGCGTTATATCTGAACTTTCAATATTACAAAATTGATTGCACACAAAAGGTCCATAATCTCTAACGCCAGGTACAGAGGATATAATTTCTTCTAAGGGCAATACACCTGCTGTATACCCCGTCAAATCAGTATCCGAAGCACCTTGTCCCGCAATGGTACCACCAGTACCAATGATTGCAATTTTCTTAGTCATCTTATCCTCCTATAGGTATCATAATGTAGAAGGTTTAAAGGAAGGCATTAATTCAAGTTTATGCCGATTAATTCGTTGTAGATAATCAATGCGCTCCTTCGTTTGTATATCTTCAATTTCTCCGGTTCGAATATATCGATCAAGAACGGCATAGGTAAATCCTAGTTTATCCTCGTCAGATTGACCACTGAGCCCATCACTAGGCGTTTTGTCTACTAAATGACGCGGAATATCCAAAAGGCGTCCAATTTGACGCACCTCTTCAACCACGAGATTCGCCAATGGACTAAAGTCACCTGCTGCATCGCCAAACTTGGTAGAGTAGCCCACATAGTCTTCAGATCCATTACAGGTATTAGCAACACGTGCACCATGTGGCAAATTTTGACCTACCGCATATAATGTGGCCATCCGCAATCGGGGCGGCGTATTGATTTCTGCATCTCGCGCTAAATCTGTACGGCCCGTTACATTGGAAAAACCCTCGCCTTGTACAATGGCCTCCGTTAATGCACGATAGGCATTACCAATATTCACAATCATATAGGGGATACCAAGATGCGCCACCACCTCTTTTGCATCATCTATATCGGATTGTACATCATTTGGCATAAGGACGCCTACAACGCGTTCTGCACCAAGCGCCTCCTTACAAAGGGCTGCTACCACGCTAGAATCCTTACCGCCCGAAATGCCGACTACAGCGGAACATGCAGGTCCATTTTGTTCAAAATAGTCCCGAATCCACGCCACTAATTCCTCTTTTGTTCGTTCTGGATGTGTAAGCATAGGCCCTCCTATTTTTTACGACCAATACGATTCAATAAGTCCATCTTCATATGATAATAGTCAGGGCTCATATCTAGATAGTGACGATGTGGATTTTCAAAGCGTTGTTCTTCCGGCCAAATCTCATGAGCCAATTGTTCTTGTACATAGGCGCGTATCGATTCCAATGTTGGGGATGGTACGATTTGCTCGCCCCCTTTAATCATGAGTTCCTGCATATTTTTAAATGTACAGTTTTCATAATACAATTCTCTCCACGGTTTTTCTGGATCGATATAACGATATGGTTTATCTGTGGATGGCACTTCGCCAGGTAATGTCAATAGTTCAGCAATAGCGCGACCATCTTCATTATAAACGCGATATACCTGTTTCAATCCAGGATTGGTAATCTTTTCCACAGACTCAGAAATCTTAATGCGAGATTCCCATACGCCGCCTTTTTCAACGCCTGCAATCTTGTATACAGCGCCGAATACAGGATCCGTTTTCGACGTAATCAATCGTTCCCCTACGCCAAAGATATCAATAGGGCCACCTTGATTTAATAAGGATGAAATCGTATATTCATCAAGGCTATTAGATGCCATGATCTTGCAATCGTTCATCCCCGCATCATCGAGCATATGACGCGCTTGCTTAGCTAAATATGCTAAGTCACCAGAATCGAGGCGGATGCCTTTTAATCGATGACCATTCGGCTCTAAAAGATCCTTGGCAACCTTAATAGCATTTGGTACACCCGATTCTAATACATTATAGGTATCCACCAAGAACACAGCGCTGTCCGGATACACTTCAGCATAGGACTTGAACGCTTCATATTCAGAATCGTGGTACATAACCCAACTATGTGCCATGGTACCATTTACGGGAATCCCAAATTGTTGTCCCGCTAGAACTGTGGCAGTCCCATTGACACCGCCTATGAAAGCCGCCCGCGCACCATATACAGCAGCATCTACATTGTGAGCGCGACGAGCCCCAAAATCGGATACAATGCGCCCATCGGCGGCGCGCACGATGCGGTTCGCCTTTGTAGCAATAAGCGATTGATGATTAATCATGGTAAGCACTGCTGTTTCCACAATTTGTGCGTCGATAAGAGGTGCTACGATGGTCATAATCGGCTCATTAGGATATACGATGGTACCTTCTTTGAAGGCATATACATCACCGGTAAATTTGAAGTTGCGCAAATACTCTAAAAATTCATCACTAAATAAGTGCAATGATTTAAAATACGCTATATCCTCCTCATCGAAATGAAGATTCAAAATGTATTCTAAAACTTGTTCCAATCCGCCAAAGATAGCAAATCCGCCTTTGTCCGGATTGCGACGGTAAAATACGTCAAAGGCAACGCGGTCTGTATTGTCTTGTTTCGTAAAGTACCCATGAGCCATGGTCATCTCATAGAGATCCATAAGCATACTAATGTTGCGACGTTCATGTTGCATACTTTCACCATCCTATATAAATAAAAGGTATATAATACAGCGCGTTCGTTATACATTACGCATGATACTATTATAAACTATATACATCGTCTTTTCTATTCATAGTACATGTGATATAACTATATTATAGATAATAATTACTTATTAACTAATGAATAAACATGAATAATCTCATAGCAACTAAGATAATTAGAATTATATGGGATATATTTTCAGAATGAGAGGTGCCAAATGGACGCAATCGTTCAAGCAAAACGCGTATTAGAAATATTTAAAGAAATGAGCCAAATCCCACGTGGATCTGGCAATGAAAAGGGCATTAGCGATTACATTGTCAATTTTGCTCACAATTTAGGTCTCGAAGCTACACAAGATAGCGAATGGAATGTAGTCATCAAAAAACCAGCTACACCAGGCTATGAAAATCGTCCATCCGTTATCCTTCAAGGTCATATCGATATGGTATGCGTAAAAGGTCATGATTCCAACCATGATTTTACAAAAGATCCAATCGCCAACATCATCGAAGGCGAATGGATGCACGCCGATGACACTACATTGGGTGCAGATAATGGCATAGGCGGCGCTATGATTTTAGCAGTCCTAGAAGATAAGAACCAACAACATGGTCCACTACAAGTATTGTTCACAACTAACGAAGAAACAGGTATGGATGGTGCTGCAGCGGTAAAAGAAGGTCAAGTAACAGGTGACTATCTAATCAACTTAGACACTGAAGTGGAACATGAGTTCTGCGTGAGCTGCGCTGGCGGCTGCCACGTTAATGTATCTATCCCACTATTGCGCGAAAATAATCTACCTGGTTATGATGCAGGGCTTTCACTAACTGTAAAAGGTTTAAAGGGTGGTCATTCCGGTATCGAAATCATCGAACAACGAGCTAATGCAAACCAAGTACTTGCTCGCGTTCTTTATGATTTAGAAAAACAATATTCCTTTAATCTAGCTTCTTTCGTAGGTGGCGTTAAACATAATGCGATTCCATCTAAAGCGGTTGCAACCATGTCTGTACGCAACGAGGATATAGAAGCGATTAAGACCCTTATCAAATTCTACGAAAAAGAATACAAACATGAATTTGCAATCAAAGATCCTGATTTAACATTCGTAGTGGAAGAAATTCCTACACCGGCAACAGTGTATGCTGATGATACGGCAGAAGCCTTAATTTCCTACCTCTATCTTGCAGAAGATGGGGTTCACTCTATGAGCCAAACCATCGAAGGGCTTGTAGAAACATCAGATAATCTCGCTATTGTTTCTGAAGGCACACATACGATAGACATCCTCGTATCAGTTCGTAGCTCTAATAAAAACAGCTTAGAATACTTAACTAAAAAATTATTACTCCTTGCTGATACATTAGGCGTTTCTGCTACCCGCAGCGGCGGTTATCCTGCATGGGAATACGATAAAGGCTCTAAACTAGAAGAACAAGTTATCGCACTTTACAATACTATGTCCGACACCCCTGCCCGCGTGAATGCAGTCCATGCAGGCCTAGAATGTGGCTTATTAAAGAATGTTTTACCAAATACTGAAATGATCAGCTTTGGTCCAACAATCATTAGCCCACATACAAATACGGAACGCGTACATCTACCTTCTGTAGAACATGTATATGTATTCCTTAAAGCATTACTAGAAAAATTACAATAATTTTTCAAAGTTTTACATAATAATATTTATTCAAATAAGCGTATGTACTCATATATATCCTATGAGGCATACGCTTTTTTGTAAAATCAACGTTATAAATATATAAACATGTTCACATATACTCATATTAGTATAATATTATCAATTTTTCTTATAACTCGCTTATTACTTAACTTTGTAAACTATTGTTTATACCCTTATGGGTATTTTTATATGTTATGTAAGAGTAGTATACTATGTTTACATTTACAAGGGAGGCGTATTATGATACCAATTACGATCATATCCGGATTCTTAGGAGCCGGAAAAACAACGTATTTACAGCATATATTAAACTGTGGTAACACAAATGAACGTATATTAATTATAGAAAATGATTTTGGTGAAACCAGTCTCGATGCAAAACAATTATCTACATCGGGCGCAACTGTACGCGAAGTAACCTCCGGTTGTATTTGCTGCAGTCTGCAAGGCAACTTTAAAAATGCCTTAATCGATATTCTATCTACGCAAGATATCGATCAAATCTATATAGAGCCATCTGGTGTTAGTAAATTAAGTGAAATTTTATATACTTGTGATGATGACGATATCACCAGTAAAGCCTATGTCAGCATGATTATAACGGTCGTAGATGCCATGCAGGCACCTATGGCAATTAAGAACTTTGGCCCCTTCTTTAAGGACCAAATCAAACACTGTTATGCCATTCTACTTACTCATGTAGAGGATGAAAAACAGGTTGAAAAAACAAAACAACTCATCATTGAATTAGCACCACATACGCCAATATATACCGATGTAGATGCACTTCAACAGGATATAAACCAACTAAAATCTAATACTCATAAGGCACATGAACATGATTCCGAAACCTGCAGTTGCCATACATGTAACGACAGTGAGGATTACAACGGTGCTCACCATGATAATCACAGTCATCATGACCATGATGTCCACCATCACGAGCACCAACCATTTGTGACCCATACATTCCATAATCTACAATCCCTCGATGATACACAATGGATTGATTTTTGTAATAATTTACCATCTACAATACTACGGATTAAAGGTATTATTCCTACCGCATCAGGCCCTATGGAATTACAATACACACCGCAATCCTGTGCTATAACAGCTACACACTTAAATGACTATCACCTAGTTGTTATTGGCACCGAAATAGATATTCCATCTATAAACGAGAAAGTGTGCAGTGCATCATGATTCCTGTATATGTCGTAACAGGCTTATTAGGGTCTGGCAAAACCACCCTAATCAATCTAGAGCTACGAGAACGAAAAAAACTAGGTTCTACAGAAATCATCAGCTTTGAAACAGGTAATACAGAGTTTATAAAAAGTCCTTTATCCATTGAGCCAGATGATATAGAAGAAAACCTATCTCATGTGGTGCAACAAATACAGGATTATATTTCTACAACAACACCGAAAGAAATATGGATTGAATGGAATGGCATGTTTTCATTTCAACAGTTAGAACTCATCTTCTTCAATTCAATTCTAAAAGAATTCTGTCATCTAGAACGCGTCATCTACACAGCAAAGAGCAACAGTATAACATCTATGATACAGGCACTAGGGGATAGAGTCGTATCGCAACTATACAGCGCCGATTATATTATGTTATATGCGAATGATACGACACAAATCAAAGCAGTAAAGAAACTCTTACAGTCCTATAATCCCGAATGTTCCCTTTTGGTCAATCCTACTGAAAAGGACATTCACAATAGACTCTCTCAACCGATATGGCCATGGTCATTGTACGGTATTGTGGCTATATTGACATTATATATATTACTGGTCACTGTATTCCGTCATAGTATTTCCTATTCCATCCATCAAGTCCTAGCCATTGCATCAGGCATCATATTTGAAGGGATACCGTTTTTATTGTTAGGAACCATCATTTCTTCTGCTATCACACTATTGGTACCGGATCGTTGGCTAATGCGTTATCTGAAAGCAGACTCTATTAAAAGCTATGGCATCGCCATTGGTAGCGGTCTTGTATTACCTATCTGCGATTGTGCTACTATTCCCATGTTTAATGCATTATTAAAGCGTGGTATCCCTCAACATATAGGACTATTGTTTATGCTCGCAAGTCCTATTATGAACCCCATCGCATTATTAGCAACCTATTATGCATTTCCAGATACGCCACAAATAATACTAGCTCGCATAATTGGTGGTATATTAATCGCATGTATGGTGGCCCTCACATTTAAATGGAAACCACACAAATTATCTACCATCACTAACAATTTACCTCAGCCAAAAGATTATCAGTATGGTTCATCAAATCAAGAAGGCAATAAAAAGAAAATCTTTCTGTTACATGTAGAGCGTGAATTCAGTCAATTACTTATTTACTTCTCTGCAGCAGCTTTCACATTAGCCCTATTCCAAGTATGGATAAAACCTACCTTCTTCTCTGGTTCACTCGATGTAGCCACACCTATTGCTAATGCATTATTACTAGCTTTAGCGTTCCTCTTCTCCCTATGCTCTACATCAGATGCCATTATAGGCCGTTCGTTAAGCAATTTATTTCCTATATCAGCGGTTCTTGGTTTCCTATGGTTAGGCCCTATGATTGACATCAAAAATGTATACATGTTACGTCAGTATATCTCAACATCATTTATACTTCGTTTAGTTATTACTATTAGTATTATTACGTATATCATGACATTGCTATTTCAATTTTTATTTAATGTATAAGGAGAACAGTTTATGTTATCAGAACTACGAAACAAAGATATACTCAGTGTCATCAAGGGACTGCTATACACGGCATTAGGCATTAGTTTTTTATATCTACTCATCACGGGCCAATACAAATTATATGTGGCCCCTCGCTATGAATTATTTTTATTGTTAGCAGGTATAGCACTGTTATTGGGAGGTATTGTTTCAATCCTTTGGTCCCCTAATAAACAATACAAACATTATTGGCGCTCTATTACACCCATCATAATTCCTCTTGTATTATTTGTGGTGCCACCGATTTTATCTCCTAATTCTGTACAAGTAACAGGAAATACGGCTGCCACAGAAGATCGCAACGATTTTAATTTTTCTCAAGACGATATTGGCGAAGTGATTACCATCAATAACGAGGCTAAAGATCCTGGCATCTCCAAATCCAAGAAGGAAATCGTATTAAACTCAGATAATTATTATCGCACCATCGTTGCACTCGGTTCTAAACCAGAGGAATATGTAGGATACAAAATCTACATGACAGGCTATGTTAACCGAGACGACAATACATTAAAATCTAATGAGTTTACACTTTCACGTATGGCCATGGCATGCTGTATCGCAGACGTATCCCCTATCGGATTAACCATGCATAAGAATGATGGAGATTCTTATAGCAATAAACAATGGGTAACTGTAGAAGGCACCGTATCCACACGAGACTTTCACGGACGTAAGCAGCCATACATAGAAATCAACAAAACAAAAGATGCACAAGAAATCTTAGGATATGTATATCCATAGCATAGTAAAAGGGCTACCACCAATGTGATAGCCCTCTATTAATATTGTGTATATTTTATCGTAAATGGCCTATAATGCGTTTCCCCATCACCGCAGCTACAGCACATAAAAATACATCAGGTCCAACCGGGATCAAGAAACAAGACCAGATAACAGCCCACCAACCAATAGGTGTACCTAAATATACATTCATTATCATATATAAATATATCATGCCAAATCCATATACGATGAGCAAATTGATAATCGCACCAATGAGCAATGTCTTAACAGAATGTGTTGGTGAAAGCTCGCTAAAGCGGCCTACTACATAAGCGCCAACCATGAATCCAATCAAATAGCCGAATGTAGGTTGCAATACATAGCCAGGTCCACCACCAGATGTAAATACAGGTACGCCGATAAGCCCCAGTATAATATAAATACCTACGCTAATGGCCCCGAGACGGCTACCTAATATAATACCAGCTAATGTAGTAAATAAAATCTGCAGTGTAAATGGACAATTAGGAAGTGGCACACGGATAAATGCACCTGCTGTAATTAATGTTACAAATAAGGCTGTCATTGTCAACTCTCTTGTGCTGAGACGTTGATTTGAAATGGAACTCATGGTATACCTCCATAAATAGAATAAAAGAAACCTATCTAAACAAACTACATATCTATTCAAGGTTATTAAACCATTCCATTTCTCTTATGTCAACCATATAGCCATATATTAAGTTTACATTATGCAAAATATGCAAATTAAAAAGAGGATATCCATAATGTATGTCGAATATATAATGTATATACCTAAAAATAAGTATATAGTTTTATTTTTCATTTTATATTCATTTTATGATATTAAATTATGTATAAGTAGATTGAGTAAAATCTACTTGCACAATTGCTTTTGAGCAAAATCCTTTTATGGAGGTAATTAACATGAAAAAAGTAAATAATTTGTCTAAAGTATTATGTGCTCTTGGCGTAAGTACTGTATTGATTGCAGGCGTAGCATCTGCAGCATCTACTTACCCAGCTCCTAGCTCCTGGAATGGTGTTGGTAGCGTAGCGTCCCCAGTACAAAGTAGCGAAATCGACTACGTTGGCGCTGTTACTACATTACATCGCTACTATCCAGACGCAATGGTAACTTCTATTTCCTATGATGCAAAACATCATCCAACTTACGAAGTAGAAGCATATACTAAGACACAAAAAGTGGAAATGAAAATCGACGAAGCAACGGGTCAAGTTGTTTCCAACCAAGCAAAATCCATTAGTGCGTGGAACAAATTAAAGAAATCTAATAGCTTTAATCCACAAAACTCCATTACACCAGAATCCGCTGAAACAAAAGCTATCGAACGCGTAGGCAGCGATTTCCAAACAATGGAATGGGAATTGGAAATGGAAGGCAACAAACTTGTCTACAAACTAGACATGACTAACGGCGGCGACAAAAAAGCAGACGTTAAGATCGATGCTCTTTCCGGTAAAGTTCTCAGTGCTAAAGTAAAAACTACTAAATACTAAGCATAATCCATATATTATATAGATATACCTAACCACTATATAATATATCTCTCCAATTTCTTAACACACTCAAAAACTAAACACTCATAAAAACTATACACACATAAAACAAACCCTTTTAAACACACATATACACATATTAACAGCCCTTGAATCGTTGAATTCAAGGGCTGTTTCTTATATAAAATTTATACATCAACAACACGTTTTGTCCTATCCCCTTCAACAATGAATGCAAAACAAAAAGGCTGTACCAAATTATGTCACGACATCTTGGTACAGCCTCTTATTACAAGGTTTTCTTTTTATGTTCTATAGGTTTTTGGAGTTATGCTTTAAGGAGTTAAGAAGTTAAGGATTAAGCTTTATCCAATGCTTGGGAAAGATCATCGATAATATCATCAATATTTTCAAGACCAACAGACAAGCGGATCATATCTGGTGTTACGCCAGCAGATTTTTGTTGTTCTTCGTTAAGTTGAGCATGTGTTGTAGATGCAGGGTGAATAACAAGAGATTTAGCATCCGCCACATTAGCAAGGTTGGAGAAGATTTGCAATGCATCAACCAATTTAATGCCTGCTTCTTTGCCACCTTTTACACCGAATGTAAATACGGCACCTACCCCTTTAGGGAAGTATTTGTCAGCTAATGGTTTGTATTTGCTATCTGCAAGTTCTGGATAGTTAACCCAAGCAACTTTAGGATGTTTGCTCAAGAAATCCACTACTTTACGAGTATTTTCTACGTGACGTTCTACGCGCAAGGACAATGTTTCAATACCTTGCAAGATTTGCCAAGATGCTAGAGGCGTAATGCATGCACCTGTATCACGAAGCAATTGAGCACGGATTTTTACGGTGAAAGGAATTGGTAAATCGCCGTATACTAAACCATTGTAATGTTCGTCACCTTCAACGAAACTAGGATATTTGCCAGATGCTTTATAGTCGAATTTACCAGATTCCACAACTACACCAGCCAATGTTGTGCCATGGCCACCAAGATATTTAGTAGCAGAGTGAACTACTACGTCAGCACCGTGTTCCAATGGACGGAACAAGTATGGAGATGCAAATGTATTATCTACGATTAAGATAATATTATGTTTATGTGCAATATCAGCTACTGCTTGAACATCGATAAGATTAATGCCAGGGTTACCGATAGTTTCGATATATACAGCTTTAGTATTATCATCAATAGCTGCTTCAAACTCTTCCAAATTATCAGGATTAACAAATTTAGTGTGAATGCCTAAACGAGGTAATGTAGCAGTAAATAAGTTATATGTACCACCATACAATGTAGATGCTGCAACGATATTATCACCTGCGCTTGCTACATTCAAAATGGAGTATGTAATCGCTGCAGAACCAGATGCTACAGCAATACCACCAGCACCACCTTCAAGTTGAGCTACACGAGCATCTAATACGTCAGTAGTAGGATTGCCAAGGCGAGAATAAATGCCACCAGGATTAGTCAAGGCAAAACGGCCAGCTGCTTCCTCTGCATCTTTAAATACGAAAGATGTTGTTTGATAAATAGGTACTGCACGAGAACCAGTTGGATCCACCGTTTGACCTGCATGTAATTGTAATGTTTCAAATTTATATTGTTTGCTCATTAAATTCAACTCCCATTCATATAAAGGAATAAACTTCATTTCTTATGCCTATTATATTACTATGTATTAAAAAATATGTCTACCACTTTTTATAATACATTCTCCATAACTATAAGCTAT
>NZ_CAUSQT010000030.1:0-22188 GCF_963534045.1 uncultured Veillonella sp. | reverse complement strand
TGTAAGACTAAAAAAATAAATTTCCCTTGTGAAAGCCATAAAACAAACCCTCATCGATAATGATGAGGGTTTTCGTATTTCTAAATGTTTTTGTAAATAATAATTAATGAGGACCTTGATCACCGCCATGGCCACCATCTCCGCGACCATCGCCATTACGACCGCCGCTGTCACGATTACCATCGTTGCGATGACTATCACGATTCTTGGTATCTCTAAAACCTTGAGGGCCAGGAGGTCCTTGTCGATCTGGAAGAGCAATATTTGGATTAGATGGTTGGAATTTACCCGTTTGAAGTGCATTTAAATTTGGTGAGAAGCGCCCACGATCACCTAAGCTATCTGAGTTAGGTCCGCCTACATGACCTGGTTGCAAGCTTGGCTGCATATTAGTTGGAGGTGCTGGAGGTGCTGGTATAACACGATCCATTGGCGTAGAAATAACAGCATCTGTAGGAGGCATGAGACCAAATAATACGGTCCGTGTCTGTTGATCGACTACAGGAGGGAATACTTGAGGTGGAATATATGGATTATCATATGTATAGGTAATCTTTTCCATCTCTTTAGACGTATTATAGATAAATTCCCCAATGCGTTGTGATGGACTATTTGGCGCCGCCACATGTTGTCCATAATCCTTTGCTAACCGTTGTTGCGGTAATGTATCGATAGGATACCCATTTTCCGCATAGAATGTTGGTTTCGATATTTTCCACGCAGTCATCGTTACCGTTGCATTAGGTTGTTGTCTATAAAATGTGAAGTTTGTATCATAGTCTGCAATTACGTTATTTTTAGTGTATAAGCTCAATAGTCGAGCTTGTACCGTTTTATAATTAGAAGCCGTCTGTTTTGTATGAATTGAGCTAAGGTCGACATACATATGCTCGGTATCGCTAGAATACGCTAGCTGATATTGAGTGGGCTTTTGCTCTATTTCATATTGTGATATGGCAAATCCCGATTGCGAGGTACACAATAGGGTTCCCACGAGAGCTAATAAATATTTCATTATAATTCTCCTCTCCATGTGAAAAAAGTGTACCATGGTGTACTTAAGAATACATGAAAATGAGTAACATATTGTACTTTATACATATATATTTTACAATGTAGATGAATTAATGTACAGGGAGGAATTTATGAATATAATATGTTTTGGAGATAGCATCACCCGTGGATATGATGTGAGAGAAGGTCTCGGCTGGGTTGAGCTATGTAGCGCCGCACTACCCGCATATCATATGGAAAATCACGGCATCGATGGACTATCTGTGCAAGGTTTAATCAATTATTTAGAATCCTGGTGTATCGACAAGTCCTATGAGGAGGATCGATATATATGCATTATGTGCGGTACAAATGATATTTTGCAAAATCGCGATAGCGACTACGTATATAACAAGCTCATTAAAGCCGCTACCATAGCCGGTGAAAAGGGACATGTTATCCTGGGCCTTGAAACACAAATCGATAGTGAAATGGATGGACTTAATCATGTGGTAGTGGACGTAAACCGTCGTTTACAAGAATATGCAAGAAAACATGGTTTACAAACTATCGATTTTTATACCGTTCTTCATGAAGCCGATCAAATCGGTCAAATCGTATTTGCCGGAGAGGTTCATCCAAATGAGCGAGGCTATCGCTTGATGGCCTATAAGGCATTGGAAACATTTACACGATTATAGTAGAAAAGAGCACGTTCCTGTAGGATGTGCTCTTTTCGTTATATGTAGTGCTCGACATACGTCGTACACTGGAGGTCAATTATTTTTGTTTGGATGTTTTGTCAGCTGCAGCGTGTGCAGAAGCTGCGATAGCGTAAGCAGTGCCTTTCACAAGTTCATAAGTTTCACCACTGTTACCAGAAACTGTTACAGCTGCTACTGTATCATCAGTGATGGCGAACATAGCTGTTGCATATGGATGTTGTGCACCATTTGGTACTGTTACCGCGCCGGATTTTACAACGATGAAACGACCATTATTGTTGTATACATCGTAATTAGCCGCTTGTTTTACGCCATCATAGCTTTCATTATAAGCGAACAATGTGGAAACTTCGCCCAATGTTACTTGGCCAGATTGTTGCATAGCGCGTAATTTGGATGCAGCTACGGATGTAGGTTGTGTCATGTTAACAGTAACGCGTAAGGATGTGTTGTTTACGATGGCTTCTGTAATAACATTTGTTGTAAATACATTAGCGATGCCATTACCAGCACGGTTGTAAGAACTTGCAGTTTTTACTTGGTAACCATTTGTATAAGCTGGTAAATCGAATGTATAAGAACGGCCATTCAACAATACATCAAATGCGTTCAATTGGTTATTTCTGTATGTGGATACATAACCGCTACCGCTTTTGCTGAAAGTAAGTGTAGCTGGAGCATCTACAGATTGTTGTAGAGGTGCATTAGGACTTGGAATTGGATCCATGATTTGCATGCCTACAGCTGTTGTTTGTGGAGCCACGAAGATTGGGTCGCCTAATTCTTTGGAAACAGGCATTTGTTGGCTCATATCACCTGCTGTATAAGGAACAGCTGGCAATGGGGAATAGTTAGGACGCGGAGGCATTGCTACATAGCTTGCTTGTGCAACAGGTGCACTGTTTACAGGTGTGTATTCATATTGAGCTTGTTCTGCTGCAGCGCGTTCATAAGCGCGTGCATTTGCATCCATAGATGCGGCAAATGCAGAAAAAGAAACTGTTGTTGCTGCCAATACGGCAAATACCGTTGCAATTCGTTTTGTATTCATAATAAAGACTCCTAATCTCACATTTTTACAAATAACACTTCATCTAGGTTTCATTATACATGATGAATGCCAATATGTAAATAAAATATAAACAAATTTAACTTTTTTAATTTTTGTAAACAGAATAAGGTAAAAATGAGAATTTGTCAAATACAATTTTGATATTCCATGGTGTACAATAGTATATATATTTATATATCGTATAAATTATCCGTGCTATATATTTTATTTTAGGGATGATGAAATATAAGCAGAATTACTAAATATAAGAATTGTTGTGGGAGGTAGTATGAGTATTACCATGTATTATGGTCGCGCTGGTTCCGGTAAGACCCGTGCCGTATATGAACGCATTCGGCAGGTTATCACCGAATGTCCAGGTGACCCTATTATTTTGCTCGTTCCAGAGCCAGCCACCTATCGCGTGGAACGAGAACTTGCGGAATTTATGCCTCAAGGAGGCTTTACGACGGTCCGCGTTGTTGGCTTTGGCCGATTGGCCTATCAGGTATATCAATCGATAGGCAATGTAAAGGCTCAGCAACAGAGTATATCTCAATTGGGTAGAACCATGTTGCTAAGCCTTGTGATGAAACGAAAAGGGGCTGAATTAGGCCTGTTGTCGCAAGCCGCTAAACGGCCAGAGTTTTCAATGGTATTGCAAGGTTTATTTTCCGAGTTTCGCTCATTTCGCATTGGACCTGATGAATTAGAATCTGGTGCACAGTGCGTATCAAATGGTGTATTACAGAAAAAGCTACAGGAATTGGCACTATGCATGTCGGCCTACGAAGAGGAATTGCAGCTTCATGGGCAAATTGATGGGGACCCTATCATGGACCTTGTTCATGCATTGCCACAGTCTCCATTGATGGAAAACTGTCATGTCTTTGTCGATGGATTCCACTGGTTTACACCGGTTCACTTTGAGCTGTTATATATGCTCTTTGATCTTGCTGTAGAATCTGTAATCACCGTCGATTTACCAGCTGACCCTAAACGTATATTAGCTAATAAAGGTCGTCATGGCATCTTTAATCGCTCCGTTGAAATCTTGGAAAATCTCCATAAGGAATATGGAACGAAATTGTCCTTTCAGTCTTTTACAGGGCATAGAGGGACACCTGTGTTGCAATCTTTAGAGGAAAATTTCTTTCACGGTAAGCGCAATACTACGGCTGAACATATACCGCTTGTAAGCGCCTATAATCGAGAACGCGAAGCAGATTGGGTGGCTCGTGATATTCTTTCCTATATTGAAAGCAGCCCTAATGCGCGCTATCGCGATATATGTATTATGCTGCGTGAATCCGAAACCTATGGCGATACGTTGGAAAAGGTATTTACCCGCTATGGAATACCTCATTTTGGAGACCGTCAACGACCTATGAACAATCATCCACTTGGAGAATTGATGACGGATTTGCTTGGTATCGTTAAGCATAGTTATAGTCGTGACATCATGTTCCGTTTATTGAAAACGGATTTGACACCTCTTACTCGCGAGGCCGTAGATGAATTAGAAAACTACGTGCTCGAATTTGGTATTGACCATCTACAGTGGGAACGAGATAACTGGTCCTATATGCGCCGCGTAGCGGGGCTTTCAGACGAAGAACAACCGGATGCACCGAGACATGCGCATGTGAATGCATCGAGACAGGCTATCATGGATATTTTGATACCTTGGTTTGATTTTGCTACGTCTAGCGATGCGCATACAGGGGCGGAATGGTGTAAACATATCTACAGAATCCTCGAAGAATTACAAGTGCCTCAACGCCTCTATGAATGGTCCTTAGAGGCTGAACGAGATGGCGATTTAGAATCCAAGGCCAGTCACGAGCAAATGTACAATGCGGTCATCGGATTCCTCGATGAAATGATGGTCCTCACCGATACGGAAACATTGACGTTAGATGAAATGATAGCCCTCTTAGAAGAGGCCCTCGACAATGTTCATTACTCCATGATTCCTCCGTCCCTCGATCACGTAGCGATTACAACCATAGAACGGGCGTACAGCCAATCGTGGCCTCGAGTCTATGTGATGGGTCTTAATCAAGGTGTGTTCCCACAAAACATGGGCGATGAAGGTTTGATCAAGGATAGAGAACGGGAAGCATTGGCTGAGGCGGGCATCGTTCTTGCGGAAGGCGCCTTGCCGAAGGCATTTAATGAAAATTTCCTTCTCTATTTAGCGATGACGCGGGCCGAGCAGCATTTAACCATATCCTATGCAGGTTCCAATGATGAAGGGGAAGGACTTGAAAGTTCCCTCGTCATTAAACGATTACAATCCCTCGGTTTCTGTACGTCCCCTATAGAGGTTCCTTTCACCATTCAAGACGGTACAGAAGATGAATACTTATGGCGTCCATACCAAAGTCTATCTCTATTATCTGAACGTTGGGGCGCTTTGTTTAGCGGAGTACCTGTGTCACCATTATGGTGGGGACTCTATAACTGGGCTCGCCATGATGGGGCCTACAGACCACGCTTAGAGGACGTGAGCCGTGGTATTCGCGACAATAATGATGTACCTATTATTGCGCCGGAGTTAGTAACTGGTCTGTTCCTCAAACGGGGCTATATGTCTGGGTCGGTAACGCGTCTTGAAAAATATCGTCAATGTCCGTTTAAATTCTATGCTCAATATGGCTTGAAATTAGAGCCTCGCAAGGTTCGTTCCTTTGGGGCTCCTGAAATTGGTACCTTTTTACATGCCAATTTGGAGCGGTTGGGAACGCAACTATTATCCGAGCATAAGCAATGGCGTGATTTGGATGAAACGGCGCAACAAGAATTATGTGCTCGCGTAGCAGCGGATATATTAGAAGAAAAACGTTATGATGAGGATGAAAAGACAGCCTATGATAAGGCTATTGAAGAGCGCGTTGTGAGAACATTACAGAAAACGGTATCGCGCCTTGTTGATTGGTCTAGCCGGTCCTCCTTTGATACGATGTATTTAGAACAGGACTTTGGACGTCCCAATGGATGGGACTCTATTAAGGTATCCCTTGGAGATGACCGCTATTTACGTTTAGTAGGGCAAATTGACCGTATTGATGAATATAATCGTGATGGTCATACGTACGGCATGGTTATCGACTATAAATCGGGTAGTACATCGGTTAATGCACAAGAAATCTATTACGGTTTAAAATTACAATTGATGACCTATCTGTTGGCATTAGAATCGGCTTATAAGAAACACCATGATCAACCGATGACACCGGCCGCTGTGGTGTATACATATGTAAAAAATCCACGAACGCCAGCGGGTGAGCCTGTGTCCTATGAAGAGGCCAAAGCCTTGGCGGATACAAATGGGGCCCTTAATAATAAGGGGTATTTTACAGATGATATCGACATGTTGGAAAAGATGGATAAAAATTTGCTCACCTATAAGAGCAAGGGCCCTTATGTGCCCGTTCGTATTACGGGAAAGGGATCCATTCATTCTGGGGATATGAAAATTGTTAAATCCTCTGGCGACTTTGATATTATGTGCCGCTATACGGAATCGATTATGGCGGACACCGGCTCTGCCATCGGTAAGGGAGAATTCCCCATTGCTCCCTATCAGTTGAATAAGGCCATTCCTTGTTCCTACTGCGATTACAAGACGGTGTGTCGCTTTGATAATGAGCGCAATCAATACAATTATTTGAGCGCTCTAAATGAGGCGAACGCTCTTGAAAAAATGCGCGATGCCCTCAATGGTTCATCTGGACAGACTGAGGCTAACGCTGATTTTTGTGAAAGTTCTAATACCGATAGTTCTATGACAGGAGGTGACGACAATGGGCGTTAAATGGACACCGGAGCAGGAATCTGCCATCATGTCCCCGAAGGATAGTAATTTAGGGGCCCAAACCTTGCTTGTCGCCGCTGCTGCTGGTTCTGGCAAAACGGCGGTTCTTGTAGAGCGTATTATTACGCGGTTAAAAGATATGGAGAATCCTTTATCCGTACAAGAACTGATGGTTGTTACCTTTACGAAGGCTTCTGCCGCTGAAATGAGCGCTCGTATTGGCGTCGCCTTAGCTAAGGCCATGGAATCTACCGATAATAAAGCGTTACAAGCGCGCCTAGAGCGACAGCTTAATCTATTGCCATCGGCACATATTTCGACATTGCACTCCTTCTGTCAGTGGGTGATTCGCTCTTATTTTTATAAACTCGATATACCTCCGACGGCCCGCATCGGCAACGAAGCGGAAATGGCCCTCTTAAAACAAGAAGTGTTAGAGAACCTTTTGAAAGAGGCTTATGAACATAATACGTATGGTATTTTTGACCTATCTGATTTCTTTAGTGATGATAAATCTGATGCAGGATTGCAAGATAAGGTGCTCAGCCTCTATGAATTCGCCATGTCTCAATCGAATCCTGACGGGTGGATGCGCCATGCCGTAGAACCATATAAGGCCGCTCAAGAGCAGGATTTACGAGATACCTTATGGGGCCGTGCTATGTGGGACGACCAACAGGCCGAAATCGATCGCATTGCAAACCGCATCAAACAGATGGAACCTTTACTTGAAAGTCTTGTAGGACCTAAGAAATGGGACAAGGTGTACCAAGAACAATTAGCCGCATTAGCCCAATTAAAAGGGGCACAGACTTGGTCCGATATGGTCGACGTATGCCGTAACTTAGATACCTTTACAAAAGCAAGTTTTACAAGCCTTGGCAAAGCCTTAGAAAAGGGCGAAGTCGATGGTGCGTTAGCAGACGAATTTAAATCGCTAGGCTCTCAAAACAAGGATAGCTTAAAGGGTATGAAAAACGGTCTATTCCATATTGATGAATCCGTTCTACAACAGCAATTTAAAGACCAATATCCGCTCATTCATAACCTTGTAGAATTGACTATCGCCTTTCACAAAGCCTATGACGAGGCTAAAAAAGAGCAAGGCATCATGGACTTTAGCGATTTGGAACATCTCTGCTTGGCACTTCTTGTGGAACCAGGCACAGAAGATGATCCACAACCATCCGAAGTGGCCCTTGAGTTACAAGATACGTTCAAAGAAATCATGGTAGACGAATACCAAGATACGAATGGTGTTCAAGAAACTATTATCAACCTCATTTCTCGGGTGGATAACCGTTTCTATGTAGGCGATGTGAAGCAGGCCATTTATAGTTTCCGTATGGCGGATAGTTCGTTATTTATGAACAAGTATAATACGTATGGGCTCATGAATGATGCCGTTGAGCGCCGCATTGATTTGGCTAAGAATTTCCGATCTCACGAAAATATTTTGACTACTACGAATTTTATTTTCTACCAAATTATGACCCAAGAGGCAGCGGAGCTTGATTATGGAGAAAAAGAATCGCTTATACCGGGCCGTATCGTAGAGAATGCGCCATCCGATTGGGTGGGCGGCGCTGTAGAATTACATCTCTTGGATACGAGCGATACGAATCGTTCTGACGAAACCGATGGTGATTCCGAAACCGCAGGCGATGAACCGGAGAACAATGAGCGAGAACTGGATTTTATCATTCAAAAAATCAAGGAATTGCACGCCTCGAAGAAACAGGTGCAAAATGCGGATGGCTCGTTCCGCCAAATTCAATGGCGTGACTTTGCCGTATTGCGTAGGTCCCTTGCTGGGTGGGGTACACGGGCCGTAGCAGCTATGCGCCAAGCCGGTATTCCAGCCGTTGTTAATGAACGAGATGGCTATTTTGAAGCGCAAGAAATCCAATTGCTCTTATCCTTGTTACAAATCATCGACAATCCAGAGCAGGATTTGCCGATGGCCGCCGTATTGCATTCAGGGCTCGTAGGCCTTGATGCCAATGAACTCGGTGCATTGCGCCTTACCGGGGACGGCTCTTTATGGTCTGTTATGCCTCTCTATGCAGAACAGGCTCAAGATGAACGTTTGCTCCAATTCATCGCTCATATCGAGCGTTGGCGTACATTATCTCGCCGTCATGGTGTAGCTGATTTGTTGTGGGATATTTACGAAACATTAGATTACGTGAACTACGTAGGCGCCATGCCGAATGGCCTCGTGCGTCGCGCCAATGTGATGGCCCTCTATGAACGGGCTAAGGGATTTGAATCCTCCGGATTCCGAGGGCTCTTTAGGTTCCTTCGCTTTGTTGAAAGCTTACGCGATAGCAATCAAGATATGGCCGTTGCCAATGTAGTTACCGAAGCAGATGACGTAGTGCGCCTTATGACCATCCACAAAAGTAAGGGCCTTGAATTCCCTGTTGTATTCCTGTCTGGTGTACAAAAGAAATTCAATACCATGGACTTCAATTCACCATTATTGGTCGATAAAAATGGCGGTATCGGATTAAAGGGCTATTACCCAGACATTCGCGTATCCTATCCGTCCATGCCGTGGCTCTATTGTAAATCCATCAAATCGGATGCTATGAAAGCCGAAGAACAGCGTATCCTTTACGTTGCATTGACACGGGCACGGGATAAACTATTCTTGACCGGATATATTAACAAAGAAATCAAAAAGGAAAAGGGCGTTGGCGCTCATATAAAACATGCAGCCTTGACGCAGACCCAAGCATTAGGTGCCGATCTAATCAAAGCTGGTAATTCCTATTTGCATTGGCTACTCATCGCCTTCGCTCGTCATCTAGATGGGGGTGCACCACTTCGTAATATCATTGAACTCGAAGGAGAAACAAACTTTGACTTGCTGGACCGTCAATGTCAGGTAAAGGTAGAGATTCATGATGGTTCTCTTTATGGAGATTTAGATTATAAGGCTGATGTGGATGAAACGACCATCAATACGGTTCGCGTATTAGGTAAGGTGAATGATGTAGCATTGCCAGAGGAAATCGTACAGCGCTTTGCTTTCACCTATCCAAATCCTGTAGCCGCCAAGACGACGGCTAAGATTTCTGTTAGTGAATTGAAACGACGATTTGCCGAACGTGATGCGGAGGCTGTATCGGCTACAGATGTATCAATGCAACAGAAACCAGTAATATCCTTTGATATAACTGAGGATACGACTGGTGAGAATGCCATATTAGATACAAGCATTCCTACTATTAGTGGACCGGAGCTAGCCGATTCCGTATTTGGTCGTAAACCACTGGCTATTGCAGCAGCTGATGAGGTCGTAACGGGTGCGCAATGGGGCACATTGATGCATGAAGCGATGCAATGGCTACCTGTTAAAAAGTATACACAAAAATCCATGACAGATATGCTCGATTCATTGCAAGCAGAAGGTAAATTTAGTGATGAGGAACGCAGTCTATTAAGTGATCGTAGCTTATATGGATTCTTTAACTCTGATCTTGGCCAGCGTCTCATTGCATCAAAACGAGTGGAACGAGAATTGCCGTTTAGCATGCTCTTTGACGGCAATCGGGTATATCCTGGTGTAGAAAACGGGGAACGCCTATTTTTACAAGGTATTATCGATACCGCTTTTGTAGAAGATGATCAATGGGTCCTCGTGGACTATAAGACGGACCGCGTTAAGAGTGGCGATGAGCTCATTCGTCGCTATAAAATACAAATGGACCTCTACAAAGAGGCCCTAGAACGATTGACAAATATGCCTGTGAAAGCAAGTTATATTTATAGCTTCCGCTTACATGAAGCGGTTCTATTGTAAGCCTATATAAGACAATCGACTTAGCATAATACGAACCCCCTTTACTGGTTTGCCAGCAAAGGGGGTTCGTATCGCTTAGAGAAGCGGTTTTTTCTTTTGATGTTTTGTCGGTGCAAATACTTTGAGGACCCGTGGTAATACCTCAAGGTCTACAGGCATATAAGGACCTGCGTCACCATCCATGTTGGTTGGTAAATTATCTATATTGCTCAATAATTCGATATGAGCTTTTTTGACTGTTAATGTCGTTGTATTGCTAGAGTTATAGATGGCGCCACTTAGGATAAGAGGTAGAACCTTGAAGATGTCGAGGATAAAGTATTCCTTAAAAATAACGAGGCGCATATACCCATCGTCTACGGAAGCCTCTGGCATAAAGCGTTCAAAACTAGACACTACGTTGGTGAGTAGGGCTAATACAAGTGGTGATTTGCAAATGAAATCATCATCTTCCGTTTGAATGCGGTATGTATAGTCCTTTGTAGTGAAGAGGGCTTGACCGGCGCGCAAGAAGTAGGCCAATGGACCTAAGATGCGCTTTTCCTTTGGCGTTACCTCTTCGATAACCTTTGGAATGACACCGGCTGCAATATTATTACAGAAGTATTTATCATTGCAGCGACCAATATCGATGGAGCGAACTTGGTTGATATCGAGGCGACGAATTGCCTCTAATGGTCGTTGTGGAATGCCGAGAGCACGAGACATATCGTTGACGGTTCCTACCGGAATAAAGCCAAAGGTTGCCTTGAAACCGCCTTGAGCAATACCATTTACCGTTTCATTAACAGTACCATCGCCACCCATGCAGAAAACGGCGTCAAAACCATCTTCACAAGCGGCCTTTGCAAAACGGGTTGCATCGTCGGCACCGGTGGTAAATTTAACTTCAATTGTGTCAAAAAGGGTGCTCAATTTCCACTGTAAATCAAGGGCGTATCGGCGTGCTGCACCGCCGCCAGATACAGGGTTAATGATAACCAAACAACGACTCATAGGGGTAACTTCCTCACTTTTTAACTGTGACTATCTTGAAATTGACAGTCATATGTACGGGACTTATAATTATAGGGTATACAATTATTATATATACATGTGTTCGTATATAAAAATGCTTACATTCTATTATACTCATTTTAGGCGTTCATTGAAAGTATGAAAGCGTGTAAACATTAGAGGGGACCTAAGGCTAGAAATATGACAAAAGACGTGAAGGGTACAAAAGAACCAAAAGATGTGTATCATTTTTCCGCTGTAGATTCAATTGAACGATTGCCTTTAAGTGAACAAGTTTATGTGACCTTGAAACAGGCTATTTTAACAGGGGAGCTATTACCGCAAGAAAAACTAAATGAAGTTAAGATCGCAGAACAGCTCAAAGTCAGTGCAACGCCAGTTCGCGAAGCTTTCAGAAAATTAGCAAAAGATAACCTTGTTGTTATCGTGCCATGGAAGGGTGTTACTGTTAAGGCGGATACACCAGAAGAAATCGTAGCGCTATATCAATGTCGCGAGGTTATGGAAGGTTTGGGGGCGCGTTTGTGTGCTCGTCACGCTACGCCGGAACAAGTGGCAGAGCTTAAGGAATTATGCAAGGAAATGCATGCTATTGAGGACGCTACGGCACGCGTAGAGGTTAATAGCCGATTCCACAGCATGATCGCTCAATTCTCTGGTAATGATCGCGTTGTTGATTACTTAGCCGATTTCCGTGAACGCGTAAATCGCGATATGTATTTGAGTTCTTTCAATGCAGTGCGCACACACGATTGTGACGATGAACATGATCACATCGTAGATGCCATTGAACGTCACGACGAAGTGGCCGCAGAAAATGCGATGCGCAAGCATATCAATAATGCATTTATCTTTAAACGGGCTAATGCGGAATTACAAGACAAGAATTTGAACGAAGTATAAAAACTACATAGACATAGTAAAAAGGACCCTAGATAGGGTCCTTTGTTTTGCAAAGTCATATATAAGATGTTGTAAGGGGTTTATCTTTTATATATGTTGTACGTGTTAAGTAGGAATTACTTTATCTTGTTAATCTAATTTTTGAAAGGTTATATAATGTTGCTTTAATTGAATAGAAGAGAGTGTAATAAAGAATTAATTTTGTCTCTATTCATATGAGGTCTATTGATTAGAGACGTTTTTTTAGTTCCAAAAAGCGCTGGTGTGCTAGTCGGAAAAATTCGACTCTTTCATAATGTTTTGAAAGATGTCTATTACAGGATTTATAGTCTTGCGTACGAAGATGTAGCAATTGACTGGTAGAAACATTGAGGCAATAAGCAATTTTAAATACTACCTCGATGGATACGCCTGATATTCCGTATCCACATTCTAATTTACTCAAATAGCTGCGACTAATGCCCACGACATCGGCCAATTGTCGTTGTGAAATGCCCATCGACGTTCGCAGGGTAGAGATTTTGTGACCCAAGCACATATACTGTTGCTGAAATTTTGGGTCTTGATAATGATTCCGTCGGTAGGCTGGCATTGTAAGTGTAGGATCCTTCATAAGACCTCCTTTCCGATCCCTACCTTGTGCTTTTAGTATACTTAGTAAATACATTGTTGACTAATACGTAATATGTGATAATTATTATGTATATATGATAATTACACGAGTCGTTAATTTTATGGAGATCTATTATGGAAAAATATATAGCTATCGCCTGCGGCGGTGCTCTTGGTGCACTAGCGCGAACAGTGGTAGGGGAATGGGTAATGGCGCGGTTAGGACCTTATCCTTTTGGCACCATTACGGTTAATTTAATCGGATGTTTAATCATCGGTATCATCTTAGGTGCCTATCTTTGTAGACCCGACTGGCCTCAATGGGTTCGGTTCTTCTTAGTCGTTGGTGGACTGGGTGCCTTTACCACATTTTCTACATTTGCCTTTGAGCTTTTACAGCTCTTAACATCTGGTGATGTTACAGATGTTCTATTCTATGGGGCGGTGCAAATCCTCGGCGGTTTAGCCCTTTGTGCCATCGGTATGTGGATTGCTAAACTTGTATGTGCGTAAATGCATATTAGCAGCTATCGTTCATATGATATAGTAAATGTATTACTATATATTACGTTTGATATGCATGAAATAGAATATATATTGAAAGGTTAGATTATGAAAGAAATAAAAGTACAAGATGCAGTAGGACATGCCTTGGTACACGATATTGTACGCATCGTCATTGGCGAGGTGAAAGACACACCATTCCGCCGGGGGCATGTGATTACAGAAGCAGATGTGCCAAAATTACTCGATCTTGGTAAAGAACATATTTATGTAATGGAGCCAGAAGATGAAGGGTTTCTCCACGAAGAAGACGTGGCCCGTGCCTTGTATGCTATCGCAAAGGGTGACCATATGCACGATGGTCCTATGGCACAAGGCAAAATTGAGGCCATTGCCGATGTGGATGGCCTACTCAAGGTGGATGTAGATAAACTATACGCTATCAATAGCATCGGCGAATTGACCATCGTTACAAAATTGAATAATACACCGGTGAAAGCGGAAGATAAAATCGCTGGTATGCGTTGTATTCCTTTATTGCTAGAAGAACAACAAGTAACAGCAGCTCAAAAAATAGGTGGACCTATCTTAACTATTAAGCCATTTGTGCGCAAAACAATGGGCATCGTTACAACAGGTTCTGAGGTATTTGAAGGACGCATTAAAGATGCTTTCACACCTATTATCGAGGAGCGGTGCGCAGAATTTGGGGTGAAAAAAATCGCCCATGAAATCGTAACAGATAACACAGACGACATTGTGTCAGCCATCGATAAGGTAAAAGCGGCGGGCGCAGACATCATATTCTGTACCGGCGGCATGAGCGTAGATCCAGATGATTTGACACCGGGCGCTATTAAACGCTATGCTGACTACGTTGTAACATATGGACTTCCTGTCTTGCCAGGCTCTATGGTTTGCATTGCTTACTGTGCTGATGGCACGCCAATTTTAGGTGTACCAGGTGGCGTATTGTTTAGCAAACCAACAGCCTTTGATGAAATCGTGCCTCGCCTCATTGCAGATGATGAGATTACAAAAGAAGACTGTATTGCACTAGGTCATGGAGGGTTCTTGGGATAAAATAGATTTAAAGATAGATTTTATCTTTGTAATAGAAGTGTGTATACCTAAATAAAATAAGAAATATACCTAAAAAGGGACTGTAGCGAAATGCGGTAAAATCGTATTTCGCTACAGTCCTTTTGCGTTATCATACTACTACAAACTCTACTACTCAATCTGCAATCTCAGATGGTATACTGACTGTAGAGGGTAAAGAAATTGACACTAAAACCATTAACGCCAATACAGAGAATACGTTACATCAATTAGATAAGATTTCTAGTAGTAATGATATCTCCAATATAAACGAGGATAATTCACCTAATAAAAAGGATCCACATAATAGTGGACCGTCTATATCTGGGCTAGTTATTGTGATGAAGTAAAATTACATATAAAGGATAATAATGGTAAATCATTAGATAGTGACTGGAAAGCTGTTGGACGTCGTGATCCTGAATCACATATAAGAATTAAAGAGGATAAAAATGATGGAACTTCAAAAAAGAATTGATATATTAGATTTATGGGATGAAATGCCATATTCATTAGATATTAAAGATTTTGGTAATACAGTCATATTATTGTCAGAATCCTGTGAAATTAGATTTATTAACTGTATAGAGGTTAATATTAAAAGTGACATTTTATTTAAGAATAAATCAATGAAATTTCATGAATATCGTAATCATGAATATGATATTCAAGATATTAGTGTTGAACCATGTGTTGTAAAAACAGATGGAGAGATGACTCATAATAAGAAATGGGTAAGTCCAGTACTAAATGGTGTTAAAGCTAAAATAGTTATGCCTGTAATGTGTATTGATTTGATTGCTGTTGATTTTATAATTTCCACAAAGAAGGAGGAAGAGAATCTAATACAGTCTAAGTTTAGTTATATAGACCTTGAATGATTAAACGTATTTTATTAAATCTTTACTATTTTATCTTTGATAGACCTTTTCCTTATGGGAATATAAAATTGGAGTCAGTCAACTATGTAGTGCCCCCAAAAAGTTAGACTTTTTATTCCGAGTAACCTAAACTAGTTGCTTTGAATTTTTATGCTACAGTAGTAGTTAAACGATATAGGCGTGAGAGGTATGGAGATAGGTGTATTAAAAAACATCAAATTAGAATTCCATTTAATATTGAAGCAATACCTATAGAAAAGTTTGAACTAGAGAATAAAAATGCAAGACGAATTGGAAATCGTTATATAAAAACAGCGCCTAGTATTGCAACTATAAAGCTTGATGGTAGTAAAGGTATAAAACCAAGTGTTAATACTGTGATAAATAAAATCAATGAACTTTTAACTGAAGGTGGAAGACATGTTACAATCTATAATAAATATAGAGGGAGAAATGAAGAGTATGTGATTCAAGTTAAAAGTTAGTAATTCAAAATGGTATTGATTGGATGAGCTTTCATGCGGATAGGAAAAAATTCAAAAAAATGGCTTGAGAGAATAGTTCTCTCTTGTTTAATAGTAGTAGGTATTATTTTTGGTAGTTGGCTTTTCTTTACTACAAATTTTTTGCACCCATTTATCCACTATTTGGATCTGAGGGGAGGTATAATATATTATAAAGAGCCAACTAATATAATTGCTTCTAATGTTCTTGGTTTTGATGAAGTACGAGGGAAAATATATTATATAACTACAAATGGTATTGGTGTATATAATGAATTAAATAACGATCATGTATTTATATTACATAAAGAGCCACCTAATGAAATCAAAATAAATGACATTACTAATGTATATCCAGAATTTAGTCGTTTTTCTGATTCGGAACAGGAAGTTTGGAAAAGTAAATTTTATGCTGACTTTAGGGAGAGAATTCCTATAGAGGAAGGGAATATAATTAGATTTCCATACTTTTTCTCTTTCGAAACTCGTGGAATTTATAATTTAGCTACAGGATCTAAATTATCGAGAATTGATAAGTATAAAATTTCTAAAAATATATTTTATAATGTTGATTTTGGAAGCATTACAAAGATAGATTTAGAAACTGGTAGAGTATGGAAGTACTATTCTAATGACTTATTGGATTATAATTTTATCAATGAAACGGTTTCTAGTAAAACAAAAGAGTTTAGTGTTAATGAATTAATCAAAGAACGAAATCATGATGAACAATTAAAAGATAAACTTATAATTATAGATTATTATAGTCAGTTTAGTAAAGATGATAAGGAAGTTATAGAAGAATTATTTGTTAAGTTAGTTACTGCACGAGATAGTATGAGCTTAAAACCAGAACATAAAATGGGGCTAGAGAACTATCTAGAGTGAATTTAGACTTCTCTTTATTATAATGACACCTATACCTCTCATAAAAGGGGATAGGTGTCATTTTTTATACGACAGTATTAAAAATCAGTATTGATTAAAATCCAAGTAATTATATTAAAATCACCAGATTTTTACAAATTTATAAGTGCTTTATGATACAATAAAAGGTAAAAATACTTCAACAACTCGGTCTATTACCTAGAATGGTGACACAATTGAATATGAATTAATAATCAAGCGTGTAAAGAAAATAAACATGCGTGTTCATAAGAATGGTAGTGTCCATGTTTCGGCGAATGCTTATGTGCCAGATTATCGCATCGATGCGTTTGTTATCAAAAATATACCTTTTATTGAGCGGGCTCGTTACAAGAGTGATGCATTGAATGCTAAGCGGTTATATGGTTTGGCAAAATGGCGATACGCACCAATAAAGTTATGTACCAACGACAATTAAAGCAGCACAACTAGCACAACTTAAAGCAAAGCGAGATACGAATATGATTGGCTTTACTGTATCAGGTAAGAAAGTTGAAGTTGATACAGGTCGTGATTTACATGTGTAAAGATTACAAGATGAAGATAACTTTAAAGAACATAGTAAGTCTGCGGGCTTCTCCGTTTCCTCTAAACCTAATTTTAAGGATCCAACCGGTAGTATAAGTGCGAGTGTAGGTCGTATTGATAGCAAATGGAAAAGCGTGACTCATCAGGAGGTCATTCTGGCAGGAGAAGATGGCTATGATATTCATGTAGGGACTGGTACCACATTAGAAGGTGCCGTCATTAAAAGTGAAGCTCCAAAATCTAAGAATACATTGACTACCAAATCTCTTGAGATGAAAGATATCCAAAATGAGGCTGAATGTTCAGTTTGAGAGAATAGAGTACAATACAATAAATTTGGAGATATAAAGTTAAAAAGTAAAGATGAGTTAAATAAGATTTATAAAGAGATTGGATTAACTCCAACAGGTGGTCTTGCTGCTAATAGTAAGTCTACATCTTCTATCAAAAGTGCGATAAAAGCAGTACTGATGGAAGTCGGTGGACTGGCTCTGTTGCCACGTTAGGAGCAGGTTATGTTAATCCGCTTGCTGGTGCCATCACAGGAGGAGGGTTTATAGTTCTCAATACTGCCTATAGTTTTAACGCAGAACTTAAGAAAGATAAGTTAAGAGAAGAGTATAGACGTTGGAAAACTGGAGGGGCAAAATGAGTAGACTTGAAATGTTAGGATATATTTGGATTTTTATGTCTCTATCATTATCTATGGGGTTATATAAACTTGAGATTAGTAAACGTGTCACTGATGAAGAGTATGAATACATCAAAAGACACAGAGCTTTTGGCAATTTAACTAAGTATTTATCTATAATTGCTATTATAAGTATATTGCTACTAAACTTTAACTTTTTAGTCTATAAAGATTATGAGTTTATGTCACGTTTTTGGGGGGGTGGGGATTCTTCGTGCTTTTTATAATATGTACAGAATTTTTTCAAAAGCGAGACAGTTTATATTATAAACGTGGGATTATTGCTATCGTTTCAATATTATTTGGTGCTTTAGGCTCTGCTTATGCGTTTAAAGATATATTCTTTAAATAGTATAATACAGTCCTTATTTTAGTTACCATAAAAAGGTATCTCTTCGAACCGCTCTCTTAATGATAGATTAAAAATCTTAACGTTAAGGAGGACGGTTTTTTTATGGCAAAATAGCCTTACATTTAAATTAAAAGTCGTTACCGTATATCCAAATAGCAAGGGTGGATATAGCTCTTTAATTAAGAAATACGGTGTAAAGGATGCAACGCAAGTTCTGCGGTGGGTTAATACATTTGCTATACTTGGAAGTGTTAGATATGGATTTAATGCTGAACTTGAAAAGGAAAAATTGAGAGACGAGTATCGTCGGTGGAAAGATAAGGTAAAAAATGAGCAGGATTATAATATTAGGGAATATGTTTATTTTGGCATCTATAATTTCTGGTATAGCCTTATATAAACTTGAAATTCGTAAAACTGCTATTAATGAAGAGTATGAATATATAAAAAAACATAGAGTTTTTGGTAGTTTAACAAAATATTTATCTATTATTTCTCTTATAAGTTTAATACTACTAATTCTTAAAATTATAATTGATAGAGACTATAAAGTAATTGTAAACTATGGGAGTGTTTGGACTATTTTTACACTGATTACATTGTGTACAGGCTATTTTCAAAAACGAGATAGCTTATATTTTAGTCGTGGACTTATTGCCATATTTTCAATGTTGATATTCATTGCTGTCTGTATATATGCGTTTAGGAAAGTACTATTTTAAATGGTAAATAAATATTAATCCTGATCCTAGCAATAGATTTTTAATTTATCTATAGGTATTATAATTGTAAGAAAATTATTATTGCGAACCTATGTGATAGTTCATCAAGTTTCTATGATTGGAAGGATGATATCTAGTTTTCCAATAAATCATAGAGGAGAGGCCCCTACAAGAAGGGGCCTCTTTTGTACTTAATAATAGTAAATTATATTTGAAAGTATACAGTATGTTATAATTTAGACAATGTAAATATGTAATATAAAAGAGAGTGGAGAGTTAATGAGTAGGCTTGAAATGTTAGGATATATATTTGTTTCTGTATCTATGACATTGTCTATGGGGTTATATAAACTTGAGATTCGTAAGAGTCCAATTGATAAAAAACATGAATATATCAAAAAACATAGAATTTTTGGTAGCCTAACAAAGTATTTATCTATAATTTCTACTATAAGTTTGGGGATATTAAATTTTAAATTTTTAATCGATAAAGATTATAAATTTATAGTGAATTATGGCAGTATTTGGTTGTTTTTCTTCTTTTTCACAATGCTTACAGGGTTTTGTCAGAAGAGAGAAAGTGTATATTTTAAACGGAGTTTTATTGCTATATTTTCTATGTTATTTGGTATGCTCGTGTTTGCTTATGCATTTAGACGAATATTATTTTAAATAGGTTTTTCTATTAAAATGATTTTTTACCTAATGTAGGGTGGCTACACCGTTTTAATGTTAGCGTATCAATCATATGAACCGCTTCGTCCAATGTAAGGTCCTCTCGTTTTGTAGGCGTTTCGAGGACCGCCAATGGATGGTCTGTGCCTACCTCGCCGGATGGCAAATAGATATATTCTTGATTGATTGTATCGCCAAAGATATAGCCTGCTTGTAAATGCTCTTTATGAATACGACTCATAATGCTCCTTATATTGTACTTATAAATCTCAATGTTTCACATATGATGTAACATAAGAATCTTAATTATAATATCTTTTGTATTTTAAATTCTGCATAATCTGCAGAAACGAGTTCTAATTTAGTGGTTCCAAATGTTGAAGGAATCCGTTTGAATGAAATCTGGTCATGTAAATGGCCGAATATACATATATCTACATGATAGCGCTCCATGAGGTCTGTAAAGCCTGATGGGGCGTTATTTTCGTTAAATGGTGGATAATGTAGTAAGAGAACCCGCATTACAGGAAGTGTTTCGCTGGTATTCTCTGTTTCACCGTGTTCCTTTTTCAACGCTTGGATGGCGTGTTCCATTTCCTGCAATGCCGCTTCGGTACGCAAAATTTCTCTGTCATAGATAGACTGATCTGTATCCGGTTCAAAGCTAGCATCATCAGGACAAATATATCCGCGGGTGCCACCAAAGGCTAAGATGCATTGCTGTTCGGTGGACTGGCTTTCACCAGTTAAAGCATTAACCTGAGTGGTGAGATTGATGATACGGGCCGTACCGTGACCTTGTAAAAAGGTAATAGCATCGCCCATGGCATTTTTCATTTTGTTGGCAGAGGACCACCAATAATCGTGGTTACCGCGAATCATAAATTTTTGGCCCGGAAGGCTGGCGATTTCTTTGAGGTCGTAGAGTGCTTCATCGAGGCGCAAAGCCCAGCTCATGTCGCCTACGAGAAAGATAATGTCCTCATCGGTGACGGTGGATAGCCAATGTTCTTTTATACGTTGCCAATGATTGTCCCAGTGGGGACCGAATATATTCATCGGCTTCGTAGGTGGATTACCCGATAGATGAAGGTCTCCAATGGCGTAAATGTTCATATATGTCCTTACTAGAGTCCTCTAACCTACGGAACTCGTAGCAGAGGGTTCTTATTTCAATTCAAAATAGGGTGTAATATTCTGTAAAATTTTCGCAGCTCGTTCATCATTGCACGTTTGTGGAATTTTATAACCCACGTAGAGCGGCGTTGTGATATAGCGCGGAATCACCTTGATATATTCGTAACCATCTTCTAGTTGATAGAAGAAATAGTTGTACGATTGAGAGAATTTTGCTAAGCTATCTAGCACATAGCGTATGGTCTGTTGTAAGCGCATGGCGATGGAGCGGACAGGCGCATCAGGTTTATACCGCAAATTGTATTCAAAGAATCCAATAATAGGGTGTTTGGATAAGGTGATGCGGATATCCTGATCTTCGTGTAACAGCCAACCATTCATGTTCTTGACCGTAATGTCCTCGTGATAATCGTAGTTGCGTAAGCCTATAATTTGGCTGTGCGGATGGCGTATGGAACCGCCGGACATAGGACCGTGGTTTTTAAAGAAGAGAACAGATTCAAATTCTTTGGTGCTAATTGTTTCATGCCATTTATCCATGCCAAATTGAATAATACGTGTTGCTTCGTCGAGAGAGAGGGTAGATAATTCCCCTTGATCGCCTTCTGTTTCGATAATAACCGTAGGCCATGTATCCTTGAGAACTGGGTATTTATTCATGAGCCATATGATATGACCATCTTGAGCCAGAATATCTGTTAAATTTGACCGGTCGCAGAATGGACAGCGCACACTTGCGTCACGCATATTTACAGGCTTTGTACGTCCTAGTGCAATGTCAAATATAAGTGGTTCGTTCATGGTGCGCCTCCTTTCATCTCATACCTTTAATCATACCATAAATGACAGTATTACACATGAAATAATGGTATAATATATTAATAATCTTTACCAAATTATAGGAGGTCTTATGAAACCGACAACCTTGGTATTTCCCATAGATGAACAATATAGAATTTTGCTGGGCCGCAAGAAACGTGGCTTTGGTGCCGATAAATATAATGGCTTTGGTGGTAAAATCAATGCTGGTGAAAGCTTTCGCCAATGCGCCGTGCGCGAACTATATGAGGAATCGGGCATACGCGTTGATGCGTCTGATCTAGAATGCGTAGCCCTTTTCGACTTTCAGTTTCCCTATGATGAAAGTTTAACCCATGTGGGCTATGTATATTTTGTGCGTGTTACCGATGTAAACCCCATTGAATCAGACGAGATGGAACCGCATTGGTTTACAT
>NZ_CAUSQT010000029.1:0-23228 GCF_963534045.1 uncultured Veillonella sp. | reverse complement strand
TTGACACCAAAACTACAAAAGGTAGTACGTAGATTATTTACAAAAAACTAATAGAAAATAATTTAAATCGCATCTTATTTCTCTAAATAGTTAAAGGGCGCTCATTAGCATATATGTTAGCTAATGAGCGCCCTTTTATTTTCGTTTTATATCATTTGTTTGTTGATTTTGTTTATGGCATTAAAAATTACATAGGTCGTTTAAGTTCTCTGCCATGGTAGGATGTGTGAAGATTTGATTTTTGAAATATGTATATGGAATGTTGTTATCCATAGCCATTTTAATGAGGTTAATCAACTCTTCAGCACCTTGAGAATAAAGTGTAGCACCGAGGATTAAATCGTTATCTGCATTTACAACAATTTTAAAAGCACCTTTTAAATAGTCGTTTACATGAGCTCTTGGCATGGTAGCTACGAGCATTTCTTTAGTTTTAACTGTATATCCTTTGTTGATAGCATCTTCTTCTGTGAGACCTACACGAGCGAGTGGAGGTGTTAAGAATGTTGTGTAAGGAATATTTTTGCGATCTTTTAATGTGTATTGGCCATTACCTGTAAGTGCACCAAATACAATGCGGAAGTCATCGAGAGAAATATACGTAAATTGAGGACCACCGTTTACATCGCCTACTGCATATACACCAGGAACGGAGCTTTCACACGTATCATTCACTACGATAGCACCGCGTTCGTTAGTAGTAATATCCGTATTTTCTAAACCGATGTTAGCTGTATTTGGTTTGCGACCTGTAGCATATAAAACAGCATCAAAGGTATAGTTTTGACCATTTGCAGTAATAACAGGTTTGTTGCCATCATTAGATACAGAGTTTAATGTTACATCGTTGAGAATAGTAATACCTTGCTCAGTCAAGTACTCGTTAGCTAATTCTTGTACGATCGGTTCCTCCCGTTTTAAGATGCTAGATTCAATATTAAATACTGTTACCTTTGCACCTAGTTTAGCGTATAAGCTGGCAAATTCAAGACCAATAGGACCAGCACCGATGATACCGAGTGTACTTGGTTGAGTCGATAATTGTTGAATTTCTGTGCTATTATAGAAGCCTGTTGCTGCTCTGATGCCATCAATGTTAGGCTTAATCGCTACAGCACCAGTGTTAATAATAATTGTTTCACTAGATAAGATGATTTTATCTTCTCCAGCTGTAACGGCGATTTCTTTATTACTAATGAATTCACCATGTCCAGTATATACATCGACATGTTCATTAGTGTCTAGCATACCGAAGTTTTTATTGCGTAAACGAGATGTAACTACCTCGCGTTGGTTTAATACTTGATCGTAAGATAAGCCTTTTGATGCGGCTACAATCATCGTCTTAGTAGGAATACATGCAATATTAATGCATGTGCCACCATACATGAGTGGGTTTTCTTCAATCATGGCAACGGCTTTGCCCATAGCGCCAAATTTAGCGGCCAATGTTTTACCGGCTTTGCCGAAACCTAGGACGATAAGATTATAATGTTTGGTATTCATACAATACCTCCTGTCTTTTATATTGAAAATATTAGATATATTTATTATAACATATTACAGTAGATATAAAAGTAAAATATGAAAATAATTCTCTATAATTTAGATGTTAAGTATTTCTACTTGACACATCTTTTTTTATACTGTACCATATGTAAAGTAATATGACTTGACAGTGATGGAGGTGGCGAAATGGAAGAACGAGTACTTATCAGTTTGCTCTTGGATTTCTATGGGCCACTATTGACGGACAAGCAACGCATGTCCTTACAACTTCACCACGAAGACGATATGTCCCTTGGCGAGATTGCTGAGGAGCTTGGCGTATCTAGGCAAGCTGTACATGATAATTTACAGCGTGCACGTCATATTTTGAATGACTATGAATCTAAATTACACTTGGTGGCTCAGTACGAGGCACGTGAACAAGTGATAAGTGAATTAAAAGATACGTTGCCGGCGGATGTGCTTTCACAATCGCGGGTACAACAATTATTGACGCAAATGGAGGGATAATATGGCATTCGATAGTTTGTCAGAAAAACTGCAAGACGCCTTTAAATCCTTAAAAGGTAAGGGCAAAATTACAGAAGAAGATGTCAATCTTGCGTTGCGTCAGGTACGAACAGCTCTCTTAGAAGCGGACGTAAACTTTATGGTGGCGAAAGATTTCGTTAAATCCATTAAAGAAAAGGCCCTTGGTGAAGAGGTGTTCGGATCCTTGAACCCAGCTCAAACGGTTATTAAAATCGTTAATGATGAGTTGACAGCTCTCCTAGGTGGTACGCAAAGCCGTATCATGATTTCCAGTAAGCCTCCAACAATTATTATGCTTGTTGGTTTACAAGGTGCTGGTAAAACGACTACGGCCGGTAAATTGGCTGTATACCTTCGTAAACAAGGTAAACATCCAATGCTTGTTGCAGCCGACGTATACCGTCCAGCAGCGATTAAGCAATTGCAAGTAGTAGGTAAGCAAATCGATATCCCTGTATTTGCTGATGAAACACCAGGAGCTAATCCAGTAGATATTGCGCGTCGTGCCGTAGAGCAAAGCACGCATATGTTGAAAGATGTTGTTATCATCGATACAGCAGGTCGTTTGGCTATTGACGAAGTCCTCATGGACGAGTTGTCCAACATTAAAGCTGCTGTTCGACCTCATGAAATTCTACTCGTTGTAGACTCTATGATTGGTCAGGACGCGGTGACGACAGCACAAACGTTTAATGAAAAATTAGGCGTTGACGGTGTTATCCTTACTAAACTCGATGGTGATGCGCGCGGTGGTGCTGCGTTGTCTATCAAAGCGGTAACCGGTTTGCCAATCAAGTTTACGGGCGTAAGCGAAAAAATGGATGGTTTCGATGTATTCTATCCAGACCGCATGGCTTCTCGTATCCTCGATTTAGGGGATTTCAAAACTCTTATTGAAAGCGTACAAGGCGCTATTGATGAAGAAGAAGCTCGTGAAATGGCGCAAAAAATGGCGAAAAACAATTTCACCTTAGATGATTTCTTGAAACAGATGAATCAGGTGAGAAAGTTAGGACCATTGCAAAATATTATTGGCATGTTACCAGGCATGGGTCAAATTAAGGATCAATTAAAAGACCTTGATTTGAATAGCAAAGAAGTACGTCGCATTGAGGCTATCATTAAATCCATGACGGCTGCAGAACGACAAGATCCAAATATTTTAAATGGTTCTCGTCGTAAGCGTATTGCGATGGGGTCAGGTACACAAGTACAAGACGTTAATCGCTTATTAAAACAATTCGAAGAAGCGCGGAAGATGATGAAGCGTTTACAAGGATTGCGTGGTGGTAAGGGTGGCTTCCCTGGAATGCCAAAATTACCGTTTATGTAATACATGGACAGGGGCGCTGAACCTGTCCAGCACATCATTATAAGGAGGTGAATCCCACATGTTAAAAATTCGTTTGACTCGTTTAGGTGCTAAAAAAGCTCCTTTCTACCGTATCGTAGTTGCTGACGCACGTGCTCCACGTGAAGGTCGTCCTGTTGACACAATTGGTCAATATGATGCTACTAAACAACCAGCTATCGTTAATGTAGACGAAGAAAAAGCTTTGGCTTGGTTAGCTAAAGGTGCTCAGCCTACTGACACTGTTCGCTCCTTGTTCAAAAAACAAGGCGTTATGCAAAAATTTGCAGACGCTAAAAAGTAATTAATAGAGAGGCATACTGTGATGATAGAATTAATTTCATTAATTGCGAAATCATTAGTGAAGCAGCCTGATGCCGTTTCTGTTACCATGGTCCAAAAGGGCAATGTTGAGGTCTATGAACTTCATGTAGCTCCAGAGGATATGGGTAAAGTCATCGGAAAACAAGGTCGAATTGCAAAAGCAATTCGCTCTGTGGTGAAAGCGGCGGCTATTAAAGAGAACAAAAAGATATCTGTTGATATTGTCTAAAAGGGAGTGTTCCAATGGAAGAAATGACATTACGTGTCCCTGTAGCAGTAAAAGCAAAAGTAACAGAAGATTTGAAAGCGAAAATTGTATCCGATCTTGAAACTCGCCTTGATATGGTGAATAAAGATTTGGAAGCAATTGAGTTTCAAGCTCAACGTATTTTAGCTGATGCAGCTAAAGTTGATGCGACAAGTCTTACTGCGATTCGTCAACAAATCGACGAAGAGAAAAATAAACGCTTGGCTTTCAAAGAAGAAGTAACAGCTAAATTGAAAGACGCTCAAGAATTGACGTTGGGGACTGAAATTCCTCAAGGTACATTAGAGCAAACAGTTACCGTTAAAATCGGGGATAATTTGGATGCCATGATGGGCGCTGAAATCCTATTAGAAGACGGTAAAATCGTTGCGTTTCGTCAATAATGAAGCCTAACGATTTCATCACTATAGGTGTTATCATCGCCCCGCACGGCGTGCGGGGTGATCTTCGTATTATGCCTCAAACCGACTTTCCAGAACGGTTTATGCATATGGATGCCTGTTACATCGATGGTAAAGAATACCACGTTGCATCCGCACGATTTCATAAACAATTCGTATTAGCTTCATTTAAGGAAATTCCTGATCGTAACACGGCTGAATTATTCGCTAAGAAAGAGATTCAAGTACGTCGTGAAGATTTGGTAGAATTACCAGAAGGCCGTTACTATATCTTTGATATGATTGGCCTTAAGGTGCAAGATACAAAGGGCAATGTACTTGGTACATTGACGGATGTATTACAACCGGGAGCTAATGATGTATATGTGGTTTCCAAAGAAGGGGAACCAGATCAATTGTTTGCAGCCATTGATGATGTTATCATTGATATCGATATGGACAAACGCATGATGATCGTAGATCCGCCTGAGTGGGTATAATCCATTTAGGCGGTTTTTTATATCTATTTATAGGTGTCTTATGATAGAATTAATTATAAGATAGCTATATATAGATATATGATAATAATAAGTGTATTCGGAGGAGGCCTGTTGTGAAAATAGATATTATATCCTTGTTTCCAGAGTTTTTTGATGCCTTCTTTAGTCATTCCATCATAAAACGAGCCATAGAGGCGGGACGGCTAGATATGGCTGTGACGAATCCGCGCGATTTTAGTCATAATAAACATGGACAAGTGGATGATACACCGTATGGTGGTGGGGCCGGTATGCTCATGATGGCGCCTCCTATTTTTGAGGCCGTAGAATCTGTTGTCTCTAACTATGATAGTGCTATTAATGGTGCCTACGAAACGGATGAGATGTGTGATGAGATGAGCCTCATTGGTAATCCTGGTGAAAGTATACGTCGTCGCATTGTATTTATGGGGCCTACGGGTCAACCTTTCACACAGGAAAAGGCTAGAGAATTAGCAACTTATGATCAACTGATTCTCGTATGTGGCCATTATGAAGGTGTTGACTATCGTGTAGAGGAGCATTTAGTAGATGAAACTATTTCCATTGGTGACTATGTGTTAACAGGTGGCGAGTTGCCAGCTATGGTCGTTGCTGATGCGGTGGCTCGTATGATTCCCGGTGTATTAGGCGCAGCTAGTGGGGCCCAAGAGGATTCATTTTATGAGCCCCTTTTAGAATGTCCGCAATATACAAAACCACCAGAATTTAGAGGGTGGACTGTACCGGATATTTTACGCAGTGGTCATCATAAAAATATTGCCACATGGCGTCAAAAGGAAGCACTTAAACGGACACGATTGTTGCGTCCTGATTTGTTGGAACGACCATTAACAAAAGAGGAAATTAAACTTTTAAAAGAAATTGTTGAAGAAGAGTCTAGGCTATGAATTTTAAGTGTTATGATGTTGTAGAGATTCAGGGAAAGCGATACGTAGTTACTGAAGTTATCTCCTATCAAGAATTCATCATAGAAAAGACAGTGAATTATACTCTTAATGATGAAATGTATAATAATGAATTAGGTACTCATAAAGGGGCTAAGAATTGGACCGAATATGGTCTTATGCCAGTGGATGGTGAAGATAAAAAATGGCTCACCATTGTAAATGGGGAAAAAGACTATTGTACCTTTTCAGAGACTGTTTTACGTTCAACGCCGCCTAAAGGATATAAACTGTATGATAAAGGCTTACAACGCGTCATGTCTGTTGAGGGTGAAAGTAAAGCTAGAAGCGGTGATAAGGCCGATTATAAAGAATATAGATCAATTAAAAAGGATAAAACCTATGTATTCTTTATGGAGGATTGGCACGGAGGTTTAAAGGATCAGGCTCAAGGTGAGCGGATTCGTTTGTCGGATGTACATCGACGGCGAGATCAGGCTGCTCAAGCAGCGAGTAAAAAGATTCGTAATGCAGCTCGCAGAAAAGAATGGACACGATTGGGTCTGAGTTGGGGAATCATTTTATTCTTTTTGGGTTATTTATTCGTAGGAGATATGACTTGGCATGAATTGCGTGATGAAGTGGGATTCCCCTATACCATGGAGGAGCGCATTAAAGATTCCTATTATTATGAACCGCAAGGCACAAAAGACGGTTTGATGGTATATACGTCAAAGCAAGATCCAAATGCAACGGCTATCGATCTTATCGATGCTGTGTATGGCAAGGTTTATACCATTAAACAAGACACTAAGTCTCCTGAGCGATGGATTGTCATTTATACGACTAAAGAGGTATCTGTTATTAGTGTGGTTAATGGCACTACGTATGTTGAAGTGGGGAAATTAAAAAACTTGTCAGATTCGGAGAATACACGCATAGCGACTATTAGAAATGACAGTGAAATATTGTTACGATATGCGTATATGGTGGAATTAAAGAATAAGCAGGGACGTAAGACGTTATCAAATATAATAAAAGATTGATATAGTATTGATTTCAGTTACGAAATCAAACGAAGGAATATTATATGTATGAACCAAGTAAGAATACTGTTTACATAGCCATAGCCTTTACATCTATAGCAGCTCTTGTAGGTGTTTATTCCTATTGGGATGATATTAGTTATGCTTTGTGTGATGTGGTCAAACCAGAATCGAATAATGGTGAAGTACGGCTCATAGATGATGAAGGTAAAAGCTATACCTTGATTAATCATGGTGATGGAAAAGAAACGGCACTTTATGATGATGCTGAGAAGTCTGTTACCTTTCATCGTGATGAGAAGGGTGATATTATATGGGATGCAGGCTTAGCTAGTTTGATTCCGACTTTGGCGGTAGGATACTATGCATTTCATGGTTTTTCAGCTCCAACGGCATATATGGATGCACCTAGTATGACCTATCGCGCTACATCACCTCTTACCCCTTTTGATGCAAGTACAGGAGCTAGTAAATCTAATAGTGCAAGAGTGGCTAGAACTATTAATGAAATGGCTAGAAATCGTTACAATACTAAAACGAGTAATCGAGCACATAGAATTGGTGAAAAGTATGGCTTTGGTAGTGTAGGGGCTCGAACTTCGAGCGGTGCCTCTTAATGAAAGGATGAACAATGAAATCCTATATTGATGAGCTTGATAGAAACATATTTAATTTCGTGGAATATGAAGGGTATGATGATCGGTATCCGTCATTGTCTATGCAGGCCTTTTCATCTGACTTTTACGATGAAATTCGCCATGCTTCGCGTAGATTATTTCAAATATTTTGTAAAGCTGCAAAAGTATTTCAAATGGCACCAGATGACTTTGCTCGAAATATGGATATGCCAGACAATTTAATTCCTTACTTACATAAGTCGAATGCCTTAGGGTTACCGACGTGGTTATCTCGCTTTGATTTTGTTCTCGATGTAAATGGCAATTTGCGCATGGTAGAACTTAATGCAGATACGCCATGTTTTCTCATTGAAAGCTATTATGCCAATGAAATTGCAGCCAATTATGTGAAACGAAAACATCCTAATACAGAATGTCGAAAAGAATTACATGCATTTTTAAAGCGCATGTATGATGCTGTTTTATCTGCTAAGTATGGTAGAAACCAATATGAATCTATGCGGGCGAATAGAGAGAGCCTACCTAAGAATCCCTTTGTATTCTCTTGTTTTCATGATTATTTTGAAGACTACGGTACAACACAATTCCTTATGAAGGAATTAAAAACAGCCTGCCCTGAGGCAGACACGCGATTCATATCCTTTTATGATATGAAGATTGATGATGAGGGCATTCCTTTAGAAGATGGTAGTCATGCGACTCTATTATATCGCTTGCATCCCATGGAACTTTTGATTGATGAACAAACACCTGATAATGAACCTTTGGGTGAGATGTTCTTAGATCTGTACGAGGAGAATAGATTTGCTCTTTTTAATCCGCCAGAGTCCATTATTCTACAAAATAAATCCTTTATGTCCTTAGTATATGCATTGTATTTAACAGATCAATTTTTTACGAAACCAGATCGAGATATCATTGAGAAGTATCTGGCACCATCCTATTTTGAAAATGATTTTTCCGCTCTTGACGATGGTCTTTATATTCAAAAGGAGATTTGGGGCCGTGAAGGAAAGCATGTACAAGTTGTTCAAAAGCATGGTGATATATCTGAGCTTTACATGGAAAAGCTAGTTGATAACTATGACGATATCGTTTGTCGCGACAGTAAAAAGGTGATGTATCAAGACTTTATACAGCAGAAACGTTTTACTCATACAGTGGATTGTGGAATGAAAGATGGATTTTTAACCTTATCCTGTTTTATGCTTGGTGATCAAGCTTCTGCGGTAGGATGCCGTTTTTCTCCGGAAGAGATAGCTGGTACAGAAGCATACTTTGTACCATTACTAATAGAGTAAGCGAAATACTATGGAATTTGTGGCCATATAGTATGTTAAACGAATGATAATAGGCGTACTTCGCAGCAGTTGTGATTATGTCTATTTTAGCGAGGGTGCGTATGGAGTTTAATTGTTATGATGTCTTAGAGGTTCATGGCAGCCGTTATGTAATCACTGAGAAAATTAAATATATAGAGATTATTCCAAAAGCAGATAAGGAACAATCCTATAGAGGCCAGCCGTCTATGACAAAATCACCTGGTGATTATTGGCATGAATATGGGCTGGAGGCTGTTGAGGGAATCGATAAAATATGGTTAACCATTGAGTACAATGATAATGAATGGTGTACCGTATCTAGAACATCCTTTCATACACGGCCAGGGAAAGATTTTACATTACATCAAATCGGCTTAGAAAAGGTTGTCGATGTGGATGGTGAAAGTGGTGCCTCCGTAGGGGACCGCGCAGGATATCGAGAATATCAGCTGCCTTGTGAAGGTGGTGCTAGTGTATTCTTTGAAGAAGAGTGGTTTGAAGGTGAAAAAATGTTTGCCGAAGGGTCACGAGTGCCCTTGGTGAATATTCGCCTTTGTAATGATGCAGCCGCTCAAGCTATTAAGCAAAAGATGCGTAACAAATTTATGAAAAAAAGGTTTGGATCTATTGCTGTTGGCGTGGGGTATGGTGTACTATTTTTACTATTTTTGTTTTGGTCGGACAATGATTTGTCTTGGCATAGTATACGCGCTATGTTTGGAGTGCCTTATACGGTAAAAGAACATATGCATGACACATCTGTATATTATACAAAAACAGATTCGGATAGCGACTATGTATACACGTCTACACTAGATCCTGTTAGTACCGCATTAGATTTGATTGATTCTGTGAATGGTGATATTAAGAATGAGCGGGATAACTTAGAAGAGGGACATGAAGTTATTGTATTTTATTCTGGGGACTTGGTGTATCTCATCACTAATACGGATGGACAAACTAGGGTTAAGGTATGTGAACAATCTAAATTAACACAAGAGGATTGGAAAATTATTGATCGTACATTAATCAGCTCTCATATACTCGATAACTATGCGACCATGGTTCGACTAGGGGATAATACGGGACGCGAACGATTGTATCCTACCAGCAACTCTAACAACACATCCAATACAAAATTATATTATTAGGAGGCTTATTATGATTTATATACCTGATGTATTATTGACAATTTTTTATGCTTGCTTTGGCGTTATACTGATGTTAACAGCGAATACGGTTATCGATTTCTTCGTGCCTGGAAAATTTAGTGAAGAAATTAAGCGTGGTAACTGTGCTGTGGCGTGGCTTTCAGCGGGATCATTTATCGGTATCGGTGAAATTTTGCGCGCTGTTATTATGTCACCAGCCGTGACTACGGCTGATACGTCCCTGTTACATGGTATTGTAGCTAGTGTTGTATATGCTGTGCTAGGTATTATACTATTTGTAACGGGCTATATGTTTATCAATATTTGGCATCGTAAATATAAATTATCCGAAGAAATTATGCGTGGTAATACAGCGGCTGGTATTCTTGTATTTGGCATTTTCGTAGGTCTTGCTCTTGTTATTAGCGGTGCTGTGCACTAAGGGAGCGTTTTATGTATAAGCCAAGTAAGAAAACCATATACCTTACAGGTGCTTTCGCCGCAGTTGCTGGTCTTGTAGGTGTGTATTCATACTGGAACGATATCTCCTATGCTGTGTGTGATAAGGTTTATCCAGAGGCAAATGAGGGGGAGGTTCGATTAAAGGATAGTCAAGGTAATCGGTATTCTCTTTTAAATCATGGCGATGGAAAAGAAACCGCCTTGTATGACGATAATCGTTCAGTTACCTTTCACCGTGATAATGGTGGAAACTTAGTGTGGGATGCTGGTTTGGCAAGTTTGTTACCAACTATTGCAGCTGGGTATTATATGTTTCATGGGTTTAATCCTCCTACGGCACGTATGGATGGACGAACTATGACATATCGCGCGGTATCGCCATTAAAACCGTATGAACAACCTAATGAATATACGTCATCAGGATCAACTATACATGGCTATGGAGGTGGAAGAAGCTTTCGTAGTTATGAGAATAATAGAAGTAAGAAAGCATCATCTATAGGGCAAAAGTCTGGTTTTGGTAGTGCTGGTGCACGGTCTAGTGCTTCATAATGGATGCGATGACACTATATGTTGATGGAAGTTGTTTAGAAATCAGGAGATTTAGCATTGGCAAATTTATATATTGGGCTCGTTCATTATCCGATTATGAATAAGCATAAAGATGTGATAACGACGGCCATTACCAATTATGATATTCACGATATTGCGCGCGCATCTATTACCTATGATGTGTCTAAATATTTTGTGATTCATAATATACCGGCTCAACGAGAGTTAGCGGCTACCATTATGGAACATTGGAAATCTGGTTTTGGTAGTACCTATAATCCAGATAGAAAAGATGCTTTCACAGGCGTTGAACTCGTTAATTCTATCGCTGTGGCAGTGCGTACTATCGAGGAATTAGAAGGGGTGAAACCCATCATAGCAACTACCGATGCTCGGACCTATGATAATACAATTTCCTATGCACGGATGCGTGAACATCTTGAAAATGAGGGCCGCCCTGTGTTAGTATTATTTGGTACCGGTTATGGTATGACAAAAGAAACGATGGAAAGCTTTGACTATATTTTAGAACCTATATATGGCCACGGTGAATACAATCATTTATCTGTGCGTAGTGCCGTTTCAATCATCTTGGATCGATTACGGGGCGAAGCATGGTGGAATAAATAGGAGGCGTCTATGTCAGGACATTCAAAATGGGCAAATATTAAACATAAAAAAGGTAAAACCGATGCATTGAAGGCTAAATTAGCTACGAAAATCGGTCGTGAAATTACCGTAGCAGCACGCATGGGTGGTGCAGATCCAACAGGTAATATGCGTTTGAAATTGGCTTTACAAAAAGCTCGTGAAAACAATATTCCTAAGGATAATATTCAACGTGCCATCGATAAAGGCGTTGGCGCTACTGATATGAACGCATATGAAGAAATCGTATATGAAGGTTACGGCCCTGCAGGCGTTGCCGTTACCGTAGAGGTTATGACGGATAATCGTAATCGTGCGGCTGCTGATGTGCGTCATGCTTTCTCTAAACAAGGTGGTAATCTTGGTGAAAGCGGTTGTGTAGGTTGGATGTTTAAATCTAAAGGCGTATTCGTTATCGATAAAGAAGGTCACGATGAAGATGAATTGACATTGTTGGCTCTTGATGCGGGTGCAGAAGATCTTAAAGCGGAAGATGATGTATTTGAAATCTATACAACGCCAGAAGATTTTGATGCAGTAGAACAAGCCTTGGCTGATGCGGGCATAGAAACTGAAGTGGCGAAGATTACCATGATCCCAGATACAACTATCGAATTATTTGGTGACGATGCTGTAAAAATGCAAAAAATGCTCGATGTTTTGGATGACCTTGATGATGTACAAAACGTATATCACAATGGTATTTTGCCAGACGACGAAGAAGAATAATAGAAACAGGGAGTGCTCTAGGAGCACTCCTCATTTTTTATCTTCGCCTAGTTTCTCCTTGTAAAAAGGTAATAAAAATATCGTGATTTCATGAATTTCGATGTTCTAATATGCTATAATGAAATAGATTATGAGTGTTACGAGGTAAGCATTGGCTTATCTCATTTTTAAACTGAGGGGGATGGAGTGCGGATTATAGGAATCGACCCAGGTACGGCAATTTGTGGCTATGGCATTATTGACGTGCAGGGAAGCAAACTAACGCCAGTAGCCTATGGGGCTATTACGACCCCTAAGGAACTGACGGATGCTCAGCGTTTAGAAATCTTATTTAATGATTTAAGCGATATTTTAGAGGAATATAAGCCGGATAAGTTGGGTGTAGAGGAACTCTTTTTTAATCGTAATGTAACGACGGCGATTAAGGTAGGTCAAGCTCGTGGGGTTATATTGCTGGCCGCAGAGCAACAGAGGATACCTATATATGAATATACGCCATTACAAATTAAACAGGCTGTTACCGGTTATGGTAAGGCCGATAAAAATCAGGTTATTTACATGACCATGAATATTTTGGGGATTCGTGAGAAAATTAAGCCCGATGATACGGCAGATGCATTAGCAGTCGCCATTTGTACGGCGCATAGTTCTCACCAAGATAGATTGATGAGGTTAATTAAATGATTGGGTATGTACGAGGCATTGTAACACATCTATTCAAGGAATCTTGTTATGTAGATGTACATGGTGTAGGGTACCGTGTGTATGTGCCAACCACTACACGACAACAATTAATAGAGGGGCAAGAGGCCACATTGTTTACCTATCTCAATGTTCGGGAAGATGCGATGCAACTATACGGATTCTGGACAGAGGATGAGTACGAACTTTTTATTCTGCTCATTTCTGTTTCTGGTATTGGGCCAAAGGTCGGCTTAGGCATATTGTCCGGCATGACGCCAGAGGCTTTCAAATTGGCTGTTATTAATGGTCAGGTACAACAATTAACAAAATTACCGGGCATAGGGAAAAAGTCGGCAGAGCGTCTTGTCCTAGAATTAAAGGATAAGTTAGCGAAGATGACTCAGATTAGTGTTGAAACACCTGCAGCCATCCAACCAATTGGTGTTACTCATAGCGGACCGAGCGGGGAGGCGATTGAGGCACTGGTATCATTAGGATATGCGCAAAAAGATGTGGAAGCACTAGTTGAATCCTTAAACGATGGTTCAAAAGATGTATCTGCATTGATAAAAGCTTGTTTAGTTGAACTTGGGAAAGGACGTTAGCCATGAACGAAGAAGTACGCCTCGTAGGCGGCGGTGATCGAGAAGAGGACGTGTGGCAATATAGTCTGCGACCTAAGTATTTTAATGAGTATATTGGCCAACGAGAGGCTAAGGATAATCTGAATATTTATATTCAAGCTACTAAACAGCGTGGTGAAGCCTTAGATCATGTTCTGTTATATGGTCCTCCGGGGCTAGGTAAGACCACATTAGCTGGCATTATTGCTAATGAGCTGGGTGTTAATTTTCGTATAACATCAGGTCCTGCTATAGAAAAGGCTGGAGATTTAGCTGCTATTTTGACGAATCTTGATGAACATGATGTTTTGTTTATCGATGAGATTCATCGACTTTCACGAAGTGTAGAAGAGGTATTGTACTCTGCTATGGAGGACTATGCCTTGGATATCATCATCGGCAAGGGACCAAGTGCGCGTTCCGTCCGCATTGATTTACCAAAGTTTACGTTGGTTGGTGCGACGACACGAGCTGGGGCATTGGCTGCACCATTGCGTGATCGATTCGGTATCGTGAGTCGATTGGAATATTACAAACAAGAAGAATTAGAATTTATCGTAACTCGTGCAGCGGATATTTTGAATATCGGCATTGAGCAAGCTGGTGCTAGTGAGATTGCTCGACGATCGAGAGGAACACCGCGTATTGCGAATCGATTGTTAAAACGAGTTCGCGATTTTGCACAAGTTGTGGGGAATGGCGTTATTACTGCGGATATTGCAGATGAGGCATTGAAACGTTTACATGTGGATAAGATGGGACTTGACCGCATTGATAGACGAGTGTTGAAGTGTATTATTGAAAATTATGATGGTGGCCCTGTGGGGATAGAAACAATAGCGGCTGCCGTCAGTGAAGAGAGAGATACCATCGAAGATGTGTATGAACCATATTTGATGCAATTGGGATTTTTAGGTAGAACACCGCGGGGGCGTGTGGCTACTAAATTGGCTTATGATCATCTAGGTATTTCGTAAACAGGGAAATAAAATGAAAAAGAAACAATTACCATTAATGATTATGACAACATTATTGTTAGGCATTCATAGTTTTGCAACTGTTGAGGCTGCACAGGTAGTAGGTAAATGGGGAACAAAACCTGTTGTGGCAAAATCATCAACAACGGTGTCGGGAAAAACTCCTGTAAAAGCTGTGCGTGGAACGATTGGTAAATCCACATTTAAACCGCTTGTTACAAAACCGGCGCCAAAGGTTACTGCATCTACGACTATTAGACCTAAAGTTACAGCAACTACAACTGTTAAACCTAAGGTTACTGCACAATCAAGCGTAAAACCAAAGGTTACGACCGTAGCCAATGCAAAACCAAAGGTTGCTAATACTACTGCTGTAAAACCGAAGATCACAACTTCTACTACAGCATCTCGTGCAACGGCAGCGGTGGTGACGAAGAATCAAGTAGAACAAGTAACAACGCGCGTTCGTGTAGAAAATACACCGGATGTACGCGTTTTACTTGGATCTCGCCGTCAAGATGCCTCCGTATCGAGTGCAAATGGCGTAACTGTTCTTACTAGCAATAATGGTAAGGTGGGTAGTCATAAGGTTGTATCCGTAGGTGTACGGGGCAATAAGATTGCTGTTAATGGCAAAGCTCTTGATTCTGTTGTCACATTAAAACCTACGAGTGGTGACATTTTTACCTTTGAAGGCAAAGCGTATCGAGGGGTTCTTACATTGCGGGCCAATAATGGAGCTATGATGGTTATTAATGCAGTTCCATTGGAATCGTATTTATATGGTGTTGTTCCACAAGAGGCGATTCCATCTTGGCCAGCAGCGGCCTTAGAAGCGCAAGCTGTAGCGGCTCGTACGTATGCACTACATACGATGGAGCAAAATAAAAATCAGCTCTATGATGTGAGCACGTCTACAGATCATCAAGTATATGGTGGTGTGAGCGGTGAAACACAAAGTACTACGGCTGCTGTTAATCATACTAAAGGCGTTGTTATGCTATATAACAATCGTCCTATTAATGCCTTGTTCCATTCTGATGGTGGTGGCTATACCGAGGACAGTGTCAATGTATGGGGCAATGATATTCCGTACTTGAAAGGTGTTAAAGATTTTTCAAATAGCAATTCTAGCGCGTCAAATTGGACTGTATCCACAAGCCGTAGCGCTTTAGAGGGCAAGTTAAATGCTGCTAGTAAGGGAGTGGGTAAGTTGAAGAGTATTCAATTAACCCCATTGGGAAATCCTGGCAAGGCCACAGCCGATAGAGGCGTGTCTGGGCGTATTAAATCGGCCACCTTCGTTGGTACTGCTGGTAAGGTTACGGTAAGCGGTGATGATTTGCGGGGCATGTTAGGTTTAAAGTCAACATTATTTGATTTTTATGTCAATCAAAATCCAGCAAGTTCAACCGGTAAAGCGTATCATACTTTCACAGGCAAGAATGATACAGTGTATATTAAAGGTCATGGGTGGGGCCATGGTCTTGGTATGTCACAATGGGGCGCCGCTGAAATGGCAAAACGAGCTGGTACGGGGGACACTAATTATTATCAAACAATTTTAAGACACTATTATAGTGGTATTACATTGAAGAAAATGTATTAAGGATAAGAATGAAAGTTACAGATTTTGATTATGATTTACCAGAGGAGCTTATTGCTCAACATCCTGTAGAGCCTCGCGACACATCGAGGTTGCTTACATTGGATAAAATAACTGGTGAGTATACACATAAAGCGCATTTTTACGATTTACTTGATGAATTACAAGCAGGAGATGTCCTCGTATTTAATAATACGAAGGTTATCCCAGCTCGATTATATGGTCAACGAGAGGGTTCCGGTGGCAAGGTGGAGGTTTTATTACTTACACCATGTGGAGAAAATCGCTGGGAATGTCTCGTTAAACCAGGTAAGAAATGTCCGATTGGACAGGTCATCGTGTTTGATGATCGTTTGAAAGCAACTGTGCTAGATAAAACTGATTTTGGCGGTCGTATCGTAGAATTTACCTGTGATGGTGTATTTGATGATATTATTCAAGAAATTGGTGAAATGCCGTTACCTCCTTATATTCATGAAAAACTTGAGGATAAGGATCGCTATCAAACGGTGTATGCAAAGGAAAAGGGGTCTGCTGCGGCTCCAACAGCGGGACTACACTTTACACCGGAACTATTAGAAAAAATTAAAGCTAAAGGTGTAGAGCTCGAGTTTGTTACCCTTCATGTTGGTCTAGGTACCTTTAGACCTGTATCCGTAGAAACTATTGAAGATCACGATATGCATAGTGAATTCTACAGCGTATCTGAAGATACAGCGCGTCGTATTAATGAAGCAAAATCTAAGGGTAAGCGTATTATTGCAGTAGGTACTACATCGATTCGCACCTTGGAATCAGCCTCTACTGATGATGGTATATTACATGCCACAAGTGGGTGGACAAAAATCTTTATCTATCCGGGCTATAAATTTAAGATGGTAGATGCATTGGTAACCAATTTCCATTTACCACAATCTACATTATTAATGCTCATTAGTGCACTAGCCGGTCGTGAACATTGTTTAGCAGCTTATAAAGCGGCTGTAAAAGAACGATATCGATTCTTTAGTTTTGGCGATGCTATGTTTATACGTTAGGAGATTCTATGCCGAGTATTACATATGAATTACAGAAAACTTGTCCTCATACGGGTGCCCGTGCGGGATTGTTACATACGCCACATGGTACGTATGAAACACCTATGTTTATGCCCGTTGGGACACAGGCGACAGTAAAAACGATGACGCCAGAAGAGTTAAAGGCCATTGGGTCACAAGTGATTTTAAGTAACACCTATCATTTGTTCCTAAGACCTGGCCCTGAGCTCGTAGAAGAAGCTGGTGGCCTTCATAAATTTATGAATTGGGATCAAGCAATCCTTACGGATAGCGGTGGTTTCCAAGTATTCAGCTTAGGAGATATGCGTAAGATTACCGAAGAAGGGGTAACATTTAGATCTCATATCGATGGATCTAAACAATTTCTTTCCCCAGAGGTGGCCACAAAAGTACAGGAACAACTTGGATCTGATATTGCGATGGCCTTTGATGAATGCATTCCTTATCCTGCAGAACATGATTATGCGAAACGCTCTACAGCGCGTACTACGCGTTGGGCTCATCGATGTCAAGAGGCTCGTCATGCTCATGATAGACAAGGTATGTTCGGTATTGTGCAAGGCGGTATGTATAAAGACTTGCGCAAACAAAGTGCAGCTGAATTAGTGGCGATGGACTTTGAAGGATACAGCATTGGTGGTTTATCTGTAGGGGAACCACATGATTTGATGAATGAAATTCTCGAATATACAACACCGTTGTTGCCAACCAATAAAGCTCGCTATTTGATGGGCGTTGGTACAGCTGACTGTCTGGTAGAAGGGGTGGCTCGCGGTATTGATATGTTTGACTGCGTATATCCTACACGAGTTGCGCGAAATGGGATGGCCATGACTTGGCATGGGCGTCTTAATATTCGAAATGCTCAATATGCGCATGACTGGGGCCCTCTTGAAGAAGGGTGTCAATGTTATACATGTAAAAACTATTCTCGTGCTTATTTACGTCACTTATATAAGGCGGAAGAAATTTTAGCATTGAGACTTGTTACATACCATAATTTATATTTCTTATTAGAGTTTATGCGCCAGATGCGTAAAGCTATTTTAGAGGATCGATTCCCTCAATTTAGAATGCAATTTTGGGATAACTTTAATAAATAATATAAAAAAACTAGTCAAATTCATTTTGAATAGATATACTTATAAAGATAAGATGAATTTTAGTGAGGAGGATTACCCATGGGTGATATCGAACAAATTTTACAAACTAGCTGGCCAATCCTTTTGATGGTCGTAATTTTTTATTTCTTGTTGTGGCGTCCACAAAAGAAACAACAAAAAGAACGTACTAATTTGTTGAGCAGCTTGAAAAAAGGCCAAAAAATTGTAACTATTGGTGGTATCTATGGCGAAATTATCGAACTTGATGATGAAAAAGTTAAGGTACAAGTAGCGGAAAAAGTAGAAATGACATTTGCTCGTACTGCTATCGCATCCGTAGTTTCTAAAAAAAATAAGGAAACTAAGTAATGATAACAAAAGAAGCAGTGCGCCAGGCGTGCAAGTCCCAGCGCGCTGCTTTATCTATTGCAGATTGTGAATCTTGGGCACCTAAGCTATGTCACGAGATTGTTCATTTACCTCAGTATGAACAGGCACAATCGATGATGGCCTATTTGGCGATGCCTAAAGAAGCCAATTTGGATGATGTTATAGAACATGCTTTACAGGCAGGTAAACGCGTTTATGTACCTGTTTGTACTGATAAGACTACGATGATTGCTGTACGACTTCATAATCTTCACGATGTAGTGCATGGCGTCCTAAATATCCGTGTCCCAAAGGAACCCTATGAAATCATTGATCCTAAGGATATTGATTTTGTATTAGTGCCTGGTGCCGGATTTGATCGACAGGGTGGTCGTATGGGAATGGGAAATGGTTATTATGACCGTTTTCTTAAGGCGCTTTCACCATCGAACTATATTGGTGTCGCATGGGAAGCGCAAATTATGAAAAACCCGATTCCGATGGAACGCTATGATCAACGTATGCCCGCTATCGTTACAGAACAGGGTGTAATTCATGTTATTTAGAAGGGAGCAACGATTTTGAAAGGCAAGGCTATAGTTAAATTCTTAGTCGTTATTGCTGTAATTATTGGTTGTTTTGCGTATTTTATTGGACCCCTAGCAGGTTCATTAAAACAAGGCCTTGATTTACAAGGTGGTACGCATATTGTGCTAGAAGCAGAGGATACTGAGCATGGTACAGCTGATAATGATGCGGTAGAACGAGCAAAACAAATTCTTGAACGACGCATTAATGAAATGGGTCTGTCTGAACCTATTGTACAACGGGAAGGGGCAAAGCGTATTATCATTGAGTTACCAGGTGTCAAAGATCCTGATGAAGCAATGAAACGTATCGGTAAAACAGCGGTCCTTGAATTTAAAAATGAAAAAGGCGAAACTGTCATGACCGGTGATGACCTAAAAGATGCAAAAGAGGAAATGGGTCAAAATAAACAACCTTTAGTTGCTATCGAGCTTAGTGATGAAGGGGCAAAGAAATTTGCTGATTTAACATCTAAAAATATTGGTCGTCATATTTCCATTACTCTCGATGGTGAAGTACTCACAAACCCTGTAGTACAACAAGCTATTACCGGTGGTAAGGCTACTATTTCTGGTAGTAAGTCCTTAGATGAAGCAAAAGATTTAGCAATTTTATTGCGTTCTGGTGCATTACCTGTAAAAATTAATGTCCTTGAAGTTCGTACTGTAGGTCCTTCTTTGGGTCAAGATTCAAAGGATAAATCCGTAGTAGCGTTTGGTGCTGGTATTGCCATGATCATGGTATTCTTACTTTTGCTCTATCGTTTATCCGGCTTTGTTGCCAATGTAGCATTGCTTGTATATGTTATGTTATTACTTCTCGTGTTAGGTAAAGGTTTTAATGCAACTATGACCTTGCCGGGCATTGCGGGTATTATCTTGTCTATGGGTGTTGCGGTAGATGCGAACATCCTGATTTTCGAACGTTTTAAGGAAGAGGTTTTCTCTGGTAAATCCATGCGTGTTGCTATGGAGGCTGGTTTTAAACGAGCTCTTTCTACAATCACTGATGCGAACGTATCCGTTATCATCACAGCTGGTATCTTGACGGTCTTAGGCTCTGGTCCGGTAAGGGGGTTTGCTATCAGCTTGGGCGTAGGTGTTGTTGTAAGTATGTTTACAGCGATTACTGTCAGCCATTTCTTGCTTCGCCTATTAATTGATTGTAACTTTACTAATCATCCATTCTGGTTTGGTGCTAATATCTCACCAAGTAAAAGTTCTGATGATTTTGCACCAAAATCTTTGAAAGGAGGTAAGCGCAAATGAGTTTCAACGTAATTAGACATCATCGTTGGTGGTTTGTGATTTCCTCCATTCTAGTAATCATTAGTTTAATTTCTATTTTTACAAAAGGCTTTAACTTTGGTATCGACTATACTGGTGGTACCATTGTAGAGGTTCAATTCACTAAACCTGTAGAGGTTAGCCAAGTTCGTGATGTATTGAAAACATTCGACCTTGAAAATGCACAAATTCAATTGTCTGGTGATACTGCAGAAACTGCAGGCGAAGATGTTATGATTCGAACTCGTAACTTGGAGCCAAGTGAAAGTGCAGCTGTAGTAGAAAAATTGAATAGCGATATCGGTGAAAACACAGTAAAACGTATTGAAACCGTTGGTGCTGTTATCGGCTCTGAAGTAACGCAACATGCGCTTTTGAATCTTGTTATTGCCTTTGCTGTATTGGCGCTCTATATTTCTTATCGTTTTGAATATAGAATAGCCGCATCCGCATTGACTGCTATTTTCCATGATTTGATTATGGTATTAGGTGTATTCTCATTCTTCCAATTAGAAATCGATGCATCTTTCTTGGCGGCCATCTTAACCGTTGTAGGTTATTCCATGAACGAATCTGTAGTTATCTTTGACCGCGTTCGTGAAAATGCTCATACTCATAAACGTACTGATACATTTGAAGATTTGGCGAATGCTTCTATTTCACAAAGTATTCATCGTAGTATCTATACATTAGCTACTGTAATGTTTGCCTGTGTATCTTTATTTGTATTTGGTGGGGATACAACAAAAAACTTCGCTCTATGTATGATTATTGGTTTCGCCAGTGGTGCATACTCCTCCATCTGTGTCGCTACATCTTTATGGGTGCTCTGGAAAAATAGAAATAAGAATGACATTCGCAATCAATAATTTGATTGTTATGGTGAAAGCTATAAACCCTAATCGCATTTTATTGCGATTGGGGTTTTTCTTATGAGTAAGATCATTGTGATTCAAAGAGAAATAACATACAATAAATACTATATAAGATTTTAAGTAGAAAGAGTGATATAGTGAGTTCAGAACGTTTATGGAGTCCTGCTTTTATCAATTATGGTGTAAGTAGTGGCATTTTTTATATGACCCAATATGTCTTAGTGGCGGCATTGCCCATAATTTTAACAGCTGAATTAGGTGGCACCGCTTTAGATGCGGGATTGGCTATGACATATTTCCAAATCGGGACCATCTTATGTCGTCCTTTTGCAGGACGTTTAATTGATGGGTTGGACAAACGCATAATTTTATTGATTTCATCTGTTTTATTCTTTATTATTATGGGATTGTTTAATTTAACCACATCGTTACAAACGATTTTTGTGCTACGGGGCTTACATGGCGCTATATTTGCATTAGGTACTACTGTTATGGCAGCACTGGCCGTAGTTGTTTTGCCTGCTTCACGTAAAGGTGAAGGCATCAATATGTTTGCTGTATTCTCAAATATTGCTATGGTATTAGGTCCTGCTGTTGGTTTATATGCATTACAAGTCTATGGAAGTTCAGCGCTATATATATTTCTGACTATAATGACTGCGCTAGCTTTTATATTGAGTAATGTCATTCGATTGCCAAAAGAGTTAGCTAAACCGAAACAAAAATCTTCTAAGGGATGGAGTATATCTCAGTTTATAGAGAAACGAAGCCTTCCTTGGGCATTAATGGGATTGTTTATAGGTTTTACATACTCTGGTGTTCTAGTATTTATTCCTATTGAATTGAATAGTATGGGATCAGGTGTATGGGGGAGTGTGTTCTTTGCTTTGTTTGCGCTCATGATAATTATTAGCCGACCATTAGTAGGTAAAGTATATGCTAGATATGGATCACGCTTCGTCATCTATCCTGGTGTAGGCCTATTTATCGTAGGCCTCGCTATTCTTGGAGTGGTATCGACTCCGGTTGGGATTATTTGTACTGCACCATTACTTGGGCTAGGCTATGGAGCAGCTCAACCTGCATTTCAAGCGTTAGCAGTTCAATCAGCACCAATAGAACGTGCAGGCGTTTCTACAGCCACATACTTTTTAGCACTTGATATAGCCGTCGGGGCTGGATCGGTTATCTTAGCCTTAATTGCAAATGCGTTGGGCTATCAATCTTTATATCAAATTACATCACTCATAATGATCATAGCCTTGGCTTTATATCATTTTGTAATTCGTAAACACTCATATATAGCGGAATAAGCATTATAAAAAGCACGTATCTGTTATAGTATTTATGATTAGTCATCTATCAAAATACTAAGCAAGTAGGTGCTTTTTTATATGTATATGTACATATATGACGACAAGGTAAATAGGTGAAAAACTTATATATAAATGAGATAATGATGAAGTTGCAAAAAGCATTAAAAAACATGTTGACGTTTTCTTTGTTTATGATATACTAATACAAGTCGTTAGGACACAGCGTAATTCGGATGACAGCACATCATTAAAACCGTTGAATTTAATTCAAAAAAGTTTTAAAAAGTGCTTGACGAAATACTCTGAACTTGGTATTATAATCAAGTCGCTAGCGCACGACAGTGACTAGCAAACAGATCTTTGAAAACTGAACAATGATAGGTAATCAATCATATGATTGAACATA
>NZ_CAUSQT010000028.1:0-23343 GCF_963534045.1 uncultured Veillonella sp. | reverse complement strand
GTTTGTCTGTGAGCGATAGGTACTTGAGACTTAAATCATAGACTGTGCTCGGAGAGGTCTATATGGCAACGCTTTTGGACAGGAGTTCGACTCTCCTCATCTCCACCATGAGATGATTCATACCGAAGATTTAGTATCGTGTAGTGATACTAAGTCTTCGGTATTTTTGCTTTGTACACAAATTTTTATGAAAGTCAACAAAATATGGTGTGAAATTGCACACAATTAAATGCATATAAACCTAGATTTTATCTAGGTTTATAGGATATAGAAATCTTGACTATCTAATCGGAATAAAGTACAATATATTGAGATATTTATGAATTTGGATCTTATAAATTTAGTGTTATGAAAAGGAGTACATGTAATGAAGTCTCGATATTCACGCATGTTAGCAGTATTAGCAGTATCTGCTTTACTGGTGGCAGGCTGTGGTAGCCAACAACAGCAATCAGCTGATGTGGCGGTAAACTCGTATAAAATCGTATCGCAAAACGCACAAGTTGATCAAACTTATACGGGTACGGTTAAGGCAGAAAATTCTGTGGCTGTACATGCTCGTGTTACTGGTTATGTGGTGGAAAAATTTGTTAAAGGTGGGGACCAAGTAGTAGCTGGTCAACCTTTATATCGCATCGACTCTCGCCAATATGAATCCAATGTAGCAACAGCGGAAGCTAATGTAGCAAGAGCAAATGCAGATTATAAAAATGCAGAAACTGATTTAGATCGTTATGAAACATTGGCAAGTCAAGATGCGATTGCACGCCAACGCGTAGATACACAACGTTCTGCCACGGAACAAGCTAAAGCAGCTGTAGAAGCACAACAAGCTGCATTGAAGATTGCTCAAGATAACTTAGGTGATACTATCATTTATGCACCATATTCAGGTACATTGAGCATGGATGCTGTTGATATAGGTACCTTTGTTAATGCAGGATCCACAACATTGGTAACCATCGATTCTGTAGATCCTATTTTCGTTGAATTCAGTATGACTGAACAAGAGTATCTTGAATTTATGGCTACTCGTTCTGGTGATGAAAATAGCGGTCTTAATTTGAAATTACGCTTAGCTGATGGCAAGGAATATAATCAAGTAGGTTCTGTTGTTCAAGCAGCAAGAACATTAGATCCTTCCACAGGCAAGCTCATTTTGAAAGCTTCGTTCCCTAACCCTGACCATTTATTGTTACCTAATATGTTTGCTACCGTTATTTCTCCTGGTGAAAAATTAACGGATGCCATTTTGGTACCTACAAAAGCTATTTTACAAATTATGGATAAAAACTTTGTCTATGTCATCGGTCAAGATGGAACAGTATCTCAAAAGGCTGTTGAACTTGGTGGTACTACAGGGGCTTTCACAATCGTTAAATCTGGTCTTGTAAATGGTGATGAAATCGTTGTAGATGGTTTAACTAAGGTTAAAAATGGTGCAAAGGTACAAGCCACTGAATTGTCTAAAACACAAATTGAAACAGCTAAACAATAGGAGGTAAGACGTGTCGAAATTCTTTATTAATCGACCTATCTTTGCCATTGTTATTGCCATCATGATTACATTAATCGGTTTGCTTTCAATGGTTAATCTTCCGGTAGCTCGATATCCACAAATTTCACCACCAAGTGTACGTGTTAGTACCATGTATACAGGTGCTACGCCTCAAGTACTGAATGATACTGTAGCCAGTGTAATTGAGTCTCAAATTGTAGGCGTTCAAGATTTAGACTATATGACATCTGATAGTGCTAGTACTGGTACATATTCTTTGTCATTACAGTTTAATCAAGGTAGTGATCCCGATATGGATACGGTTAATACCCAAAACCGTGTGCAAGCGGCGCTAGCTCAACTGCCTTCAGAGGTCCAACAAGTTGGTGTAACAACGACAAAATCCTCTGGCGATATGGCGTATATTTTCTCCTTGAATTCTCCTAATGGTACCTTTGATAGTACATTCCTTAAAAACTATGGTACAAACTATTTGATGGATGCAATTAAGGGCGTAAAAGGTGTTGGTTCCGTTCAAGAATTCGGTTCTGACTATGCAATGCGCATTTGGTTAGATCCTAGCAAGATGCAAAAATTAGGCATTACCATGTCTGATGTAACATCTGCTATTAAAGGGCAAAACGTACAGGCTGCGGCTGGTACAGTTGGTAAAAATCCTACTAATGGAGAACAAGCATTCCAGTATCCTATTAAAATTGATGGCCGTCTAGTGACAGAGCAACAATTTGGTAATATTGTTATCAAGAACTCTAATGGTACTGTATTACATTTAAAAGATATAGCTCGTATAGATGTGGGCGCAAAAGGGTACGATTTTGTCGCTAAGTCTTCATATCGCGATCCAAATGCTCCATCTGGTGAGATTTTATTTGTTGAACATCGTCCGTCTGCTGGTTTTGCCATTTCCTTACAAAATGATGCAAATGCTTTAGAGACGATTTCAAATGTTCAAAAAATATTGCAAGAACAGTCTAAGTCTTTCCCACAAGATTTGGAATATCACGAAGTAGTAGATAATACGAAATTCGTACGTGCCTCTATTAATGAAGTAGAGCATACATTCTTTGAAGCTTTATTGCTCGTACTCATCGTAGTGTATGTATTCTTACAATCTTGGCGTTCTACATTGATTCCGATGATTGCAGTACCTGTATCATTACTAGGAACATTTGGCGCGTTTGTATTATTAGATTTCTCCATCAATACATTAACACTGTTTGCCATGGTATTGGCTATCGGCCTTGTCGTCGATGATGCTATCGTAGTGGTAGAGGCTGTTGAATATGAGTTAAAATATAATGGTTTATCTCCAAAAGAAGCTGCCATTGCGGCTATGAAAAATGTACAAGGCCCAGTTATCGGTATTGCTTTCGTATTGGCTGCCGTATTCGTACCTGTTGCGTTTATGGGTGGCATGACGGGTATATTGTATAAACAATTCGCCTTAACGATTGCTGTATCTGTAGCAATTTCTGCTGTTATTGCATTGGTATTAACACCTGCGCTCTGTGCGATGATGTTAAAACCTCATGTGCAAAAAGAACGTGAAGACTTTGTTCATCGTCAACTCAATAAATTTAATCGTGGTCTTGAACGTTTTAGCGATTGGTATGGCAAGGTGTTAGCTCGATTAAGTCATCGTTTGAGCTTAACCGTTATTACATTGCTCGTCTTTGCTGCTGGTACAGGTATCGTATTCCATTTCTTACCTACAAGTTTCGTACCTGCAGAAGACAGTGGATATTTCCTTATTGCTGTAAATGAACCACCAGGAGCAACGTCTGCTCGTACCGTGGAAACTCTTGATAAAATCAAAGATTTCTTAGAACAAACACCGGGCATTAAAGATAATGTAGAACAAGTATTTACTGTTTCTGGGTTTGACCTTTTAGGGGGCTCTCAAAAATCTAGTGCTGGTGTTTCCTTTGCGGTATTAAAAGATTGGGATCAACGTAAATCATCTAATCAATCTGTTAATGCTATGGTGGGTGCAGTATTTGGCTTTGGTGCGAAGAATGTACCTGAAGCCAGTGTAGTAGCTTTGAATCCTCCATCCATTCCAGGCCTTGGTAACACTGGTGGCTTTACAATGTATATCATTAATAAAGCTGGTGATAGTGCTGAGGTAATGGCGGAACGGGCTCAGGCATTTATGGCAGAAGCTCGTACTAACCCAGCTATCCGAACAGTGTATACTACATTTGATACATCAACCCCATCCTTACAATTTGAAATCAATCGTGATAAGGCTGCTCAAGATGGTGTTCAACTCACTGATATCTTCACTGCATTGCAAGGTTTCTATGGTAGTATTCAAGTTAATGATTATACATCGTATGGTAAGAACTATAAGGTTGTTGTTCAAGCAGATGATGCATTCCGTCAAAATGCTGACAACTTGAATATGCTTGCTGTTCGTAATAGTAAGGGTCAAATGGTTTCTATTGCTAACTACATTACGAAAGATAAGACGTCAACCCCTTCATCCATCACGCGTTTCGATAATGCTATGGCCGTTAAAATTGGCGGCTCTGCGGCTCAAGGATATGCTTCTGGTGATGCAATTCAAGCATTGAAGGATGCAGCTGCTAAAACATTGCCAGCTGGTTATACCTATGATTGGGGCGATCAATCCCGCGAAGAATTGAAGGCTGGATCACAAACCATGTTGATTCTAGGTCTTGGCTTGACATTTGTATTCTTGATTCTTGCTGCATTGTATGAATCCTGGAAAGTTCCATTTGCCGTACTATTCTCTGTACCATCTGGGATGATTGGTGCTGCATTAGTACCATTCTTGTTGAATTTTACCGGTCGATTCCAATTAGCAAATGATATTTACATGCAAATCGGTTTATTAACCCTGGTAGGTTTGGCGGCGAAGAACGCCATTCTGATCATCGAGTATGCGAAGATTCGTGTAGATGAACGTGGTATGGATATCGTCGATGCGGCTATCGAAGCGGCTAAGATTCGTTTGCGTCCAATCTTGATGACTTCCTTTGCATTCATCTTTGGTGTATTGCCATTGGCAATTTCTACTGGTGCCGGCTCTGGTGCTCGTACTTCTATGGGTATCACGGTAGTAGCAGGTATGACAACCGCTACATTCTTTGGTATCTTTATCATTCCAATGCTTTTCATCATCATTGAAAAGATTGGTCCTGGATTCTTTACGAAACGTAAAAAGAATCACTAAATCCAAATTTCATAACACAAATAAAACACGCTTATAACATGGCTTATAGGCGTGTTTTTTTGACTGTTTTATGGTATAATATGCTAGTTAAAACGATTTAATTATCGTATGGGCGATATTGTGAAATATTTATATAAAAGAGGTATAAACATGAGTGATGTAAAAACATTTGTGGCTGGTCATAAAAGCCCTGATACTGATTCTATTTGTTCTGCTATTTCTTATGCTAATTTGTTAACACAAATGGGTACACCTGCAACGCCTGTATGTGCTGGTGATGCGAATAAGGAAACTAAATACGCATTGGAACATTTCGGTTTCGAACACCCACAAATCGTTACAAATTGGGAAGAGTTCGCTCCTAATGGTGGCGATTTATACTTAACTGACCACAATGAATCCAAGCAAATCATCGACGGTTACAAATCTATGAATATGTGTGGTGTTATCGACCATCACCGTATTGGTGATTTCGAGACTGATGGCCCTGTATTCATTCGCATGGAACCAGTAGGTTGTACAAATACAATTTTGACTAAACTTTATATTGAAAATAATCAAGAAATTCCTAAGAATATTGCTGGTTTAATGTTATCTGCTATTATTTCTGATACTGTATTGTTCCGCTCTCCAACATGTACAGAAACAGACAAGGAAATGGCTCATAAACTAGCTGCCATCGCTGGTGTAGATATTGAATCCTATGGTTTAGAAATGTTGAAAGCTGGCGCAGATATTTCTGATTTAACAAACGATGAAATTGTTCGTACTGATATGAAGGAATTCTCCGAAGCAGGTCAAACGATTTCTATCGGTCAAATTTCCGTTATGGATACAACTGATGTATTGGCTAAACAAGCTGAATTAGTAGCAGCTTTAGAAGCTCTTCGTACAGCTAATGGCTATGCGGCATCCTATATTATGGTTACCAATATTCTTGATGAAAGCACAACATTGATCTATAGCGGTGATGTAGAATCCGTTGTAGTTAACGCATTTGGTAAAGATGTAAAAGATAATGCTGTATTCTTACCAAATACAATGTCCCGTAAGAAACAAATTGTACCTCCAATTTTAGGAGCTATGAAATAATAAAGGATATAGACATATCATGGTAATAAAAACGTTGCTCTTGCAACGTTTTTATTATATGTGATGGTCATTTATAATTACTCATTTTATGTTATAGATAAGGAGATACCATGCAATCATTGTTAGATGGCTTGAATCGGGAGCAACAACAAGCCGTACAACATACCGAAGGCCCACTATTGATTTTAGCAGGTGCAGGATCAGGGAAAACAAAGGTATTAACTGTACGTATAGCATATTTACTAGCTCAAGGTGTAAATCCTTATGAAATCTTAGCCATCACATTTACCAATAAGGCGGCTAAGGAAATGAAAAGCCGTGTAGAAGGCCTTGTAGGCGATGTAGCTAATCGAATTTGGCTAAGTACATTCCACAGCTTTTGTGCTAAATTTTTACGCTTTGAATTAGATAATTTTTTAGGTTATAACAGTAATTTTACAATTTATGATACATCTGACTCTCAAGTCGTTATAAAAGCAGCGTTGAAGGCCCTTAATCTGGACGATAAATATTATCCTGTAGGTGCCATGATCAGTGCTATTTCCGATGCGAAAAATAAATTGATGTTTGCCTCTGATTATAGAAAACAAGCACGAGATTTTTACCAACAAAAGGTAGCTGATGTCTATGAATACTACGAACGAGAGTTGCGTAAAAACAATGCATTAGATTTCGATGATTTATTGCTAGTAGCTGTTAAATTATTACAATCTAATGCAGCTGTGCTTGATAAATATAGCAAACGATTTAAGTATGTCATGATTGATGAATATCAAGATACAAACCATGCACAGTATTTATTGGCTTATTTGTTATCATCGCATTGGAAGAATATTGCCGTCGTAGGTGATGCTGACCAAAGTATTTATGCATGGCGTGGTGCAGATATTCAAAATATCCTTGATTTTGAAAAGGATTATCCAAATTGTACATCCATTAAATTGGAACAAAACTATCGTTCTACAAAGATCATCTTGGATGCAGCCAATGCAGTTATCGATAATAATGAAGGACGCCCAGAAAAGAATCTTTGGACTGATAAAGTAGAAGGGGCTAAAATTCAACACTTTACGGCTCAATCGGAACATGAAGAGGCTGCTTTCATAGGTGATACAATCGTAAAAAAACACGATATTCACGGCGTACCTTATGGTGACATGGCCATCCTATATCGCACCAATGCACAATCTCGTGTGCTAGAAGAAGCGTTAATCAAACGTGCTTTGCCATACACAATGGTAGGTGGTACTAAGTTCTACGATAGAAAAGAAATTAAGGATGTGCTCGCTTATTTGCGCGTATTATATAATCCGTTCGATGATTTAAGTTTATTGCGTATTATTAATGTACCAAAGCGTAGTATTGGGGCTACTACGGTATCTAAGTTACAGGATTATGCGCGTGAAAATGGTACATCCTTATTTATGACCTTAACACAATTGCATTTGGTTGATACCATTAAAGGAAAAACGAAAGAGAAACTTGAAGAATTTGGCATTTTAATTTTTACACTTGTTGCAGAAATGGATGATAAATCCGTCCTTGATATTTTAGAAGCTATCCTTGATAGAACTGGCTACTTGGCTCAATTAGAGGAAAGTACGGATCCACAAGACCAAGCGCGTGCAGAAAATATCGGTGAATTATTATCTGTGGCAAAGGATTTCCAAGATACGAATCCAACGGGTACTGTTGAAGACTTCTTAGAACAAGTGGCCTTAGTGAATGATGTCGATTCCTTTGAACAAGAAGAATCCAAGGTTACTTTGATGACGTTGCATGCTGCTAAAGGTCTTGAATTCCCTATTGTATTCCTTGGTGGCTTAGAAGAGGGCTTATTCCCACATAGCCGTACCTTGATGAATCCAGAGGAAATCGAAGAAGAACGACGTCTCGCATACGTAGGGATTACGCGTGCTGAGAAGGAATTATATATTTCTAATGCTACAACCCGTACCGTATTCGGTCGTACTAGCAGTTATTTACCGTCTCGTTTCATCGATGAAATTCCAGCGGAACTCGTCGATAGTTTACGTGCAAAACGAAGAATTCCTGATGATATTAAACCAACAGTGCCAAGACATATGTCGGTCGCTAGTCGCCCTGTAACAAAACCGATTATTCGCAATGAAGTTATCGCTGATTGGAAGGTTGGGGATACTGCGATTCACAGCAAATGGGGGAATGGTAAGGTCGTCAATGTTTCCGGTGAAGGGGCTGGCATGAAGTTGACCATTGAATTCTCTACACAAGGTGTTCGTGTAGTTATGGCTAAGTTTGCACCGGTAAAAAAAGGTTAAAACAATCACTGTATGATATAGAGGATAATTATGAATCCTAAAGATAGAATAGAACAATTACAAAAAGAATTGACTCATGCTCAGTATCTATATTATGTAAAAGATAATCCGACGATGAGCGATTTTGAATATGACCAAAAATATCGTGAGCTCGTGGATTTAGAAACGGCACATCCTGAATATATTGTGCCATCGTCTCCGACACAGCGGGTTGGCATCAAAGCGGATGGTCCTTTTGAAAAAGTAGTCCATGGTAGACCTATGCTCAGCTTATCTAATGTGTTTAGTGCGGATGAAGTGCGTGCTTTTGACCAACGGGTAACGAAGGAATTGGGACATCAAACAAAGGCTTATGTGGTGGAGTTAAAAATTGACGGCTTAGCTGTTAATTTGCACTATGAAAATGGTATCTTTGTCCGTGCCGTCACACGCGGTGATGGTAAGGTAGGGGAAGATGTAACAGCTAATGTGCGTACCATCAAATCCATTCCTTTATACCTAGAAAATGCTCCAGAATTTATCGAAATTCGCGGTGAAGCGTACATGCCACATAGCGAATTTAAACGTATCAATGAGGAACGCGATGAAGAAGGGTTACCGACCTTTGTCAATCCTCGCAATGCAGCGGCAGGTTCCTTGCGACAACAGGACCCTGCTATTACGGCAAGTCGAAATCTTGCATTCTTTGCTTATGCCATCGGTTTTGAAAGCGGCGCTAATATTCATACGCAAGAGGAATTGTTACATACATTGGAGAATTTCCATTTTTCCGTAAATCCTCATTATCGCGTATGTAATACCGTAGACGAAGTTATTGAGGCCATTAATTATTGGGGCGAAAAACGTCATGAACTGCCATACGATACAGATGGTATGGTTATAAAGGTTAATGATTTTAATGATCAAGAGATGTTAGGCTCAACCGCAAAGGACCCTAAGTGGGCTACGGCTTATAAATATCCTCCTGAAGAGGTGGAAACAGTTGTCAAAGATATTACCATCAATGTAGGACGTACTGGCGTATTGACGCCAACTGGAGAATTAGAACCTGTATTTGTTTCCGGTACCAATGTGAGCCGTGTGACACTACATAATCAAGACTTTATTACAGAAAAAGATATTCGTATTGGTGACCACGTCCTCATTCACAAGGCGGCTGAAATCATTCCAGAAGTCATTCGTGTATTGCCAGAAAAACGTACGGGCAGTGAGGTTCCTTTCACAATTCCCAATCTTTGTCCTGTTTGTGAAAGTCCAGCAGTACGTCGCGAAGGTGAAGCGGCCATTCGCTGTACTAATAAACATTGTCCTGCTATTGAAAAGGAACAAATCATTCACTTTGCATCTCGTGATGCGATGAATATTGATGGACTTGGCCCAAGTATTGTGGAAAATTTAATCAATGAAAAATTGATTACCAATGTAGTTGATTTATATCATTTGACTACGGAATCCATCATGGGTATGGACCGTATGGGTAAAAAATCGGCAGATAATCTTGTGAAAGCTATTGCAGATTCTAAATCTCGTGGATTAGACCGCGTACTATTTGGCCTTGGCATTCGCCTTATCGGGTCTAAAGCGGCCGGTACAATTGCTAATGTTGTGAAGTCTATGGATAGATTTTTAACGATTAGTAAAGACGAATTAGTGGCGGTGGAAGAAATTGGGCCTACCATGGCAGATAGCATTATCGAATATCGAGAGGACCCTCAACATATTGAAATCATCAATGGCTTAATCGAAGCCGGTTTAAAAATGGACGTAGATGTACAAGAAGCCGCTGGTAATGAAATGGAAGGTGAAATCGTTGTTCTTACTGGTAAACTCGAGGTCATGGGTCGTAGTGAAGCTGGTAAATTATTAGAAAAACACGGCGCTAAGGTGACCGGGTCCGTATCTAAGAAAACAACACTCGTCGTTGCTGGTGAAGATAGTGGCAGTAAATTGACAAAGGCGAATGAACTTGGTATTCGCGTTATCAATGAAGAAGAATTTATAGAATTACTTAAAGATTTAGGTGAAAACTAATCCTTTATTTTGAAAATATATGTCATATGCTTTATAATTAAGAGATATGAAAGGATGTGGACCGATGAAAATCAGCCAAGAGGAAATTAAAAAAATCGCTTTACTGTCCCGATTAGAAGTAAAAGAAGATAAAATGGCTACCGTTGAGAAGGAATTATCCGATATCTTAACGTATGTAGCAGAATTAAATGAATTAGAATTAGATGATGTAGAAGTAATGGCTCATGCTGTTCCTTTGCATAATGTATTTAGAGAAGATGAGACTAAACCTTCTTTAGATCACGACTTAGCATTGTCTAATGCACCTGAAGAAGAAGACGGGTACTTTAAGGTACCACGCGTTGTACAAGAATAGGAGGTTTCACTGTGGCAACAATTCATGAATTACACACTAAATTAGTGAACAAAGAAATCAGTGCTGTAGAATTAACAAATGCAGTGATTAGTCACAAAGCAAAAGTGGAACCAGAGGTACATGCGTATTTATCTGATTCTCACGAATTAGCATTAGCATCTGCAAAAGCTGTAGATGAAGCAATTGCTAAAGGTGAAGCTATTTCTCCATTAGCAGGTATTCCTGGCGCTATTAAGGATAATATTTGTATTAAAGATCAACCTGCTACATGTGCATCTAAAATGTTGGAACATTTCATTCCTCCATATAATGCATCCGTTATTGAACGATTACATGCTAATCACTTGGTTAGCTTAGGTAAACTTAACATGGATGAATTCGCTATGGGCGGTTCCACAGAAAATTCCGCATTAGCTAAAACAGCTAATCCATGGAATTTGGAATGCGTACCAGGCGGTTCTTCCGGTGGTAGTGCAGCGGCAGTATCCAGTGGCTCTGCTATTTGGGCATTGGGCTCCGATACAGGTGGTTCTATCCGCCAACCAGCATCCTTCTGTGGTGTGGTAGGTATGAAGCCTACCTATGGTAATGTATCACGTTATGGTTTGATTGCCTTTGCATCCTCCTTGGATCAAATTGGACCTGTTACACGGGACGTAACTGATGCTGCATTGGTATTAAATGCCATTGCTGGCCATGACCCTAAGGATTCCACATCCATTCCTGGCGAACGTGTAGATTATACAAAAGCGCTTGTGAACGATGTTAAGAATTTAAAAATTGGTGTACCAAAAGAATTCTTTGGCGATGGTCTCAATGCAGAAGTACGCAAGGCTATCGATGAAGCTATCGAAACATATAAAAAATTAGGCGCTGAAATCGTTGAGGTTTCCTTGCCTAGCACAAAATATGCTTTGTCTGCGTACTATATTATCGCATTGGCAGAAGCAAGTTCCAACTTGGCTCGTTATGATGGTGTAAGCTATGGTTTGCGTGTGCCTGCAGATAATTTGGTAGAAATGTCTACTAAAACTCGTACAGAAGGCTTTGGACCAGAAGTGCAACGTCGTATCTTGCTCGGTACCTATGTATTGAGCGCCGGTTATTACGATGCATATTATTTGAAAGCTCTTAAAGTACGTCGCGTTATCAAAAATGAATTTGATGCAGCCTTCTCCAAGGTTGATTTGTTATTGGCTCCAACAGCCCCTAACACAGCGTATAAGTTTGGTGAAAAAATCAATGACCCATTAGCAATGTACTTAGAAGATATTTGTACAGTTCCAGCTAACTTAGCAGGTATTCCTGGTATTAGCATTCCAGCGGGCATGAGTAGCGATAACTTGCCAATTGGCTTACAATTATTGGGTCCTGCAATGGGCGAAGAAACATTGTTACGTGCCGCTTTCACATTCGAACAAGCACGTCCAGATTGTCAATTAGTAGCACCAACTGGGGAGGTTTCTCTATGAGTAGTAAATACGAAACAGTCGTTGGTTTAGAGGTTCATACAGAGCTTAAGACTAAGTCTAAAATCTTCTGTGGTTGTACCACTGAATTCGGCGGTGATCAAAATACACATGTATGCCCAGTATGTCTTGGCTTACCTGGTGCTATGCCTGTGTTGAATAAACAAGTAGTAGAATTTGCCATCAAAGTAGGTTTAGCGTTGAATTGTGAAATTCTTAAATTCAACAAATTTGACCGTAAAAACTACTACTATCCTGATTTGCCTAAAAACTATCAAACATCTCAATATGATTTGCCAATCTGCTTGAATGGTCACTTAGACATTGAAGTAAATGGTGAAACTAAACGCATCGGTATCACACGTATTCACATGGAAGAAGACGCTGGTAAATTGGTTCATAGCGGTAATACGATTTCCGATTCTAATTCTTCTAATGTTGACTATAACCGTACAGGCGTACCTCTTCTTGAAATCGTATCTGAACCAGATATTCGATCCGGTGCAGAAGCGAGAGCATACGTTGAAAAATTGCGTTCCATTTTGCAATATTTAGAAGTATCTGACGGTCGTATGGAAGAAGGTTCCTTGCGTGGTGACTGTAACGTATCCGTACGCCTTCGTGGCTCCAAAGAATTTGGTACACGTACAGAAACTAAAAACGTTAACTCCTTAACAGCTATTCAAAAGGTTGTTGAATACGAAGCATTGCGTCAAGCTAAGCTTATCGAAGCAGGCGGCAAAGTAGACCAAGAAACACGTACGTGGGACGATGCACAAGGCATCACTCTTGGCATGCGTAAGAAGGACGAAGAAAATGATTACCGTTACTTCCCAGAACCAGACTTGGTACCAATCGTAATTACGGACGAAAAAATCGAAGAAGTACGTCGTTCCTTGCCTGAATTGCAAGACGCTAAAATTGCGCGCTTTGTATCCGAATATGGCTTGTCTCATGAAGATGCAACCATCCTTACCATGGCTCGTAAGACAGCTGATTATTTAGATGCAGCTGTGAAAGCTGGCGCAGATCCTAAGACTGTGGCTAACTGGATGCTTGGTGATTTGTCTAAGATGATCAATGAAAGCGGCTTAACATTTGGTGAATCTAAGGTAAGCCCTGAAAACTTGGCTGGTATGATTGCTCTTATTGAAAAAGGCACCATTTCTGGTAAAATTGCGAAAAAAGTTATCGTATCCATGTGGGAATCCGGCAAGGATGCTGATGCTATCGTAAAAGAAGAAGGTCTTGTTCAAATTACAGATACTGGCGCTATTGAAGAAATCGTAAAACAAGTTATCGCTAATAACCCACAACCAGTGGCTGACTTTAAGGGCGGTAATGGCAAAGCTATCGGTTTCTTGGTAGGTCAAGTTATGAAAGAATCCAAAGGCCGTGCTAACCCTGGTATGGTTAACCAATTATTACAAAAATTCTTAAACGACTAAGACTGTCTTGATTTAGTTCATCTTAATATATATAAACGAATTGTCCTCTATGGTATATTTACCATAGGGGATATTTTGTTTCACTGACTATTATGGTATAATAAATTGTATAAAATTGATTAATAGTTTTGTGATAAGGAATATATCATGAATAACCAAAATACAATGAATGAAAATAAAGAACAAGAAACTAAGACACGTGTCCTAAGCGATACAGAGCGCCGTGATTTTGATGGGGTTACCATTGATGAAGAAGGGGATACTGTACAAGTGGAATTTACACCTACTCAAAAAGAAGAAGACCGAAGTGGGTATGAGCAATTTCAAGACTATGGCCCTCGTGTGAAGGTATATCATTTTGGCGGTTCTAGTTGGCTAAGCCGTATCATTATGATTATTGTATTAGCTGCAATCTTAGCAGCTATCGTATTCTTTGGCGGCATCATCTTGTCCATCGTTGGCGTGGTCATCCTAGTAGGGGCTATTATCTCCTTTATCTTAGGCTTGTTTTAATGGTATAATATATCTATTATGACAAGACGGTGGCAAGTCCATTCGATGATGCTAAAGGGGTACTATGAACGTAGTTCTATCAACATTAAACTCAAAATTTATACATTCTTCACTAGCCTTGAGATATCTCAAGGCTTATGGTGAAGCCCATGGACAGGCATACGATATAGTGGAATATACTATTAATATGCCTGTTTTGCATATTCTCAGCGATATTACAGAGCATGATATCGATGTCCTAGGTTTTGCCTGCTACATTTGGAATATTGAAATGACCTTGCATGTGGTGGACATGGTGAAAGCCGTACGGCCCGATATTAAAATCGTATTGGGCGGACCAGAGGTTTCTTTCACAGCTGATGAATTATTAGAACGATGTCCGAATATCGATTATATTGTACAAGGTGAGGGCGAGGAAGCATTCCATGCCCTTGTAACAGCCTTACAGCTTGGTAATGATGGATTAGACCCTGTGATTCCCGGCGTGAGAGGACGTAGGGATAGTAGTATTCTAGGATCTTTAGAGGCTGTAGAGGTTTCTGATTTAGCGTCTATACCATTCCCTTATACAGAGGAAGACATGGAGGATTTAGAGCATAAGATTATTTATTATGAATCCTCTCGTGGTTGTCCTTTTTCCTGTCAGTACTGTTTGTCGGGCAATAAGAATACTGTACGATTCTTTCCTCAAGAGAGGACATTAGAAGAATTGCAATGGTTTATTGATCATGGTGTGAAGCAAGTAAAATTTGTAGACCGCACCTTTAACTGTGCACCTCATCATCATAGACCACTTATGGAGTTCATGAGAGACAGCGATACAGATATGAATTTCCACTTAGAAATGGAACCAGAGCTTATGACGGAGTGGGAAACCAACATTCTTTGTGAAACGCCGCCTGGACGCATTCAAATCGAGGTAGGTGTACAAAGTACGCATAAGAAAACATTAGATGCTATCAATCGCTATAATGATTGGCCATATATCCAAAAATCTATACGTCCTATTATTCAAGCAGGACGTACGCATGTTCACATGGATCTTATCGTAGGATTGCCTCACGAGGATTTTAATCGATTTGGACAATCTTTTAACGATTTATTTAGCTTACAACCTCATGCATTACAAATAGGATTCTTAAAATTGCTAAAAGGATCTGGTGTACGACGTATGCGTGAATATAAGTATGTGGCAGATCCATTGGCTCCATATGAGGTTCTAAGCACGCATGTACTACCTTATGATGATGTACGTTTCTTGAAATATTTTGAAGATGTATTTGAGCGTTTTTATAATAGTGAACGATTTAGAACAACATTTGGCTATATCGGACAACAATTGATACACGGTGAAATGGATGCATTTACCTATTTTTGTGATATGACACGTGCATGGCTTAAGGAAGGTAATCATAAGGTTAATCTTAAGGATATAGATCAAATTGAATTCTTATATCGTTTCTTCCTTGCAAAAGGTGATACGATAGCTGCAGAGTTATTGCAATACGATACATTGGTAAGCTATCGCGGTAAGGTGCGCAGCGACGCAGTAGGATTGCCTAAACAAACAAAGGAATTGCTACAAGTAGGCGAAGCGTTTTGGCGCAATGAAGAGATTGCGTCTACATTTATTCCCAATTATACGTTTAAAGAATGGCGTAAAATTCGTCAGCAATATGTGGAAATGACAATGAGCCGTGAAACAGCAACCTATTTAGGCATTCAACATATACCAGAAGGGGCTTTCACAGTGATTATAGATGTGAATAAAGAAGTGACCCCATTCATTCGCCCTGAAAACATACAATGATATAGAGGAGTGTTATGTCAGATACAACGAGACCGAAACGGTACCGGATGGTGTCAAAATTTTATAAAGAAACATATGGTGAAAAGGTATATAAATTACCTGTCGCATTACCTTTAACCTGTCCTAATCGAGATGGATCAGCTGGTGTTGGAGGATGTACATTCTGTGGGGAAATCGGTGCTGGTTATGAAAATAGACCTGCATGGATGACGGTGCGCATGCAATTAGAAGAAAATATTGCACACATCGGACCTAAATATAAGGCTAAAAAATTTATACCTTATTATCAAAACTTTAGTAATACCTATTTACCTCTTGAGGATTTTAAATCCTATATGGAACAAGGTTGTATTGATGAAGCCGTAGGGATTGCAATCGCTACGAGACCTGATTGTATTTCTAATGAGTATTTAGATGTATTACAGGACATACAACAACGATTTCATAAGGATATCTATATTGAATTAGGATTGCAAACCGTTAATTATCATACACTTGAGAAGATTAATCGAGGCCATGATTTAGCGCAATTTATCGATGCGGTTTTACGCATTAAGCGTTATGGATTTAATGTGACCACACATATGATTGTTAATTTGCCTTGGGATACGATGGAGGATACCATTGAAGGGGCCAAAATTTTATCATCCCTTGGCGTTGACCAAGTAAAGTTACATGCTCTATATATTGTGAAACATACATTGATGGCCAAATGGTATGAAGAAGGTCAAATCACCTTGATTAGCGCTGAGGAGTATGCGGAGCGCGTTGTTCAGTTTTTACGCCATCTCCATCCAGATATCGTGTTACAACGATTAGTGGGTCGTGCCCCAGAGGATAATACATTATTTACCAATTGGTCTATGGGTTGGTGGCGTGTGCAGGATTTAATCGACGATATGATGGATGAACTAGATGCACATCAAGGCGATTTATGTGATTATTTAAATGGTAAAGCAGTACGTAAATTTATAGATGGGGGACAAGCATGAGCGAACGGGTATTTACCTTTCCTACCTATGACTTAGCACAATCTATACTAGGTCAACACAATAGATATTTACAAATGATGAATGAAGTCATTCCTGCGGATATTGTATCCCGTGGTGATACAGTTGTCATAAAAGGGGACGAGCTTCAAGTAGAGGCGTTGTATCGGACATTAGAGGAACTGGTATTCCTCTATAAAGAAGGCAGTACGATTACAGAATCTCAAGTTCGCATTGCGGCTAAGATGGTGATGAATGGCAAAGGGGATGCCCTTCACTCTATGTTCGAGGATACTTTGTCCGTAACGATGCGCGGTAAAAGCATTACGCCAAAGACGGAAGGTCAAAAGCAATATGTGGACAGTATTCGCAAGAATACTATCACCTTTGGCATTGGACCTGCCGGTACGGGTAAAACGTTCTTGGCTGTTGCATTAGCCGCATTTTACTTGAAGAACCGCAATGTAGATAAGATTATTTTGACGCGACCTGCCGTAGAGGCTGGTGAACGACTAGGGTTCTTACCTGGCGAATTACAAGATAAGGTAGATCCATATTTGCGTCCGCTTTATGATGCGTTGCACGAAATGTTTGGTATTGAACAAGTACAACGCTTTATGGAACGGGGCACAATCGAGGTGGTACCATTAGCGTATATGCGCGGTCGTACATTAGAAAATGCCTTCGTCATCTTGGATGAAGCACAGAATACGACGGCAGAGCAAATGAAGATGTTCTTAACTCGTTTAGGTAATAACTCTAAAATGGTCGTCAATGGTGATAAAACACAAATTGACTTGCCTCCGCGTGTGACATCTGGGCTCTATGAAGCAGAAAAGGTATTAAAACGCGTGTCTGGTATTCATATGGTGTATTTTACAGATCAAGATGTGGTGCGTCATGATTTGGTAGGTCGCATCGTTAAAGCCTATGATGCATACCATCAAAAGCTTTCAAAGGAAGAATAAGAATTATGCATATACAAATTAGTTATGATGATGGTATAGTCCGAGATACTAAGATTGAAGAGGTTATACAAAAGGTTTGCGATGAAGTGAGCCGCGTGTATGGACTTGAAGATGATGAGTTAAGCATTCTACTATGCGACAATAAGAAAATTCATGAACTAAATAAGGAATATCGCGGTATTGATAGACCAACAGATGTATTGTCCTTTGCCCTTAATGAAGGAGACGATTACGAAGGTAGTGAAGAGGAACATCACCTATTGGGGGATATGATACTCTCCTTAGAACGAGCTCATGAACAAGCTGTCGAGTATGGACATAGTTTTGAACGGGAATTAGCCTATTTAACAACACATAGTTGTTTGCATATCTTAGGCTATGACCATATGACCGATGAAGATAAAAAAGAAATGCGCACAGAAGAAGAATTTGTGCTTTCTAATTTAGGGTATGTACGAGAGGATCAACCATATAATGAATAAAGCAGAACATTTTAAATCCGGCTTCGTAGCCGTTGTAGGGCGACCAAATGTAGGCAAGTCTACCATGATTAATGCCTTGATAGGCGACAAGATTGCCATTGTATCCGATAAGGCACAGACAACGCGTAACCGCATTATTTGTGTTTACACCGATGAAGAAAAACAAATCGTTTTCATGGATACACCTGGCGTACATAAGCCAAAACATAAATTAGGTGAATTCATGGTCGATGCAGCCATTGAATCTTTGAAGGAAACAGAGGCCGTTCTATTTGTTGTGGCAGGTAATGAAAAACGAGGTCCAGGAGATAATTTCATCATTGAACAATTAAAACGCGTGAAAGTACCGGTATTCCTCGTAGTCAATAAAATTGATACACTGCAAAAAGAACAGGTATTAGAAGCTATCGTATCCTATCAAGATGCGTATCCATTTGCTGGTGTCATTCCTATTTCGGCAAAGAATAAAGAAAATTTATCTGAACTTCTTAATGTGCTAGGTGAGCATTTGCCAGAAGGTCCTCAATACTTCCCAGAAGATATGATTACAGACCAACCAGAACGATTGATTATTTCTGATATCGTTCGCGAAAAGATTTTGTTGTCTACCCGTGATGAAATTCCTCATGCCATCGCTGTAGATGTAGATGAAATGAAGACTCGTGATGATGGAACCACATATATTCGTGCTACCATCTATTGTGAACGAGATTCTCAAAAGGGTATCATCATTGGTAACAAAGGTGCGTTACTACGCAAGATTGGTGCAGAAGCGCGCATGGATATTCAAAAGTTATTGGCTACAAAAGTATATCTTGATTTATGGGTTAAGGTTAAAAAGGATTGGCGTAATAAATCGGGTATGCTTTCAGAATTGGGATATAAAAAATAGATTATTTAGATTGATTATAGTTAGAAAGGATTGTTATGGACAGTATAGATGCCCTGTTACCGATTGGGTTCGGCATAGTATGTATTTTCTTAATTAACTTTTTGGTGGTAGCAAAATTCTCCTTTGCGCGGTTGCGCAAGGAACACGTAGAAGATATGGAAATCCTACATGAAAAGGATCGCCAATTCTTGTTAAAGCTATACCAAAATCCTGAGTATTTCCTTAATACTACACAATTTCTAATACTCTTTTTCATTCTCACCTTAGCAGGTACTGGCACATATATCTTTAATAGTTTTGTGGTAGGTATCATGGATATTTTTAATATCCATGGTACATGGGTTCATCATATTTTAGACCTGATCTTGCTTATTATCATTAGTCTTATCGTCCTCATCTTTGGCGAAATTGTACCGAAAGCATTGGGTTTATCATTCCCTACAAAATATGTAAATATGCATAGTCGCATCGTCGTTGGCGTTGGTCGTATTGTATATCCTTTTGTCTGGTTAGCTAGTAAAATATCCAATTGCATCCTTAAATTTTACCAAACAAAATACTTAACTGAACTAGACCTTGTATATACGGAAGAGGAACTACGCATGATGATTTCTAGAAGTCATGAAGAAGGTCAGTTAAATCAGGTAGAATCCGAGTTGATAGACAACGTTTTCAACTTTGTGGAACGTATGGCAAAAGAGGTTATGGTGCCTCGCCAAGATGTGGATTGTATTTTCGTGGAAGATGGTTATGATGAAGCCATGAAGGTAATTCGTTCTACATCGCATACGAGATACCCATTGTGTGTGGAAGATAAGGATCATATTGTAGGCCTTGTACATATTAAGGATTTGATGGAACGTCAAAAGCAGGCTAGAAAAGATTTGCGCAACATCAAACGAGATATCTTGACGGTTCCTGAAGTTATGAAATTATCTACCTTATTGCAATACATGCGAACACGTCGTATTTACCAAGCCGTTGTTGTCGATGAATACGGCGGTATGGTAGGCCTTGTAGGGTTAGAGGATATCATCGAAGAATTAGTAGGTGATATTCAAGATGAACATGAACCTCATTTGCCGGCTACGATGAGTTATTCTGATGGTTCCTTTGAATTTGATGGTAAGGTTCTTGTGGATGAAGTATCTGAAATGATGAATATTCACATTGAAGACTCCGATTCCGATACGATTGGTGGCTATATCTTCGGGTTATTAGGCCGTACTCCAATTGTGGGGGATACTGTTGATGCTTATGGTTATACATTTGAAGTCATCAAGATGCAAGGATATCGTATTTCACGTTTGCGTGTAACACCATTACCTGAGTCTGAAACTGTTACGGATGATGAACATGAACAAGATTAGTGGCGCTTTTAATACGCCGGCCATCGTGGTGAGTCGGAAGAAATATAAGCTCTATTCGGTGTTTACCTTTATCACACCGTCCTTAGGCATTATTAGGGCCTCTTTTCCGCATAAACGGTTGCAAACATTGCGTAATGCATCGTATTTACGCCCCTTCAGTGCTATGTATATCACAGTTGTGCAGGATGGGGAATTTGTGAAAGTCACACAAATTGATGGGTCCTATGTAGTGGAATCTCTAGATACGAATCTAGATAATATTGCCTATGCAGCCGTAGCCAGTGAACTGATACAAGAACTATTTGCATCGTATGATGTTGATTGTCATGTATTTACTGCTGTAGTCAATTATTCAAAATCGATACGTCAACGAAATGTACGATTAGGGACTATCATATTGGGATGGCAAATGCTGTCGTTAGCGGGAATAATGCCACAACATGAGGCTTTTAATACCGGAGATGGAATTGATTTATTCTGGAACGAACTACGGATACATACGCATATGAATCCATCCCTTGCATTACGCAACGCAATGCCAAATATTTTGGCCTATCAATGGGGCGATGCAGCACCTATTGAACTTCCTGGAACTGTATGGAAGGAATTAGAACGATTACTATTTTCTTATTGTGAACAGGAAATAGGTAAACAACTGCAAAGTGTAAAATTTCTGATGAGTTTATAATATATACTAATAAATTATTAGGTGTCGATTCATAAGACTCCTTATCAAAAATTTTTATAAATTTTAAACCACTTATCTCGAATAGGTTAGATAAACCTATTTAAGATAAGTGGTTTTCTTATATAGAAAAAATATAATGTATTACCTGAATATATATCTCATTTATGAGTTAGAAAATGGGAACAAAAAGTTTTATACTAAATACATTAATGGTTGTTCTATATATAGTAGAGTGATATTAGAGCCTATAGTGATGGCTCTATTTTATTTTTTTATTTTGAAACTATAGATTATAGAAATTTATTAAAGGATTGTATGGCATGGAATTAATCGAGTATATAAAGACATTAGGTAATGTAGGTGTAGCTCTATCTGGTGGTGTAGATTCATCCTATTTAGCGTATGCTGTCAAACAATCTGGCATTCCATGCAAAGCATATACTGTTAAGTCTCAGTTTGTGCCACAGTTTGAATTAGATGATGCCAAGAAAATTGCAGAATATATCGGTATTCCCTTAGAAATCATAGATATTGATGTACTCGAACATGATGATGTAACGAGCAACCCAAGTGATCGATGCTATTACTGTAAACATCATGTATTCACAACGATAAGTGAACAGGCTAAACGCGATGGATTTTCCATATTATGCGATGGAACCAATGCCAGTGATGAGGTAGATGATCGCCCTGGTATGAAAGCAATAGCTGAGCTATCTGTTAAGTCGCCACTAAGAGACTGTGGCTTAACAAAATCTATGATTCGCCAGTTGGCCAAACAGGCTAATTTATTTACCTGGGATAAACCATCCTACGCCTGTTTAGCTACGAGATTTCAAGCGGGACAGCACATAACAGGTCATGATTTAGAACATATCGAAAAAGCGGAAGGGTATTTATTTTCGTTAGGACTATCAGATTTTAGAGTTCGTCTGATAGGGAATACTGCTAAAATTCAAGTCCCAGAGAATCAAATAGCTATTGTTATTAAGAATAGGATTGAGATTCTCATATGTTTTAAATCTATGTTTGATGATGTTGTATTAGATTTAGAGGTGCGTTCATGAGCGATGATATAAGATCTCTTTTAGAGCAAGTAAAAAATGGACAGGTAGATGTGGATGCAGCCTTATTAAAGCTAAAGATGAAACCGATAGAGGATTTAGGGTATGCCAACGTTGATTTACATCGTCAATTACGGCAAGGTGTGCCAGAGGTTATTTATGGTGCTGGTAAGACTAGTGAACAAATCGTGGGTATTATCTCCTCCATGCAGTCTAATGGACAAGGTCATATATTGATTACACGCTTAGCACCTGATGTGGCTGCAGAGGTTCAAGAACACCATTCCTTGACCTATATCAAGGATGCTCATATCGGCTACGTTGGTGATATGCCTACGGAAAAAACAGATTCAAGTATAGCTATTGTTACCGGCGGTACAAGTGATTATAAAGTGGCTGAAGAATGTGCAATTACAGCTGAATTTTATGGTAATACGGTCAATCGAATTTATGACGTAGGTGTAGCGGGTATTCATCGTTTGTTACAACATTTAGATACTATTATGTCTGCTAAGGTTATCGTTGTCATTGCCGGCATGGAAGGGGCTTTAGCAAGTGTTGTTGGTGGCCTTGTGGATGTACCTGTTATCGCCGTACCAACTAGTGTTGGTTATGGAACGGCATTTGGTGGTGTTACGGCGTTATTATCGATGCTCAATTCTTGCGCTAGCGGTGTTACGGTTGTCAACATAGACAATGGATTTGGTGCTGCTTATACAGCGAATATGATTAATCATATAGGTGAAAGTAAATGAAACGATTATTTTTAGATTGTCAAATGGGCATTGCAGGAGACATGCTGACCGCGACATTACTCGGTTTAGTAGATAACCCTGAAATATGGATAGAACGGCTTAATCAAATAGGGATACCTAATGTTACCTATACACTTATTCCGAAAGAAGATAAGGGCTTACAAGGTTATCGGGTAGCGGTTACCATTAATGGTATAGAAGAGTCTGAACATCATACAGGTAGTCCCCATGACCAGCATCATACTGATCATCACCATCACGATGCTCATCAGGAACATGGTGAGACAGATACGCATGAAGAACATTCAGATTACCATATACATAGTGAACATCATGTACATGGTCGAGGCTTACAAGGTGTAACGGATATAATTAATAGCTTATCTATTTCCGATACGT
>NZ_CAUSQT010000027.1:0-24037 GCF_963534045.1 uncultured Veillonella sp. | reverse complement strand
AGCACAACCTTGTTAGCATAAGTATACTATGCAAACAAGACTTTGCCTATTATTAGTAATTTTATATTTTAGTACGTATAAGTTTTTTGTATATATTTAGTATTTATAAGGTTTATCTCAATTTGACGATATATCATAACCTTATTATAATATAAGAAGATAGCCAGACGAGTCGTAACGTCAGGCTCATCTCGAAGGAATAATCTTGTGAAATGGCCTTTCTGTTATCGAATTATAAAGGATAACGAAGGGCTATTTACTTTTTGTAAGGCAAATAAGTGCTACAATAAGCATCATATTATACCGATTTATAGATAAACCTCTACCTAAAAATTCTAGGTAGAGGTTTCTTTTCATATCTACATTATACTATTCACTATAGTAAATAAGGTAATAATTTATATTCTTTTACATCACTTAACACATTACTATTACCATGCCGATCATGTTGGTACCGAATCAATACGACTTGATTTGTATACTTATTGAACACAAAAGATAGACCTTCATTGTGATAACTTACATATTCGCCCACATAGTACCCTGTATATGTATCATATCCATGGTAGATGTCTCCATAAGGTTCAGCTGGACGGCCCCATTCAGTATCCTCAAGAAGCGGTCCATAAAGAGATTCTACTTCGCTGCGCGTCATACCTACCATGGCTCCTTTATTGGTGGCATACCCCGATTTTGTAATATATATCGTGCTCGGTAGTGTACTATAATCCCATAATGAAATAATAACGGATTGGTCCGCAGAGATGTACATATCGTGACTAGAATAACGATGATCTGCTAACCATAAAGAATAATGGTAATAGTTCAAATAAGAGTACATATCCGAATTAGATTCTAAACCGGCTAAGACGCCTGCATCATCAGTTTTAGCAAACGCAGTTTGTCCCATACAACCAATGATAAGAATAGAACTTAATAAGAATTTTACAAGCATATGTTTCAATAGACTCACCTCTTAACCCTTAAATTAAGATTATAGCAATAAACACTATACCTCACTCATTCATCTGAATTTGACGATATATCATAACCTTATTATAATATAAGAAGATAGTCAGACGAGTCGTGACGTCAGGCTCATCTCGGAAAACATTAAATTTTGAGAAATGGCCTTTTCGTTTTTACTAATCTCCGGGTTAGTGGAAATGAAGGGCTATTTGTCTTTTCCTAGACAAATAAGCGCTATTAACGCCCCAAAGGCGATAACCACGGTCATCACCTGTAATAGGAGCATAATGATTTCATAATCACTCATAGGCTTACCCCTCCCTTCAATAACGAAGAGAGGCCCAACCTCGTCTAACTATCTTATGTTAATTATATATCAAACAAATATACGATACAATAAGTATCGTATTATAGAGATTTATAGATGAAAACTCTACCTTAGGAGATCTAGGGTAGAGTTTTTTGTGTTTATAGTATATCTACATTACAACGTACCTCTATATCAACTATGTCTTTTTAACCATATGCAATATATAGTAAGTGATATTAAAGCTTTCATAGAAACGATTTTCTGAAAAGGTGTTGTATGATACTATATAAAATATGAAGGTTTTATGAATGTATGTATAAGGGAAGGGTTACGTTATGGCTACTAATAAATTTACTTATAAAACATATCAAGCACCCACATTGTTTGATGGTTTACAAAATGCCTCTAAAGAGGAGTTGTCCTATTTAATCGCGTTGCTCCGTCAGCAAACGATGAAGAATATTTTCTCAGATAAGTTCAATAACACTGTAACCACAGGGAAGAAAGCTTTCAACTCGGTTATGAGTTTCTTTGGTAAATCTAAGAAAACAAATGATGACATCGACCGTGAAAGTCAAGAAAATCATCAAGATATCAACAATAAAATTAAAGAAGAGATTCGCGCATTACAAAGCTATTCTCAAGAGCAACTCTATACATTATTCATTGAAGAGGTTCGCGAGGAGTTAGCTGTGCCAGATAGTAGTCTAGCCCTATTATCTAACAAAATTATTACAAGTGCAGCTAAAACAGATCCTTCCATTAATGAAGAATTAGATGTTGAGCAAAAGGCAGATATTATTTACCAAAAGACACTGCAATCCATTATTTCTAGCCTAGAAAAACAAAGTGATGAAGAGCGTGATGAAATGATTCGTCAACTCAATATAGAATTAGATAGCTTATCATCTGACCGCAAAGAGTTAATCAAACAATCCTTGCAAACTGACCATTTAAGTGGTGAAGTATTGCGTAACAGCTTTCTAAAATCCGGCGTAGGTATTGGTTCCCTTATCACCGTCGGTAGTTCCTTTGGGGCTTACATCGCTATCAATACAATTATCCATGCCATATTTACGAGTTTCTTAGGCATCACCCTCCCCTTTGCCATCTATACAGGTGTGGCCAAAGGTGTTTCTATCATCGCAGGGCCGATTGGCTGGTGCGCATTAGGTGGCTATTCTATTTATTCCCTCATTAAAACCTCCGGAAAATTAACATCTGCCATGATGTCTGTTGTTGTATTCATTGCTATGACGATTTATGGTAAAAGCTTCTCCGTCGACGAAAATGGAGCACCTTTATGGATTACAAGTGATTCCATCGAATATCAAGAATATCAAAACAACCAATTCCGAATCATCCAATTAAATGATAAAGTAAAAATCCTTTCCAAAGATTTAACGCTTTCACAAGAAAAAGCACAAAAAATAGAAGCAGCTAAGCAAAAGCTAGAAAAGGTATTACAAAAACAACAAGCAAATCCAGGTCAAACAGACCAACAAAGTATCGATGATTTAAAAGAGCAAATTAGAGTGATATCGCAACAGCTAAGCACGGTACAAGAAAATCGAAAACAGATAGAAAAACAATATCAAGCACAAATTAAAGAGTCAGATGCACTAAAAGCTCGTAATAAAGAATTAAAAGCACAAAATAAATCATTACAAGAAGAATCTACTTATTACCAAGAATGTAGCCTTGAATTCGAAGAGAAAAATAAATCGCTCCAACAAAGGATGACGGACCAAGAAAATCAATCAGCACAAAAAATTCATGAACTAGAAACGCAGCTACAATTGATGGCGGAAGATGAAAAAGCATATGAAAATGATGCAAAGCGTCTAGATGATGCTAAGGATTTACAAGAAATTTACGAAAATTTTGAACTAGAGAAACAATTCTTGGCAGATTATACAAGTGTTAATAAAAGAGTGCGTAAAGATATTATGGTAATGCTCAACCGCCTATACGTATCCGAAGATCCAACACAAATCGATGCCACTCATAACAGCAAAATCAATTCATTGGGATTCCCTGTTTATCATATGGAAACGGCTGATGGATATCGCTTATATTATGCGTATTCAAAAACAAGTGCAAAACCAATTCACATTCTTTGTCACTGCATAAAAGCAAGAGAAGCAGTCTATTTCAATAAGATGAAAAATTCAGAAACATTGAAGAAAAAATTCAGAAATTAAATCACTTGAAGCAGTATAATTTGTAGGGTTAAAATTAAAATGTATTCTTATCATATACCAAATAAAGGAGAGCATCATGATTTGTCAACATTGCGGTAACCCCTTACCAGAGGGAGCCAAATTTTGCAGTATTTGCGGCCAAGCACAATTAACATGTAACAATTGTGGTAACCCATTAGAAGCCAACACCTCATTTTGTAGCAATTGCGGGACACCAGTTACTAACACACCAACTACACCAGAAGCAGTAAGAACTCCTACAACACAAAAGACCAGTCCTTTGTATGACTGGGATCCTTTTGAACTCAATGAGCTAGACACACTTACGTTTGTCCTCACTAAGAAATATGCTGAATTTCAAGGCCGTGCCAGCCGTAGCGAATTCTTTAGATATTACTTAATGAGTTCTCTTTGTCTAACAATCATCCCTATCATAATGGGTATTATTAAATTAGTAACTAACGATATTATAACTACTGTTATCTTATATATCCTTCTAGGTATTATCGACTTAGCATTAATCCTTCCGGGCTTATCTATTGCCGTCCGCCGGCTACACGACACCAATAAATCTGGTTGGTTCTTCCTTATCAACTTTATTCCTATCGTAGGACCCATTTGGTTCTTGATCTTAATGCTAACCAAAGGTGATGCACATACTAATAACTATGGTGAAAGAACCTCCTATATCCAAATTACCCCAGATATCCAACGACAATATGGTCTCCGGCCGTCACCAACCTCTACATCTACTGCATTGTATATCATTGCCTATGTCGTACTCATAAGCATAAGCATTGGTTTGAGCGCTGCTACCATCGCTACTAGTTTTAATCCTATAAACAATACAACGCCTACCCACTATTCTACCAATACGAATACCAACAGTAAGAATGCGCCTGTGAAAGCTACACCTACCACACAGACAGCAGCAACAAATACACAACCAGTAGCACAAAATAATGCAGTTGAAGAAAGTACAAAAGCATTACAAAACTACTATCGCTACCTAACCAATAAAGACTTTGCTAATGCCTACACATACCTATCCGATGAACAACGCGCTAGCCTTGGTACCTATGACTACTGGCGCAATGGATATAAATCAACTCTATCCACCACATTACTTTCAGCAAAAGCTATATCCGTCTCACCAGACGCCGTTGTATATAACTACCGCCTTGAAAGCAAAGACCTCGTTAACGGCCGCATCAAACACCAAACATTCACCGGCAACGTAACCATGGTAAAATTCAACAATAACTGGATTATCCAAGACCAAGACGGTCAATTAGCTGATTCCTATTACGAATAAAATACAGAAACATAAAAGACTCGTATCATTTGCTGTGATACGAGTCTTTTATAATCTATGCTGTTACTATCCCTAAAATTATAAGTGCTAACTACTATTACTCATACATCATGAGATCTCTACTATTTCACCCCTATTTCAACTCCCCTTTACGCACAAGGTCCCATTCTACTTTTTTTATCTCCTGCGTCAAATTTTCATTCAATTCACGTATTAAGGATATAAATTTTGTCCGTTTATCCTCATCATTCCAATTAATTAGTATCTTATGTAATTTAAATTGCAAGAGAGTATTTTCATATTGCTTATATAAATTACCTTCAGAGCATATATCTCCCTTGTCAGCTGTACAACAATATAGCTCATTAATAGCCTCCAATTTAGCAGAAATCTTCTCTAATGATAATATACGCTCTTTAATATAATTATACACACGTGTCTTATATGAGCAGGTATTGCTTTCACCATTATCACCGGCCCCCTTTTCCCACCACGTATAGTAACGCAAACTCAAAACGGGGCCTTCTTTAATTTTATCAACGCGCCAAAACATATATGGTTTAACGGTTAAATTGTCCTCACTTGTATTTTGAAAGCCCCAATAATCGGCTTCAACAGTGCGGTCTAGAGAACGGTCCCAAAAGTGCATCAACGACCAAGGTGTACCAAAGCTGCTGCCATGCTGAATCGTGTGAGCATTAGGTGCATCATCTATGCGACCATATACATATGAATCCTCAATATCCTCAACGTGTTGCTTCAAATCAGCCATAAATGGTGATTCATGATTTGGCTGATTAAATACAGTCTGCAAAAATCTCCGTTGGGCAATCGCAGTATCTTGAATATAAAAACGAATATGCTCATCAATATCCTTATAGTGTTCCCAAAAACAGCTATGCTCTATAGTAGCCCTAATTTTAGAGCTCAAATAGTCCACAAAGCTTATTAAAATTGGATTATTCCACTCATGACAAGATAATAACAAGGACAAAAACTCTGGTCCATCTACATAGGTATTAACCTTAGAATCCTTCTCCAGTTCTCGAACCGTATGCCAGTCATCATCATTGAACCAATCCGTCTTCAAATACGCCGTATGAATCGTATACTTTGACAAATCCAATTCTCCCGGTTCATCTCGTAACGCCCATCGGATACTATTAACAGCGCCCCAGCAAGCAGTCTCATCACGTTTTTTCTGTTTTTCCTTTTTATCATCTGAAAGATGTTGATATATATCCAATCCATTGTATTGATTGGATTCAAATGTTTTTGAAAGCAAGTATTTATACCGATTGATCTGATTACCATGCTCCTGTGATGATGTTTTATCTTCAATAATTAAAGCCACCTGTAATGCTGGAACCAATACAAGCACATCAATATTAAGTAACTGCCTAAAAATATATATCTGGTTAACACTAGATACATCATAGTCCCCATTCAACAAACGAGATAAAAATCGAGATCCAAACTGGCGCCCGCTTTCATTATCGTCGCGAACAGGCATATTAATCCAATTCAAACACCAACAAATAAAGGCATCCTGTGACAACTCATTCGTCGCAAAACTAAAAATATTATTCTCCACAACCCGTTCGTCAATCATAACTCTTCATCCCCTTACTAACCTCTACCCTGACCAAACCTTGTATAGACAACTCGGTCCATTCAAAATAACAATACCATCCTTAAGACAAGTATACAATCACAAACGTGTAAATTCCGTACCGTATAAATGCAACACAAAGCCCTAACATCACCTCTATGCAAATGTACATAGAGAAAGCCCCCATGGTATTCTAAAACCGACTTTGCCAGGCTGGCTACGCTAGCCGTAAAGGCGGTGGAGGCTTTTCTCTCTTCTCCAGAAACAATGCTACTACATCACCTCTATGCAAACGTACATAGAGAAAGCCCCCATCTGTTCCAAAACCGACTTTTGGCCCTGCGGAGGCCGTAGGCCGGAGTCAGACCCGGCCGGTGGAGGATTTTGGAACAGATGGGGGCTTATACTCTAATTACCCTTTGTATTTAGGTGATGTAGGGCATGTTTCAGGCACCACGTCTTTGCGGTCCCCTAGTTGTGCACTACGGTCTGTGAAGTGTGTATGTAATAGTTCGTGAGCTTTGTGTCCTAGTGGTTCGCCCAAGAAGTTTTTGTATAGTTCTTGGATTTCAGGGCTTTCATAGGATGCCACGTATTTGTATTCTTCATCAGCTTTGTAAAGTCCGCCGATGCGGGCTTCTTTTGTTTTCACAGCTTGTGGTAATTTGGTGCGTGGTTGACCACCGCCACCGATACAACCGCCTGGGCAAGCCATAACTTCGATAAAGTCATAGTGTTTGCCGTTTTCTTTCAAAGCGTTGAGGAAATCACGGGTATTTTTGCCACCGTGTACAACAGCAACGGACAATGTTACATCATCGCCGAGTTGTACAGTCGCTTCTTTCACGCCGTTCATACCGCGAACGTCTTCGAGGTGAGTCAATGCATATGGAGGTGGCTCTTTATCAGTGATGAGCTTGTACGCTGTACGCATAGCCGCTTCCATAACGCCGCCCGTATTACCGAAGATGATGGATGCACCAGTTTCCATGCCGATCAAATCATCAAACTGAGAATCTTCTAGGCTTTCAAAATCAACACCTTCGTCGTTGAGCCAACGAATGAATTCGCGTGTGGTAATGGAAATATCCGTATCCATGCCGAGGCTTTCATCATCGTAATAACGGGCCGCCGCATTTTCCTCAACGCGCTTAGTTTCGGCCTTCTTCGCCGTACAAGGGTTAACGCTGACGGACACGATGTTCGCCGGATTGATGCCCTTTTTCTCAGCAAAGTACGTCTTAATCATGGCCGCTTCCATGGCGATACAAGAACGGGTGCTGGACAAGTTCGGAATGAGTTCAGGGAAATAGATTTCCGCAAAGCGCACCCACGCAGGGCAGCAGGACGTGAATTGAGGGATGGTACCGCCATTTTTCAAGCGATTCACGAGCTCGGACGCTTCTTCCATGATGGTCAGGTCCGCGCCAAAGTTCGTATCAACTACGTAATCAGCACCGAGTTTGCGAAGAGCGCTTACCATTTTGCCTTCTAAGAATATGCCTGGTTCAAAGCCGAATCCTTCACCAATGGACACGCGCACAGCCGGCGCCGTTTGGATGACAACGATCTTGTCTGGGTCGGCAATGGCCGCTTTCACCTTATCAAGCTCGGATTTCGCATGCATGGAATCGAATGGACATGCAGCCGCACATTGACCGCAGTGGATGCACACCGGCACATCGCCAGTCGCCTCGAGGTCGTAGTAATCGAGCACGCTCATCACATCGGCGCAAGCGCGACGGCACAAGGTGCAATTCTTACACTTCGAAATGTCGTGGTAAATGGACGGGTTGTCGAGCGCGATTGGCACGCGTTTGTCGATAAATTCAAATTGGGACATGAGGACCTCCTCGTTCTGTATAATCATACCTATTGTGAAAGTTTTAATTTCTCCTATATTACTAGCATAACAAATAAGGAGGCTGTTCATCAACGAACTAGGATAGTAGGAATTGGCGTTTAGTATAACGTAATATAGTATATTACGTTATACTATATTACGTTATACTAAATTATCAAAGAAGATACAGCCCTCATCAGACCAGATATTATCTAGTGTTACAAGGGTTTTTACCCACACATTTTGTCCTATAACTCAAGTTCACACCTCGCCCAAAAGCACAAAAAAGCAGCTCATTCGAGCTGCTTTGCCGTATAAGGTGTATATTATTTTTTACCTTGCTTTGCTTGTTGTGGCCATAAGAAGTTATAAACTGCTTCAGATGGGGAACCAGCAACAACTGGACGGTCTTTGCCATCAACTTTATCTTCGCGTTCTGCGTAACCTTGTGGGTTATACAATACAACTTTTTGGTCTTTTACAGTTTTCTTTTTGTGGTTGAATTCTTCAGTTGCGATGAAATGGTAACCTTCAGAATCTTGAGCTTTGATCATAACAGTTGCAGTTTTATCGCTTTTTTGAACGCTATCTTGATCGATGGACCAAGTAATACCAGCACTATCTTGACCAAATACTTGCCAGTTAACAGCACTAGCAGAACCGAAACCGCATGCGCAAATTGCAGCAGCAGCTAAACATGTACCTAATAATTTTTTCATATATTTCACCTCGTATAAAATCAAATTTAATTTATTATACCATATATTAAATGTATTTTGCGTGAAAGCTAATTTTTTGCGATACTTTTACGTAAAATGTACTTCGTCCCACACCATGCCGTTCGATAAAGCCCTCTTCTACAAATTCTTTCAAGGCTTTTTCAACAGTAGATACAGCTATATCTGGTTGTTTCTCAAGAATTCCAGCCTTTGTAACCTTGCCAATAGTGGCAGTAATTATGATTTTTATACGATCCTTCGCAGATAACGACGTATTCAGCAATTCAATACGGCTTTCAAAATCACGATACGCCGCCAAAATAACGCGAAGCATATATTTGACAAAAGGAACCACATCTTCATCGCCTGTATGCCAACCTGCACCAGATTGAGCTAATGCCGCATAATAACTGTCCTTTGTACGCTCGATTTTTTGCTCTAAACTAATGAACTTACCTATCATGTACCCATTTTGATACAAGAGCAACGTCGTCAGCAATCGACTCATACGCCCATTGCCGTCATTGAAAGGATGAATACACAAAAAATCGTGTATAAATACAGGAATCACAAGCAATGGATCCACCGATTTATCTTGAAGAACCGCATTAATACTATGGCAAATGTCATCTATAGCAGCCGGCGTTTCATATGGTGCCAAGGGCTTAAAGCGCTCCACCTCAGAACCATCTGCAAGCCGTTCAATTATCGAATTCTGTACATTTTTATATTGTCCACCTATACTCTTGTGTGAATATCCGTATAAATCACGATGCAGCTGCAATACAATATTACTATGTAACGTAATATACTCATGATTCTCATGTATCGTGTTCAACACATCACGATACCCCACAATCTCTTCCTCATCCCGATTACGGGGCGTTGTCTTATCTGCCACCAACGACCGAATCCGAGCCTTCGTCGTCACAATTCCTTCAATCCGGTTCGACGACTCCACACTCTGCACCTTCGCAATATCCACAAGCCGCGCCACACTACTAGGCCTCTGCGATACAAACAAATCCTGCCGCCCCTTATACTCATGAATCTTAGATACCAACGACACAACCTCACCATCCCAGAGACAATCCCCGAGCCGCCGATAATCAAAACTGCGCATACTACACCACCTTTCCCCTATATGAACATTTTCTCCCCTAATTTTACCATAAAATATGGGAAAATATAATTTTCCTTTCCGGCCCTTTGTAGAAAATAAAATTCTAAAGAATAAAAAATGCTTATGTTTCTGATTTTGTATTCATAATATAGAAAAAGGAATGGTAGGGAATCGAAAACCGACTTTACCTTCACTGTGGATTTCGATTCTCGAAATCTTACGTTCAGGACTAAGTGATGTGTGGCTCCCATGCGTCGCTTTTCTCCTCTGTTAGCTCACACCCTACTTATGTCCCTGCGGACGCCGTAGACCGAAGTCAGACCCGGCCGGTGGAGGATTTTTAGACCCCATCCATTTCTACATACCACACCAGAATGCTAATATTCAGAGCGAGGTTTCGAAAAATCTATATTAAATTATTTTCCCCAAAGGGCCTGCATTACTTCTGCCCCTATTGTATCTTTCTCAATCTTAACAGGTTTTTGTTTTTCATTACTACTCAACAAAGGTACGCCAGATTGACTATACACAGTTGCATTGACTTCTGTCCATGTGCTATCTGGACGGTTGATTTCAACGGTGTAGATATAGGTATAACCTTCTACATTGTTGGCTTTCACCAAGATACGCGCCATAGAATCTGTTTTAAACACCGATGAGTTGTCGATAAACCACGCGGAATCGTCTGTGTCCGCATCAACGTAATACCAATCAGCAGCATTAGCTACGCCAAAGCCACCGAAAAATATGCATCCTGCCGCCATGATGGCAGCTAACCATTTTTTCATCATTCTCTCCTATTCAATCCTATTCTCTATTCAACTATATACGGGCATGATTAAGGTTCGGCCCTAACACAGTGTCAGGGTCTCAACTACAGGACCATCACGCATCCTGTATAACACGAGTGGCGACCACATAGGTGATCGCCAATTGTGCATATCTATGTTAGATATAATATATTTTCGTTGCTTTCATATAGAACACGAATCCATATGGTGTACGATATTAATCTTCGCTTTCGATTTCAGATGCAGGAATTACAGCAATGCTAGCTACCTTATCACCTTCGTCGAGGTTTTGTGTTTTCACACCAGAAATGGCCTTGCCCTTTTTCACAGCAATGTCGTTCATGTTAAAGCGAATAATTTTACCTTGTTCAGAAATGAGCATTACTTCGTCATCATTGTGAACGACCTCAACGGCTACTACATCGCCGGTTTTATCGTTAATGCGGAAGTTCTTTGTACCGATGCCGCCGCGTTTTTGTACATTGTACGCATCCGCTTCGTTGCGCTTACCATAACCCTCTTCGGAAATGGTGAACACTTGTGCTTCGCTTTCATCAGACTCAAGAACACCAGCGCCTACAACAACGTCGCCAGTTTTCAACTTGATGCCACGAACGCCATGAGCCGCGCGTTTCATGAGACGAACATCCTCTTCGTTGCAACGGATGGCCATGCCAAGTTTCGTACCAATCAAGATATCTTGGTTGCCTGTCGTTACGATAACGCAAATCAAGCGGTCCCCTTCGTCGAGGTTAATCGCATTGAGGCCAGAACGACGGATGTTGCGATATTCTTCGATAGCCGTACGTTTCACAACGCCGAACTCAGTAACCATAAATAAGTTTACATTTTCATGGATGCGTTCGAGGTCGATCATAGTCGTAACGGATTCACCCACCGCGAGTGGCAATACGTTAACCATGGCGGTACCACGAGAGTTACGGGAACCTGCTTCAGGCACTTCGTATGCTTTGAGGCGATATGTACGGCCAGTGGACGTGAAGAACAATAATGTATTATGCGTACGAACATGCATAATTTGCGTTACATAATCGTCTTCCTTCGTCTTCATGCCGATAACGCCAGCGCCACCTTTATGTTGGTTGCGATATACGTTCGCGTTCATGCGTTTGATATAACCTTGTTTAGTCAAGGTAATAACCATCTCTTCGTCAGCGATGAGGTCTTCTACATCAAGGTCGGACGTATCGATAGTGATTTCAGAACGACGAGGGTCGCCGTATTTCTTCTTCATATCTTCTAGTTCTTCTTTGATAATTTGACGTTGACGCGCTTCGCTAGCCAAGATAGCTTTCAAATCTTCAATCAATGCCAACAATTCCTTGTATTCTTCTTCGATTTTTTCGCGTTCCAAGCCTGTTAAACGGCGTAGACGCATGTCGAGGATGGCTACTGCTTGTTTTTCTGAAAGCCCGAATTTTTGCATCAATGCGTTACGTGCGATTTCGTCAGTTTGAGAACTGCGAATTGTAGCGATAACTTCATCGATGTGGTCGAGAGCGATCAACAAACCTTCCAAGATGTGAGCACGCGCTTCGGCTTTGTTAAGCTCGAATTGAGTGCGGCGTACGATAACATCGAGGCGATGATCTAAGTAGTAACCCAATACTTCTTTCAAATTCAATACGCGAGGATGACCATCCACGAGGGCCAACATAATCACGCCGAAAGATTCTTGTAATTGAGTATGTTTATACAATTTATTGAGGACGATATCTGGTTGCACGTCAGCGCGCAATTCGATAACGATGCGCAAACCTTGACGGTCAGATTCGTCGCGAAGTGCTGTGATACCATCGATTACCTTATCGCGGCTCAAATTCGCAATCGTTTCGATAACGCGAGCCTTGTTAACTTGGTACGGAATCTCAGTCACTACGATTTTATGCTTGCCCTTCGCCATTTCTTCAATGGTTGCACGAGCGCGCATTTTTACACTGCCACGACCTGTGGAGTACGCTTTTTTAATACCTTCTCGGCCCAAAATGAGCGCCCCAGTCGGGAAGTCCGGTCCTTTGATAGCCGTCATCAATTCGTCCACAGTTACATCTGGATTATCGATGAGCATTTCAAGGCCATTACATACTTCGTTAAGATTGTGCGGTGGAATATTTGTCGCCATCCCTACGGCGATACCGCTGGAACCATTGATGAGAAGATTTGGGATCTTCGCTGGCAATACTGTTGGTTCTTGCAAGCTTTCATCATAGTTCGGCATGAAATCAACAGTTTCCTTGTCGATATCAGCGAGCATTTCTTGCGTAATTTTCGCCATACGTACTTCGGTATAACGCATCGCAGCGGCACTATCGCCGTCGATGGAACCAAAGTTACCGTGGCCGTCTACCAAGAGGTAGCGCGTATTGAAATCTTGCGCCAAACGAACCGTTGCGTCGTAAACGGAACTATCACCATGTGGATGATATTTACCGAGAACGTCACCGACGATACGCGCGGATTTCTTATACGGTTTATTAGGCGTCATGCCTGTTTCGTGCATCGCGTACAAAATACGACGATGTACTGGTTTCAAGCCATCACGCACATCAGGAAGAGCACGCATTACGATTACGGACATCGCATAATCGATATAGGCGTTCTTCATTTCTTTATCAATCTGAACGGGATGAATATTCCCATGGGACCATTGTTGGTCTGCCACAATCTCACCTCATTTTACTAACACTGATTACAATTCATCATATTATTATAGCATTTTTAAGGGTTTAACGCTATTGTTATAGGGATTTTTGGTGAAATCATCCGCTAATTCTAATAGATTTTATTTCACATACATATATTTAGGGATTATAATCCTAATTCCGCATCATTTTAATACGTTTAAGGATTACAATCCCAATTCACCCGATTTTTTATCACTTTAGGGATTGTAATCCCTAAACACAGTTATCAATATAAATCCCAATACCTAAACAATTATCGAATCCAGCTGATTCATCCTAAATTCTTCCACCACGTCCATAAAGGCTTTATTATGTATTGGATTTTCAGTCATACCAAACAAATGGCTGGTGCAGTCGCAGTCGGAACAGCCAAATTTTGGCACGTCCCATTCGGCAATGGCGCGCACCGCATCAGCCAAAGCACATTCAACGCTCACGTCTACATCGGGGTCTGGTATGCTCGGCATGGATGGATATGGTTCATGGGTAAGGCTCCAGCTTTCAAGAGGCAGACCACTTGTACGAATCGGCACAGCCGCTATCATTTCGCAGTGACCACGGAAGTAGTCGAGGTGCCAGTGCATTTTCTTGCGTTTTCGCTTATGGCGCTCAATGCGTTTCGTAAGGTTCGCCTTGGCGGAGCCGACGTACATGTAATAACCTGCATTAAAATGCATCATGCCCTTGGATCCGATTTCGAGGTCAAGTTCATGGTCAAGGTGCATCACCATGATGTACACGCCGCTGTCGTGCGCTTCGCTATCGAGAACATAGCTCGGATAGGTGCAGGCGCGCGTCACGGTAGGCATGGTGAAAGTCTCATCCCACGCCACAGTAACGGCTTTCCAGTCGAGGTATGGGGCTACCTCTTTAAAGGTCATAGCAAATTCTAAATCCGTATGATAATCTGGCAAGAACCATTGAGCTTGGTCCCATTGTACAAGGAATAGTACTCCCGTATGGTATCCTTCGTTTTGAAGTTCCCTTAGATGCAATAAATGCTTGCGGCCCCGTTCTGTAATAGCGTCGGGGAACATGGCACCAGTTTTGGAGAACAAGGTGCAGGACTTAATCTCTAATAGGAATTCTTCACCTTCGTCATTGGTTAAGAGTAAATCAAAGCGCGATGTTGCACCATGCAGTTTTACCGTATATTCACGACGTACAACGCGCCATTGTTCCCAGCCAGGAATGAGTTTATGTTCAATCAAATGCTGAGCCACATCATTACTATAATTCGTGTCGAGCATGATAACTACGCCATCCCGCTCAATACCTACAACGCGATACTTCGTCTTCGCATCAGGCTTATCATGAGGCACGATATACATCGTAACACCGGTAAATAACAGTTCCCACATACGACCTGGATTTGGTAAATGGGCCAGTACGCTTTCACCATTGAGATCCAAAGTCACCACAAAACGATTGGGACGACCTGTATAAGTTGCTTTCAAAATTGTATCGTATAGAACCTTCATCGTTCCTCCTACATCAAGATAATTCTAGGTTCATTATACAACAAAACGGGCCACTCCGAAGAGCGGCCCGCTGGGAGGCGTCATATGACAGGTTCCGAGGCTATCATATGACCAGGGATAAGATATTCATCGCATAACAGCGATAGTTGTATTTAGCATAATCGCCATATTTATACTAGGCATCGCGGCCTTAGTTATGCTAGGCATAGATGCGATAGATTCATCTGTACATTAGCGATATGTTGTTTTATTGCAAATCTTTACTTTGCGTAGATACTTCACTGGCAGAGGTAAAGCTTGCCAATGGAGCGTCGCCAGAACCTAAGATTACCTTGTTCGCTACTAGCGCATTAGCTGCCGTTTTAGCTTGTTCCAAAGTAAGGCCAGTGCGAGGTCCACTAATTGTGATCGATGCGCTTTTACCATCGACTGTAGCAAATTTAAGATATACCACACGTTTATCAGCCATGTTGGGCACTCCTTTCTAATTCATATACATAAGGATGGGAATGATCGTGATAGGTCCACAGGGTTTGGATTACTACGAACCTTCACGCAGCCATTATGTGCTAACTATTATGAGTGAAAGCACATTAATGACCAAGGGATACTTCGTTGACGCGTATTACGTCAGCAATGGTGTTCTCATAGAGACCAGCCAATGCGGTACCGACGATTTTGACCGCATCATCAGTAGCTTCTTCAGCGACGCGTGTGAAAGTGACGTCTTTGTACTTCGGTTTTTCTTCCGTACCGATATTAAAACGTAACACTAACTTTGTGCGTTTTAGTTCAGCCATCTGATCACCTCCTTTCACCTATATACATTCCAAAAGGAGGCTCGTGACAAGCAAATTCGTTTCAAAAAGAGGAATAATATTTTTACCCCTGAAAAAACGGCCCCAAATCAAGGTTTAGGGCCGTACTTTTGTATTTAGTTTCACGTGAAACAGTGTCAAAAATTTTTGCTTTTTTGTAGCTTGGGACACATTATTTTATTGTAAAATGAATTATACTAGTATATGTAATTTGAAATGATGATAACAATCATTTCATAACAATCTCTTACTAGCTCTCTAGAACATGTATCGTTTGGACGTACATCACCGTCGAAACGCATCATCTCTAGCATGTGCTAATAGAGACTTTCACAGTGAAAATATATGATAGAATATAAGTAGTTCATTACAATTTAGAGGGGATTACAATGGCTCAAATTGCAGGAAATTTACAACGAATTAAAAACGGCCAACGCCGTTATGCTATTACACCGCGCATTCCAGCGGGTTTTATTCAACCAGATCAATTGCAAAAATATATTGATGTGGCAAACAAATTTGGCGCTGTTCTTAAACTAACCGGCAGCCAACGCATTATGATTACGAATTTGAAAGCTGAGGACGTAGACGCAGCATGGGACATGCTCGACATGGAACCGGCGTACATGGTATCTAACCGCGTGCGCAGCGTCAAGATTTGCCCGGGCACAACGTTCTGTAAACGGGCTAAACAAGACAGCGTGCATCTTGGCATGCAATTGGAACGCAAATATTTGTCCCAAGAAATGCCTAGCAAGATGAAAATCGGCGTGTCCGGCTGTATTAATTCTTGTACTGAAAGCCGCATGAAGGACGTTGGCGTTATCGGCTCTGTTGAGGGCTGGAGCGTCTACGCTGGCGGCAGCGGCGGTGCGCATCCACGCATTGGCGATCTCATTGCAGAGGTAACAACAGAAAAAGAAGCCCTTGCACTTGTGGACCGCATCATCGAATATTACAAAGCAAATGCTCAAATCGAACGCATGGGTGAATTCATCGACCGCATCGGCTTGGATGCTTTCAAAGAAGCTGTACTAGGTGATCTTGAAGGAGCTCCTACAGAAGCAAAAGCAGCAGAACCTGTTGTTAACTTGCCAGGTCACGGCAATGACCCAGAGGTTGAGACGCCACGCCTTGAACCAGGTCAACCAATTACACCGGATACAATCATCCGCGACATCGTAGACATCTATCCAAATACAGTACCGGTACTACAAAGTATCGGCATGGGTTGCCTCGGTTGCCCATCCTCTACGATGGAACCACTATGGCAAGCCGCTGAAATCCACGGCGTCAACGTGTACGATTTACTTAACAAACTAGAAACTGCCCGCAAAGGTGCATAATTAGAATAAATACATCTGCACACATACATGTTCAGATGAATATATACAAGGACCTATGTAAACACATAGGTCTCTTCCCCATTATTAGATATATTGTATAAAGGAGTTTCACATGTCCGCATTTTTAGGTCACATTCACTACTGGTTATATCGTAAAATCCAATTGCTCGTAGAACGGGAAAATTTAATTCTCGAAAAAACAACAAAGGTTGTAGACGATCTTGCTGAGGAATTACATTCCATCTCCGTAGATACGTACGGCGAACCAATCAATCCTAGCATTCCATTGGAAAACATCATCGACCACAATAACATTCACGGCTGGCTTGCCAACCAAATCAACGTAGCATCCGTGCGCGAAGCGGCTTTCATCAAAGACATGCTCGATACAAATGCTGATGAAAACGCCATTCACGTGGTAACAGCTATTCTTGATGCCTTTGCTGTACAAGGCCAAGCGTGCGGCGTTGTAGCCCAAGATAGCCTTGAAGAACATACGGCACCGGCCATCTATAATGCCCTTCAAAACTTCTATGTAAACGGCATGCCTTGCGACGGTGGCGACCAAATCGTTGAGGACAGCGCAGACCGTTTCACATGGGTTGGCGACCACCGCTTACAAGCCGGTTACTGGCGCACTGCTGGCGTAGACCCTAAATTCATGATGCTCGCTTACCAAACATGGTTCGAAGCCTTTGTGAAAGCTATCGATCCTACATTCGAACTCATCACCACAGAAGAAAACGGCACACGCTTGTACACAATCGCTAAAAAATAATATATACCATATCGTTCGTTTATACGGTTGTAAAACAAACGATAAATGGACGAAAACGTGCGAAAAACGAACGAAAACGCGAGTGTAAAATTTTACGCTCGCGTTTTTTTATTTCTAAGTATCCAATATATGTGTCTAAAAAAATTAGAACAGTCATGTTCTATTTCTGGGGACCTAGTATATGTGTCTCAAAAAATAGAACAGGCGTGTTCTATTTCCAGAAACCTAGTATATGTGTCTTAAAAAAATAGAACAGGCGTGTTCTATTTCTAGAGACCTAGTATATGTGTCTAAAAAATAGAACAGGCGTGTTCTATTTCCAGGCACCTAGTATATGTGTCTCAAAAAAAATAGAACAGGCGTGTTCTATTTCCAGGGGCCTAGTATATATGTCTCAAAAATAGAACAGGTGTGTTCTAATTCCAGGGACCTAGTATATGCGTCTCAAAAAAATAGAACAGGCGTGTTCTATTTTAAATTTCTTTCAAAAGTGTAGCTATAGGCACAGCATTGATAAGAAATATCATTTATAATATAGCCATAAGATGATTCATTAGTAATAATACTTTCATACATAGGAGGTGCAGCATTATGGCAGGCACAGTAAAAAAAGAATTAGGTTTATTATTCCAAGGTCCTAATTATGTGATCGTAAAAAAAGGCGGTAAAGCAGGTGAAAAGGTAGAAAAACATAATCATCCTGAAGCCAATGTTATCTTTACTGTTGTAAAGGGCACTGTTCAAGTATTCCTTAACGAAACAGAGGAACATGTACTCGTACCGGGCGAAGTGCTTGAGTTTAATGGTGACAACTACATTCAAGCAACGCTTGTTGAAGATAGCGAATTCATCGTAAACCTCGTTCATAAACCTGAATAAGATTATATAGATATGACCTCCTCCTCTCCTTAGTGTCTATATATAAAAAACACCTAAATGTGGTAATAGTTACTGTTTTACGTAACTCACCATATATAGGTATTTTTTTTATCCTATAATCTCATAACTTAATTTCATAGCTATATTTCTATAGAATATAGTATAATCCCTTGCAGTAGCTTTCACAAGAGAATATACTAATGATATAAGAGAGAAAGAAGGATTTACATGACACGCGAAGACTTAGAAGCATATATTTACAATCAATTTGAGGACACTACGACCAATACGCCTTGGACGCAATTTCCCCATTACAAGGTCTTTCGCCATCAGGGCAATCATAAATGGTTTGCCTTAGTCATGAATATCACCACCGATAAATTAGGTTGGTCAAACATTAGGCCTATCGATGTTTTGAACATCAAATGCGAGCCCACCATGATTGGCGCCTTTCGCAAGGAACCGGGCATATACGCCGCTTATCATATGAACAAGGCCAATTGGCTAACCGTTTCTTTAGATGGCTCTGTGCCTACTGAAAGAATAAAAATGCTCCTTGACATGAGCTATCAATTGACTAAATAAAATACTAAATTTTTTAACTGCCCATTTATAACATAAAATAAAACGAGCCTAGATTCAGTCTAAGCTCGTTTTTATATGATTTCATGTATTGTGTGATTTAATGTTTATGAAATAACTTTCACCTATACTCGTAACATCATAGATGCACTTATTAAAAGTACAGTATATACAATAGCAATGATAATAATATGCATTGATGTAGTCTTTAACATCTGACGGTAGAGTCCAAGGGAGCAAAGCATATAATATATAGCTAATACAAATGCAATCAAACCCAAAACAGATTGAACTCCGAACGCAATCATACCAGCTCCAGCAAGGCTCAATATAACAACAAGTACCGCACCGAGTAAGGATAAGACGGTTATAGGTAAATCAAAAGCCATCGCATATGAAACGGCCATAAACGTTTCCTTAAACGTAAGAGTACGATTACTAGTGGCTTTCACATAAAAATGGACCAATATGAACCAAAGCCCTTTTAAGAAAACCCAGGCAAAAACAAAGCCTAAAATCGATACAATCGTATCTAACATGGTCACAGGCGTGATAAAAAATATGATACCATTTTCCACCACCGACAAACCAAGCATAATGCCAAACAAACGCAACATAAAAACTAGTGCTTGATCAAACGTACCATGCTCCATAATATATGGGATACCCTTAGACCGCGGATACCGCATCAAACTCCAACAAACCTGCATAATAGACATAATAAACCCTCCTTGTCCCTTTTCTATACAGTCTAAAAAAATAATATCTTATGTATGATTTGAGATAAAAAAGACACCCTCCTAAAAACGACTTTATCTTTCTCCCTACAGTCTAAAAAACTAATATCTATCTTGGATAGAGGAAAACAGCCCCCTCTCGAAAAACGATTTTTTCCTTTCCTCTACGATCTAAAAAAATAATATTTTATGTATGATTTGAGATAAAAAAGACACCCTCCTAAAAACGACTTTGGCCCTGTTCCAAAGGAACAGACCCGGCCGGTGGAGTTTTTAGGAGGGTGTCTTTTTACCTATCGCCAAAGCGACATTAAGATATTATTTTTTTAGACGTTTAATTACTTCATCTGTAATATTTTCAACGTTACTGTTTGCATCAGCTGCGCGGATTGTGTATGGGTCGTCTAGTACAACGTCCATTTTCTTTTCAACGCGAACGGATTCGATAGCGTTGTGAATGTTTTGCATCATTGGTTGTGCAATTTTATTCACTTCGTCGTTTTCTTTTTGTAACAATGGAGCTACGGATTTATTGAATTCTGCTTCTGCTTGAGCTTGATCTTTAATTTTGTCAATTTCTTGCATTTTCTTTTCAATTTGTGGGCGGTATTGTGCATCTACTTGTTGCATTTTCATATCGAGTGCACCGTAACCAGGATAGCTATTTACAACTTGACTCATTTGCACCAAACCAATGTTAGCAGCGCTTGCCACAGCAGTGGTTGCGGAGATAGCACCAACGATAGCCAATGTTGTCAATTTTTTAGTTAATTTCATTTGAGATCCTCCTGAACAGTAAAGTTTCATTACACAAACATGTAATGCACTATTTTTACTATATCAAATCTAACTTGCTTTCACAAGTAAAACCCTCAAAAATCATAGATGAGATATAGCATCTAATAATTAAATTGTATACTATTAAATAATAATAAGGGCCCATGAATTCATCATGAACCCTTATTAAAAATTTACTATCTATTATTGTTCGTCATTAAGATAGATGTATTTATCGGATTTCAATTTGGACACGAGGTCAGGCACCAAGCCGATAAGGCGATCAAAGCTGTTGCTGTAAGGATTGCCTTTAATGTTGAATAACTCGATGCGTTCGCCCTTGATAACGAGCACAGCGCTTGGTTCCATGCGAGCGCCGCCGCCACCGCCGCCACATTCATGGTTCTTGCCAGATGTATTGTGGTTTGTGCCAGTGCCGAAACCAAATGTTACATCCACAAATGGAACCAATGTAGTATCGCCGATTTGCACCGCTTCACCTACAACCGTTTCCACCTTAATCATATTTTTGAACTTTTCAAAAAGGACTTCTAAATTTTCTTTTACGTTACTGTTCTCCATCGTAGTACCTCCACTGATGTCAACTATGCGTTAGCGGCTTGTTCCGCTTTCAATCGTTCTAATTCTTTCTTTTCTTTGCGCTTAACCCAAACGACTTTAACCGTTTCAGCTATGAGTGCCCTCATTGGTTGTGAAAGCACGAATCGCGTGCCGTGCCATGCCAATGCGCCTAGAATAATGCGCCCTTTAATATGGCCGCTGCCTTCTAAATGCCAATGCAAATAATCAATCTCGATATGTTCAGCCTGTTCAGGCCAAATGCTGTATAACATCGAAGCAAGCATGCCACCCTTAAAAGGATCACCGATGCCGATACGCCCTTCTACGGCGATATCTCGTGGTTTTGAATGGTCATAACACCGCTTAGAAACAAGCAATAATTGACGCCACAATTCAGTATTCGTCACATGTTTCATAAACCAGAAGGTTGGAATTTTCGACTTAAAACTGGCTACCGGATCATTAGGATCTGGTTTTTGAAAGCGTGATTTTACACTATCTTTCAAGCCGTCTATTTTCGTAAATACCTTCTCTTTTACGGTGCCATCACTATTGAAAGTGACTTTTTCCACCACTTCGTCATCGGGTTTCATCGTCGGGTTATCGCGGATTGAATCATATTGTGCAGCCCGCGCTTCAGCGCCTTTATTGTCATCCTTAGATACATCCACACGCTCAACGCGAACTTGTTTACCTGGCTCATCCGAAGATGCCCCTGCACTGCGCGTAGCATCTAGGCTTTCACCAGAAGCACCAGCAGTCGTCGGCTCAGTCGGTTCAGTACCGCTCTGACCACCGCCTTGCATGGCTTTCATCATCGCTTCCGCTTGCGCAGCCATCGGATCATTTTCAAATTCGTCAACGGCCTTCTGATATTCGTCATCAACCCGTTGTTGAATCCATTCGTCGTATTCTTTCACAGGGCCTATTTTCTGCATACCTAATAAATAAAGTTCTTTAAAAAATGGTTTGCCCTGGAAATATGCGAGATGTAGCGACAACACGCGCCACAGCCATTTGACCGACAATTCTACGCGGTACGGCGTCCTGCCGTTCCATTCGATGCTATATGTGATTGGCGTTAGTAGGATAATCATGATCAGCGCTACGATGAGAAGCACTACGACGAGTGCCACAATAGCGACTATACTCAACCACATCACCTCCTTAGGTTATGGGATTTGTGAAAGTATGCTCTAATTTTCGATGCCCTTGCGAGCCATTACACCTTGCATGTAATAATGCTTAACTTCCTTCATTTCCGTCACAAGATCGGCTGCATCAAGAAGTTCTTGCGGTGCCCCGCGCCCCGTAAACACAAGTTCTGTTTCCGGATTGCGAGCCTCTAATAGAGCCTCCGTCTTTTTCCAATCAATGAGTTCAAAGAACAAAGCCATGTTATATTCGTCGAGAATCACCAAATCATAATCGCCGCTAGAAACAGCCTCTAACGCGCGTTCATAGCCCTTTTCAATAAGCGCTACATAATCCTTAGGCGGATTTCCCGATTCAAATACAACCACCTCATCACCCCATTTGGCGAGCTCATCCTTGCTCTTCATACCTTCCTTGATGATAAAAAACGGTTTACCTACAGTTTCTAATGTAATATTTTTGAGGGTCGGTAAAATATTATGTTCACTATACACTTTAGACTTCATAAACTGTAAAAATAGAACCTTTTTGCCAGCGCCTATAGCACGTATAGCGAGGCCGATAGCAGCCGTCGTTTTACCCTTGCCTTCGCCGGTATAAACTTGTACATAGGCCTTCATAGATATACCTCCGTTCATATACCTTAATTGTACAATATTTATAGATGAAAAGGAATAGATATCACATGAAAGCCAATCCTAATTATGCATAAGATAATAATATCTATTAAAATGATTAAAATACCCATTATATTATCTACTCATTGGTGCCGAACAAGGTAGTGATGGGGCCCTAAATCCTCCACCGGCCGGGTCTGACTACGGCCTACGGCCTTCGCAGGGCCAAAGTCGGATTTAGAACCCCATCACCACCTTACTATCTAACACTTCAATTATGTATGCTTATAAAACAACAGGCACCAATACAACAACCAATAGATATTATTATCAGCAAAAAAAGGATTATGCCACATGTGATATCTATACCATCAACATATAAAATGTAGCAATTATAGTATATAAACCTCCTGCCAACCCAGCCGTTTGGGAGGAGATGTAATAAATACTTATGACATAGATTCGGCGAATATATATAGGAGGTCTTTTAAATTAGTACAGGCCTGTAGTATCTTTTGACACATATATACTAGGTCCCTGGAATTAGTACACGCCTGTTCTATTTTTTTGAGACGCACATACTAGGTTCCTGGAATTAGTACACGCCTGTTCTATTTTTTTAGACTCATATACTAGGTCCCTGGAATTAGTACACGCCTGTTCTATTTTTTTAGACTCATATACTAGGTCCCTG
>NZ_CAUSQT010000026.1:0-25782 GCF_963534045.1 uncultured Veillonella sp. | reverse complement strand
TTGGCAAGGCGGTGCTCTACCGCTGAGCTATTCCCGCATACAGAACCGATAATTACTATATCATAATTACCTTCTGTTAGTCAAGAACTAAACCAGGTCAGTTCTGACTGCCTTATAATAATATCAATTTACACATATAGTGTCAATGGTTTTTCAATGAATTTCCTATAAAAATAATACGAAAGCTATATGATACAAATCTACATGATTTATAACAAACATATTAAAGAGGACTTTCAAATATATACCTTCTTTACTATTTCTTAAGTAAAGAAACTATATATCATGAAGTCCTCTCTATCATTATTTAATATCTTCTTGTCTACCTTTACCGGCACCATCCTCAGCGGCACGAACCTCTGCTTCTACGAATGTTTTCATGTCATTTAACATATGCATAGATGCATCTACGATAGATAGTCCCATTGTAGAGCCTAAGCCTTCATCGATTTGTAAATCATAATGTAATGGAGGTTTTACATCTAAAAAACGACATTGTTCCTTATGAATAGGATCATCGTAAACAGCGGATGAGAAAACATAGTCTTTCACCAATGGTTCCATCGTCACTGCTGCGAGTACAGCAGCACCAGTTAGTGCATTATCGTATACCACAGCCATACGATGGCTAGCAGCACCTAAGATAAAGCCTGTTAAGAAAGCAATATCGAGGCCACCTGCTACATGAAGCAACCGCAATACAGCAGTGCGGCGGTCGCTTTCAGATAAAACAGACCAATCATCTACAGCAATATCAAATGGATCTACAAACGAATGGATGTGTGCAGCACGCTGTGCAATGGTAGGTCCATTATCAGATTCTGTCAATAAAGTCTCGTACGATGCGCCTGTAATGGTAGCGGTCATAACCAACGCATCAAGGAATGTGCGTTCACCTATATTACCTAAGGCCACCACTTGTAGGCCTGCTTCATGCAATTTATCCGCATAACCAAAGCCCATTTCAAGCGCTTGTTCCAAGTCATCATGACTAATAGAAGGTTCTACGCCAAAGAAGTGGGACCCATTACGAATAACTCGAGAATCAATATTTGCCAAATGATTTGTATCTTGTTCTAAGCCAATATTAACAACGTAAACTGGTGCTTGTAATTTAAATGCCGCCCCTTGCGTAGCACTCATGCCTTCATTAAATCGTTTTATTGCATTTAAACTAGTATGTCCATGTTCAACATTTTGAGGACCATCTACAAGATGGTCTGCTCCTACAATAAGAACACCATATTTTAAATGATTTGGTTTAGGATTCGCCAATACGCCTGCAAATCGTTCAGCTATCGTTTCAAGCATAGCCAGGCTATAAATAGGTTTGGTTAAATTATCAATGCGATACCGGCATGTTTCCATCGCTTTCGTATCTAATGGTTGAATGTTAAAAGCTCTCATGCCTTACCTCCTGTGACAGACTTATACATATGAACTGCAAGGTCAAGCATCCCCATTTGAACGGAACCACCAGAGGCTTCCCCTAAGCAAAGACCTAAGTCCACATAGGCTTCTAATCCAAGATTTTGCAATGAAGATTTAGCCGCTTTTTCTGCAGATAAATGAGAGGCCATAACGTAGTCCATGGAGGCGGGAACCAATGTTTTAGCCACCAGTGCACAAGCAGATGTATTAAAGCCATCGATGATGACCATACCATGATGAGCAGCGGCCCCCAAAATGACACCTACGATACATGTAAATTCAAAGCCCCCTACGGTAGCCAAAATACCAATCGCATCGTCCTTTGGAATATCCTGATATTTAACCAATACATCGTGAACGATACGTTGTTTTAATTTAAGGCGTTCATCGGAAATATTCGTACCTCGCCCCGTTGCCTCTTCTGCAGTGAGGCCAGCAAACTTAGCCGTCATAAGTGCACTTGCTGTCGTATTGGAAATTCCCATTTCACCTACAAGGAACACATTATATCCGTTAGCCATCTTTTCTTGAACCAATTTGATGCCCGTTTCAATGCCTTCGATTGCTTGTTCACGCGTCATGGCCGGTTCTTCTACAAAATTTTTTGTCCCCATCCCCAACTTATGAGAACGCAGTCCAGGGACCCAGCTCATATCCGCATCAATGCCCATGTCGATAACTTCCATATGCGCACCACAATAATTGGCTAAGGAATTGGCACCTGCCCCTTTGGGAATTAAGTAATTTTGCGTCATACCAACAGTCGTTTCCTTTGGGTAGGCACTAACCCCCATATCGGCAACGCCATGATCGGCAGAGGCAATGATCATACAAGGTTTTGGAATTGTTACATTCTTTTGATTTGTAGCTGCCCCATATTGAGCCACCATATTGACGAGACGTCCATATTGCTTACTATCTGACGCATAATTCCAATTCTTAATAATATGTTGTTCAATCTCTTTACTACGACTGTGAATCGCGTCGCAGGTTTCTTGTAGTAACCCCATAACAACTCCTCTTAATTATTCTTAATTTGTCCCGTCAAGTACGGTAATTTATTTCTAACAGCTCGGCTTCTATTTAAATAGTCTTCTAAGGCTTGGCCTTCGTCTTCTTGTGAAAGTATTTCTTTTACCCGACGAATTTCGTCTTCCATTTTAGACAAGCCTTCTAATACATTATGACGATTCCCATAAATGATTTCACGCCACATGGATGGCAAACCGCCGGCTACACGCGTACAGTCACGGAATCCACCTGCGGATAAGCGCATACGTAATTCGCCGAGCTCATCGCCACCAGATACTTGTGTTAAAATGGCGGCTATCAGATGCGGCATATGGCTAACCATCGCTAAATATGCATCATGAGCATATACATCGACAAATTCGATACGGGAACCAACGGCACGCCCCATATCAGCCAATTCTTTAGCCACCTCTGCATTATACACATCAGACGCCTTATCCTCTAATACAATCCACCCCATGCCTTTAAATAGGTTTTTATGAGACACTTCATAGCCGCCCTTTTCAGATCCCGCCATAGGATGAACAGATACGAAAAAGGTTCCCTTTGGAATAGATTCATACACGGCGCGTACAAAATTTTCCTTTGCACTGGATACATCTGTTACCACCTGACCTGGTTTAAACAGATAAGCCACCTCTGTAAAAAGTCGAGCATTAGTATCTGGCGGCAAGGAAAACACTACGATATCCGAATTCTCAACGAGTGGCTCTACCTCAGTCCAAGCTTGGGATACTACCCCATCTTGTAATGCTGCATCACATACCTCTTGTCGGCGTGCATACCCTACTACATCATAATCTGTATAGGCTTTCAAAGCCTTTGCCAACGAACCACCCAACAAACCTAATCCAATTATACCGACGGTTTTACTCATATAAACCTACTTTCACAAGCGTCCCTATATCTCCAATATAGAAATGCAAACAAACTATATCACTACACCTCAATAAGGCGTTTTTCTTTCCATTTTCCGCTATACCAGCGATAGATAAACAATACACCTCGTAAAATCTCATCAGCGGCCATAGCAATCCATATGCCTACAAGGCCCCAGCCCCAATAAATACCAAATAGGTACGATAATGGCACAGCACATAACCACATGCCAAAGATACCAACTAGCATTGGAGTACGAATATCACCTGCGGCCTGTAAACAACCGACCATAACGATATTTACCGCCCGCCCTAGTTCAAGGAAAATCTCCACCAAGAGCACATTATGGGCTAAGGATAAAATCTCAGGATCCGTTGTAAATACAGATAAAACCGTATCACTAGTAATATAGAAAAATGTAGCAAACCCAACGCTAATAACAATGGCTAAACTCATAGACTTCCATACACGATTAGTAACTTCATTTTGTCGCTTAGCCCCCATAAGAAAACCTACAATGACTTGGGACGCATTAGCTATTGCTATGGTATACACATAGCAAAGCATGGCAATAACCGATACATACACCTTTGTATTAATAACAGCTAGCCCTAGAATATTGACCATTTTCATAATCGTCGTTTGCGATAATTGATAGCTCAATGTTTCACCGCCAGATGGCACACTAATATGGAGCAAGGATTTAACCGTATGCCAAGGAAAGGGTCTTAAATAAGACGTGCTAACCTTCAAGTGCAACAATGTCTTGAACAGATATACGATGATAAGAAGGCCAATTACCTTTGAAAGCCACGTAGAAATAGATACACCTAGTACACCAAGACTCGGTATCGGGCCATGACCGAAAATTAGAATATAATTCGTTCCTACATGGATAATATTCATAACAAGTGCCACATACATGGTAATACGCGTCAACGAATGACCTCTAAACACGGCAACCAATGCATAGTACATGGCCTGTATTGGTAATCCTGCCGCTACAATAGTCGTATACAACGATGTATCTCCCATCGTTTCCTGCGGTATCCCAAGCCATGTAAAAATCCATTCATGACAAGTGATAAAAAACACCGCCGCCACAGAGGAGAATACAAAGTTTAGCACTAAACTAACGGTACAAACCTCTGATAACTTCGACTGATTTCGAGCGCCCAAGTATTGGGCAATTAATATCGTTGTAGCCGTGCTCATAACAACGATGAGCATGATAAAAATATTTAAAATTTGATTCGCATTAGCTACAGCGGCTACCGCCTGTGGCGAGTAATGACTCATCATCAGTTGGTCGATATTGCCGACGAGCAATTGCAGGAATACTTCGATAAATATAGGCCAGCTTAAGGTCCAAATAGACAAGCTAATGCCTTTTTCATATGTTTTCATAGTATCCCCTTTTTATTACTACCAAATATTATGAACTAAAAGAAAACACCTTTTGCCTTTTCTTTAGTTTCTTGATCTGCTATGAATGGAATTCTTGTGGTTCTACCTTCCTTAGCAGCTACAATCTTTTTAAATGGGAATTCGAAAATTTCTCTATTCCAAGTATTTACCGCATCATTATATAACGTTCTAGCTGCTGTAATTTCTTTTTGCAAATACGAATTTTGTTGCATCGCATCGCGAATCGTATCTTGGCTTTGCAATTCTGGATAACTCTCTATAGCCACATTTAATGCTCTCGTTGCTTTATTAAGTTGAGAGTTTACATCACTTCTAGATTCTTCAGTAAAATTACCACTTCTATATTTTGCAATATCTACAAGAATATCTTTATCCACTTCGATAGATTTTTCTACGAGTTTAGCCGCATTAGAAAGAATGACAACCCGTTGTTCCATATAGTTATCAATTTCGGATGCTGCATTTTGAATTCGTTGTTCCATCATATTAAATTCGGAACTAATTTGTTTTAATCGCCACCAAGGATAAACAAGTACAACCACACCTATAGCAGATATGAGGTACTTGTCTATAACTATCCCTAAAACGATGCCAATTACACCGATAGCCATTAGAATCGTAGGTATCAATTTTTCAAAGCCACTTGTTTCTACGGGAATCACCTTAGCAATAACATGTACATCTCGACCTTCTGTCATAATCTCTGGGTTCATTTCATCAAGTTGATTAGCCATTTTACTTACCTCCATTTTGTTCAAAAATCGTATTTAATAAGTCTACGAGAGACTGATTATCCTTATAGAGTTTCCCTACCATAAAATGTCCATAGGCAAAGGAACCATTTTTGTTATTTTCGGATCGTTGGTAATGATTCAATTCTTTAACACGCTTGAAATCATCGTCAACTGTATCTACTTCTGCTACTTCAATAAGTTCATGCTTTGTAACCGGCACATACTCATTCCACTTAACTGGTACATAATAGGTTCTACCATTACCTGCTGTAACAGGAACCTCATCCACATGCTCAATAGTCCTATACGAATAAGCATCTACCTTAATAATTTCCGAATCTGCCTCTTTTTTATAGTGACTCGTTTTTAGCAATGTTTTTACATTACTTCTCTGCGTTGCATCAGGAGGAATAAATAACCCAAGGTTCATCTTATTCGCAAGCATTTCTGTAATGTAATCATTATATTTAAAATCATAAGATTTCTTATAAATATAATCAGTAGAAGCCATTTGTTGATATACAGGAATTGCTAAGACTGGCAAAAATGAAAAATACATATGCTCAAAATAGCTACAGTTAAAATTAATGAATTTCTCTTTAATCTTTTCAAAGGAGAAATCATAGTATTGTGATGGTACGGTATCGAAATTCCAATCCATAGAGTTATCAGTTAAAATTTCATTGATTTTACATTGTTTATTGAAAACAAAGTCATCACCATAGGGAGAATTCTCAAAAATATCTTTGTAATTACTTTGTGCTAATGGGGTGAATAACACGCGAAACTCGACCTCATTATTTCGGTCTAATGCATTAAATTGTGCATCGAATTCTTCATTCGCCAAGGCTTGAAAGTTTCCACCATCTTCTAAAGCATCTTGGCTTTTCTTTCTAAGACTTGCAATCCGTTTTGCTAGCTGAATCTTTGCGCCGCCCAAATTAAATAGGCCCTTTTCTGGTGGTCTTCTATGGAATATTAAATTCGGTGCTGCATGATTACCATATACCAAGGATATTCTATTCGCATAATATGGACCAGGTCGTGTTAAAGTGGCGCGAAGTGTTTCACTTACATCTCTAGTTTTTGTATTGCCATCAGAATCTATATATTCTTCTGTATAGACGACCTCACGAGTACCTTCATATGTATAATCATCAATCCAATGGATGATACGCTTAATAAACACAAAAGGATTGCCTAAAATATCGCCAGATGTAATATCCAAGGTAGAATGGTTTACATCATCTTTTTCTAAAAAGCCATAATCTTTAACGAGCTGTTCATAACGCTCCATATTAAAATTGGAATCTAAATGAATAAAGGGAATCGCCTTTTTGATGAGTTCTGCGGTCATCTCACTATGAAACAACTCATTCAACGGCTGCATCATTTCGTACCCTTCGTCACGCATTTGACTTAGCGTTGCATCTAAATCATTCAGTTTCTCTTCGAGGCTCTTCCGATTAGGTCGAATCCAATATACATACAGCCCTATGCATAAGGCTATAATAGCGATACATATAACGATGGATAGAATATCCATTTGCGGTTGTGAAAACTGATACACACCATAAATAAGTGCGCCTATGCCCACAATGAAATCGATAATTCGTACAATACCAAACCGTTTATATGTACTGTTAGACTGATTTCGATTCTCCGAAACATTCGTATACTTATCTATTAAGTCTTTATTTTTATTAATATCAACCTGTGATTGATTTACCAAATCTTGAAAATAATCTTCTGTAATACCTTGGAATGTATCCTTAAGACTTTCTCTGTAATACTTTAGTGGTTCTAGTAATGCTTCATTATATTCATTCGACACGTTACTCTACCCCTCTATCTTATGGCTGTAATAGTTAAAATACGTCTAGCAGGTACTATACCTATGTTTAATTATAAATAACTTAAATTAAAATTAGTATATCAGTTAAGAAAAACTCCGTAAAGTAATTATCACTAACCGAAAAGTAATAAAATGAAAATCCCCTCTTTACATAGTAGTCAGTAAAGAGGGGACCTATATCAGAACACGATATATGTTAAGTTAAACTTACTTAAATTGATTGCAAAGGCTATCAAATAATGCTTGATCAGGTTTAACAACATCTTCAGTCAATGGACGTGGATGTGTACCACCATTAACAGCGGCCATAGCTTTTTCAAAGGAAGGTTTAGTCGTATCTTGATAGATAAGACCAGTAACCAAACCTTGTGTTTCACCTAATGTTTTAAGTGCAGTCGCACGGTCTGTTGGATCATATCCTTCTGGCAAGCTAGTCAAATGTTCTTTGAACCAGTCATAGCTATTGTGTTTGTTGTATGTAACACATGGGCTAAATACGTTGATGAAGGAGAAGCCTTCATGGTCCATAGCTTGTTGAATCAAATCAACGAGTTCAGCACGGTTAATCATATAACCTTGTGCAACAAATGTAGCACCTGCAGCGATAGCAGTTTCACAAACGGACAATGGTGATTCAAAAGCCCCACGAGGTGTTGTTTTTGTAACAAAACCGATATCGGAACGAGGGGATGCTTGACCTTTAGTCAAACCGTAAACATGGTTATCCATAACGATATATGTCATGTTTACATTACGTTTGAAAGCATGAATAGTATGACCCATACCGATAGCGAACGCATCACCATCACCGGAACAAGCGATAACTTCTAAGTCTTGGTTAGCAAGTTTAACGCCTTGAGCGTATGGAAGCGCACGACCATGAGTTGTATGTGCACCATATGCATAAAAATAACCACCGATACGGCTAGAACAACCGATACCAGAGATAACTGCCAATTTTTCAGGTGGAATATTTTTTGCTACTACTGCATCAGTAATGGCAGCTTGTACCCCATAATGACCACAACCAGGACACCAGTTAGGGCGAATATCATTTCTGTAATCTTTAGCTGTTGTCATATTATAGGACCTCCTTAATTGCATTTTTCACATATGATTTTGTGAATGGATTACCATCATATTTCAAGCAGCTAGAAATTTTGGATTTCTTATGCATGTTGATTTTGAATAGGTTAGTCAATTGACCTGTTGCATTATGTTCTACAATAACAACTTTTTTAGCTGCATCCATGAATGGTTGCAATTGTTTTGCAGGGAATGGTTTAATCAAACGAAGTTGTAAATGGTTAACTTTAACGCCTTCTTGATCGAATTCAGCAACTGCTTCTTCGATAGCACCACGGCTAGAAGCCATACCTACAACGAGTACATCAGCTTCATCGTATTTTGCATTGTTCAAGAATGGTTCATAGTTATCAGCTACAGTTTCCAATTTGCGGAAACGTTTATCAGTTTGCGCTACGTGCATTGTAGGCGCTTCTGCTGGTTTACCTTCTTCATTATGTTCTAGACCTGTAGAAAGGAATAGACCATTTTTCATGCCAGGAATCGTACGAGGAGAAATGCCATCTTCTGTCAATTCAAAGCGTTTGAAGTATTTAGGTTGTTCCAATTCAGGAAGGTCAGCTTCCTTCATCATTTTACCGCGATTAATAGGTACACGGTTCAAGTCGAATGTAGGAACGGATTGTTTGTTCAAACCTTGTTGTAAGTCCGGCATAAAGATAACTGGGCATTGATACATTTCTGCCAAGTTGAAAGCTTTTTGAATTTCGTAGAAACATTCTTCGATGGATGTTGGAGAAATAACGATACCTGCATAATCGCCATGAGCGTTGTAGCAAGCCGCATCAATATCGGATTGTTCTACCTTTGTAGCCATACCTGTGGATGGGCCGGAACGTTGTACGTCGATAACAACCATAGGAAGTTCTGCCATGGATGCCATAGACAAGGATTCTGCCATCAAGGATAGACCAGGACCAGAAGTACAAGTGAAACCACGAACACCTGCGTATACACCGCCCATAGCAGTCATACAAGCTGCGATTTCATCTTCTGTTTGAACGATAGTAGCACCTAATTTATCCATGTTTTTAATCATGTATTCCATTACTTCAGATGCTGGAGTAATAGGATAGGATGCCATGAAACGGGAACCTGCTGCAATAGCACCAAGAGCACATGCTTCATTACCTAATAAGAACATTTGATCTTTCTTACCAGGAGCTGGTAATGTATCGATTTCTACATCACCTAATTTTTCCATTACAAGGCTATGACCATCATCAAAAGCTGCCAAGTTTTTATCCACGATTTCTTGGGATTTTTTCGCAAATTTTGCAGCGATTGCATCTTTAAACATCTTAGTATCGAAACCAAGAAGTGCTACGGACATACCAAGTGCTACGATATTACGCATCAACAAGGAACCTTGTTTCATTGCCGTTTCAGAGATTGGCAAGGATAAGCAGTTAACTTTGGAACCTTCAAATTTAGAAAAATCTGGTTTTACTTTACTATCGCAGATGATATAACCACCATCACGCACTTCACCGCCGTGCATATCAACAGTTTCTTGGTCAAGAGCCAACAAGAAGTCTACGCCTTCACCAATGGACATAACTTGTTCCAATGCAACGCGCAATGCGAAGGTAGTATGACCACCTTTGATACGGGATGCAAACAAACGTTGACTGTATAGAGAATATCCTTCTTTTGCAAGGATTGTAGCCATGATTTCGCCACAGCTCTCGATACCTTCACCTTGTTGCCCACCCATTTTCCAGATAAAATCTTTACGTTTTTGCAAGAGATTCACCCTCCTTAGGATATAATTACAATGCTGACAAGAGTCTACCCTATGTATATTAATTACAGCTAAGTAATAAACCTGTCTTATAGTGCAATTGTAACATGTATAGTAGACGTTTTACAATGTAACATTTCATAATTATTCTTCTTTAATACGTTCTATTACCGCATGTAGTCTATCAGTAGTAAAGAAAATTTCCTCTAATACTAGGCCTTGAGCCGGTGCTGTTTTTCCAATTCGCTTACGATCCTTTGCAGCTAATAGTTCAGGAATTTGAGCCACTGATTTTCGGCCTAGCCCAATGTCCACTAATAAGCCAGCTATATTTCGAACCATATGATATAAAAATCCATCGCCCACAACAGAAATATCAATACGACCTGCATTCTCTTTAATACCGATGGCATAAATAGTTTTTACAGGATCCACCGGTGTCGTATTAGCCCCTTTCAATGTAGAAAAATCATGCATTCCTTCAAGAGCTTTACCTGCTTGACGCATGGCTTCAACATCTAGAGGTTTCTTTACATGCCAATGATACCGCTGCCCCATAGGGTCTGCAATTTCACAATTATAAATGGAGTAAATATATTCCTTACCAAAAATGTTATGACGAGGTTTCCAATCTAATGGTATCTCAACAGCCTCTGTTACAACGATATCCTTTGGCAAATGGGCAATCGTCGCCCGTGGAATATTCTCTACCGGTATGGATCCTGATGTTTGAAATGCACAAACTTGAAAGCGTGCATGTACACCTGCATCGGTACGCGATGCACCATAAATTTGGATTGGTTCAGCACAAATAATAGATAATGCCTTTTCCAAAGCCCCTTGAACAGTAATCCCCTTATCAGCAGGTTGTTTCTGATACCCCGCTAAATCAGTACCATCATAGGCCACAATTAATCGTATATTCCGCATTATCCTAACCACCATAGGATTAATAAGATAGCCGTTACAATAAAGACGGCTCCCAAGCCTACATAATCAACCCATGTAATGCTGAGTTCTTTCATACGCGTACGATTAACACCGCCGCGATAGCAACGTGCTTCCATAGCGATAGCCAATTCATCAGCACGGCGGAATGCACTAATAAATAATGGCACTAAGAGAGGTACCATATTTTTAGCTCGCTGAATAATCGAACCTGTTACAAAATCAGCACCACGAGCCGATTGAGCTTTCATAATACGATCCGTTTCATCAAGCAAGGTAGGAATAAAACGCAATGCAATGGTCATCATCATAGCTAGTTCATGAGCCGGCACACCGATGCGGCGGAATGGATTTAGTAAATGTTCAATGCCATCTGTCAGCCGTATAGGTGATGTCGTATAGGTTAGCAATGACGAGAATAAGATTAAGAATACTAATCGTGCCGCCATTTGTAAGCCCATAGCAAGTCCATTATCCGTAATATTAATGATGCCATAGGAGATGATGCTATTACCAGGAGTTGTAAAAATATGAATCCCCATCGTGAATACAATGATAATCCATAATGGTTTTATCGCATTCCACATCAAACGTAATGGCAGACGAGATAATAGCATGGCTCCAATGGTGAAAGCCGCCACAATGCCATACGCCAATGGTGTATTAGCCAAAAATATGGCAACAACGAAAATAGTAGTGCCTATAATTTTTGCCCGTGGATCCATGCGATGTAATAACGAGTTACCAGGGAAGAATTGGCCAATTGTAATATTATTTAACATGTTGACCTCCTTCTAGAATAGCTTGTACAGCATCATCTACGGTTAACACTTCGTTTGATACATCAAGGCCTCGGTTTCGCAATGATTCGATCAATACGGACACAGGTGGCACATCTACGCCAACCTGTTGTAATACATGGCGATGATGATTAAAGATATCTAACGGTTTACCATCCAGTACAATCTGACCCTTATCTAATACAATGAGACGATTCGCCATGCGTGAAATATCTTCCATATTATGAGATACGAGGATGACTGTTACATCCTTTTCCTTATGTAGTTTAATAATTTCATCAAAGATTTCTTCACGCCCAAATGGATCAAGGCCTGCAGAAGGTTCATCGAGTACAAGATAATCCGGTTCCATCGCCACTACACCAGCTATGGCAACACGGCGCATTTGACCGCCAGATAAATGAAATGGAGAACGTTCAGCATAGATATCATAATCCAGACCTACAAAGGCCATAGCTTCACGCACTCGACGGTCTACCTCTTCTTCATCAAGGCCTAAGTTTTTTGGCCCAAATGCAATGTCTTCGGCAATCGTTTCCTCGAAAAGTTGATGTTCAGGATATTGGAATACCATGCCTACCTTATGACGCATATGTTTAGCTTCATCAGTTTTTTCACTTACGTCCACACCATTGACCGTCACTTTACCCGTCGTAGGATGCAACAAACCGTTGAGATGTTGCACAAATGTGGATTTACCCGATCCAGTATGTCCAATAATGCCGAGAAACTCACCATTTTCAATGGTCACCGAGATGCCCTTCAACGCTGTTTTCTCAAAAGGAGTACCCACACCATAGGTATAGGTAATATTATCTAATACAATAGCCATCAGTGTGCCTCCTTCGCATAGTACGTCGTTAATGCATCACCAAGTTCATCATTAGTAATGATATCATTAGGGATATCTACGCCCTTTTGAATGAGTTTCGATGCAACCTCAGCTGCAACAGGTACGTCTAAGCCCAAATCTTTTAGCGTATCCACTTGAGTAAAGATTTCACGCGGTGTTCCCTCTTGTAATTTAACGCCATTTTTCATAACCACAACACGGTCTGCGGTTACCGCTTCCTCCATAAAATGGGTAATGATTACAATGGTAATACCTTCTTCTTTATTGAGTCTATGAATTGTTTCAAGAACCTCTAAACGCCCTTTTGGATCCAACATAGCAGTAGGTTCATCTAATACGATACAATCTGGTTTCATAGCAAGTACACCGGCAATGGCAATCCGTTGCTTTTGACCTCCAGATAGTAAATGTGGACCATGTTCCGCATATTCGGTCATGTTTACTGCAGCCAAAGCATCATCAACACGTTTACGAATTTCAGCACTAGGTACGCCCAAATTTTCTGGACCAAATGCTACATCCTCTTCTACCACAGCTGCTACGATTTGATTATCTGGATTTTGGAATACCATGCCCACATGTTGGCGAATATTCCAGATATGTTCATCATCTAATGTGTCAAAACCACATACGGTAACATTTCCCCCTGTAGGTTGCAATAACACATTAAAATGCTTAGCCAATGTACTTTTACCACTGCCGTTAGTACCTATAATGGCTACAAATTCGCCGCGCCGTATGGTAAGACTCACATCATCTAGGGCACGCACGTCATTACCATTTTCATCAACATATAAATGGCTTAAATGATTGACCTCAATCATTGTTTCGTTTGATTTCATGAATAGCCTCGTATCTTTCTAGTCAATTTCGTTTTATGTGAAAGTTAACAATTAATCTTCAACCACTACGATAACTGCTACTATATAACGATATTTGTACTAGTCGATTGTACCATAAAATTGACAATAAAAAAACGGTGTTGCAACCGAAGTTACAACACCGTATGAGTTTGATTAAACTAACTCGATAATAGCGCAAGGTGCAGCGTCACCTTTGCGAAGACCAGTTTTGATTACACGAGTGTAACCACCTTGACGGTCTGCATATTTTGGAGCAATTGTATCAAACAATTTTTTTACTACGCTTTCATCCATGAGGTATGCAAGAACTTGGCGACGTGCATGAAGATCACCACGTTTAGCCAAAGTTACCATTTGATCAGCTAAAGAGCGAAGTTCTTTCGCTTTAGCTTCAGTAGTTTCGATACGCTCATATTGGAAGAAAGATGTTAACATGCTACGGAACAACGCTTTACGAGCGGAGCTATCGCGGCCTAATTTTCTGTACATTCGTCTTCCTCCTTATTCGCCTTTTTGCTTAAGACTAAATCCACCTGGGTGGTTGCTGAGTTTTTCAGCGATTTCGTCGATAGATTTTTTACCTAAGTTGCGAACTTTTCCTAAGTCATCAATGGTTTTGTCTAGCAAATCTGCAATTGTGTTGATACCAGCACGTTTCAAGCAGTTGTACGCACGAACAGAGAGTTCCAATTCATCGATGGAAATCTTAGCTGGGCCGTCATCTTCTTGAACATCTTGAGGAGTAGGATCAACTACATCACCTTCAAGATTTTGATCGTCTAATTCAACAACACTTGTAGAGTGCGCTAATTTAGTGAAGTTCCCTAAATAACCAATCATAATGGCAGCAGATTTTGCCACTGCATCAGCAGCGGTAATGGAACCATCAGTCCAAACTTCTAATGTAAGTTTGTCGAAGTCCATTTCATTACCTACGCGAACATCACTCACTTCGTATTTAGCACGAAGAATTGGGGAGAAGATGGAATCGATTGGAATACAACCGATAACATCTGTATCCTTTTTATTCTTAGTAGAAGGAACATAGCCCTTACCACGTTCGATTACTACGTCCATTACTAAATGAGCTGTTTCATCCATTGTCGCAATCACGAGCTCTGGATTCAATACTTCTACTTCTGGTGGAAGTTGTTCAGCCAAATCAGCAGCTGTTAATACACCATCCTTTTGGAAATCAAAGTGAACTTCCAATGGCCATTCTGCATCTTCTTCAAGCTTAATGCACAATTGCTTTAAGTTAAGGATGATATCCGTAACATCTTCGCGGATACCAGGAATAGTAGAGAATTCATGAAGAACCCCATCAATTTTGATAGAGGTGATAGCTGCCCCATCCAAGGATGAAAGCAAAATTCTGCGCAAGCTATTACCGAGAGTGATACCATAGCCACGATCTAATGGTTCGCATACGAATTTACCATAGCGACCGCCTTCGGCAATGTCCACTTTCTCGATTTTAAGTTTCTTTTCTTCGCTCATCAGGAACATCCTCCTATATAACACACGTTCTTAGTTTAATTATAGCACGGCCGTCAAAACGGCCGTCTATATATTATACACGACGGCGTTTTGGAGGGCGACAACCATTGTGAGGAATTGGAGTTACGTCTTTAATGGAAGTAACTTCAAGACCTGCAGCTTGTAAAGCACGGATTGCAGCTTCACGGCCGGATCCAGGACCTTTTACAAATACTTCAACAGTGCGAAGACCATGTTCCATTGCAGCTTTAGCAGCTTGTTCAGCAGCCATTTGAGCAGCGAATGGAGTGGATTTACGGGAACCACGGAAGCCCAAGCCACCAGCGGAAGCCCAAGACAACGCATTACCGTTTGTATCTGTCAAAGTTACGATAGTGTTATTGAATGTAGAACGAATATGAGCCGCACCGGATTCAATATGTTTCTTTTCTTTTCTTTTAGTTCTAACAACTTTTTTAGCCACGCTTTATCCCTCCTTTATCTTATTTCTTTTTACCAGCAATTGCTTTTCTAGGACCTTTGCGAGTACGTGCATTCGTTTTAGTACGTTGACCACGAAGTGGTAAACCCATACGATGACGTTTGCCTCGATAGGAGTTGATTTCAATCAAGCGTTTAATGTTAAGTGCTTCTTCACGACGAAGGTCACCTTCTACTTTATAATCAGCATCTAACACTTCACGAATTTTCGCTACTTCATCTTCAGAAAGATCGCGAACACGTGTGTCAGGATTGATACCAGTTTTAGCTAGAATTTCGTCTGCTAAAGTAGGACCAATACCATAAATATAAGTTAAACCAATTTCCACTCGTTTATCACGAGGTAAATCTACACCGGCGATACGTGCCATTTAAATCTCCACCTCCTATCAGATTATCCTTGTTTTTGTTTATGTTTTGGATTTTCGCAAATAACCATTACGCGGCCTTTGCGTTTAATGATTTTACATTTTTCGCATATCTTTTTAACTGATGGTTGAACCTTCATTAGTACCTCCTTTGTGGACCCTATGCTTATTTAAAGCGATAGGTGATGCGACCACGATTTAAGTCATATGGTGTCAGTTCCATAGTAACTTTATCACCAGGAAGAATACGGATAAAATTCATACGCATTTTACCTGACACGTGAGCTAATACCACATGACCATTTTCCAATTCTACTTGGAACATAGCATTAGGTAATGCTTCTACTACCGTACCTTCCACCTCAATAACGTCTTCTTTTGACATATTTTTTCCTCCGGTTACCTGTTTATTTAATTAACCGCGGTTCATCACGCATGGTTAATATTTCAGGGCCGTTTTCTGTAACAACCACTGTATGTTCGAAATGAGCAGCTGGTTTACCATCAATGGTAACTGCCGTCCAGTCATCACCCAACACACGAACTTTATAGGAACCTAATGTAATCATTGGTTCAATACACAATACCATACCTGGTTTCATCACAGGACCGTGGTCCGGATTACCATAGTTTGGAATTTGTGGATCTTCATGCATTTCACGGCCTAAACCATGACCAACGAAGTCGCGAACGACACCGTAACCATGTTTCTCACAATACGTTTGAACAGCGTGACCGATAGCACCGATATGGTTGCCAACTTTCACTTGTTCGATTCCCTTGAACAGACTTTCCTCTGTTACTTTTAACAATTTCATCACATCTGGTTTGACATGACCAATTGGAATTGTCACAGCCGAATCGCCGTGATATCCATCAATAGATGCTACAAGATCAATACTGAGGACATCACCGTTTTTAAGCTTACGCTTAGCGCTCGGAATACCATGAACAACTTCTTCATTGATAGAAGCACAGATTGTAGCAGGGAACCCATAGTACCCTTTACAACTTGGTATACCACCGTGGCTGCGAATATATTCTTCGGCAATTGTATCTAACTCAAGCGTCGTGATGCCAGGTTTAGCCTTTTCTACTAACAAGGACAACGTGTCTGCTGTAAGCTTGCTTGCCTTGCGGATACATTCAATTTCATGGGGCGATTTCAAAATAATCATGGATTATTTCTCCAACGCCTTAATGATGTCAGCAAATACTGCGTCTACATCTTGTAAACCATTAATTTCTTGATACAAACCGCTATTACGATAGTAATCAATTAATGGTTTAGTAGATTCTTCGTACACAGCTAGACGTTTCTGTACTGTTTCAGGGTTATCATCAGCACGATTTTCAAGAACTGCTCGTTCACTAATGCGTTTAACAAGTTCTTCAGAAGGAACATTTAAGTTAAGCACAGCGTCCAAAGAAATTCCTAATTCTTTTAAGATTGCATCCAAGGATACAGCTTGCGCTGTAGTTCTTGGGAATCCATCAAGAATAAATCCAGATTTGCAGTCATCTTTAACCAAGCGATCACGTACGATACCAACAGTTACACTGTCTGGTACCAATTGACCAGCATCGATATATTTCTTAGCCTCAACTCCAAGAGGTGTTTCGTTCTTAATCGCAGCGCGGAACATATCACCTGTTGAAATTTGGGGAATACCGTATTTTTCAATAAGTCGAGCTGCCTGTGTGCCTTTACCAGCACCAGGAGGTCCCATTAATAAAATATACATTCTGTTTCCCTCCTATTTTACAAAGCCCTTATAGTGGCGTGTTACCATAAGTGACTCAATTTGTTGCATTGTATCAAGTGCTACACCTACAACGATCAAGAGAGCTGTACCACCAAAGTATACGCCTTGCACGCCTGTAATCGTACCGAGGAAATTCGGTATGATAGCGACGATAGCTAAGAATACAGCACCAGCCAATGTAATCTTGGTCATCACGTTATCCACATAATCAGCAGTAGGTTTACCCGCACGGATACCAGGGATAAAACCACCGTATTTTTTCATATTATCTGCCATATCTGTAATGTTGATAGAGATTGCAGTATAGAAGTATGTAAAGATAAAAATCAATATTGCATACAATGCCGTTTGTAACGGCGTTCCCCATGTGAATAAATCCGCAATTTTATGAACGAAATCGTTTTCAATAAATTGCGCAATCGTTACAGGGAACATCAACACAGATGACGCAAAGATAATTGGAATTACACCTGCCTGATTGACTTTCAACGGCAAGAATGTAGAGTGACCACCGTACATTTTACGACCTACTACGCGTTTAGCATATTGAATCGGAATACGACGTTGGCCTTGCGTAACTGCTACTACAACAGCAATCATTGCAATTGCAATTACAGCAAATAAGAATGCTTGGAACATGTTAATTGTTCCAGTTTGTATATATTGGTAAATGGTTTGAAGACCATCTGGTAAACGAGCTACGATACCAGCAAAGATAATCAAGGAAATACCATTACCAATGCCATATGCTGTGATTTGTTCGCCAATCCACATCAATAAGCATGTGCCTGCTGTTAGGATGATAGCTACAACAAATACACTAAGGATATCATTATTTACGAGAGCGGAATTTGCACGTAGTGCAAACGCCATGCCAAAGGCTTGGACAAAACCTAAAACAACCGTACCATAACGAGTTACCTTCGCAATTTTTTTACGGCCCTCTTCACCATCTTTACTCCACGCTTCAAACTGTGGAACTACAGCTTGAAGTAGTTGCATGATGATGGAAGCATTAATGTAAGGTGTAATACTCATTGCAAAGATAGAGAACTTACTTAGCGCACCACCAGCAAACAAGTCTAATAGACCGAATAGGTTACCGGATGTAAACAAAGATTCAATTACAGATGCATCTACACCAGGTACAGGGATGTGAATGCCGGCTCTAAACACGGCAAACATCATCAATGTGTACAAAATCTTATTACGCAACTCGGTAATCTTAAAGATGTTCGAGAGGCTATCTAGCAAACTAGATCACCTCTACTTTTCCGCCTGCTGCTGTGATTTTTTCTTCAGCAGATTTAGTGAAGCCGTTAGCAATAACAGTTAGGTTTTTAGTTTCCAAAGAACCATTACCTAAGATGCGGATGCCATCGCGTACGTTTTTCAAAATACCAGCTTCAATAAGAGCTACTGGATCAACTGTTGCACCGTCTTCAAAACGGTTCAATTGTTCTACGTTAACTTCAGCATATTGTTTAGCAAAAACGTTGTTGAAACCACGTTTTGGTAAACGACGATAAAGAGGCATTTGGCCGCCTTCAAAACCGGAGCGAACGCCACCGCCAGAACGGGAGTTTTGACCTTTTTGACCACGACCAGATGTTTTACCCAAGCCAGAACCTAAACCACGGCCTACACGAGTACGAGTTTTTTTGGAACCAGCTGCTGGTTGTAATTCATGAAGTTTCATTCAGTGCACCTCCTTATCAGTATTAAACTTCTTCAACTTTTACTAAATGTCTAACTTTGTGAAGCATACCTTGAATTTGAGGTGTTACTTCTTTTACGACTTGAGAATTAGTTTTTTTCAAGCCCAAAGCTTTAACTGTCGCGCGTTGATCTTCAGGACGACCGATTAAGCTTCTTGTTAATGTTACTTTAACTTGTGCCATTTCTTGTCTCCTTATTACGCGTTATAGATTTCTTCAACGGATTTACCGCGAAGTTCAGCAACTTCGCTAGCACGTTTCAAATCTTTCAAACCTTCAATAGTAGCACGAACCATATTGTTAGGGTTAGAAGAGCCCAAAGATTTAGTTAAGATGTTACGAACACCAACTAATTCCAATACGGCACGAACAGGGCCACCAGCGATAACGCCAGTACCTTCAGCAGCTGGTTTCAAGAATACGCGGCCTGCGCCGAATACACCTGTTACAGTGTGAGGGATTGTACCATTTTTAATTGCTACGTTTACAATATTTTTCTTAGCATCATCGATACCTTTGCGGATAGCTTCAGGTACTTCCGCAGCTTTACCTAAGCCAACGCCTACATAACCGTTGCCATCACCAACAACTACAAGTGCGCTGAAGGAAAAACGACGACCGCCTTTAACTACTTTGGCTACGCGGTTGATGAATACTACTCTTTCTTTAAGATCAAGACTGGTGTAGTCAATTCTCGCCATGTCTATAGTTCCTCCTTCTTAGAATTTTAAGCCTGCTTCACGAGCACCTTCTGCAAGGGCTGCTACGCGGCCGTGATAAATGTAACCACCACGGTCAAACACTACAGTGTCAATACCTTTAGCGATAGCTTTTTTAGCAACTGCTTCACCAACAGCTTTAGCAGCAGCAATGTTACCACCATAGGATAAGTTTAAATCTTTATCTAAAGAGCTAGCAGCTACTAATGTTGTACCTGCTACGTCATCGATAACTTGAGCGTAAATGTTGCTCAAGCTGCGATATACGTTCAAACGTGGACAAGTTGCCGTACCAGAAATATGGCGGCGAATACGAAGATGACGTTTTGCTCGAGCGATGTTTCTACTAGATTTACGAGGCAAGATATTCACTCCTTTCATTCATATAGATGATATTACTATTTACCTTTTGCACCAGCTTTACCAGCTTTACGACGAACAACTTCGCCTTCATAGCGGATACCTTTACCTTTGTAAGGTTCTGGTTTTCTCCATTTACGGATATCAGCTGCTACTGCACCTACAACTTCTTTGTCTGCACCAGACACAACGATTTTGTTAGGAGCTGGAACTTCAATTGTAATACCAGCTGGAGCTTCCATCTCTACCGGATGAGAGAAGCCAAGTGTAAGAGCTAATTTATTGCCTTGTTTAGCCGCTCTGTAACCAACACCGTTGATTTCAAGAGTTTTTGTAAATCCTTCTGCTACGCCTGTTACCATATTAGCAACAAGAGCGCGAGTCAAACCGTGAAGGGCACGATGAGCTTTATCTTCGGAAGGACGAGCTACTGTGATTGTGTTACCTTCTACAGTGATGATCATATCTGGATGCAAATCGCGAGATAATTCACCTTTAGGACCTTTTACGTTCATATGATGGTTATCATATGTAACAGTAACGCCTGCAGGAATCTCGATAGGCATTCTACCGATACGTGACATTATTTCTACCTCCTATTGCTACTATTACCAAACGTATGCGATTACTTCGCCACCAAGACCTTCTTTACGAGCTTGTTTGTCGCTCATAACGCCTTTGGATGTAGAAATAACTGCGATACCCAAACCACCAAGTACACGAGGAAGTTCTTCCTTTTTCGCGTAAACACGTAAACCTGGTTTGGAAATACGTTTAATTCCTGTAATAACTTTTTCGTTATTGGAACCATATTTCAAAGTTACTTTTAAAGTGTTTTCTTCTTTTTCAACGTTCTTTACGAAACCTTCTTGTAAAAGGATTTCAAGAACTGCTGCTTTCATTCTAGATGCAGGAATGTTTACCGTTTCGTGAAGTGCAGCATTTGCATTACGGATGCGCGTAAGCATATCCGCGATAGGATCGGTCATTACCATAATCTAAAAACCTCCTCTCGTCTAATATTACCAGCTGGCTTTTTTAACACCAGGAATTTGTCCTTTGTACGCCAATTCACGGAACGCAATACGGCTGATACCGAATTTACGCATATAGCCGTGAGGACGACCAGTTAAGTTGCAACGATTGTGCAAACGTGTTGGGGATGCATTAGCTGGTAATTTGGACAAGCCTTCATAATCACCTGCTGCTTTAAGCGCCGCACGTTTAGCTGCATATTTTTCAACGATTTTAGCGCGTTTCTTTTCGCGTTCAATCATAGATTTTTTAGCCATCTATATGTTCCTCCTATTATTTTTCAAAAGGCATACCGAATTGAGTCAACAATTCACGAGCTTCTTCATCTGTTTTAGCACTTGTTACTACGATGATATCCATACCAGTAACGCGTTCTACCTGATCATATTCGATTTCAGGGAAGATGAGCTGTTCTTTAAGACCCAAAGCGTAGTTACCACGGCCATCAAATGCAGTTGCGCTGATACCGCGGAAGTCACGTACACGAGGTAATGCCGCATTGATCAATTTATCAAGGAATTCATACATGCGTTCGCCACGAAGAGTAACTTTTGTACCCAACGCCATGCCTTCACGAACTTTAAAGTTCGCAATAGATTTTTTAGCTTTTGTGATTACAGGTTTTTGACCAGCAATAATTGTTAAGTCATTAACTGCAGCTTCTAAAGCTTTTGCATTGCCTACAGCATCGCCAACGCCGATGTTGATAACGATTTTTTCCAATTTAGGAATTTCCATTACGTTGCCGTATTGGAATTTTTCTTGCATACTCTTTTTAATTTCAGAGTTGTATTGTTCAAATAAACGAGACATTTATGTAGCTCCTCCTTTCCTGATTATTTAAGTACTGTACCGGATTTAACAGTTGCACGAACGAATTTACCGTCTTTACCTTCAACTTTTTTGATACGAGTAGCTGTTTTAGTTTCTGGGTCAACGATCATTACGTTAGAAACATGGATACCAGCTTCTTTAGTAACGATGCCGCCTTGTGGGTTAGCTTGAGAAGGTTTTGTGTGACGTTTTACAGTGTTTACGCCTTCAACAAATACGCGTTCTTTTTTAGGTTCAGTAGCAATTACTGTACCTTGCTTACCTTTATCTTTACCGGAGATAACAACAACTGTATCGCCTTTTTTGATTTGTAATTTAGCCATATGCTGCGTTCCTCCTTCTTATAATACTTCTGGAGCTAAGGAAACGATTTTCATGAAGTCTTTTTCACGAAGTTCTCTAGCTACAGGTCCGAAAATACGAGTACCACGAGGGGTTTTATCGTCTTTAATTACTACTGCTGCGTTTTCATCGAAACGGATATAGGAACCGTCTTGACGGCGGATACCTTTTTTAGAACGAACAATAACAGCTTTGACTACGTCGCCTTTCTTGACAACGCCACCGGGTGATGCATCTTTTACAGAAGCAACGATTACGTCACCGATATTGCCGAATTTGCGATAAGAACCGCCCATGACTTGGATGCACATAATACGTTTTGCACCAGTGTTGTCGGCAACATTCAAAATTGTTTGTTGCTGGATCATCGTCTATTCCTCCTTACATCACTCTTATTTTTGTCTTTCAAGAATTTCAACAACTCTCCAACATTTATCTTTAGAAAGTGGACGAGTTTCTACAATTTTAACTGTATCACCAATGCGGCACTCATTATTTTCATCATGAGCTTTGAAGCGTTTATTGCTAACCATTGGCTTATTATATAATGCGTGAGGTACTTTACGTTCTACAGCAACAACAACAGTTTTTTCCATTTTGTCGCTAACAACTTTACCTACGCGGACTTTACGTACGTTTCTTTCTTCTGCCACGATTTTAAGCCTCCTTTTCAAACTTTAACAAATCTGTCATTATGCGTTTTCAGATTTAAGTTCAACTTCACGTTGTACAGTTTTAATACGAGCGATTGTCTTCTTAACTTCACGAATGCGCATAGGATTCTCTAATTGACCTGTTGCAAGCTGAAAACGGAGGTTAAATAACTCTTCCTTAAGACCGGAAACTTTTTGTTCCATTTCGGCAGCGCTCATATTGCGAATGTCATTAACCTTCATTTACGTCACCACCCAATTCTTTACCCTTAACAACAAATTTGCATTTGATTGGAAGTTTATGGCTTGCAAGACGCATAGCTTCACGAGCTACAGCTTCTGGCACACCGTCCATTTCAAACATTACACGACCTGGTTTAACTACTGCTACCCAGTATTCAGGAGAACCTTTACCGGAACCCATACGAGTACCAGCTGGTTTAGCTGTGATTGGTTTGTCAGGGAAAATTTTAATCCATACTTGACCGCCACGTTTGATATAACGAGTCATAGCAATACGAGCAGCTTCGATTTGACGGTTTGTGATCCAAGATGGTTCGCATGCTACCAAGCCGAACTCACCATGAGACACTGTATTACCGCGCATAGCACGACCTTTCATACGGCCGCGGAATTGCTTACGATGTTTTACACGCTTTGGAATAAGCATTACTTGCCACCTTCTTCCTTCTTAGCAGGTTGTTTTGCTTCTGGCAAAACTTCACCTTTGTAAATCCATACTTTAATGCCGATACAACCATAAGTTGTATGAGCTTCAGCAGTACCGTAGTCGATGTTTGCACGAAGTGTGTGCAATGGAATGGAACCTTCACGGTAGGATTCGCTACGAGCGATTTCAGCGCCACCAAGACGACCGCTAACCATGATTTTGATACCTTTTGCACCTAAGCGCATTGTACGACCAACAGCTTGTTTCATTGCACGACGGAAACCGATACGGCGTTCCAATTGACCAGCAATGTTTTCTGCAACAAGAACTGCGTCCATGTCTGCTTGTTTAATTTCTGCAATGTTTACGTCAACTTGTTTATCAGTGAAACGAGTCATTGCTTTTTTGATATCTTCGATACCAGCACCACCACGACCGATAACCATACCTGGTTTTGCAGTGTGGATAGTCAATTTAATACGTTTATTTGTACGCTCGATTTCAATGCGGGAAATACCAGCAATGAAAAGGGTTTCTTTCAAGAAGTTACGAATTTTTACGTCTTCATGAAGATTAGCAGCGAAATCTTTTTCTGCATACCACTTTGCGTCCCAATCTTTTACGATACCGACACGCAAACCGTGTGGATTAACTTTTTGACCCACTCTGTTTCCCTCCTTCTTAAGCTCTTTCTTTAACTACTACTGTTACGTGGCTAGTGCGTTTCAAAATTTTGAAAGCTTGTCCACGGGAACGAGGATGAATACGTTTCAATGTAGGACCTTGATCAACGAAGATCTCGGATACATACAAGTTATCCACATTCATATCAAAATTGTGTTCTGCATTTGCGATTGCGGAACGCATAACTTTTTCGACTACATCAGCGCCAACTTTCGGAGTGAACTTCAAGATGGCAAATGCCTCGCCGATGTTTTTACCGCGCACTAAATCAGCAACGATACGGATTTTACGAGGCGCGATTCGGATATGTCTAGCGATTGCTTTTGCTTCCATTAATTATTCCTCCTATTTTTTGCCTGTAGATTTTTCGTCCTTACCGTGACCTTTGAAAGTACGTGTAGGAGCGAATTCACCTAATTTATGACCTACCATATCTTCTGTAATGAATACAGGTACATGTTTGCGACCATCATGCACAGCAATTGTGTGGCCTACAAAACTAGGGATAATAGTAGAGGCACGGGACCAGGTTTTTACAACTTTCTTTTCGTTAGTTTCGTTTAAAGCATCAACTTTCTTAAGCAAATGATCTGCTACGAAAGGGCCTTTTTTAATAGATCTGGACACTATTTTATCTCCTTTCCTTTATCCTATTTTGTACGACGTTTAATGATTAAGCTGTTAGAAGCTTTTTTCTTGTCGCGAGTTTTAACACCATGTGCTGGTTTGCCCCAAGGTGTAACAGGATGTTTACGACCAACAGGAGATTTACCTTCACCACCACCATGTGGATGGTCACAAGGGTTCATTACAACACCACGGTTACCAGGACGAACGCCCATCCAACGATGACGACCAGCTTTACCAATTACTAGGTTGCTGTGTTCAGCGTTGCCTACAACACCTACAGTTGCACGGCATTCTTGACGTACGCGGCGCATTTCGCCAGATGGTAAACGAAGAATAGCATAGCCATTATCTTTACCCATCAATTGAGCGG